>CP101406.1:1830906-2441209 GCA_024758765.1 Mycobacterium sp. SVM_VP21
ATCTGCGGGCGGAAGTCATAACCGCTGCGGGTCCCGGTCAGCGGTGAACCGGGCTTTTCGGCGTTGGGTCCGTATTTGAGGCCGACGAACTCGGCGGTGACCCGATCGGCGTGCGCGGTGAAGGTCAGCTTCTGGCAGTCCGGGCCGAGTACTTGGGACAGCGGCGCCACCACCACCGGCACGTTGCGCACCACCAGGACCAGGTCGTCGTTGACGCGTTCGATGAGCAGTCCGCGGTCGACGGCCTTGGGGGCCTGCTTGGGCACCGTGGACAGCAGCACCGACCTGGCCGGCGTCAGACCGGCCGCGGCCTGGCACGGCACGCTGATGTCGAGGTCGGTGGCGACGTAGCCGATCAAGGGTGCCTGCACACTGGCCAGGGCACCGTTCTGCGGCCAGTTGAGTTCAGCGGTGGTCTGGTTGACCGGTAATAAGGGGGTGAGGATCGCCAGTAGGGTGCCCAGCACGCCGGCGACGACGGCGACAGCCCGAGCGATCCGGAAGTCAGCGCGCGTATCGGTCACGGACCAGATGCTATCGGTGTCCTCGACGGCGTCCGTCAGGTGCGGATGGCAAGCACGAACGGGCCGATCCTCTGCACGTGGAACTGCGGCCCGGCGAACAGGGCCGCATCGAGCTCCACGGTGTAGCGCCGCACGTTGGGATGGTTGGGGTAGACGTCCTTGGCCAGCCGCAGGCTGTAGCTGTCACCCGCGCCCGGCCGCATCAGGAACACCGTCGGCGCCGGCCACGCCAAGTCGTCGAGCGCGTGGGTGAACTGCTCGGGCGTCTCGAGCTTGGACCAGGCTTCGATGGCGGCGGCGCGCGCGGAGAACTGCGCCAGCGGGTTGGCGTAGTGCGGCGTCAGCCCTTGGAAGCCCCAATAGGGGTAGTAGGACAGGAAGCTGTAGTCGGCGGTGAGCACCACGGTCTCGTTGCGCGGCTTGCCGGTGGCCTGCGTGATGGCGGCGTCGATGGCCTCGTAGTACTTCGCCGCGCCGGGTGCGCGTCGGTCGCCGCGGTCGCCGTGGCCGTCGGTGTCGGTGTAGGCGACGGTGATGTCGGGCCGCAGCACCTCGGGAATGTCCTGGCTGAACGCGATCGCCCCGGCCAGCCCCACCGCGGTCGCGACCGGATAGACGATGGTGTGCCAGCCCTGCGCGGCCCGGCCGAGAGCCTGGGCGCCTTCGATGAAGCCGAATACTCCGGCCGTGGCCAGCAGCACCGTCAGCGTCGACTGGAGCCGAAAGCTCAGCAGAGTGGTGAGAGCCAGGGTGGACAGCATCGACAGCAGCGACCACAGGTAGACGCCGACGACGCCGATCGCCAGCGCCCCGGCCCGGGTTGACTTGGTGGCCCGCGTCACCAGCCACAGCGTGCCCAGCAGGCACAGTGCTCCGAGCAGCGTGAACTGCAGCATCGGGAAGCTCAGCTCGGCGCCGTCGCCGGGCAGGTAGTGGAAGGCGCTGCGGGACTCGCCGGGCGGGTGGTAGAGCGCCTGGCGCAGGTAGGGCGTCCAGGTGATGGAGGCGATGGCCGCGGCGATCACCCCGATCACCGCCAGTCGGGCCAGCGGGCTCAACGCGGCTTTGACGCCGGCGCGTTTGACCGCCCGCGACGCCGCCAGCAGCAGCGCCATCAGCGTCACCGTGAACGCGGTGTAGGCCACCAGCAGGGTGTAGAAGGTGGCGGCAAAGCCCAGGAAGACACCGGCGCCGACGACGGCTCCCCAGCCGTTTCTACCGCCGAACCCGCCGAGCGTGAAGCTGGCTTCACGCTCGGCTCCCACCGTGAGCGCAGCTTCACGCTCGGCGGGGGTGGGAGCGGGGGTGGGAGCGGGAGCGGGAAGCCGGTGACCCGCCTGCAGGCCGGACCAGGTCAGGATCAGCACCGGGGGCAGCAGCACGGTGATCATCGCCGCGTAGGGCTCCGGGGAGCTGTAGGCCAGCGTCACCGCCGCCCCGGCGAGGGTGGCCAGCAGCGCGTACTCGAAGCGGATCATCTTGTTCCACAGCACCAGCGCGACCGCAACGGCCACCGTGATCGAGGTGATCGCCCACGGCTTGTACATCTCCCAGGCCGGCAGCCCGGTCCAGGCCGCGGCCCGCCCGCCGAGCCAGAACCAGCCCGGCGGGTAGAACGGCGGTAGCCCGAGATAGGTCATGTCGGCCAACGCGGGACTGTCGGTCAGCCGGGTCAGGTATTCGGTGCGGAACTGCTGGTCCACCGAGATCCCGAACAGGTAGAGCTTGGTGGCGCCCAGCGGCATCGCCAGGGTCACCACCGAGAACGCCGAGACGAACACCACCGCGGCGATCCAGCCCACGGCACGCCGGCCCCTCCGCCAGAGCCACCCGGCGGCGGCCAATCCGGCCAGGCAACAGACCTGCCCGACGGTGGTCAGCGCATGCAGTTGGTTCGACGACGGATATGCGGGCCACTGCACCCGGGCGATCGCCACCAGGGCAACCACCGCGACGACGACGGCCAGCGCGGCGGCCAGGAGCATCTGGGCCACTGTGTTCAGCGCGTTACGCACGACCACCACCAGCCCCAACTGTCACTCGGAAAGAGATATATGGCGATTGCCCGCCTTTGAGCGACAATCGTTGTCGCTCAAAGGTGGGCAACTCACCGCAACCTTCCCCCGCGTGACGTGTGTGACGCACGAGACCGGCGCGGCTCATCGGCTAGATCGGCAGCCGGCGGAAGATCGCCCGCGGGACGTGCCGAAGCACCATCATCACGTAGCGGAACGCCCCTGGCGCCCAGACGATCTCCTTGCCCTTGGCGGCCGCGGCCACCGCCAGTTCGGCGACGTCTTCCTTGTCGACGGTCAACGGCGCTTCCTTGACGTGCGCGGAGAAGCGGGTGCGCACCTGGCCGGGCCGAATCACCAGCACCCGCACCCCGTCTTCGCGAAGCGCCTCGCCCAGGCCGAGGTAGAAGCCGTCGAGCCCGGCCTTGGTGGAGCCGTAGACGAAGTTGGTCCGGCGCACCCGCTCACCGGCCACCGAGCTCATCGCGATGATCTGCCCGAATCCCTGGGCGCCCATCTTGCCGGCGAGCAACACGCCCACCGATACCGCTGCGGTGTAGTTGATCCCGGCGACCTGCACCGCCTTGGCCTGGTTATGCCAGAGCTCCTCGGCGTCGGCATCCATCCCGAACGCCACGATCGCCACATCTATATCGCCGTCACCGAACGCCGAGTCGATCATCGCCGGGTGGCTTGCGGTGTCCAGGGCGTCGAAGTCGACGATCCGCACCGACTTGGCGCCGGCTGCCTGGATCGCGGCCACGGCGCCGTCGCGGCCGGGATCACCGGGCAGGCAGGCCAGCACCACGCTGGCCGAGGCGTTGCGCAGGTAGCGCGCACAGATCGCCAAACCGATCTCGGACGTGCCGCCCAGCAGCAGAATCGACTGGGGATTACCGGTCGCGTCGAACACCATCTACAGAAGCTCCAAACGTCGGGCCATATCGGAGGCGAAGACACCGTCCGGATCCACCTTGCGGCGCACCGCGATCCATTCGCCGATCCGCGGGTACATGGCGTGGAAATTCTCCGCTGTGGTGCGGGAATCCTTGGCGGTGTAGAGCCGGCCGCCGAACTCCATCACGCGGCGGTCGAGTTCGTTGAGCAGCTCGTTGACGCCGGGTTTCATCGGGAAGTCCAGGCACACGTTCCAGCCGGGCATCGGGAAGCTCAGCGGCGCCTCGTTTCCCGGTCCGAACAGCTTGAACACGTTGAGCGCCGAGTAGTGCCCGCTGGCCTGGATGTCGATGATGATGCTCTTGAACTCCTCGACGGCCTCGGTGGGCACCAGGAACTGGTACTGCGCGAAGCCGGCCGGGCCGTAGCCGCGGTTCCACTCACCCAGCAGGTCCAGCGGGTGATAGAACTGCGTCAGGTTCTGCACCTTGCCGCGATAGTGGCCGCCGCGACGGTAGTACAGCTCACCGATGGCGCTCAGGCTCAACTTGTTCATCAACCCGTTGGGGAAGACGTCGGGCACCGTCATCAGCTGCGGTGCGTCGAACTTCAGCGGGTTGCGGGCCAACTTCTTGGGCAGTTCGTCGCGCAGGGCCAAGCGTCCGCGGGTGATGGTGGCGCGGCCCAGTTTCGGCGGCGGGCTGATCGCGTCGAACCACGCACTGGAATAGGTGTAGTTGGCTTCGCTGCCGTCGCTGTGGAAGGCGATGGTCTCATCAAGAGTGGTGGTGTTGTCGCCGTCGTTGATGAAGTACGCCGTCTCGGTCGGCGTCATGGCAATCGTGGCGCGCAGGATGATCCCGGTCAGACCGTTGCCGCCGACCGTGGCCCAGAACAACGCAGTCTCTGAAGCATCCGGGCCGTCCGGGGTCAGGTGCCGCACCGAACCGTCGGCGGTCAGCAACTCCATCGACACCACGTGGTTGCCGAAGCTGCCCTCACTGTGGTGGTTCTTGCCGTGGATGTCGCAGGCGATCGCTCCGCCGATGGTGACCTGACGAGTCCCGGGCAGCACCGGCACCCACAATCCGAAGGGCAATGCCGCCTTCATCAACTGATCCAGGCTCACCCCGCCGTCGACGTCGACGAGACCGCGGTCAGAGGAGATCGAGTGGATCCGGTTAAGCGCGGTCATATCGATCACCAGGCCGCCGCCGTTCTGGGCGTTGTCGCCATAAGAACGGCCCAGGCCACGGGCAATCACGCCCCGTCTTCCGGAATCGGCCGAGCGAGCCACCGCCTTGGCGATGACTTCGGCATCCGGGGTCGACAACACCTGCGCCACGCTTGGCGCGGTGCGGCCCCAGCCGGTGAGGCGGCGCGGTGTGGTCTGCAAGTCGGTGCTCAACATCGCACATGAGGGTACCGCCAACGCGCCGGATCTCGGTTCAGCGTGACTATTCGGAGCTGTGCCGTTACGATCGCGCAATGCCTGAGACTTCTGCGAGCGAATCCTCCTCTGCCAAGCCTAAGACCGCGGGTTTTCCGCAATCTTCCACTCCCGCGCCGGCGTTGTCGGTGCCCACGATTGCCGCGTTGGCGCTGGCCGTGATCGGCATCGTTTTGGCCATCTTCGGTTGGTTCCACCCGTCGACGAGCCAGAAGTTCTCCGACGACCAGCGTGCCGAGGCCAAGGGCAAGATCTGCGAGGCGCAGGGCGTCGTGCGTCAGGGCACCCAGTTCAACACCAACCTGCAGAACCCGGTGCCGGGCGACCTGGCCGGTGACCTGGCGGTGGGCACCAACGCGCGGCTTTCGCTGTTCGCCGGTGGCGCCTTCCTGCACCAGAACCTCGAGGCCAACCCGGCTACCCCGGCCGACCTGTCGAAGGCCGCTGGCGACATGGCCGACACGCTCGAGGCGCTGAGCATCAACTACCTGGCTGGGCACTCGCCCGAGGACGCCGTCCAGCAGCCGCTGCGCGACCAGCTGCGCGGTCAGATCGACGTCCTGGACAACCTCTGCCAGCAGCAGTAACCCCCAACAGGTGATAGGTGCGCTGGGCGCCGTCGGAGACGGCGCCCAGCGCACCTTCATTTGTGGACCTGCTACAGCAGCAGGCACATCGTCACGAACACCAGGCTGCGACCGGCTGACCTGACGCGTGCTGGATCGCCGGCCAAGATCGCTGGCGGCGGCGTCGGGGTCGGCGCCTGCGCAGTGGTTCCCCATCGACGAACTGGCCGCTGACGAATCGGCCGCCGAACGCCATCCGCCAGACCTGGAACGCCGCTGAGCCCGGTCTGCCGCAGACTCTGATTGATCGTCGGTGAGTACACCAGCGCGTACCAAGAAGCGCCGCTCCCCCCATTTTGGCTGCTAAGGACGCATCTACGCCGCCATGACGGCGTCACAGCGGACGTCTTTCCGCGAAATTCCCCCAAACTGCTGCGGAACCACGCAACATCGTGCACTATTCCTTTGACGATGCTGTGAGAGAAACCATGACTCGTCGTAAATCAGGGACGGGTGGGGATCTCCGGGGGGCTTCCCGAGATTTTCGCAGGTCAGACTGTTCTAACGCCGTGCGTTCGCCCGTGCATTGAGGAAAAACGGGGTGCGAACGCCGCCTCGAACGGTCTGTTCGGCGTTAACTTGGGCCGCTTCGCGTCCCGATCTGTCGCGCAACCTGAGGAAAAATGCCCCTGGACTTTGCCTGGTACTCATGTAGCCTTTGAGCAGTTTAGTCCTCTAACGTGGAAGAAAAGTCCAATGCAGCAGATTTTTCGTCCGTACGTCACCGGTGGCATCGCGGTGGTCGGCGCCAGCGTCGTCAGCGTCGCCTCGATGCCGACTCAGGCATCTGATCTGGCATTAGGGCACTCCGATCGGCCGGCGGGGCCGGTGCAGCAGCCGGCTCTGCGGCTGGTCGCAAACACGTCCGACGTGCTGGTCACCTGGGAGGACCTGTTCCGTAACACCGCGGCGAACCTGGACAATCTGGCCCAGCAGGTGGACTCTGGTTCACTGCCGTCTGAGCTGGGAACGATGCTTTCGGCGGTCGGGCCGTTCATCACCGTCGCGAACGCCTTCAACGAGATCTGGCTCGCGATCGCGGCGGACCCGGTCAACACCCTGAGCATCCTGTTCAATGCGCCCGCCACCCTGCTCAACGCCTGGCTCAACGGGACCGACACCATCACCTTGCTGGGCATCACCGTTCCGGCGTTCAACGGACTGCTGGTCGACGCCCAGCCGTTCGACATCGAGCTGACGCTCGACCAGGTGCTCGACGCTGCCCACCTCGGCAACAAGAGCCTGACCGACATCCTCGGCGGAATCGGGATCGGCAATCTGCCGATCGGATCGATGATGACCAGCCTGCTCGACGGGGTGGGGCTGGGCCAGCAGACGCCGCTGGACCTGATCAACGCTATCGGCATCGGTGCTCAGCCCGCCGCGCAGCTCGCTACCGGCCTGCTCGACGCGATGGGGCTGGGGCACAAAAACCTGATCGACATCGTCGGCGACCTCGGACTGAGCGACCAGTCCCTGGCAGCCCTGGCCACCACGTTGCTCGACGCGATCGGCATAGGGAATCCCACGCTGGGCGACCTGCTCGGCGATGTCGGATTGGCCGACCAGTCGGTGTCCGGCGCGCTCGTCGCGGCGCTCGATGCCGCCGGCATCGGCAATCCGACCGTCACCGGCCTACTCGACCAGCTCGGCTTGGCCGACGAGCCGATCTCGGGCCTGGCCACCGACCTCCTTGACGCACTGGGCCTCGGTCAGCAGACACCGGTCGCGTTGATCGAGGCCCTGGGCTTGGGTGACGTGACTGTCGGCGACATCCTGCCTAGGCTGCTCGACGCGCTGGACCTCGGTGAGCGCACGCCGGCGGACCTGATCGACGCGATGGGCCTCGGCGACGTCAGCGTGGGTTCCTTGGCCGCCGACTTCCTCGGCGGCGCCGGGTTGGGTGACACCACGGTCGGCGACCTGCTGAGCGCCGCCGGCGTAGCCGGGCTGACGGTCCAAAACATTGCCGATGCCGCCCAGCTGGGCGACGTGTCGCTGGACAAGATCTTCAAGAGACTCGGCTTCGGCGACATGACCCTCAACGACCTGATCAAGGCGACCGGCGGCAAGGCCGTCGCCGACAAGATCGGTGGCCAGGGCATCGTCAGCGGGTTCAAGGACCAGACCATCAACAGCCTCCTGGCCGATCAGGGTCTGGGCAACCAGACCATCGCCCAGCTGCTCGGACCAATGGCCGACGAGAAACTCAGCACGCTGCTACAAGACACCTTCTCGATGAGCCTCGGCTCGTTGCTCACCGGCCTGGGCTACAACGACCAGTCGTTGGACGACCTGGTCGCCGGCCTGGGCCTGGACAACACCAGCCTGACCTCGCTGCTAACCGACCTGGGCTTCAACGACACCACCCTCGGCGAGATGATCGGCAACCTGCTGGGCACCTCCACGCTGGGGCAGCTGCTCGATGATGCGGGCCTGGGCAACCAGCACCTGGACCAACTGCTGGACGCCCTGCTGGGCGATCAGACACTCGGCTCGCTGCTGGGCGGCACCGATCTCGGCGGCACACACCTGGACACCCTGCTCGACAGCCTGCTCGGCCAGCTGTCGCTGGGCTCGGTGCTCGGCGGATTGGACTTCGCTCACCCGGACCTGGACACGCTGGTCGGCGACTTCCTCGGCGGTCAGTCCATCAGCGACCTCCTCAGCGGCCTGAGCTTCGCCACCACCGATCTGGACAGCCTGCTCGGCGACCTGCTCGGGGACGGCACGTTGAACTCGCTGCTCGATGTCATGGGCCTGGGCGGCCAGAGCCTGAACGACCTGCTGGACCAGCAAGACCTGCTGGATCTCGTGCTGATCAACGCCCATATCGGAGATTTCGGCGGCTTCATCGCCTCGCTATTCGGTGGCGCGTAGCCGGCCCGCCCAGGAATCGATTCGGAGAACGTGATGCTGCAGACCCTTCGCCCCTACGCCACCTCCGCGATCGCCGTCATCGGCGCCGGCCTGATCGCTGCCGTCCCGGCGGCCGCACCGCTGCCCGCCGCCGCGGCGCCGCTCACCCAGCAGCATCAGGTCACACTGACCGCCGATCCGGCCGCCGACGTCACCGGCCTGCTGACCAGCTGGGGCATGCTTCCGACGATCACCGTCCGCTCGCTGCCGCTGCCGGCGCAGATCGACGTCGAGCTGGGTTCGACCCTGCACACCCTGCTCGCGATGATCGGCCCGTTCATCACCGTCTCTAACGCGATCAACGAGATCACCGCCGAGCTCGCCGCCGACCCGAGCAATGCCTTCACGATCCTGCTCAACGCGCCGGGCGTGATCATCAACGCCTTCCTGTATGGCACCGCCGGCATCGACGTCGGGGGCGTGACCATCCCGCTGTTCAACGGACTGCTGGTCGCGTCGCACACCGAGCACGTCGACCTGCAGCTGGGCCAGCTGGTGGACCTGGCCGGTGTCGGCAACACATCGCTGACGGACCTGCTCGGCGAACTCGGCGTCGGCGACCAGTCGGTGGCCGGCCTGCTGACCAGCCTGCTCGACACCCTGGGCTTCGGCCACATGAGCGTCACCGGGCTGATCGAGGAGTTCGGGATCGGCGACCAGTCGGTGGCGGGCCTGGCGTCCAACCTGCTCGAGGCGATGGGGATCGGCAATCCGACGATCTCCGGCCTGGCCGGCCAGGTGGGCCTGAGCGACCAGTCGATCGCCGCCGTGCTGACCGGCCTGCTCGGCCAGGTCGGCATCGGCAACCCGACGCTCGCCGACCTGCTGGACCGGGCGGGCCTGGGCGACCAGTCGGTGGGCGAACTGGCCACCAGCCTGCTGCATTCGGCCGGTGTCAGCGATACCACGGTCGTCGGCCTGCTGGGCCAATTGGGCCTCGGCGACCTCACCCTCGGGGACGCGCTGAAGGACCTGGCCCACCTCACCGTGGGCGAAGACGCGACCATCACCGATCTGGTCAGCCGGTACGGCGGTGCGGACCTGACGCTCGGCAGCATGCTGATACCGCTGCTGGAGGATGCCGGCTACGGCGACCAGAGCCTGGCCGACCTGATCGAGGATTTGGTCGGCGGGCTCTTCGGCACCGACAGCGGCACCGACATCACCTTCGGTGACCTGGTGATCCAGATCTTGAACAGCGCGGGCTACGACATGACGCTGTCGGAGATCCTGGCGAGCTCCGAGATGAGTAACCAGACGCTGGGCGGCCTGCTCGAAGGCACCGACGTCGGCAACCAGCGATTCACCGAGATCCTGACCGAAGCCGGCGTGGGCGACCAGACGATACGCAAGCTCGCCGGCGACAAACTGCCCACCCCCGACATCACCTGCCCCCTGATGCCGGGCCTGTACGGCGTTTCCTGCAGCGACACCCTCAACGACTTGATGGGGAAGAACACCCTGCTGCAGACCCTGCAGAACCTGCGCAGCGACGGTGCCGACGGTGTGGCCAAAGGCACCTCGTTGGCCGACATCACCTTGGGGCAGTTGCTCAGTGCGACCGGGCAGTCCGACGAGAAGCTCAGCGAGATCATCACCGGCCTGCACCTGTCCACGCCGTTCGACAGTTTCCTGACCAGCCTGGGCCTGGGTGATGTCGACTTGATCACCGCGGTCACCAACGGATTCCCGGACCTGCTGAACACGTCCCTGGTGTCGGTGCTCAGCTCCTGGGGCCTGAACAACTTGAACCTCGACACCGCCATCGACCAGATGGGTCTGGATGTGACGGTGGCGGCGCTGCTGGGTCGGCTAGGCCTGGACAACATCGACATCGGCACCGTGCTGGACCGGGTGCTGGGCGGAATGACGCTGGGCTCGATCGCAAATGACCTGGGGCTGGGCAACATTCACCTGGACGGCTTCTTGGACGCCCTGCTGGGCGGCGCCAAGGTCGGTGGCCTGCTGGCCGACCTGGATCTGGACAACGTCCACCTGGACGACGTGCTGCAGCGGCTGCTCGGCGGCGTGACCGTGAGCTCGGTCGCCAACATGCTGGGCCTCGGCACCGTCGACCTCGACTCGCTGATCGCCGGCCTGAACCTGGGCGACCTGACGGTCAACGACCTGGCCGAGGCCTGGGGTCTGGGTGACCTCGACCTCGACGGCCTGCTGTCCAACCTGGGCATCTCCGGCGCCGATCTGGTCAGCGTGAGCATCGGAGCGCTCGGCGGACTGTTCGGCTTCTGACTCCGGTGACGACTCGGCCCAACCAACCTTTCGGAACACAAAGGCGGATGACAACGATGAGCGTGAGGCATGGCGGAGCCCAGCGTCGGACAGCGAACACCAGGGGGGCGCGTCGCAGCGGGCGCATCATCGGCGCCGGAACCGCGGTGGGTGCTTTCCTGGCATTCGGTATGGGTCCGCTGTCCGCCGCGCCGACCGCCAACGCCGACGAGTTCGGCTGGGTCGCCGATCTGCTTGGCGCCAATCTCGGTGCGGCCGTCACCAACCTCGATGAGCCGTCGTCGTGGCAGACGATCTGGGACCCGGAGGCCTGGTCGCCGCTGTTGGCCAACCTGGACCACACCTGGAGTGCCGGGCTGCTCCCGATGTCGGCGGCGGGCACCGACCCGCTCACGGACCTGTTCAACTCCATGGTCTACGAGCCGATGCACGCCGGCATCGAGAACTTCATCAACAGTTCGATCGGTCTGCAGATCAGCGACGTCATCAACAGCGTGGCCGGCCAGTACCTGATCGGTGACGGTGCCGACGGCACCGCGGACAACCCCGACGGCGGCGACGGCGGCATGTGGCTCGGCGACGGCGGCGACGGCTACGGCCTGACCGGCAGCGGCGGCAACGCCGGCTGGCTGTTCGGCAACGGTGGGGACGCCGGCAGCATCCTTGACGCCGGGTCCGCCGGCTACGGCATAGCCGGTACCGGCGGCAACGGCGGCGCCCTGTTCGGCAACGGTGGCGACGGCGCCGACGGTGCCGCCGGGCAGGCCGGTGGCGACGGTGGCGACGGCGGGTCCCTGTTCGGCAACGGCGGAAACGGTGGTGCCGGTGGCGCCGGCCTCGCCGGGACGGCGGCGCACGTCGACGGCGGTACCGGTGGCGCCGGTGGGGCCGGCGGCCGTGGCGGTACCTGGGTAGGCAAGGGCGGCAACGGCGGAAATGGTGGCTCCGGCGGTACCGGTGGCGAGGGCGCGGCCGGCAACGACGGCGCCCGGGGCAGCTTCACCGGTGGTGGCAGCGGCAACGGCGGCGACGGCACCGACGGTGGCGCCGGTGGTACCGGCGGCAAGGGCGGGGTCGGCGGGAATGCCGGCGCCGGCGGCATGTTCGGCGGCGCGGGCAACGGCGGATCCGGTGGTGACGGCGGCGACGGCGGTGCCAGCGGAGCCGGTGGCAACGGTGGTGCCGGCGCGACCGGAACCGCGGCGCACATTAACGGCGGCAACGGCGGACACGGCGGCCAGGCAGGCACGGCCGGTGCTGCTGGGCAGGGCGGTGCGGCCGGTGCCGGTGCCGGCGGCGTGGCGGGTGAGGCCGGTAGTGCCGGGCAGGCGGCCACCGTCAGCGGCAACGGAGGTGACGGTGGAGCCGGGTTCAGCCCGACCGCCGGGGGCCAAGCCGCGGGCGACGGCGGTCGGGGCGGCGACGGCGGGTCGACCGGCAACGGTGGTGCCGGTGGCGCGGGTGGCAATGGTGCAACAGGCGCGGTTGGCGGCACCAACGGAGCCGGCAACGGCTTGCAGGGCGGTGCCGGTGGAACGGCCGGCAACGGTGGTGCCGGCGGCGCCGGTGGATCGGTCTCGGGCAACGGCGGCGCAGGTGGTGCCGGTGGTCTCGGCGGTGGCGGCGGCACCGGTGGAGCCGGCGCGAGCGGAGTAGCGGGCCGTGGCGCGGATGCCGGCAGTGGCGACACTGGCGGGACCGGCGGCAATGGCGGCAACGGCGGTGCGGGCGGCGCAGGCGGCCACGGAGGTAACGGTGGCGCCGGTGGTACCGCGGCGCATGGCACGGTAGGCGCGCACGGCGCGGGCGGCGTCGGTGGTGCCGGTGGCGCCGGTGGCGACGCGGGAGACGGCGGCCGGGGAGGTAGCGGCGCCGGCGGTGGTCTCGATGCCGCGGCCGGGGCCGGTGGACTCGGCGGCAACGGCGGGTCGGTGGGAGCGGGTGGCGACGGCGGCGCCGGCGGTCAGGGGGCAGGCGGTGTGGTGGCCGCGGGTGGTGCCGTGGGGGCGGCCGGCACCGGCGGCGACGGTGGTGCCGGCGGGACCGGCGGAGCCGGACAGCTACTGGCCGACGGAACGGCGCAGGCCGGCGGTGTGGGAGGCAACGGCGGTGACGCGGGTGCGGTCGGCAATGGCGGTGCCGGCGGCACCGGAGGCGCCGGTGCGACCGGTGCGACCGGCACAACCAACGGGGCCGGTGATGGCACCAGCGGGGCGGCCGGCGGCAACGGCGGTGCCGGAGGTGTCGGTGGTGCCGGGGGCTCCATTTCGGGTGACGGCGGCAATGGCGGTGCCGGCGGCGTAGGCGGTGTCGGGGGTGCCGGTGGCACCGGCGCGGACGGCACCGACGGCGTGGATGCGGCGGTGGGAAGCGGCGGCAACGGTGGCGACGGCGGTGACACCACCAGCGTCGGCGGCAACGGCGGCAGCGGCGGCAATGGCGGCAGCGGCGGTGCGGGCGGCAGCGCCGCGCACGGCAGTGCCGGTGTTCAGGGTGTCGGCGGGGTCGGCGGTGCGGGCGGTGCGGCCGGCAACGGTGGCGCCGGCGGCGCCGGTGGCGACGGCGCCGGCGGCGGTACGAACGCCGTGGCAGGTTCCGGCGGCAAGGGCGGCAGTGGCGGCGCGGCAGGGCAGGCCGGTACCGGTGGCGCCGGCGGCGACGGTAGCGGCGGGCAGGCGGCCCACGGAGCCGACGGTGCGGCGGGCCGTGCGGCCGGGGGTGCCGGTGGCAACGGCGGCAACGGTGAGGTGCTGGCCGACGGCACGGCGCAAGCCGGCGGTGCCGGTGGCCGCGGCGGTGATGCGAGTGCAATCGGCACCGGTGGCGCAGGCGGTAACGGCGGCAACGGCGCTGCCGGGGCGACGGGCGGGCGGGACGCTGCAGGCAATGGACTGACTGGTGGCAGCGGTGGCGCCGGGGGTGTCGGTGGTGTCGGCGGTGCAGGCGGCACCATCTCCGGCGACGGCGGCGCGGGCGGCACCGGTGGTGCGGGCGGTGCCGGCGGTACCGGCGGGGCCGCGGGATTCGTCATCCCCAACAGTGGCGAGTCCGGTGGCGCGGGCGGCACTGGTGGCAGCGGTGGCGCCGGGGGTGCCGGTGGCAGCGGAGGTAGCGCGACCGACGGTAACGGCGGCGCCGGCGGCCGGGGCGGTGTGGCCGGTGATGCCGGTAACGGCGGTAACGGCGGCAGCGGTACCGGTGGCGGCACCGGCGCAACTGCCGGTAGCGGCGGCAACGGCGGCAATGGTGGCGAACGTGGCACCGCGGGCGCCGGCGGCGGCGGCGGTAACGGCGCCGGGACCGGCCGGAACGGTGCCGCCGGCTCCACCGGTGGCGCCGGCAGTGGCGGTGACGGGGGTCGGGGCGGCCGCGGCGGCGACGGCCGGGTGCTCAGCGACGGCACGGCGCAGATCGGTGGCGCCGGCGGGGCCGGCGGTAACGGCGGCGCGGTCGGTGACGGTGGCCGTGGTGGCGCCGGCGGCGCCGGCGCGAACGCCGCGCACGCCTCGGGCGCCGGCGCCTCGGGCGGTGATGGCGCTGCCGGCGGGGTGGGCGGTGCCGGCGGGGCGGGCGGCTCTCTCTCTGGGGACGGCGGTGCCGGTGGTCTCGGTGGTCACGGTGGCAACGGCGGTGGCGGCATGGACGGCGTGACCGGTGTTGCGGGCATCGACGCCGCGGCAAACAGCGGACTCGTCGGCGGCAACGGCGGTGACGGCACCGATGGCGGCAACGGTGGCAATGGTGGCGTCGGGGGTCGGGGCGGCGTCGGCGGTTTCGCGGTCAACGGCACGGCGGGCGATGCCGGTCTGGGTGGGATCGGTGGTTCCGGCGGCGATGCCGGCAACGGTGGTTTCGGCGGTGTCGGTGGAGCCGGTGCCGGGGGAGGCACCCAGGCGGTGGCCGGTGCTGGTGGTGTCGGTGGCAACGCCGGTAGCGGCGGGTTGGCCGGTGCCGGCGGGCAGGGCGGCTTGAGCGGTGACGGTGCCAGCCAGCGCGCAGGTGGTGTCGCGGGTGCCGATGCCGGTGCCTCGGCCGGCGGCCGCGGTGGCAACGGTGGCGCGGGACAATTACTGGCGGACGGCACGGCGCAGGCCGGTGGCGACGGTGGTCGCGGTGGCAATGCCGGCTTGATCGGCACCGGCGGTGCCGGTGGTACCGGTGGCACGGGCTCCGTCGGCGCGAACGGTATCGCCGATGCGGTGGGCAACGGCACCACCGGCGGTAACGGTGGCGCCGGTGGTAACGGCGGCGCAGGCGGTGTGGGCGGCTCCGTGTCCGGCGACGGCGGCGCGGGCGGTGCGGCCGGTGCGGGCGGTGCCGGTGGTAACGGCGGCACGGGCGCCACCGGCAGAGCCGGGATCACCGACGCCAACGGCAACGGCACCAACGCCGCAAACGGCGGCGCCGGCGGCATCGGCGGCGTGGGAGGCGCCGGCGGCAACGGTGGTGCCGGTGGCACGGCCAGCAACGGCAACACCGGAGCATCTGGCGGCGGCGGTGCCGGTGGCACCGGTGGAGCGGCCGGCAACGGTGGTACCGGAGGCCGCGGCGGCGACGGCGCCGGCGGTGGCGCCAACGCGGTGGCCGGCACCGGTGGCAACGGCGGCGACGGTGGCGTGATCGGCCAGGCGGGTGCCGGCGGCACCGGCGGCCTGGGTGCCGACGGGATCCGTGCCGCCGACGGCGCGTACGGGGCCGCGGGCAGGTCGAACGGCGGCGCCGGCGGTAACGGAGGCACCGGCCAGATCCTCAGCGACGGAACCGCGCAGGTCGGCGGCCAAGGCGGTAACGGCGGAAACGCCGGAACGGTCGGCACCGGCGGTGCCGGTGGAAACGGTGGCGCCGGTGCGGCCGGTGCGAGCGGAATCACCGACGACGCAGGCAACGGCACGCACGGTGGTGATGGCTCCCAGGGCGGCAACGGCGGTACCGGTGGCGCGGGTGGCTCGGTGGCGGGCAACGGTGGCGTCGGTGGTGCGGGCGGTTCCGGCGGTTCCGGCGGCGATGGCGGTTCCGGTGCGGATGCCAGCGTGGTGGGCACCAACGGCGGCAACGGCGGTACTGGCGGCACCGGCTCCGGCGGTGGCCAAGGCGGTCAGGGCGGGATCGCCCTGCACGGCGATGGTGGTGCCGGGGGCCGGGGTGGTGCGGGCGGTAGCGCCGGCAACGGTGGCGTCGGCGGTCAAGGCATCGGCGGTGGCGGCACGGCGGCGGCCAGCAACGGCGGTAACGGCGGAACCGGTGGCGAGCGTGGCCTTGCCGGGGTGGGCGGTGACGGCGGAACCGGCAGCGGCCAAGACGGTGCGCACGGTGGCATCGGGGCCGCGGCGACCGGTGGCAATGGTGGCAACGGCGGCGTCGGCGGCGCGGGCATCGGCGCGGTCGGTGGGGTGGCCCAGGCCGGTGGTAACGGTGGGCTCGGCGGTGACGCGGGCACCCAGGGCAACGGCGGTGACGGCGGTGCCGGTGGCGTTGGCGCCATCGGTGCAAACGGGGTGAACCCGCCGCCTGCCGGGCAGGCCGCAGCCGGTGCCGGCGGCACCGGTCGAGGCGGTAACGGCGACAACGGTACGGATGGCAGTGCCCCTGGGCAGGCGGGCGGCAACGGCGGATCCGGTGCCGATGACAAGGACCACACCAACGTCAACGCCGGTAACGGCGGTAACGGCGGTGCCGGCGGTGAAGGCGCTCGGGGCGGTGACGGCGGTGCCGGCGGTTACGGAAAGTCCAATGACCGCAGCGGAAATGCCTACGGCGGTGATGGCGGTGATGGCGGTGCCGGCGGGGTCGGCGCGGCCGGTGGCGCCGGCGGAACGGGTGGTGTCGGTGGAGCCGGTGGCAGCGGCGGCTCCATCAGCGGTGACGCCGGCAATGGCGGCGCTGGTGGTGCCGGCGGCAATGGTGGTGCCGGAGCCCAAGGCGGCGGTGGTGGTGACGGTGGCGGTGGCGGCAATGGCCGCGTCGATGCCACCAGCCTCGGAGACGGTCGAGCCATCGGCGGCGACGGCGGCGATGGTGGCGCCGGTGGCACCGGTGGCGCTGGTGGTGCCGGCGGTGATGGTGGCCAGGGTGGGGCGGCCGGCACGGCTGTCAACGGCAATAGCGGCACCGGCGGTGAAGGCGGTGCCAAGGGCGCTGGCGGTGAGGGTGGCCAAGGCGGGGCCGGCGGTTCTGGTGGCGGCAAGGGAGGCGCTTCGGTCAAGGGGACCGGACACGAGACCTCGGGCGACAAAGGAAATGCGGGTGCGACTGGGGACACCGGTGCGCAAGGCCATGACGGCACCGCGGGCAGTCACGGCTGACGTAAGCGTATTCCGCGCGAAACACAAGGAAACACAGGAAGATTAGGGGATTTTCGATGGCCAACAGGCATCGCAACGCAGCTGGTCGGGCGGTCGGAGCGTCGTCGGCGGTAGCGGCGTTTCTGGCCTTCGGACTGGCGCCGGTGGGCGCGCCGGTGTCGCACGCCGACGGGTTGGACTGGTTGTGGGATCTGATCGAGCCGACGGCCATTGGAGCCGACCAGAATGCTGCGGCCGACGGGGGCGCCATTTTCGATGCCGGTTCCTGGTCGGGGTCGGCGGATTCGGGTGCGGTCGATCTGACGGCGTTGATGGATCAGTGGTTCTACACACCGTTGCACGACTCGCTGGAGGACTGGATCCACAGTGACCTCGGCATCCAGGTCAACGGGTTCATCAACGAGGTCGCCGGCCAGTATTTGATCGGCGACGGAGCAGCCGGCACAGCGGACAATCCCGATGGCGGTGCCGGGGGCTGGTTGTTCGGTGACGGTGGCGCCGGTTACACGGGTGGCGTGGGCGGGGCTGCCGGATTATTCGGCAACGGTGGAGCCGGTGGCGCCGGGGTGGACGGCGGGGACGGCGGGGACGGTGGTGCCGGCGGCTGGCTGTTCGGCATTGGTGGCACCGGTGGCACGGGTGGCGTCGGCGTCGCCGGTGCCGGTGGTGCAGATGGTGTCAGCGCAGGCGTTGGTGGCAACGGTGCTGATGGCGGCATCGGTGGTACTGGCGGAGACGGTGGCAAAGGCGGCTGGCTCTTCGGGATCGGTGGCGCCGGTGGTGCCGGTGGCGTCGGGGGCGCCGGGGGCAGCGGTGGTGTCGGCATCGATGGCGCCGATGGCACCTTTATTGGCCTTGACTCCGGCGCCCTGGGCCTGATCGCCAGCAGCGCCGGCAACGGCGCTAACGGTGCGGCGGGCGGTGCCGGCGGCCAAGGTGGCGCTGGCGGCTACGGTGGTGCCGGCGGTGCCGGCGGCCTGTTCGGTACCGCAGGCAGCAACGGCGATGGTGGTGATGGCGGCATCGGTGGTGCGGCCGGTGCCGGCGGCTCCGGCGGAAACGGTGCCGATGGCACCGAAACCCACATCAATGGTGGTAGCGGGGGAGACGGCGCCGACCCGGGCCAGCGTGGTGCCGGCGGCGCTGGCGGCAGGGCCGGCACCGGCGGCGCGACCGGGACTGGCGCCGAAGGGTCCCGGGGCGCGTCCGGCGCGCAGGCAAGCAGCGGCAGCGATGGTGGCAACGGCGGCACGGGTTTCACTGCCCAGTTCTGGTACCAAAGCGCCGGTCTTGGTGGCAACGGCGGCAATGCGGCCCTGGAGGTCGGTGACGGCGGTGTCGGAGGTGCCGGCGGTGACGGCGGTGTCGGAGGTGCCGGCGGTAACGGAGTCTGGAGCGGTGGCCATGGCGGTGCCGGCGGTGATGGTGGCAACGGCGGCGCGGGTGGTCTGGGCAGCCTGACCGGCGCCGGCGGTCAAGGTGGTGCCGGCGGCCAGGGTGGCGCCGGCGGAGCAGGCGGCAACGGCACTGGTGACGGTGTCACCGCGCCCGGCCTGCCCGGTGATGGCGGCACCGGTGGTCGCGGCGGCATCGGTGGCGCCGGGGGCGCCGGTCGCACGGGATCCGACGGCGATTTCACGGCTAACGATGGCGCCGGCGGCCACGGTGGCTCGGGTGGTCAAGGCGGCGTCGGCGGGAGCGGCGGTGACGGCGGCGACGCCGGCACCGGAGCCAACGACGCGGTGGGCCACAACGGTGATGGCGGCTTCGGGGGCAAGGGCGGTGCCGGCGGAGCAGCTGGCGACGGCGGTCGCGGTGCGATCGGCACCGCCGACCATATTCACGGTGGTGACGGCGGTAACGGCGGCAATGTCGGCGTCGGTGGACACGGCGGTGCGGGGGGTAACGCCGGCACTGTCGGTGCCGGCGGCAAGAACGGCGATCACGGCGACGTCGGTGCTGCGGTGCGCAGTGGCAATGGTGGCGCCGGCGGCGACGGTTATGACCCGTTGCAGGACCCCGGCGCCGCGGCTGGGGCATCGGGAGGCAATGGCGGCGATGGCGGCGATGGCGGCGATCACGGCGACGGGGGCCACGGCGGCAACGGTGGGGCCGGTAAGGCCGGCATCGACGGTGTCACCGTTGACGGCTCGGGCACCGACGGCACCCAAGGGGGTTCCGGCGGGAACGGCGGGGCTGGCGGCGTCGGGGGCGCGATCACCGGTGACGGCGGCACCGGGGGTCGGGGTGGTACCGGCGGCCGGGGTGGCAACGGCGGTGATGGCCTCGCTGGTGCGACGGGTTCCTACGACAACGACGGTGATGGCAACGGTGGCAACGGCGGCAACGCCGGCAGCGGCGCTGACGGTGGGGCTGGAGGCTCCGGAGGTGCCGGCGGCGGTGTGGCCGCCGGCGGATCAGGCACCACCGGCGGCGACGGCGATGGTGGCGACGGCGGCAAGGGCGGTAATGCCGGCGCGGTCGGTGACGGTGGCGCCGGTGCGGCCGGCACCGCTACGCACATAGACGGTGGTGCCGGCGGCAATGGTGGCGATGCCGGCGCGGTCGGTGCCGGCGGCACCGGCGGTGGCGGGGCCAATGCCGGCACGGATGGGATCGGCTACTCCGGTGCGGTCGGCAACGGCGGCCGGGGCGGCGACGGCTACACCGATACGGCGGCCGGTGCTGCGGGCGGCAACGGCGGTGCCGGTGGTAACGGCGGCGATCATGGCGATGGTGGCCGTGGTGGTGACGGGGGCGACGGGGTGACTGGCGAAGCTGGCACCGACGCGACGGTTGCCGGTGAGTCCGGCATCGCCGGGCTGCACGGCGGCAACGGCGGTGACGGCGGCACCGGCGGGCTCGGTGGCTCGATCTCCGGTGATGGCGGCGCCGGCGGCACCGGGGGTGGCGGCGGTGACGGCGGTGCCGGGGGTGCAGGCCGCACCGGTGCAACCGGGACCGGCGACGGCGGCAACGGCCAGGCCGGTGGCGACGGCGGTAACGGCGGCTATGGCGGCCATGGCGGTAGCGGTGGCACCGGCGGTGGCGTGTCCGTCGGCGGAACCGGCCAAAGCGGCATCACCGGCAACGGTGGTAGCGGCGGCAACGGCGGTAACGGGGGCACTCCCGGCGACGGCGGTGATGGCGCCGATGCCACCACAGCCGGCAATAACGGAGGCGACGGCGGAAACGGCGGCAACGCCGGAAGCGGGGGAGCCAAGGGTATCGGCGGAGACGGCTCCACCAGTGGCGCAGACGGTTCGGACGGCACACTGCCGGTCGGCACCGCCGGCAACGGCGGCGACGGCGGCAACGGCGCCGCAGCTACTACAGCGGGCGGCACCGGCGGGGCCGGTGGCGACGGCGGCGACGGCGGCAACATCGGCAATGGCGGGCACGGTGGTGCCGGTGGCGACGGCGCGATCGGTGCCAATGGGGTCAACCCGCCGCCTAACGGGCAAGCCGCAGCTGGTGCTGGCGGCACCGGTCGGGGCGGCAACGGCGACAACGGTACGACTGCCAGTGCTCCTGGACAGATTGGCGGCAACGGCGGTTCCGGTGCCGATGACACGAACCACACCAACGTCACCGCCGGCAACGGTGGTAACGGAGGCAACGGCGGTGAAGGCGCTAACGGTGGTGCCGGTGGTTCGGGCGGCTACGGAAAGTCGAACGACCGCAGTGGCAACGCCTACGGCGGTGACGGCGGCCGTGGCGGTCAGGGTGGGGCTGGCGCGGCCGGCAGCGCTGGCGGTGACGGTGGTCAGGGCGGCGCTGGTGGCAACGGCGGATCCATCCGCGGTGACGCGGGCAACGGCGGTGCTGGTGGTTCCGGCGGTTCCGGCGGTGCCGGAGCCCAAGGCGCCGGCGGTGGTGCCGGTGGCGGTGGCGGAAACGGCCGCGTTGATGCCACCAGTGTCGGGAACGGTCGAGCCATCGGCGGCGACGGCGGCGATGGCGGTAAGGGCGGGACCGGTGGGACCGGCGGAGCCGGCGGTAACGGCGGGGCAGGCGGCGCCGCCGGCACCGCAGCCAACGGCAGCGCCGGCACCGGCGGTGAAGGCGGGGCCAAGGGCAGCGGCGGCGACGGCGGGCAGGGCGGCTCCGGCGGTTCCGGCGGCAGTAAGGGGACTGCCTCAGTCAAGGGGTCCGGCCACGAAACGAACGGCAGCAACGGCAGCACCGGTGCCACCGGGGATACCGGTGCGCAAGGCGCCGAGGGCACTGCCGGAGCGCACGGCTGATATCGGGTCGACGCAGGAAGGGCAGGGGTTTGCCGATGACAGCCCGAGGTGATGACACACGGCGTCTGCCCATTTCCGCGAACGCTCGTGTCCCCGGCTCGACGCGCCTTGCGGGCAGCGTCATTTCGCGCGGTCGTGGTGGCTTGTCGGCGTTTGAACTTTGGTACTGATCCTTCTCCTTTCACAAGATCGAGGTTATTCGAATGGCTCGTAAGCGTTGTGGGACAAGTCAACCCGTCAACCATGGCAATGCAGGACGGCGGGCGGTCGGCGTGGCGTCAGCGCTGAGCGCGTTCTTGGCGTTCGGGATGGTGCCGCACGCGCACGCCGACTTCGGTCTCGACGACCTATTCGATCCGAGTGCCTGGGTATCGCTGTTCGACTCCAACACCTGGGATTTGGGCAGTCACGGGGACCAGCTGTTCGCCGGCGACGAGTTGAGCAACGCGCTGGGCGCCGCCTATGCCGATCCGGGTTCGGCGGCGGGGAGTTTCGGTGACCCGTTCGGCATCACGGGGCTGATCGATCAGTGGGTGTATGCGCCGTTGCATGCGGTGATGGTGTGGTGGATCGATGATTCGTTGATCGGTAAGCCGGTGGATGACTTCATCAACACCGTGTTTGGGTTCGGTTCGATCGTCATCGGCAACGGTGCGGCGGGCACGGAACTTGATCCCGATGGCGGCAATGCTGGGTGGTTGTTCGGTGATGGTGGTGCCGGCTACGACGGCACGCTGACGGGCGTTGCCGGTGGCGAGGGTGGCGCGGCCGGAATGTTCGGCAGCGGTGGCGCCGGCGGTGCCGGGGCTGCGGGCTTTGACGGTGGCACGGGTGGCGCCGGAGGTAGCTGGGCCGGTATCGGTGGTGCCGGCGGTATCGGTGGCGGCGGTGGCGATGGCGGCGACGGGGGCGTCGCCGCAGGCTGGTTGTTCGGTGTCGGTGGTGCCGGCGGTGTCGGTGGCGACGGAGTTGTGGGCACGGCCGGCGCGGTGGGTGTTACCGGCGTCGACGGCGGCAACGGGGCTGCGGGCGCCAACGGCGGTAATGGCGGAAACGGTGGCGCCGGTGGGGCGTCCAAGGCACTGCTGTTCGGCTCCGGTGGTCGGGGTGGGGCTGCCGGAAACGGCGGCGCCGGCGGTGCGGGTGGCCAGGGCGCGGCCGGCGACGACGGCACCGAAGGCACGCACGGCACCTTCGCCGACGGCGGTTCCGGCAACGGAGGCGATGGCAGCGCTGGCTCCGACGGCGGCCGCGGTGGCGTCGGCGGAAACGGTGGCGCGGCGGGAACAGTCGGGGCCGCGGGCGGCACCCATGCGCTGTTCGGCTCGGGCGGAAGCGCCGGGGCGATCGGTCACGGCGGCAACGGTGGTGCCGGCGGCAACGGCGGCGACTCCGGGGTAGGCGGCAACGGGGGCGACGGCGCAGCCGGGACGGCCGCCAATTATGACGGCGGTAGCGGCGGCAACGGTGGTGCCACCGGCACGGCGGGCACCGGTGGTGCGGGCGGCCAGGCCGGGGCCGGTGGTGTCGACGGCGAGTCGGGTACTGGCGGTGGGGCATCGACCGGTGCCGCACGTGGCGGTAGGGGCGGCGACGGCTACGACGCGGCAGCGGACCCGAACGCCGCAGCAGGAACGGCCGGCGGTAATGGTGGCGCCGGTGGCAATGCCGGCGCCAACGGTGGTGCGGGTGCCGGCGGTAACGGCGGCAACGGTGCCGCCGGGTTCGCCGGGGTCAGCAGTACGACCCTCGGAGTCGATGGCACCGAGGGCGGCAACGGCGGCGCGGGCGGTAACGGCGGCGTCGGCGGTCTGAACGCCGACGGGATCACGCATGCGGCCACCGGTATCGGTGGTGATGGCGGCGCTGGTGGTGCCGGCGGCAACGGTTACATCGGGTTCAGCGGCGCCAATGCCGGTGATGACGGTGAATCGGGCACCAATGGTGGTGCCGGCGGCAATGGTGGCGCCGGGGGTAGTGGTGCCACCGCCGGTCAGCACGGTGCCGGTGGTGCCGGCGGTAACGGTGGCAGCGGCGGCAACGGTGCGGCCGGAAGTTCGGGTATCGATGGCACCGCGGCCGATCATGACGGCACGGCCGGCGGTCAAGGCGGCAATGGTGGTAATGCCGGTTCCGGTGGCACCGGCGGCCAGGGCGCCGACGGGCCCGCCGCCAGCGGCAGCCACGGCACCGCAGGTGTCGGCGGTAACGGCGGCTCCGGCGGCAAGGGCTTCGACGGAACTGACAGCTCGTCGGCCGGTGTGGACGGTACCGCCGGCGGCAACGGCGGCGCGGGTGGCAACGCCGGCCAGGGCGGCCTGCTCGCCGGCAGCACTACCCAGCACTCAGCCTCCGGTGTGGGTGGCGATGGTGGTGCCGGTGGCAAGGGCGGCAACGGCTACACCGGTCTGAGCGGTGCCAACGCCGGCGACAACGGGGAATCGGGCACCAACGGTGGCCAGGGCGGCAACGGTGGCGCCGGCGGTACTGGCGCCAACGGTGGCCTCGGCGGCAGCGCCGGCACCGGTGGCCACGGTGGCAACGGCGGCAACGGCAGCGATGGGGCTAACGCCACGTCCGCCGGCCTGGACGGTCAACGCGGCGGCAGCGGCGGTACCGGTGGCACCGGGGGCAACGGTGGCCAGGGCGGCAGTGGCGGTGCCGCCACCACCGGCATCGCGGGCGCCAACGGCAACGGCGGCAACGGCGGGCACGGCGGCAACGCAGGTACGGCCGGCGACGGTGGCAGGGGCGCCGACGGCGATGTCACCAACCCCGACGGGGGTAAGGGCGGCGACGGTGGTGAGGTCGGTGCGGCCGGCAACGGTGGCGGCGCAGGCGACCACGGCACCGGCGGCACCGGCGGTACGACGGGAACTGATGGCGCCGACGGCGCCGCGAACTCCGGTCCGGGCGGCAACGGCGGTCAAGGCGGTGACGGCTTCAGCTCCACCAGCTCCGCCGAGAATGGCGGCAATGGTGGTGCCGGTGGTGCCGGCGGTGCCGGCGGCTCGCACGGCAACGGCGGCAACGGCGGAAAAGGCGGTGGGGGCGCGACCGGTGTCGGTGGAACCGGAGCAGTGGGCACCGCGGGTACGGCGGCCCATCCCACCGGTGGTGCGGGCGGTTCCGGTTCGGCCGGCGGCAACGGCGGTAGGGGCGGCGCCGGCGGTGCCAGCGGCGTTCTGGCGGATAACCATGCGGGGAACGGCGCCGCTGGTGGCCGAGGTGGTGACGGCGGCGCGGGTGGTACCGGTGGTGCCGGCTATGACGCCGCCTCCGACCCCGATGCCGCGGCCGGCGGCAACGGCGGCAACGGCGGCAACGGTGGTGAAGCCGGATCCGGTGGCGCCGGCGGTGATGGCGGTAATGCCGGCGCTGTCAACGGTGCGGCCAGTGCGGGTGCCAACGGTAATGGCGGCGCGGGCGGTGGCGCCGGCGTGGCCGGCCAAGGTGGTGATGGCGGCAACGGCGCCGCCGGCGATGCCACCACACCGACCGGCGGCAACGGCGGTAACGGTGGTGATCCGGGCAATGTCGCGGGAACCGGTGGGCAGGGTGGCGCGCACGGCACCGGTGGGACAGGTGGTGTCGACGGCACCAACGGTGCCAGCGGAACCTCCGTCAACACCGCCTCCGGTAATGGCGGCAACGGCGGCCATGGCTACGACGCGGCCTCCGACCCAGCCGCCACACCGGGCACTAACGGCGGGTCCGGCGGTGCCGGCGGCAACGGGGGCTTGGCCGGCAACGGTGGCAACGGCGGTGCCGGCGGTAACGCAGCCACCGGTGTCGGTGGCAACGGTGCGGCCGGTATCGGCGGTGACGCGGTCAACCCCGATGGCGGCGCGGGCCATCAGGGCGACGCCGGCGGCAACGGCGGCAAGGGCGGCGATGGTGGCGACGGCGGCCTGCTGAACAGCAACACTGCCGGTAACGGCGGTAACGGTGGCCGGGGTGGCGACGGCGGGGCCGGTGGTACCGGCGGTGCCGGCTACAGCCCGACCAGCGCCGGCGCCAACGGCGGCGACGGCGGCAACGGCGGTGAGGCCGGCTCGGGCGGCTCCGGCGGTGATGGCGGTAATGCCGGCACTGCACAGTCCGGCACGGTGGTCGGCATCAACGGCAACGGTGGCGGCGGCGGCAACGCCGGGGCGGCCGGCCAAGGCGGTGACGGCGGCCACGGTGCCAACGGCGATGCCACCATCCTCGACGGCGGTGCCGGCGGCAAGGGTGGTGACGCCGGAAACATTGCGGGCACCGGTGGCCAGGGTGGGTCGGCGGGCACCACGACCGGTGGCGGCGGCACCGACGGCCTCGCCGGCGCAAACGGAACCGAAGCCACCGGCCCGTCGGGCAATGGTGGCGACGGTGGCGATGGCTATGACCCGTCCGCCGACCCCAATGCCGGGGCGGGTGCCTCCGGTGGAGCTGGCGGAAAGGGTGGCGACGGCGGCACTCTCGGCAATGGTGGTGACGGCGGCGCCGGCGGTAAAGGCACGGCCGGGGCGGTGGGTGTCAGCGGCGTCGCCGCGGGCTAGTCGGCACCGCCGGTGAGGATGGCGGCTCGGGTGGCAAGGGCGGTGTCCAGTCAGGCGATGGCTCGTGATTGATGGAGATCATCT
Organism: Mycobacterium sp. SVM_VP21; assembly: GCA_024758765.1. NCBI lineage: Bacteria > Bacillati > Actinomycetota > Actinomycetes > Mycobacteriales > Mycobacteriaceae > Mycobacterium > Mycobacterium cavoris. The sequence goes on from CP101406.1 coordinate 1,856,762, forward strand.
GCCCCCGTAGCGGCTTCGGCGACCGTGATCCGCGACGCTATCCCACCGGGAAAGCGCCTGTCGTCACGGCACTTCCGGCTCTTTCTGGAACTTGGACGGTTGGCGGCGCGACTGCCGGCGTCCAACCAGTTTCGCGGTCCATTCCTATGACGAACCTGTGAGACATTCTGAATTATCGGGAGCGTGTCGAGAGTAAAGTTTGTGGTTGGCTGTAAATAACCGGCGGTACCGCTTGTAGTTGCGAGTCGTCCTCGTTAGCATCGCCGCTCCGCCGAAGAAAACAGGTGTCAAGTGCGCCGATGTTTCCGTCGTAGAGGCGTGTGGCGGGCGATCGGTCTTAGCCGGGTGCACCGATTAAGTTAACGATTCTTCAAATTCGTTCCGTACTGGCGGTATGAAACGTTTCTTCGAGCCGGGTTGTTATCTGAGAATTTGATGTTGAACCTGCATCGGCACTCATGTAGCGTCGGCCCAGTTTGGTCCCCAGGGGTGAAAGCAATACCGATGCAGCGGGTTCCTCGTCTATGCCGCGCCGCGGGTGTCGCGGACGGTGACGGGTCGGCTGCGGTATCGGATAGCCGGGCCCCGATCGACGACCGCTGGTAGCGGATCGACCCTCCCCGTTCGAGTAGTGAGGTCTCCTTGTGATTGGTAAGCGTCGCAACGCAAGTCGCGCCGGTCGACGAATATTCGGTGCGGGTTCGGCGGTGGCTGCGTTGGTGGCTTTTGGGTCGGGTCCGTTGGATTCGGTGCCGGTGGCGCGGGCTGATGGTGGGCTGGATTGGTTGCTGGATGTGTTTGAGCCGGCGGCGTGGTCTGGGGGTGCTGGCGGGGCTCTTGTCGATGTGTCGTCGTGGGTTGGTTCGGCGGATGGTGGCCAGCTGGGGCTGACGTCGTTGGTGGATCAGTGGTTGTATGCGCCGTTGCATGCCTCGCTCGAAGAATGGGTGAACTCTGATTTCGGGTTGCAGGTCGGTGGCTTCCTCAATGGCGTGACAGGGCTGTATCTGATCGGCGATGGCGCGGCGGGGGTGGACGCCACTGCGACGACTGCGGCTGGTGCCGGTGGTGCTGGTGGCTTGTTGTTCGGTGACGGCGGTGCCGGCGGCGCGGGCTATGGCGAGTTCGCTGGTGGTGATGGTGGCGCGGCCGGGATGTTCGGTGATGGCGGCGGCGGCGGGGTCGGTGTTGCTGGCAGCGACGGTGGCGCCGGGGGCACCGGTGGTTGGTTTATGGGCATCGGTGGTGACGGCGGTGCTGGTGGTTCCGGTGGTGATGGTGGTGCTGGCGGCGATGGCGTCGGGTGGTTGTTCAGTTCGGGCGGCAACGGTGGCATCGGCGGCGATGGTGTAGCTGGTTTGGCTGGTGCGGCTGGTGCTGCGGGTGGTTGGGCCAACGGCGGTACCGGTGTTGGTGCTGTCGGCAGTAGTGGTGTGGCTGGTGGTAATGCCGGCAATGGTGGTGCCGGTGGGAGGGCATCGGGTCTGTTCGGTGATGGCGGCAATGGCGGTGCGGGTGGCGTCGGTGGCGTTGGTGGTGCTGGTGGCCGGGGTGGTGACGGTGCTGCCGGCGACTGGAGCGTGGCGGCCAGCAGCGGCAACGGCGGTGCTGGTGCTGTTGGTGGTGATGGCGCTGATGGTGGTGTCGGTGGCCAGGGTGGTGTCGCGGGTGCGGGCGCCGGTTTCGGTTCGTCGGGTGTCAACGGCCAGGGCGGCCAAGGCGGCGACGGCGGCAATGCCGGGGTCGCCGGTAATGGTGGCGACGGGGCGCAAGGAACGTTGGGCAACGCCGATGGCGGCCGTGGTGCCGATGGGGGCAACCCGGGTGCGATCGGCCATGGCGGTGAAGGTGGCCTCAACGGCGGCTCGACTACCGAGCATGCGGCTAGTGGTGCCGACGGCCAGGCGGCCCATCACGGTGGTAACGGTGGTAACGGTGGCGCCGGGTTCGATGTTGCGGCCTACAACGCCGCGCACGCCGATGATCTCGGCTTCAAGGCACTCGGCATTGCCGGTGGTAACGGTGGCGTCGCCGGCAACGCCGGGCTGGTCGGCGATGGTGGTGCCGGTGGCAACGGGGGCAATGGAGGCAATGGCGGCCCCGGCGGCAATGGCGGCTACGGCGGCGGCAAGGGCGGCGCGGGTGGTGACGGCGGCAATGGTGGTGCCGGTGGTGCCGCCGGTGCGCTGAGCGGCGCCGGTGGCCGGGGCGGTGACGGCGGCCTGGGTGGTGACGGCGGCCACGGCGGTAATGGCATCGGCGCCAACAGCAATGCCGGCAGCGGCGGTGCTGGCGGCAAGGGTGGTATCGGCGGCGAAGGTGGCGCCGGGCAGACGGGCGCCGCGGGCAGCTACACCGACGGTGACGGCAACGGGGGCAACGGCACCGACGGCGGTGCCGGTGGCACCGGTGGTGGCGGAGGCAAGGGCGGCGACGCCGGAACCGCGGCCGGCACCGGTGCGCTGGGCAATAACGGCACCGGTGGTGCTGGTGGTCAGGGTGGCGCCGGTGGAGCAGCCGGCAACGGTGGCCGGGGCGCCGACGGTGATGCCACCAACCTCGATGGTGGCAACGGCGGCAATGGCGGCAACGTCGGCCTAGCAGGTACGGGCGGCGACGGTGGCGCGGTAGGTAGTGGTGGTGTCGGCGGCAATGCCGGGGTGCATGGCGCTGAGGGTGTTGCCCCGACCAGCGGCGGTAATGGTGGTGATGGGGGCACGGGCTTCAGCTCTGCCACCGCGGGTGTCAATGGTGGCGCGGGTGGTGCCGGTGGCAACGGCGGCGACTACGGCAACGGTGGCAACGGTGGAGCTGGCGGGGCCGGTTTCACCGGTAACGACGGGATCAATGCCACTACTGCGGGAGGTTCGGGTACCAGCGGCGGCAACGGCACCGATGGTGGTGCGGGCGGCGGTGGCGGCCTGGGCGGTGTGATCGCTGGCAACGGCGGCAATGGTGGTTTGGGCGGTGCCGGAGGTTCCGGCGGCAAGGGCGGTGCTGGCCTGGCCGGTGCCCTGGTCAGCACGGCCGGCGCGAACGGCAACGACGGTGGTTCCGGCGGCAACGGTGGTAACGCGGGCTCTGGTGGTGCGGGCGGCAATGCCGGTGGTGTGGCTGTCGGCGGGTCGGGCAGCGTCGGCACCAACGGCACTGGTGGTGCCGGTGGCACCGGTGGTAACGCCGGCACGGCCGGTGATGGTTCGGATGGCGCCGCGGGTAACGCGTCGAATGTCAACGGCGGCAAGGGCGGCAACGGCGGCGACATCGGGAGCGCAGGCACCGCCGGCTCCGGTGGTGCGGTCGGCACCGGTGGCGGCGGCGGCAACGCGGGCGCCGACGGCAGTGCCGGTGCGATCACCGGCCCCTCCGGCAACGGCGGCGACGGTGGCAACGGTTACACCCCGACCGCCGCGGGTGCGACCGGCGGCAATGGCGGCGCCGGCGGTAACGGCGGCAGCGCGGGCAACGGCGGCAATGGCGGCGCTGGCGGTAATGGCGTGGCCGGTGGCGACGGCGCGAACGCGACCACTTTGGGCACCAATGGCGGCACCGGCACGGCCGGTAGCCAGGGCGGCAACGGCGGCCAGGGCGGCAATGGCGGCACCCTGGCGGCCAACACCGCGGGTAAGGGCGGTGCCGGCGGCACCGGTGGTGCCGGCGGAGCCGGCGGCAATGGCGCGACCGGCACCAGCAATGCGACTCAGAAAGACGGCGGACGCGGCGGTGACGGCGGCGCCGGAGCCGTAGGCGGTGCCGGGGGCAATGGTGGGGCCGGCGGCACCGCCCAGAACGGTGCCGTGCACGGTGCTGACGGCGCCAACGGCGACGGCGGTAAGGGCGGCGCCGGGGGCAATGCCGGTGCCGGCGGGGTAGCCGGCCGCACCAGTTCAGGTGACTGGACCTTGGGTACCGGCGGTACCGGCGGTACCGGCGGGCTCGGTGGCAACGGCGGGGCGGCCGGCGCCGGACCGAGCGCGACCGGTGTCAACGGCAATGGCGGCAACGGCGGCGCCGGCGGTACTGGTGGCGTGTCGGCCGACGGCGGCGGTAACCCGCACACAATCCCGAACACTGCGGGGGCGGGCGGCAAGGGCGGCACCGGTGGCAACGGTGGCACCGGTCATGTCGGTGGCGCCGGCGGAACCGGCGGCAACGGCGGCAACGCCAACCCGCTCGCTTCGGTCAACAACGGTGGACCCGGCGCCGCCGCCGGGGCCGGCGGCAACGGCGGTGTCGGCGGTACGGCCGCTGGAGCTGGCAGCACCGGCGGCGTCGGCGGTAACGGCGGTAACGGCGGTACGCCCGGCTGGACCAACCAAGGTGGCGCTTCCGGCGGCAACGGTGGTGCTGGCGGCGACGGGGGGACCGTCGGTAACGGCGGTGTCGGCGGTAACGGTGGTATTGGCGGGGTCGGCACCAACGGCCGCGACGGCAGCGGCGATGGCGCTGGCGGCCTCAATGGAGCCACCGGTGGTGTCGGTGGCGTGGGCGGCAATGGCGGCAAGGGCGGTTCGGTTTCCGGCGACGGCGGTAACGGCGGCGTTGGTGGTACCGGTGGTACCGGTGGTACCGGCGGCAACGGCACCAATGGCCACAGCGCCGGCTTCAGCCCCACGAACAGCAAATCGGGCGGCAGCGGCGGCAGCGCCGGTGCCGGTGGTGCCGGCGGCCAGGGCGGCGCCGGCGGCACCGCTACGAACGGTGCCGGCGGCGACGGCGGCACCGGCGGGCGTGGCGGATCGGGCAATAACGGCGGCACCGGCGGGCACGGCGGCAGCGGTTGGGGCCTTTACCCAGCGTCGTACGGAGGTGACGGTGGCGGTGGTGGCGCTGGTGGCACGAGCGGGGCGGGTGGTGCCGGCGGCGCCAGCGCGAACGGATCCGGCGGTGATGGCGGCGACAGTGGCCAAGGCGGCAACGGCGGTAACGGCGGTAACGGCGGAGGCGGTGGCGGCAGCTACAGCAGCAAACCGGGTGGGAACGGTGGCGGCGCCGGTGCCGCCGGCACCGCGGGAGCTGTAGGCAGCGGTGGCGGCGGTACACCGACCGGCGCCCCCGGCTCATCGGGCGGAACCGGGCAGGGCGGTACCGGCGGAACCCAAGGTTCCCATGGCTAGCCACGTCTTCCGGCGTGGGTTTGTTCGGGACGGTGCAGGGCTCGGTCCGCCGAAGCGATCGGCTGCCAGAAGTGATGGCGGTCGCCACAGGTGGATAGACGTCCTCAGATACACACTGGCGCTGGGAGTCGGCCGCGACTCAAGCGAACGTTAAAACTGTGTATGCCCTGTGATTCGCTTGGTGAGGATTTCCGACTACAGACTCTAGTGTCGAGGCTTCCTCGCGGAAGGTTCGGCGACTTGTCCTGTCAACCTGGCCGCGCTCGGTCCGTTCGCCACCGACCCACCGGTCGGTTGCCTTTCACCTGGCCTAATCGGGAGCGCGCGGCGAAAACGGCTAGTCGACCGGGCCCATACCTGGCCCAGCCGGGCACGTCCGATCCCAAGTTAACGACAATTTGAACCTGTTCCAATCGCGCGGCGTCCGGCCTGGAGTGCAGGTGTCCCTGTTACTGAGAATTCCGCGTTGGAAATGTGACTTTGCTCATGTACTGTTCAGAAAGTTTTGGTCCGCGAGATGGAAGAAATGTCCGATGTGGCAGTTGCCTTGTCCCGACGACGCTACGGGTGTCGCGCTGACCGGCCCCGGTCTATCGCTCGAGATAAGGCGCCCGCTGTCGGAGGTTGCCATCGATGGACTGGCGGCGCCAGCTAAAGCGCCGGTCTTCTAAGCAACGGTCAACGAGCCGGCCATTCCCGTCAAGTAGTGAGGGTTTCCTAGTGATCAGTGAGCGCATCAACGCAGCTCGGCTACGGCGTCGGGTGCCGGGTGCGGTCTCGGCAGTGGCGACGGCTTTGGCGTTCGGGATGGCGCCGGGGATGCCGGTGGCGTCGGCTGATGGCGAGTTGGACTGGCTGTTGGACTCATTCGGTTGGTCGGGGTGGTCGGGTGCTGATGCGAATGGGGTGGATTGGGGGTCGTTGTTCGACCCGTCGGCGGGTTGGGCTGGCGGTGATGCGTTCGACGTGACGGCGTTGGTCGAGGAGTACATCTACACGCCACTGCACGCCAGCATGGTGGACTGGATGGAGAGTCCGCTGGGCATCGAGGTCGACACCTTTATCAATGAGACGTTCGGGTTCGGCTCGATCATCATCGGCAATGGTGCAGCTGGTGTTGCCGGTGTTGATGGTGGCAATGGTGGCGACGGCGGTTGGCTGTTCGGTAACGGTGGTGCCGGTGTAGACGGTGGCGATGGTGGCGCTGCGGGGATGTTCGGCAACGGTGGTGCTGGTGGGGCTGGCTTGGCCGGTATGGCCGGTGGTGATGGTGGTGCCGGCGGTTCCTGGATGGGTGTCGGTGGCGCAGGTGGTGCGGGTGGCCTAACTGGCGGTGCCGGCGGCAACGGTGGCGACGGTGCGGGCTGGTTGTTCGGGTCCGGTGGTGCCGGTGGCGACGGTGGTGTGGGCGCGGCTGGTGCCGCAGGCGCAGCGGGTGCGACCGGGCTGTGGGCCGACGGTGGTAGTGGTGCGGCCGGCGGCAACGGTGTGGTCGGCGGCAACGGCGGCAACGGTGGCGCTGGTGGGAAAGCGTCGGGTCTGTTCGGCACCGGCGGCAACGGTGGCGCCGGTGGTGTCGGCGGCAACGGTGGCAACGGTGGCCGCGGTGGTGACGGTGCGCTGGGTGAGTGGGCTGAGGCGACCAGCAACGGCAACGGTGGTGCCGGGGCTGTTGGTGGTGACGGCGCCAATGGTGGTCTGGGCGGAAACGGTGGTGTGGCGGGCACAGGTACGAGCTTCGGTTCCTCGGGTGTCAACGGTTTAGGCGGCCAGGGTGGCGCTGGCGGCAACGCCGGTCTCGCCGGCGACGGCGGTGACGGGGCACAGGGCATGCTGGGGAACGCCGATGGCGGCCGGGGTGCCGACGGGGGGAACCCGGGGGCGGTTGGTCTTGGGGGCATCGGTGGTCTGACCGGTGGGTCCGGTACTGAGCATGCGGCCAGTGGTGCTGATGGGCTGGCCGCTACCAGCGGTGGCAACGGTGGTAACGGTGGTGCCGGGTTTGATGTGGCGGCCTACAACGCCGCCCACGCTGGCGATCTTGGCTTCAAGGCACTGTCGATCGCGGGCGGCAACGGCGGTGCAGCCGGCAATGCCGGATTGCTCGGCAACGGCGGCCAAGGCGGTGACGGCGGTAACGGCGGCAATGGTGGTGCCGGCGGTAACGGCGGCTACGGCGGCGGCAAGGGCGGCACCGGCGGTAACGGCGGTAACGGCGGCGCCGGCGGCGATGGCGGCGCGCTGGGCGGTGTCGGCGGCCAAGGTGGCAACGGCGGCTTAGGTGGTGATGGCGGCCGCGGCGGGAACGGCACCGGCCTCAACAGCAATGCCGGCGACGGCGGTGACGGCGGCAAGGGCGGCATCGGCGGCCAGGGCGGTGCCGGGCAGGCAGGCGCGGTGGGCAGTTACGCCGACGGCGACGGTAACGGAGGCAACGGCACCAGCGGCGGTGCCGGCGGCACCGGTGGTGATGGCGGCAAGGGCGGTGACGCGGGAACCGCAACCGGTACCGGAAACCTCGGCGCTAACGGCAACGGCGGCGCGGGCGGCCAAGGCGGCAACGGTGGGATAGCCGGTAACGGTGGACGGGGCGCCGACGGCGACGCGGCCCACATCAACGGTGGCAACGGTGGCAACGGCGGCGATGTCGGTGAAGCGGGCGTCGGCGGCAACGGTGGCGCGGCCGGAGCTGTTGGCACCGGAGGCAACGCCGGCGTCCACGGAGCGGATGGTCTTGCGTCAACCGCGGGCGGTAACGGCGGCGCCGGCGGCAACGGTTTTGGCTCGACGACCGCGGGTGTCAACGGCGGCGTCGGCGGCAACGGCGGTAACGGCGGAGACCACGGCAACGGCGGCAACGGCGGCGCCGGCGGCGATGGCTTCACCGGCGCGCAGGGCATCAGCGCTACGACCGCGGGCGGCTCGGGTACCAGCGGTGGTGATGGCACCGATGGCGGCGCGGGCGGTGGAGGCGGCCTGGGTGGTGCGGTCGCGGGCAACGGCGGCAATGGCGGCAAGGGCGGCGCTGGCGGGTCGGGTGGCCACGGGGGCGACGGCCTGGACGGCGCGCAGGTGAGCGTGGCCGGGACGGACGGCAACGACGGTGGTTCCGGTGGCAACGGTGGAAATGCCGGCTCCGGTGGAGCCGGCGGCAACGCCGGCGGTGTAGCTGCCGGCGGGTCCGGCAGTACGGGCGTCAACGGGACTGGTGGAGCAGGCGGGTCCGGTGGCAACGCCGGCACGGCCGGTGACGGATCGGACGGCGCGGCCGGTGACACCACCCACGTCGACGGCGGCAAGGGTGGCAACGGCGGCGACGTCGGGACCGCGGGCACGGCCGGCCAGGGTGGTGCTGTGGGTAACGGTGGCACCGGTGGTGCTGCGGGAGCTGACGGTAGCGCCGGCACAGCGATCACCGGTCCCGCGGGCAACGGCGGCAAGGGTGGTGCGGGGTACGACGCGGCCAGTGACGCAAACGCCACGGGCGGTACCAGCGGCGGCAACGGTGGCGCCGGCGGTAGCGGTGGCAATGCCGGCAACGGTGGCGACGGCGGCGCCGGTGGCGACGGCAAGACCGGTGGTGCCGGTGGTGCCGGCGCCGTGGGAACGTCCGGCGCCCCCAATGGCGGTGTCGGTGGTTCAGGCACCGGTGGTGGCAACGGTGGCGAGGGCGGCGCGGGCGGCAATGGCGGCGCGCTGGCGCTCAACACCGCCGGCAACGGTGGCGCTGGCGGCGACGGTGGTGGCGGCGGCAACGGTGGTGCCGGTGGTGCCGGATTCAGTCCGACCGCAGCCGGAGCCGCCGGTGGCAACGGGGGCAACGGCGGCCAGGCCGGTTCCGGTGGTAACGGTGGCATCGGTGGCAATGCCGGAACCACGAGCCATGGCACGGTCGGCGTCAACGGTGATGGCGGCAAGGGCGGTAGCGCTGGCGCGGCCGGTGCGGGTGGCAATGGTGGCCGGGGTGCCGATGGCAACGCCACCACCATCAACGGTGGCAAGGGTGGCAATGGCGGTGACCCGGGTGCCGCGGCCGGAGCCGGCGGTACCGGGGGCGCAGCCGGCACCACGGCCGGTGGCGGCGGCACCGATGGCAGCGACGGCGCGGCCGGAACCGGTGCGGTGGGCGCGTCGGGTAACGGCGGCAATGGCGGCAACGGCTACAACGCGGCCGGCGACGGCAGCGCGGCGGCTGGAACCAACGGTGGCAAGGGCGGCGCCGGTGGTGACGGCGGTGCGATCGGCAATGGTGGCAACGGTGGTGTCGGCGGTAGCGGCAAGATGGGCGCCAACGGCTACACGGCCCCGAACGGTAAAGCCGCCAACGGCGGTACCGGAGGCGCCGGCACCAATGGCACCCAGCCGGGTCAGGCCGGGGGTGATGGCGGCACTGGCAACAGTGTGAGCAGCACGAGCTGGGGGGCGCCCACCATCACTGGCGGTGCCGGCGGAAAGGGCGGCGACGGGGGCCAGGCAGCCGACGGCGGTCAAGGTGGCGCGGGTGGTGGCGCCAATGGGAAAACCGGCGGCATCGGCGCCAAAGCCTATGGCGGTCAAGGCGGCAACGGTGGCAACGGTGGCGAGGGCGCGGATGGCACTGCCGGGGGCAGCGGTGGTGCTGGCGGTGCTGGCGGCAAGGGCGGCTTGATCTCGGGAAACGGTGGCAATGGTGGTGCCGGTGGGTCGGGTGCCAATGGCGGTGCCGGCGAGCAGGGTGGCGACGGCGGTGCCGGCGGTACTGGTGGTAAAGGCGAGAACCACCAGGGCACTGGCTACGCCAAGGGCGGCAACGGCGGCAACGGCGGTACCGGTGGTGCCGGCGGCGACGGCGGGAATGGCGGGAATGGCGCTGCCGGTGGTGCAGCGGGTGTCGCGCAAGGCGCCGGTGTCAGCGGGACCGCTGGCACCGCCGGCGATGCGGGCACCGGTGGTGCGGCCGGTGCCGGTGGTGGAGGTGGCGCCCGCGGTGAAGGCGGTGGAGCCGAAGCGGGTGGTGCAGTCAGTGCGGATAAGGGTTCGCCGGGCCAGGCCGGAGCCGGTGGCGCCGGCGGCACGAAGGGTAACGACGGCACCCATGGCTAGCCGCGTCCTCACGCGCACCCTTTCGCGCCGGTTTGCCGGCGACGAAAACGCAACCAACTAATCGCGAATCAAGGCAGATAGGCATCCCCCCAATGGCTCGTAAGCGTCATAGCTCAGGTCAGCACGTCAACCGCGGCAGTGCGGGACGTCGTGCGGTCGGCGCTGCTGGTGCAGTCAGTGCGTTCTTGACGTTCGGGGTAGTGCCGCAGGCGCAGGCCGACTTCGAGCTGGAAGATCTGTTCGATCCGACTGCCTGGACTGCGTTGTTCGACGGTGGCACGTGGGACCCGGGGTTCAACTGGGATCAGCTGTTCACCGGCGCTGACCTGACCAACGCGCTGAGCGCGGCTTACACCGACCCGGTGCCGGCCGCAGGGGATCCGCTGGACATCACTGGTCTGATTGACCAGTGGCTGTATGAGCCGATGCATAACGCGATGGTCGATTGGATCAACAGCCCGTTTGGCACTCAGGTCGACACCGTCATCAACAACATCTTCGGGTTCGGGTCGATCGTCATTGGCAATGGAGCGGCGGGCACCGAGCTCAATCCCGATGGCGGTAACGGCGGGTGGTTGTTCGGTGATGGTGGCGCGGGCTATGACGGCTCGTTGACCGGTCTCGCCGGCGGTGACGGTGGTGCGGCCGGGATGTTCGGCAACGGCGGTGCCGGTGGTGATGGCGGGGATGGTTTCGCCGGTGGTAACGGGGGTGCCGGTGGTTGGTGGAACGGTGTCGGTGGTGTCGGCGGCAATGGTGGTGCCGGTGGTAACGGTGGTGATGGCGGCGTCGGGGCCGGGTTGATGTTCGGCATCGGCGGTGTCGGCGGTGCCGGTGGCGACGGTGCGGCCGGTGTAGCGGGTACGACCGGTGCCGCGGGCGTCAACGGCGGCAATGGTGGCCTCGGCGGCAATGGTGGCCTCGGCGGTAGCGGCGGCGCCGGCGGGGCGTCCAAGGCGTTGTTCTTTGGTGCGGGCGGCAAGGGCGGTGCCGCAGGTGACGGTGGCGCCGGCGGTGTCGGCGGCGCGGGCTTGGCCGGCACCAACGGAAACGACGGGAAGGCCGGCACGTTCGCCGGCGGCGGGACCGGCAACGGCGGAGATGGCACCGACGGTACCGACGGCGGCAACGGCGGCACGGGTGGCAACGGTGGCGTGGCCGGCACCGCCGGGGCCGCCGGGGTCACGCGCTCGTTGTTCGGCTCCGACGGTGCGGCGGGAGCGACAGGCCACGCCGGTGATGGCGGCAGCGGCGGGGCGGGCGGCGTTGCCGGGCTCGGCGGCACCGGTGGCGCCGGCGCGACCGGTACGGCGGCGCACATCAACGGTGGTACCGGCGGCAACGGCGGCACCACCGGCACGGCGGGCGCCGGTGGTGCCGGCGGCCAGGCCGGGGGCGCCGGAGCCACGGCCGGTACGCAGGGTGTCGACGGAGCTGCGGCGACCGGCATCGGTGGCAACGGCGGCCGGGGCGGCGACGGCTACAACGCCGCCGCGGACCCGAACGCGGCGCCCGGCACCGCCGGCGGCAACGGTGGCGCGGGCGGTAACGCCGGTGCGCTGGGCTTGGCCGGCATGGGCGGCAACGGTGGTAACGGTGCTGCCGGATCAGCCGGAGTCAACAGCACCACGGCCGGCGTAGACGGCACCGACGGCGGTCACGGGGGTGCGGGCGGTAACGGTGGCATTGGTGGTCTGAAGGCGGATGGACACACTCGTGGTGACACCGGTGTCGGCGGTGCCGGGGGCGCCGGCGGTGCCGGTGGCAATGGCTACACCGGATTGAGCGGTGTCACCCCGGGTGCCAATGGCGAGTCCGGCACCGATGGCGGTGCCGGCGGCAACGGCGGAGTCGGCGGTACCGGTTCGGTCGCCGGCCAGCACGGTGCCGGTGGCCTCGGCGGCAATGGTGGCGACGGTGGCAGCGGCGCGACCGGCGCCACCGGTGCGGGCGGAAACCTGACTGATCTCAACGGCCAGACCGGCGGCAATGGCGGCAATGGTGGCAACGCCGGTGCCGGTGGTGCCGGCGGTCAGGGCGCCAACGGCCCGGCGGGCAGCGGCAGCAACGGCACCGCGGGGGTCGGCGGTAACGGCGGTGCCGGCGGGAAAGGCCTTGCAGGCGTCAGCAGTTCGACGGCCGGTGTCGATGGCGCCGCCGGTGGTCACGGCGGCCAAGGCGGTAACGGTGGCCAGGGTGGTTTGGTTGCGGGCAGCACCACCCAACACGCGGCTTCCGGTGTCGGCGGCGCCGGCGGTGCCGGCGGCCGGGGCGGTAACGGCTACACCGGTTTGAGCGGCCTGACGGCCGGCGCCAATGGCGAGTCAGGCACCAATGGCGGCCAGGGCGGTAACGGCGGTGCCGGCGGTGCCGGCTCGGTCGCCGGCGAGCACGGTGCCGGTGGCGTCGGCGGCAATGGCGGTGACGGCGGCAGCGGCGCGTCCGGTGTGACCGGCGTGGACGGCAACGCGATCAACCACAACGGCTTGACCGGTGGCAATGGCGGCAACGGTGGCAACGCCGGTTCCGGTGGCGCCGGCGGTCAGGGCGCCAACGGCCCGGCGGCCAGTGGCAGCAACGGAGCCGCCGGTGTCGGTGGCAACGGTGGTGTCGGCGGTAAGGGCCTTGCGGGCGTTAACAGTTCGGCCGCCGGGGTGGACGGCACTGCTGGCGGTAACGGTGGTCAGGGCGGTAATGGTGGCCAGGGTGGTTTGGTTGCGGGCAGCACTACACAGCACGCGGCTTCCGGCGTCGGCGGTGCCGGTGGTGCCGGCGGCAGGGGCGGTAACGGCTACACCGGTTTGAGCGGTGCCACCCCGGGCGCCAATGGCGAGTCGGGCACTAACGGCGGCCAAGGCGGTAACGGTGGCGCCGGCGGCACGGGTTCGGCGAACGGCAGTCGTGGCGCGGGCGGAGCCGGCGGAGACGGGGGTAGCGGCGGCAACGGCGCAACCGGTACCACCGGTGCGGACGGAACTGCGGAGCACCACGACGGCACAGCGGGCGGCAACGGTGGCAACGGTGGCAACGCTGGTGCCGGAGGAGGCGGTGGCCAGGGCCCCGACGGCATTGTGGCCAGCGGCCGAAACGGCGCCGCGGGCGTCGGCGGCAATGGTGGCGTCGGCGGTAAAGGTGTTGCGGGCGTTAACAGTTCGGCGGCCGGCGTGGACGGCACCGCCGGCGGCGCCGGTGGTACGGGCGGTAACGGCGGCCAGGGTGGTCTGCTTGCGGGTAGCACCACGGCGCACGCGGCCTCCGGTGACGGCGGCGCGGGTGGCGCCGGCGGCAAGGGCGGCAACGGCTACACCGGTCTGAACGGTGTCACCCCCGGCGACAGCGGCCACACCGGTAGCAATGGCGGCGCGGGCGGTGCGGGCGGTAACGGCGGCGGCGGCACCAACGGCGGCGCCGGCGGCGCCGCGGGCGCGGGCGGTACCGGCGGCAACGGTGGCGACGGCCTGGCCGGCACCAACGCGGGTGCAGCCGGAACCAACGGTGGCGACGGCGGTACCGGCGGCACCGGTGGTCAGGGCGGCGCGGGTGGCGCCGGAGGTGCCGGCGGCACAGCCACTACGGGCACCGCGGGTGCCAGCGGCAACGGCGGCGCCGGTGGTTCCGGCGGTGTCGGCGGGCATGGTGCCAGCGGCGGCAAGGGTGCCGACGGCGACACCACCGCGGCCAACGGCGGCAACGGCGGTAAGGGCGGCGGCGCCGGAATCGGTGGCACCGGCGGCAAGGGCGGCAACGCCGGCGCGATCAGCGGCGCCGGCAGTGCGGGCGTCAACGGCAACGGCGGCGCGGGCGGTAACGCCGGGGTCGCCGGCCAGGGCGGCGACGGCGGCAAGGGCGCGTCCGGCACCGCCGCGAACCCCAACGGCGGCAACGGCGGTAACGGCGGCAACGCCGGCAATGTAGCCGGCACCGCGGGTCAGGGTGGTGCGCACGGCACCGGCGGAACCGGTGGCACCGACGGCGGCATCGGCGCAGGCGCCACCGCGGTCACCACCGCCTCGGGCAACGGTGGTGCCGGTGGCGCCGGGTATGACGCGGCCAGTGACGCCGGCGCGGCCGGTGGAACCAGCGGTGGCAATGGTGGAGCCGGTGGTAACGGCGGATCAGCCGGTAACGGTGGCAATGGTGGCGCCGGTGGGGACGGCAAGACCGGCGTCGGTGGCAACGGAGCAGTCGGCACCGCGGGTAATGCCAGCAACCCCAACGGCGGTGTCGGCGGGTCCGGCACCGATGGCGGTAACGGTGGCAAGGGGGGCGCCGGCGGCAACGGCGGTGTCCTGGCGATCAACACCGCCGGAAATGGTGGCGCGGGCGGTGACGCCGGTGACGGCGGTGACGGCGGTACCGGAGGTGCCGGCTACAGCCCCACCGCAGCCGGCGCCGACGGCGGCAAGGGTGGCAACGGCGGCGAGGCCGGCTCGGGCGGCAACGGTGGGGCTGGCGGTGACGCCGGAACCGCCCACGGCACCGTCGGCACCAACGGCAATGGCGGCAACGGCGGTAACGCCGGCGCGGCCGGTGCGGGCGGCAACGGCGGCCGCGGTGCCGATGGCAACGCCACCAACCCCAACGGCGGCAAGGGCGGCAACGGTGGTGACCCGGGCGCCGTTGCCGGCAGCGGCGGCAACGCCGGCGCGCCCGGGACCACCGCCGGCGGCGGCGGAACCAACGGCGTCGCCGGCAACGGCGGTGCGCCGGTTGGCATTACGTCCGGCAATGGCGGCGCCGGAGGCAATGGCTACAACGCGGCCGGTGACGCCGGCGCGGCGGCGGGAACCAACGGCGGTATCGGTGGTGCCGGCGGTGACGGCGGCCTGGTCGGAAATGGTGGCGCCGGGGGCAACGGCGGCAACGGCAAGGTCGGCGCCGACGGCTACACCGCCCCGGCCGGTCAAGCGGCTAACGGCAATACCGGCGGCGACGGTGCCAACGGCACCCAGAACGGCCAGACTGGCGGCAACGGCGGCAACGGCAGCAACAACAGTTGCGCCAGGTTCTTGGGCTGCGACGACTTCTACGCCGGTAATGCCGGCAAGGGCGGCGACGGAGCCCCAGGAGCGGCCGGCGGAAACGGTGGGACCGGCGGACAGGCCGACGCGGAGACCGGCGGTACCCGCGGCAAGGGCCATGGCGGCACCGGCGGTGACGGCGGTGACGGCGGTGACGGGGCGGACGGCACTTCCGGCGGCAACGGTGGTGCCGGTGGGGCCGGCGGCAAGGGCGGTGCCATCTCCGGCGACGGCGGCGCCGGCGGTGCCGGTGGCTCCGGTGCTAACGGCGGTGCCGGTGAGAAGGGTGCGTCGGGCGGTAATGGCGGCACCGGTGGCAAGGCGACCAATGCTCAAGGCTCGGGCCACTCATACGGCGGTGACGGCGGCGACGGCGGCACCGGTGGTGACGGCGGCGACGGCGGTGCGGGCGGTAACGGTGGCGCCGGGGGTGCCGGCGGTGGCGTAGCCGCCGGCGGGTCCGGCAGTACCGGTGCCACGGGAGCCGGCGGAGCCGCCGGTACCGGTGGTGCGGCCGGAGGTGCCGGTGCGGGCGGCGTCCACGGCAACGGGGGACAGGCCACCAGCACCATCGGCACTGTTGGCACAACCAACGGATCCAACGGAAGCGACGGGGCCGGAGGTGCCGGTGGCACGAAGGGTACCGACGGTACCCATGGCTAACTACGTTCTCCCGCAGTCCATTTCACACCCGCGCCGGTTCGTCGGCGCCGAAAACTCACCCAACTGATTCGGAATCAAGGCAGATAGGCGTCGTACCCATGGCTCGTAAGCGTCGTAGCTCAGGACATCACGTCAACCGCAGCAGTGCGGGACGTCGTGCGGTCGGCGCTGCCGGTGCAGTCAGTGCGTTCCTGACATTCGGGGTGGTGCCGCAGGCCCAAGCCGACTTCGATCTCGACGACATGTTCGACCCGACAGCGTGGGCGTCGTTGTTCGACTCCAACACAGGGGACTCGGACTTCAACTGGAGTCAGCTGTTCACCGGCGACGAGGTCAGCACTGCGCTGAGCGCGGCTTACACCGAGCCGGGATCTGCGCAGGCTTGGCTTGGGGACCCGCTCAACATCACCGACCTGATTGACCGGTGGTGGTACGAGCCGTTTCACACCGGGCTGGTGAATTGGATCGAGAGCCCGTTCGGAACACAGGTCGACAACTTCATCAACACCTGGTTCGGGTTCGGCTCGATCATCATCGGCAACGGTGCTGTGGGCACCGAGTCGGATCCCAATGGTGGGGATGCCGGGTGGTTGTTCGGTGACGGTGGTGCCGGGTACGACGGCTCGTTGACCGGTGTCGCCGGTGGCGACGGCGGTGATGCGGGCTGGTTGGGCAATGGTGGCGCCGGCGGTGACGGCGGCGACGGTTACGCCGGTGGTGCCGGTGGTGCCGGTGGTTGGTGGAACGGTGTCGGTGGTGCTGGCGGCAATGGTGGTACCGGCGCCGACGGTGGTGACGGCGGTGTCGGTGCCGGCCTGATGTTCGGCATCGGTGGTGCTGGCGGCGCTGGTGGTGCCGGCGTGACCGGCACTGCGGGGACCGCCGGTGTGACCGGTGTCAATGGCGGTGTGGGTGGTGTCGGCGGCAACGGTGGAGTCGGGGGCAACGGTGGCGCGGGTGGCGCGTCGAAGTCCTGGGTGATCGGCGCCGGCGGCAAGGGCGGTGCGGCCGGAAACGGTGGTGCCGGTGGCGTCGGCGGCGAGGGCCTGGCCGGCACCACCGGCGACGATGGTGCGGCCGGCACCTTCGCCGACGGCGGGGACGGCAATGGCGCCAACGGCACGTCCGGTTCTGACGGCAGCAACGGTGGTGCCGGTGGCAATGGCGGCGCGGCCGGAACGGCTGGGGCCGTGGGGGTCACGCACTCCTTGTTCGGCTACGACGGTGCCTCGGGGGTGGCCGGTCAGGTCGGTGCCGGTGGCAATGGCGGTACCGGCGGTGCGGCCGGCACCGGCGGCACTGGTGGCGCCGGTGCCACCGGTACCGCGGACCACCTCGACGGTGGCACGGGCGGCAATGGCGGGGACTCGGGTGTCGCCGGTATCGGCGGCACCGGTGGCATGGGAGGCACGACCGGCCAGCAGGGCAGTGATGGTGCTGCGGCGATCGGTGCCAGCAACGGCGGTCGGGGCGGCGATGGCTACAACGCGGCCGCGGACCCGAACGCGGTAGCCGGCACTGCCGGTGGCAACGGTGGAGCGGGCGGTAACGCCGGCCTCCATGGCGTCGGTGGCGTGGGCGGTAACGGCGGCAGCGGTGCCACGGGCTCGGCCGGAATCAGCAGCACCACGGCCGGGGTGGACGGGACCGACGGGGGTAACGGTGGCGCGGGCGGCAACGGCGGCGCCGGCGGCCTGAACGAGGATGGGACGCACGCCGCCACCGGTATCGGCGGTGACGGTGGCGCCGGCGCTAAGGGCGGTGACGGTTACACCGGTCTCAGTGGCGTGGCCCCGGGCGCTGATGGCGAGTCGGGCACCAACGGTGGTGCCGGTGGTAGCGGTGGTGCCGGTGGTAGCGGTTCGGTTGCGGGTAGCCAGGGTGTTGGTGGTGCCGGTGGCAATGGCGGTAGCGGCGGAAATGGTGCGGCCGGTTCGACGGGTGCCGACGGTAATGCGCTCGACCACAACGGAACTGCCGGCGGCGACGGTGGCAAGGGCGGTAACGCCGGTGCCGGTGGTGCCGGTGGGCAGGGTGCCGGCGGTGCTGCGGTCGGCGGTTCTGACGGTAACGCCGGTGCCGGTGGCAACGGTGGCGCCGGTGGCAACGGTCTTGCGGGCGTTGACAGTTCGACAGCCGGTGTGGACGGCACCGCCGGTGGTAGCGGTGGCAAGGGCGGTAACGGCGGCGCCGGTGGTCTGCTTGCGGACGGCATCAACTACGCCGCCACCGGTACCGGTGGCGATGGCGGCGCTGGCGCTCAGGGCGGTGACGGTTACACCGGTCTTAGTGGCGTGGCGGCGGGTGCTGATGGCGAGTCGGGCACCAATGGTGGCGCTGGTGGTAGCGGTGGGGCCGGTGGTAGCGGTTCGGTTGCCGGCAACCATGGTGCTGGTGGTGTCGGCGGCAATGGCGGTAGCGGCGGAAATGGTGCGGCTGGTTCGACGGGTGCCGATGGCACGTCGGGCAGCGTCAACGGAACCGCCGGTGGCAACGGCGGCAACGGTGGCAACGCCGGTTCCGGTGGCGCCGGTGGTCAGGGCGCCACGGGCCCGGCGGCCAATGGCACTGGCGGCAACGCCGGTGTCGGCGGTAACGGCGGCCAGGGAGGCAAGGGCCTTGCTGGCGTTGACAGCTTGACTGCTGGGGTTGCTGGCACCGCCGGCGGTGATGGCGGCAAGGGCGGCAACGGTGGTCAGGGTGGCCTGCTCGCGGGCAGCACCACCCAGCATGCGGCTTCCGGTGTCGGCGGCAATGGTGGTGCCGGCGCTAAGGGCGGTAATGGTTTCACCGGTGGCAATGGCCTGACTGCGGGTGCTGATGGTGTCAGTGGCACCAATGGTGGTGCCGGTGGCAATGGTGGTGCCGGCGGTAGCGGTTCGACGGCGGGCACGCATGGTGCTGGTGGTGTCGGCGGCAACGGTGGTAGCGGCGGCAACGGTGCGGCCGGTTCGGCGGGCACCGATGGGGCGGTCGGCAGCGTCAACGGCACCGCCGGAGGTAACGGCGGTAACGGTGGTAACGCCGGAACTGGTGGTGCCGGTGGTCAGGGTGCCTCGGGTCCGGCTGCTGATGGCTCCAACGGCAATGCTGGCACCGGTGGTAACGGGGGTCAGGGCGGCAAGGGCCTTGCTGGCGTTGACAGCTCGACCGCGGGTGTGGATGGCACCGCTGGCGGCAGCGGTGGCAAGGGCGGCAACGGTGGTACCGGTGGTCTGCTCGCGGGCAGCACCACCACGCATGCGGCGTCCGGTATCGGTGGTGATGGTGGCGCGGGTGCCAAGGGCGGTAACGGGTTTACCGGTGGCAACGGTGTCGCTCCGGGTGCTGATGGTGTCAGTGGCACCAATGGTGGTGCCGGCGGCAATGGTGGTGCCGGTGGTAGCGGTTCGGTCGCTGGCCAGCATGGTGCTGGTGGTGTCGGTGGTAATGGTGGCTCGGGTGGCAATGGTGCTGCTGGTGGTGCGGGCGCTGATGGGACTGTTGGCAACGTCAACGGCACTGTCGGTGGTAACGGTGGCAACGGTGGTAATGCCGGTTCCGGTGGTGCGGGCGGGCAGGGGCCGACCGGTGCTGCGGCCAGCGGTAGCAATGGCAATGCGGGCACCGGTGGCAATGGTGGCCAGGGCGGTAAGGGCCTTGCGGGCGTTGACAGTTCGACCGCAGGTGCTGCCGGCACCGCGGGTGGCAATGGTGGCCAGGGCGGTAACGGTGGCCAGGGTGGTCTGCTGGCCGGCAGCACGACGCAGCGTGCGGCAGACGGTGTTGGTGGTGATGGTGGCGCGGGTGCCAAGGGCGGTAACGGGTTTACCGGTGGCAACGGTGTCGCTCCGGGTGCTGATGGTGTCAGTGGCACCAATGGTGGTGCCGGCGGCAATGGTGGTGCCGGAGGTAGCGGTTCCACCGCTGGCAACCACGGTGCCGGTGGTGTCGGTGGTAATGGCGGCTCGGGTGGCAATGGTGCTGCTGGTGGTGCGGGCACTGATGGGACTGTCGGCAACGTCAACGGCACTGCCGGTGGTAACGGTGGCAACGGTGGTAATGCCGGTTCCGGTGGTGCCGGTGGTCAGGGTGCCTCGGGTCCGGCGGCTAATGGCTCCAACGGCAATGCGGGCGTCGGCGGTAACGGTGGTCAGGGCGGTAAGGGTCTTGATGGCACTGCCAGCACGACCGTCGGAGTGGATGGCACGGCCGGTGGCAGCGGTGGCCAGGGCGGTAACGGTGGTACCGGTGGCCTGATCGCGGGCAGCACCACCACGCACGCCGCGTCCGGTATCGGTGGTGATGGTGGCGCCGGTGGTAAGGGCGGTAATGGTTTCACCGGTGGCAATGGCCTGACGGCGGGTGCTGATGGTGTCAGTGGCACCAATGGTGGTGCCGGCGGCAATGGTGGTGCCGGAGGTAGCGGTTCGGTCGCTGGCCAGCATGGTGCTGGTGGTGTCGGTGGCAATGGTGGCTCCGGCGGCAATGGTGCTGCTGGTGGTGCGGGCACTGATGGGACTGTCGGCAACGTCAACGGAACTGCCGGTGGTAACGGTGGCAACGGTGGTAATGCCGGTTCCGGTGGTGCGGGCGGGCAGGGGCCGACCGGTGCTGCGGCCAGCGGTAGCAATGGCAATGCGGGCACTGGTGGCAATGGTGGTCAGGGCGGTAAGGGTCTTGATGGCACCGCCAGCACGACCGCGGGTGTGGATGGCACCGCTGGCGGTAGTGGTGGCCAGGGCGGTAACGGTGGTACCGGTGGCCTGATCGCGGGCAGCACCACCACGCACGCCGCGTCCGGTATCGGTGGTGATGGTGGCGCCGGCGGTAAGGGCGGTAACGGGTTCACCGGTGCTGACGGCGCGGCCCCGGGTGCCAACGGCGGCAACGGCACCAATGGTGGTGCCGGCGGTAACGGTGGTGCCGGCGGCACCGGCTCGACCGCCGGCCAGCATGGCGCTGGTGGTGTCGGCGGCAATGGTGGCTCCGGTGGCAAGGGTGCGGCCGGTTCGACGGGTACGGACGGTAGCGCCGTCGACCACGACGGCACCGCCGGCGGTAACGGTGGCAACGGTGGCAACGCCGGCTCCGGTGGCGTCGGTGGTCAGGGCGCCGCGGGCGCGGCGGCCAGCGGTACCAACGGTGCCGCGGGCGTCGGCGGCAACGGTGGCGCCGGTGGTAACGGCTTTGCGGGCGTTGACAGTTCAGCGGCGGGTGTGGATGGCACCGCCGGTGGCAACGGTGGCCAGGGCGGCAACGGTGGCCAGGGTGGTCTGTTCGCGGGCAGCACCACTCAGCACACGGCCTCGGGCAACGGCGGTGACGGCGGCGCCGGCGCCAAGGGCGGCAACGGCTACACCGGACTCAGTGGTGCCACTGCCGGCGCCAACGGCGAGTCCGGCACCAACGGTGGCCAGGGCGGTAACGGTGGCGCCGGTGGCACCGGCGCCAACGGGGGTAAGGGCGGCAGTGCCGGCGTCGGCGGCAACGGTGGTAGCGGCGGCAGCGGCGTCAACGGCGCCGACGCCAGCACCGCCGGAGCCGATGGTGGCAAGGGCGGCAGCGGCGGCAGCGGTGGCAGCGGCGGCCAGGGTGGCGCTGGCGGCAACGGCGGCACGGCCACCGCGGGCATCGATGGCGCCAACGGCAATGGCGGCAACGGCGGCCAGGGCGGTAACGCCGGCACGGCCGGTGACGGTGGCAAGGGCGGCGACGGGAATGCCACCACAGCCAACGGCGGCAACGGTGGCGCCGGCGGTGACGTCGGCTCCGCCGGCAACGGCGGCAACGCCGGGGCGCACGGCACCGGCGGCAACGGCGGAACCGACGGTTCGACCGGCACCGGCGGTGCCCCGATCACCACCGCGTCGGGCAACGGTGGGCAGGGCGGCAACGGCTATGACGCCGCGTCCGACCCGAATGCCACACCGGGCACCAACGGCGGCAACGGTGGCGACGGCGGCGACGGCGGATCAAACGGCAACGGCGGCAACGGTGGCGTCGGCGGCAGTGCGGCCACCGGTATCGGCGGCAGCGGCGCGGCCGGTGCAGACGGCACCCTCGGCAACCCCAACGGCGGTGACGGCCACGCGGGTGACGCCGGCGGCAAGGGTGGCAGCGGCGGCGACGGCGGGGCCAGCGGCCTGTTGTCCATCAACACCGCGGGCAGCGGTGGCCATGGCGGCGACGGCGGCGACGGCGGCCAGGGCGGCACCGGCGGCAACGGCTACAGCCCCACCGTGGCCGGGGCCAACGGCGGTAAGGGCGGCAACGGCGGTGAGGCCGGTTCCGGCGGCGACGGTGGCGCCGGCGGTAACGCCGGTGCGGTCAACGGTGCCGCCAGTGCGGGCGTCAACGGCAACGGCGGTGCGGGTGGCAACGCCGGCAGCGCCGGCCAGGGCGGCAACGGCGGCAATGGCGCCAATGGCGACGCCACCACGCCGAACGGTGGAGCTGGTGGCCAGGGCGGCGATGCCGGCAGCGTCGCGGGGACCGGCGGCAACGGCGGGGCGCACGGCACCGGCGGCACCGGCGGCGTCGACGGCACCAACGGTGCCACCGGCACCCCGGCCGTGGGCCCGTCGGGCAACGGCGGCAACGGAGGAAACGGGTACGACGCGGCCGGTGACCCGAACGCGGCGGCGGGCACGGTCGGCGGCAACGGTGGTGCCGGCGGTGCCGGCGGCAGCATCGGCAACGGCGGACGCGGCGGCGACGGGGGCGGCGGCGCCACTGATGCGGTGGGCGGCACCGGTGGTGCCGGCGGAAACGCGACGATCGGTGACGCCGGCAACGGTGGCAACGGCGGAGCCGGTGGCGCCGGCAGCGTGGGTGCGGTTGGCGCACAAGGCGGCAACGCGGGGTCCGGTGGTGCGGTGTCCGTGCAGGGCAACGGTGGCGCTGGTGGAACCGGAGGCAAGGGCGGTGCCGGCGGTGCCGGCGCGACGGCCACGGCCGGCAACGCCGGCAACAACGGCGCCTCCGGCGGCCGGGGCGGTGATGGTGGTGTCGGCGGCGCCGGCGCAGGTACCGGCAACGGCGGCGCGGGCGGCAACGGCGGCGCCGGCGGTCTCGGCGGAGACGGTTCGGCCGGGCTCTCTGACGTCGACGGCGTCGGCCAGTCCGGCGGTAGCGGCGGCGACGGCGGCAACGGTGGCTCGGGCAACATCGGTGGCGCGGCGCTCGGATCGGGCAACGGCGGTGCCGGCGGCTCCGGCGGTGTCGGCGGCAACGCCGGAAATGGCGCCACCGGTTCAAATTCCAACGCGGCCGACGGCGACGGCGGCAACGGTGGCTCCGGTGGATCGGGCGGCTCCGGCGGCGTCGGCAACACCGGTGGCAAGGCGTTCGGCTCGGGTACTGGTGGCGCCGGTGGTGCCGGCGGCAATGCCGGACACAGCGGCAACGGTGCTGATGGTGGTGACGGCACTGGCACCGGCAACGGTGGCAACGGTGGCGCTGCGGGCGGCACCAACGCCCTCGGTGGCGGCCAGGGCGGTACGGGTGGTGACTCGGTCGCCGGTGACGGTGGTGCCGGTGGTGCCGGCGGCAACGGCGGCGACGCGGGTGCGGTGGCCGGAAACGGTGGCGACGCGACCGGTACCGGCAACGGCGGCAACGGCGGCTGGGGCGGCCTGGGCGGCTGGGGCGGTCCTGGCGGTGCCGGTGGTAATGCGTTGGGCGCCAACGGAAATGGTGGCGCCGGTGGGGTCGGCGGTAACGGCGGCAACACCACCGCGGTCGGCGGTAACGGCGGCGACGGCGGCTTGAGCGGCAATGGCGGCAACGGCGGCACCGGCGGCTGGGGCGGCGTTGGCCGCGAAGGCGGCGCCGGTGGCAACGCGGCCGGTTCCGGCACCGGCGGCAAGGGCGGCGCCGGGGGTAATGGCGGGGCCAACAGCGCCGCCGGGAACGGCGGGGCCGGCGGCGACGCACTGCCAGGTCAAGCCGCCGGCAACGGCGGCAACGGCGGCAACGGCTCCGGCGGCACCATGACCTTCGCCCCGCCCTACCAGTACGGGCAGGGCGGCGACGGCGGCGCGGGCGGAACCTCGGCGTCGGGTACCGGCGGTGCCGGCGGTGCGGGCGGTCAGGCCACGAGCGGTAGCGCCGGTGGGTTGGCCGGTGCGGGCGGTCAGGGCAACGGCGGCAGCAGCGACGGCGGTAACGGCGGTACCGGCGGCAAGGGCGGTACCGGCGCCCACGGTGGCAACGGCGGCAACGGTGGTGCCTCGACGACCGGTACCGCGGGCGGCAACGGCAACGGCGGCGCGGGCGGTAACGGCGGCAGCGCCGGCCTGCCCGGTGATGGCGGCGACGGCGGCCACGGCGATGCCACGCACATCGACGGCGGCAACGGCGGCAACGGCGGCAACGTGGGTGCCACCGGCACCGGTGGCGCCGGCGGCAATGCCGGAACCGGCGGAGCCGCGGGCACCGGCAGCACGGGTCAGGGCGGAACCGACGGCGCTACGCCGGGCGGCCCGGCCGGCAACGGCGGTGATGGCGGCGACGGCTACACCCAGCCCGGAGCCGGCAACGGCGGTGGCAAGGGCGGCGCCGGTGGTAACGGCGGCGACTTGGGCAACGGCGGCAATGGCGGCAACGGAGGTGATGGTTCGCCCGGCGCATGACGGGCACGAAGGTGAACTAACTTCCGCTGGTGGAGCGGCTGGCCTTGTCGTATCTCCCCAGGTTGATTGGTCACGAGTCGTTGGCACACAGGTAAACATCAGCGTTGGCTGAGGATTCCGCGTGTCGCGCACGGCACCCCGGCTAGACCCGTTTGACATCGGAGGATGTCATGGCATTTGTCAGATTGAGTCTGTGAAACCGGGCGGATTTCGGGTGTTGACTCGGGGGTTCTAACCCATTAACTTAAGGGCCGCGTTAGAATATCCATTCGTTCACTGTGGTGGACCGCTGTAGAGACTTGAGGCAAGCACATGGCAGGAAAGCGTCAGGGCGCGGGGCAGGCTGGGGCCGGTCGGCGCCACGGGGGGCGGCGTCGTCAGGTACTCGGTGCGGGTTCGGCCGCGGCGGCATTCCTGGCGTTCGGAATCACGCCGTTGACGCCGGCGCCGTCGGCACAGGCCGACGGCGAGCTGGACTGGCTGCTTGACCTGTTCAGCCCGGCGGCCTGGCCGAGCGCTGACGCGGATGTCTCGGGTGGATTCGACTGGGCGATGTCCGCCGACTCCAACCCGCTGGACCTGACCGCACTGGTGGACCAGTGGTTCTACACCCCGCTGCATGACGGCCTGGTCGACTGGATCGACAGCCCGCTGGGCATCGAGGTCAACGACTTCATCAACGAGACGTTCGGGTTCGGCTCGATCATTATCGGCAATGGGGCGATCGGTGTTGCCGGTGTCGATGGTGGCAATGGTGGTGACGGCGGCTGGTTGTTCGGTGATGGTGGCGCGGGTGTCGCCGGCGGCGACGGTGGTGCGGCCGGCCTGTTCGGCAACGGTGGGGCCGGTGGTGCCGGTCTGGCGGGTCTGGCCGGCGGCGACGGCGGCGACGGCGGCTCCTGGATGGGTGTCGGTGGCGACGGCGGCCTCGGTGGTGCCGATGGTGGTGCCGGCGGCAATGGTGGCGATGGCGCGGGCTGGTTGTTCGGCTCCGGTGGTAACGGCGGTGCCGGTGGTATCGGCGCGGCCGGGCTGGTCGGTGCTGCGGGTGCGGCCGGCAGCTGGCTGAACGCCGGTACCGGCGCCGGTGCGGTGGCCGGTAACGGTGTCGTTGGTGGCAATGGCGGCAATGGTGGTGCCGGCGGCAAGTCTTCGGGTCTTTTCGGCGACGGCGGCAATGGTGGTGCAGGCGGTGTCGGTGGCGCCGGCGGCAACGGCGGCCAGGGCGGCGACGGCGCCCAAGGTGATTGGGACATCGCTGCCAGCAACGGCGTCGGCGGCAACGCTGGTGCCGGCGGTGACGGCGCCAACGGTGGTCAGGGTGGCCAAGGCGGTCTGGCCGGCGCCGGCAGCAGCATGGGTTCTGCGGGCACCAACGGCCTGGGTGGCGTGGGCGGCGACGGCGGCGACGCCGGTATCGCCGGCAACGGCGGTGCCGGGGCTGCGGGCACAATCGCGCACCCCAACGCCGGTGACGGTGGCGAAGGTGCGGCTCCGGGCAGCGTCGGACACGGCGGTGCGGGTGGCCTGAACGGCGGCTCGACCACCGAGCATGCGGCCAGCGGCGCCGACGGGCAGAAGGCCGACCACGGTGGCAACGGTGGTGCCGGTGGCGACGGCTTTGACGTAGCTGCCTACAACGCCGCGCACGCCAATGACGTGGGCTTCAAGGCGCTCACCATCGCCGGCGGCAACGCCGGCAACGGTGGTGCGGCCACGGTGTTCAGCGTCGGTGACGGTGGCGCCGGTGGCAACGGCGGCGACGGTGGCGCCGGCGGTAAAGGTGGCGACAGTGGTGCCCTGGGGGAGAACCTCCATGCCGGTAAGGGCGGCGCCGGTGGCAACGGCGGCAACGGCGGTAAGGGCGGCACTGGCGGTGGTGCCGGTGGCCAGGGCGGTCAGGGCGGCAGCGGCGGTAAGGGCGGCGACGGCGGGGCCGGCGGCACTGCGCTGAACTCGAATTCCGGCTACGGCGGGGCCGGCGGAACCGGCGGCAAGGGCGGCTTGGGCGGGGCCGGCGGCGCCGGTTACACCGGCCAGACCGGTGTGCAAGGCGTCAACGACGGCGCCGGTGAGGACGGCGGCAACGGCGGTGCGGGCGGCGCCGGCGGTGCGGGTGGTAACGGTGGTGCCGCCGGCTTCGGCGCCACCAGCTACGGCAACAACGGCAACGGTGGCAACGGCGGCACGGGCGGCAACGCCGGGGCCGGTGGTAACGGTGGCACGGGCGCCGACGGTGACGCCACTTACAAGGACGGTGGCGCGGGCGGTCAGGGCGGCAACGTCGGCACCGCCGGTAGTGGTGGTGCGGGCGGCGCTGCCGGTACCGGTGGCAGTGGCGGCAATGGCGGCACCGATGGTGCCGGGGGCAGCTCTGTGACCAGCGGCGGTAACGGCGGTAACGGTGGTAACGGCTATGACGCGGCCAGTGACACCGGCGCGGCGGCCGGCACCTCCGGCGGCAATGGCGGCCAGGGCGGTAACGGCGGTGACTACGGCAACGGCGGCCAGGGCGGCAATGGCGGTAACGGTGTGGCCGGCGATAACGGGGCCGCCGCAACCTCCGCGGCCGAGAACGGCGGCAACGGCGGCAATGGCGGCTCTGGTGGCAAGGGTGGTGCCGGCGGTAACGGCGGATCGATGGCCGGCAATGCCGGCTCCGGCGGTAACGGTGGCAGCGGCGCCAAGGGCGGCAACGCCGGGGCCGGTGCCGCCGGCCTGAACGGTTTGGAATCCGGCAACGCCAGCTATGACGGCACCGCGGGCAGCAGCGCGGGTACCGCGGGCACCGGTGGCGATGGCGGCGACGGTGGCGCGGCCGGCACGGCGACCAACGGCAACGCCGGTACGCAGGGCACCGGTGGTAACGCCGGTAGCGGTGGCGACGGCGCCACGGGCGGCGACGGCGGCGCGGGTGCCGCCGGCGTCTCGGGTCACGCCGACGGCGGTAGCGGCGGTAACGGTGGTGACTCCAGCCAGGGCGGTGCCGCGGGCACGGCCGGTACCGGCTCTGTCAACGGCAACACCGGTTCCGACGGCGCGGGTGTTGACGGCCCGGCCGGTAACGGTGGTGCCGGTGGTAAGGGCTTCACCGACAGTGCGGCCGGCACCTCCGGTGGCAAGGGTGGCGCCGGTGGTGACGGCGGCAACCTCGGTAACGGTGGCCAGGGTGGTGACGGTGGTGACGGTGTGGCGGGCACCAGCGGCTCCGGGACCGACGCCAACGGCAACGGCAACTCCGGCACCGATGGCGGTAACGGTGGTGTCGGCGGCAAGGGCGGCAACGCCGGTACCGGCCTGTCGACCCTGACCGGCGGTGCCGGTGGTAAGGGTGGCTCGGGCGCCGATGGTGGTAACGCGGTCGCGGGCAACGCCGGTGCGCTCGGTGTTGCGGGCACCAATGACGGCAAGGGCGGTGACGGTGGCAACGCTGGCACGGCCGGTACTGGCGGCAATGGCGGCAATGGCGGCGTGGGCGGCACCAACGGTGACGGCACGACGTCGGCCTTGGCCGGTGTTGGCGGCAACGCGGGCAGCGGTGGTGACGGCGCCGCGGGCGGTGACGGTGGCGCGGGTGCTCAGGGCAACGCGCTGTACATCAACGGTGGCGACGGCGGTAAGGGTGGTAACTCCAGCCAGGGCGGCAACGCGGGTACGGCCGGCACCGGCTCCACGAACGGCAACACTGGCAGCGACGGCGCGGGTGTGACCGGCCCGGCCGGTAACGGTGGCGCAGGCGGTGACGGCTTCACCGACTCCGCGGCGGGCGCGTCCGGCGGCGACGGTGGCGCCGGTGGTGACGGCGGCAACCTGGGCAATGGCGGCAAGGGCGGTGACGGCGGCGACGGTGTCGCGGGCACCAGCGGTGTCGGCACCGACGCGAACGGCAACGGCAACTCCGGCACGGCCGGTGGTTCGGGTGGTGTCGGCGGTAAGGGCGGCAACGCCGGTATCGGTTCAGCTTCGCTGGCCGGTGGCGTCGGCGGCGATGGTGGCTCGGGCGCCAAGGGCGGCGACGCCGTGGCGGGCTTGACCGGTGCGGACGGCTCGTTCACCACCGGTGACGGCAACGGTGGTGCCGGCGGCAACGCAGGTACGGCCGGCGCGGGCGGTAACGGCGGCAATGCCGGCGCCGGTGGCACCAACGGTGACGGCAGCACGTCGGCGCTGGCCGGTACTGGCGGCAACGCCGGCTCCGGTGGCAATGGCGCCGCGGGCGGCAATGGTGGTGCGGGTGCCGACGGCGACGGGTCGCACCTTGACGGCGGTAACGGCGGCCAGGGTGGTGACTCCAGCCAGGGCGGTACCGCCGGTAACGCCGGTACCGGATCCAGCAACGGCACGGCCGGGAATGCCGGCACCGGTGTGACCGGCCCGGTCGGTAACGGTGGCAAGGGTGGTGCCGGCTTCAACAACGCAGCCGGTATCGGTGGCGCCGGCGGTAAGGGCGGCGACGGCGGCAACCTCGGCAACGGTGGGGACGGCGGTCAGGGTGGCTCCGGCGGCAACGGCTCCGACGGTAACGCGGGCTCCGTGGGAAGCATCGACGGCACCAACGGCACTGTGGGCTTCGACGGCGGTAAGGGTGGTGCCGGTGGTGCGGGCGGCTCGACCTCCGGCAACGGCGGCGCCGGCGGCGCCGGTGGTACCGGCGGCAAGGGCGGCAGCGGCGGTAACGGTCTGGAAGGCACCGACGGTGTGAACGCCGGCGACTCCGGTACTAACGGCGGGTCCGGCGGCAGCGGTATGAACGGTGGCGCCGGTGGTGCCGGCGGCAATGGTGGTGCCGCCACCAACGGGAACGTCGGCGTCAACGGCAACGGTGGCGCGGGTGGTGCGGGCGGCAACGCCGGCACCGCGGGCGACGGCGGCGACGGCGCCAACGGTGACGCCACGACCACCACCGGTGGTAACGGTGGTGACGGCGGCAACGTCGGTACCGCCGGCACCGGTGGGGCAGGCGGTGCGCACGGCACCGGCGGCACCGGCGGGACCGACGGCAATGGTGGCGGCAACGGCACCGCGATCACCGGCCCGGCCGGTAACGGCGGCACCGGTGGCGACGGCTACGACGCGGCCAGCGACGACGCCGCCGACGGCGGCACCAGCGGCGGCAGCGGCGGTAACGGCGGCAGCGGCGGCGACGCCGGCAACGGTGGTAACGGTGGCGCCGGTGGTGACGGCAAGACCGGTGTCGGCGGTAACGGCGCGGCCGGCACTGCCGGCGACGTCAACCACCCGGACGGCGGCAACGGCGGCCAGGGCCTGGCCGGCGGCAACGGCGGCAAGGGCGGCAACGGCGGTAACGGCGGTTTGCTGGCCGTCAACACCGCCGGCAGCGGCGGCGAGGGCGGCGATGGTGGCGCGGGCGGCAACGGCGGCACCGGCGGCGCCGGCTATGACGCCAGCACCGGCACGGTGGCCGGCGCCAACGGCGGTGCCGGTGGCAATGGCGGTCAGGCAGGCTCCGGCGGTACCGGTGGTAGCGGCGGTAACGCCGGAACCGCGCAGAACGGCAGCGTCGTCGGCACCAACGGCAACGGCGGCAAGGGCGGCGACGCCGGATCCGCAGGCCAGGGCGGCAACGGCGGCAACGGCGCCGCCGGCGACGCCACCACTGTGAACGGCGGCAACGGCGGCAAGGGTGGCGACCCCGGCAGTATTGCCGGCAGCGGCGGCACCGGTGGCGCGGCCGGCACCACGGCCGGCGGCGGTGGCACCGTCGGCGGCAATGGCGCCACCGGAACCCCGGCCATCGGCCCGTCCGGCAACGGTGGTGACGGCGGCGCCGGCTACGACCCGTCCAACGACGCGAATGCGCTCGCGGGTGCTTCAGGCGGCGCTGGCGGCCAGGGTGGCGACGGCGGCGCGATCGGCAACGGCGGTAAGGGTGGCGACGGCGGTAGCGGCACGGCCGGCGACGCCGGTGTCACCGGCACGGTTGCGGGACAGTCCGGCACTGCCGGCCAGGATGGCGGCGCGGGCGGTGCCGGCGGCGCGGGCGGCAAGGGCGGCTCGACCTCCGGTAACGGCGGTAACGGCGGCAACGGCGGCTCCGGCGCCGGCGGCGGCGAGGGTGGCGGCGGCGCCAACGGCGCGGACGGTGCGGTGGCGTCCGGTGTCGCTGACCAGGCCAACAACGGCAGCAACGGCGGCGATGGTGCGGTCGGCGGCAAGGGCGGCAACGGCGGCAATGGCGGCGTCGGCGGCACGGCCACCAGCGGCACCGCAGGAACCACCGGGGCCGGCGGCAACGGCGGTAACGGCGGCGCCACCGGTACTGCCGGCAACGGCGGCAAGGGTGCCGCCGGTGACGCCACCAACCCCAACGGTGGCGACGGCGGCGACGGCGGCAACATCGCCGACACCCCGGCCGCGGGCGGCAACGCCGGCACCGGCTCGGGCACCGCGACATCCGGCAACGCCGGCACCCAACCCGCCGGCCCGGTCGGCAACGGCGGCAACGGCGGCGACGGCTGGACCAACACCGGAACATCGGGCACCGGCGGTGCCGGCGGCGCCGGCGGCGACGGCGGCAACCTCGGTAACGGTGGTGACGGCGGCAAGGGTGGCGACGGCCCGAACGGCCCCGGAGCCGACGGCTGATCCCACCTGCAGACGCTCGACGGGCCAACGCGGCCACCCCGGAAATGGGGTGGCCGCGTTGACCTTTTCTGCGAGAGCGTCTGCTCGGACGTCAACGGCGCGTCGATCTCATCCTGAGTGTCTCCGGATAGGCAATCACTTAGGGCTCGCTCCCATCACCCCGGTGTCTGTTTACCCATAAAAGCGCTGGTAAAACGAGCGTTGACCGGGGCTGTCCGGGATAATGCACTCGAGTTGCCGTCTTTGGAATTGGTGTTAACCTCGATATCTGTTGGGATTCAATGTGGGCCCACTATGGGCCACATAAGGGGGGTATGAGCGTGACTCGTCGTGGTCGAAGTGAGTTCAAGGGGCGTCGTGGCAACCGGGCGCTCGGTGCCGGGACCGCGGCGGGCGCGTTCCTGGCGTTCGGGATGGCGCCGTTGACGGCGGCACCGTGCGCGCGCGCCGACGTCGACGATTTCCTGGACCAAATGTTGGCTCAATCGGCAGCGTGGTTTGAGTCGCCGGATCTGCAGACCGCGACGCCGGATTGGTCCTGGATGGCCCCGGGTGCGGCCGAGGGCGGCATGGTTGATCCGCTGCAAGCCTTCGATGACTTCGTCGCCAACACCATCAACTTCCTGATCTATAGCCCGATCCACAGCATCGGAGAGACCCTGATCTCCAGTGGCCTGGTCATCGATGGCGTGTTCAGCAACGGGGCGGACGCCTACATCGATACCGACGGTGTGTTCCATGCCGCGACCAACGGCGGCTTCCTGTTCGGTGACGGTGGCGCGGGTCTTGACGGTTCGGCCGGTGGTGCCGCCGGCATGTTCGGTGACGGCGGTGCCGGTGGTGATGGCGCGTTCGGTGGCCCGTTGGGTACCAGCGGCGACGGTGGCGATGGTGGAGCCGGCGGCTGGCTGATGGGCAACGGCGGCAACGGTGGTGCGGGTGCGGCCGGTGTTGACGGTGTTGGTGCGGCCGGCGGGGTCGGCGGCAATGGTGGTGCCGGCGGCGATGCCGGATTCGTATTCGGCAATGCCGGAAATGGCGGCGCAGGTGGCGCCGGTGGTGCGGGTGCGATCGGCGCCGCAGGCGCCCTCGGTGCCGCCGGCCTGAGCTTCCCGGGCAACACCGCTGGCGAGCCCGGTGTGGCCGGCGGCAACGGCGGCAACGGCGGCAACGGGTTCAACGGTGGGGCCGGCGGTAACGGTGGGGCCGGCGGTCAGGCCGGGCTGTTCGGCATCTCTGGCAACGGCGGTGTCGGTGGTGTCGGGGGCAATGCCGGTGCCGGTGGTGCCGGTGGTGACGGTGCGGCCGGCGGCGACGGCGCGGACAACGCCGAGGGAGCCGGTGGCGTCGGCGGTGCTGGCGGTGCCGGCGGTGATAGCGGTAACGGCGGTGTCGGCGGTGTCGGAGGCAACGGCGGAGCCGGAGGCAAGGGCGGTTTCCTCGGTCTTCACACCGCGGGCAACGCCGGTGACGGCGGGGCCGGCGGCCTCGGCGGTGACGCGGGTGCGGCGGGCAACGGTGCCGACGGCGGGGCCGGTGGTAACAGTGCCGATGGTGTCGGGGCTACCGGTGGTGCCGGTGGCAAGGGCGGCGACCTGGGTATCGCCGGTGCCGGTGGTGCCGGTGGGCAGGGCGGGGTATCGAGCGGCATCTTCACCGGAACGCAGGGCAAGGCCGGTGCCACCGGCGAGGCGGGCGCGCTGCCGGCCGGGGCGTCGGGTAACGGCGGTACTGGTGGCGTCGGCGGTAGCGGTGGTGGCTTTGAGGAGGACGGCACGGCGTACGCCGGTGGCGTTGGTGGTGCCGGCGGCGCCGGCGGAGATCACGGCAACGGCGGTACCGGTGGCGACGGCGGTGTCGGCGGCGACGGCTCCGGGCAGGGCGGTGCGGGTGGTGTCGGCGGTGCGGCGACCGGTACACAGACCGCCGGTAATGGTGGTAACGGTGGCGCCGGCGGTGTGGGCGACGCCGAGGGCGGTGCACTGACCGGCGGACGCGGCGGCGACGGTGGCGTCGGCGGAACTTCCGAGGACGGCACCGCCGGCAACGGTGGCAACGGTGGGGTCGGCGGCCCGGGGGCACCCGTTGACCCCGACAACCCGCTCAACACCTTGACGACCGGTGGTTCCGGCGGTGCCGGCGGCGTCGGCGGTGCCAGCACCGGCGCCGGTAACGGCGGCGTCGGCGGTGTGGGCGGTGACGGCGGTAAGGGCAGCTTCACCGGCGGGCACGGCGGTGTCGGCGGCGTCGGCGGTGCGGCCAACACCGGCACCGCAGGTGCCGGTGGCAACGGTGGCAACGGTGCGGACGGTGGCGCCATCGGTGACGGTGCGGCCGGGGGGAACGGCGGCGCCGGCGGGGCAGGACAAACCGTGACCGGTAACACCGGAGGCCACGGCGGCGGCGGTGGCGGCGGTGGCGGCGGTGCCACCACCGGCGCCACCAACGGCGGCAGCATCACCGACAGCACCGCGACCGGCGGCGACGGCGGTAACGGTGGCGTGGGCAGTGCCGATGGCGACGGCGGCACCGGCGGCACCGGCGGCTCGGCCACGGTCAGCGCCGACGGGCAAGACAGCACCGTCACCAACAGCACCGCAACCGGCGGTAACGGCGGTAACGGCGGGGTCAACGGCGGGACCGGCGGCGCCGGCGGCGCCGGAACCGTCAGGGCCACCAACGGCGGCACCGTGACTGACGGGATTGCGACCGGTGGTGCCGGCAATGTCGGCAGCAACGCTGGTGTCGGCGGTGCCGGCGGGCAGGGTGGGGTCTTCGCCCTGATGTCCGGCAGCACGGCTACCGGTACCGGTCTCGGTGGGGCCGGTGGCACCGGTGACGGGGCCGGCAGCATCGGCGGCAACGGCGGCGAGGGTACGGTCCGGACCGGCTGGTACGGCCGCGGCAACGACAGCACCGCCAGCGGATATGCCCGCGGCGGTGCCGGTGGGGCGGCGACCACCGGCGGCGCGGGTGGAGCCGGCGGCGTCGGCAGCGTGCTCACCGGCGGGAACGGCTCGCAGGCCACGGGTAACGCCTACGGCGGTGTCGGTGGTGCGGGTGCCAATCACGGAACCGGCGGCGCCGGGTCGATCGGGCAGGTCGTCACGCTCGGCAACGGCAACGACAGCGAAGCCAGCGGCACCGCCACCGGCGGCAACGGCGGTACCGGGACGGGCCTCGGCGTCACCGGTGGTGACGGTGGCCGAGCCGGCATCAGCGTGGGGCTGTCGGGCGGCGGCGGTATCAACTCCACCGCGCAGGGCGCCGCGACCGGCGGCAACGGCGGCGCCGGGCAGAGCGGCGTCGACGGCGGCAACGGCGGCAACGCCTACGTGGTCACCAAGGGCGACAACAACGTCATCACCGACGGCACCGCCAAGGGCGGGAACGGCGCCACCGGTGCGGCCGGCGGCCTCGGCGACGTCCGGGCCAGCCAGACCGGCAGCACCATCTCCGGCGGCTCCGCCTACGGCGGAAACGGTGGCGCCGGTGGTGCGGGCAGCGACGCCAAACTGTTCGCCGGCACCGGCGGCACCATCACCGACAGCACCGCGACCGCCGGGGTTGGCTCCGACACCGCGATCGGCGGCGCGGCCACCATCACCGTCAACGGCACCGGCAGCTCGGTCACCGACTCCTCGGCCCGCGGTGGCAACGCCGGGGCGGGCGATGACGCTATTGGCGTGGGGGGTGCCGGCGGGGCCGGAGCCATCGCCGCCAGTAGCGGTGGCGCAGTTGCCGGCGGCCATGCCGTCGGTGGCGTAGGCGGCGCCGGTAGCAACGGGGGCGCGGGCGGTGCGGGCGGTGGCGGTACCGTCACCGCAACCGGCGGCACTGCCGGCGGCACCGCAACCGGCGGCAACGGTGGGAGTGGTACCGGCATCGGAAGCACCGGTGGTGCCGGTGCGTGGGCCGAGATCCAATCCGGCTATTCCGGCAGCACGCCTACCACCGGCGGTGATGCGAGCGGCAGTGCCACTGGCGGTGCTGGCGGCAGCGCCACCAACGGGGGCACCGGCGGCGCCGGGGGCGCCGCTCTGGTGTTGGCCTCCGGGCCTACCGGCGTGGCGAGCGCCTCGGCCACCGGCGGTACCGGTGGCGCCGCCAGCGCTGCGGGCGCTATCGGTGGTGCCGGTGGTTTCACCAACGTTGCCGCCCTGAACGGAAGTATCACCGGCAGCGTCGCGATCTCGGGTAACGGTGGCGACGCCCTTGGTGGTAACGGCGGTGACGGCGGGATGGGCTGGATTCAGGCCTACGACCCGGCCGCTGCCGCGGGTACCGCGATAACCGGTGGTACCTCGACCGGCGGCAATGGCGGTGACGGCGGGCTGGACGGCACCGGCGGTGCCACCGGCGGTGCCGGCGGCAACGGCGGCAACAGCACCTTCTGGCAGTCCGGCGGCCAAACCTCCACGGACGGAGTCAATTCCGGTGGCGACGGCGGTAATGGCGGCGATGGCAGCGCCCCCGGAGTCGACGGCACCGGCGACGGCGGCAGGGGAGGCGACGGCGGTATCGGCGGCAACACCGCGGGTATCACCGGCCAAGGCGGCGACGGTACCAACGGCGGCGACGGTGGCGTCACCGGTGCACCCGGAACTCCCGGTACCAACGGCGCTAACGACAACTGATCACGAGCGCCCGGCAGCGCCCAACGCTGGTCGTTCAGCAGTTCTAGCAGCAGGTGGTTGGTCGGCGCTGGCACGTCAAATATGAACGCGCGCAATGCTATTACCGCGCGGCGGAGGGTAGGTGCTGGTCGACTGTTGACCGTCTAGCGCCGGTGTGTCCGTGGTGCCGGCAATGAAGCACCGTCGGCGGCCGTGGGCGCGACGGCGACACGGGCGGTGATGGCTCGGCGCAGACGGCTGGGCCTCCGCGGCACTCTCGACCGGGCAACGCGGTGAGGTGGCGCGTTGGCGTTTCCTGAGAAATACGGCAGTGCTGCTTATTTCCTGTGAATAATATTTTTTGCGTTAACTTTTCTGTTAACCTTTTGACCGTTTTGCCTGGTCTTTAAGTTGCGACAACGTCAATAGCCGCCCATCAAACTTCCGGAAGCATAGACGAGGGTTGACCGCAAGAGAATCGTGATTAACCTAACTTCGCATCAGGGCGCATTATATCGCCGTTAATGAGGCCGTTAGGGGAAACGTGCCATGTCTCATCAGCGTTGGAGTGGATTCACAGGTCTAAAAGCTCGCAGTGGCGGCCGGGTCGTCGGCGCAGGTACCGCGGTCGGCGCATTCCTGGCGTTCGGAATGGCGCCGGCCGCGCACGCCGATTTCGACGACATGCTGATCGATCTGTTCGGTGACGGGCTGGGAACCGCCGTCGCCGACTTGGGCGCCAACTGGGATGACCCGGGCGCCTGGGCCGTGGTTTTCGACCCCAGTAGTTGGACGCCCTTCTTCGACGGTCTCGGTGAGCCGGGCGCCTGGGATGCGATCCTGGCTGATCTGCAGCTAAGCGGCATCGGCGCGGCCTCGCTCGATCTGCCGGGCGAGGCGGACGGTTCCTTCAACTGGGGTGACGTCAATTGGCTGATGCCGTTCGGTGACGGAACTGACGGCACGGCCGCCCACCCCGACGGTGGCGCCGGTGGGTGGATCTACGGCAGCGGCGGCGCGGGCTGGGACTCGGACGGTACGGGCGGCATTGACGACGGCGGCTCGGGCGGGCAGGGCGGCCTGTTCGGTGGTGACGGCGGGGATGGTGGCTCCGGCTATGACGGTGGTGCCGGTGGCGCCGGTGGTGCCGCCGGCCCCTTCGCCTGGTTCAGTCACGGTGGTGCTGGCGGCGCTGGCGGTACCGCGGTCACCGCGGGTGGCGATGGTGGTGCTGGCGGCGCTGGTGGTGACGCCTCTCAGTGGGGCCTGTTCAGCACGCCCGGTATCGGCGGCAATGGTGGAGACGGATTGGCCGGTGCCGCAGGCGCTCTCGGCAGCTTTGTCACCGGCGACGGTAACGGCGGATCCGGACAATCCGGCGGTAACGGCGGCAACGGTGGTGCTGGCGGCAGGGGCTCGAACTGGTTCGGCGCCGGCGGCAAGGGCGGCGGTGCCGGGAACGGTGGCGCGGGCGGCAACGGTGGCGACGGTGCCGCTGGTCACGACGCCGGCGTGATTCTCAGCGCCGCCACCGGTGGCAACGGTGGCGCGGGCGGCGCCGGCGGCGGCGCCGGCAAGGCTGGTGCGGGCGGTGCCGGTGGGTGGTTCGCCAGTGCGGGCGCCGCGGGCGCAGGAGCTGACGCCGGTGACGGTGGTAATGGTGGCGTCGGCGGCAACGGTGGTAACGCGAACGGCGCGACCGGCGACGCCGGTGACAACGCTGTCGTCGGCAGCGGCGCCGACGGTGGCAATGCCGGTGCCGGCGGCGCCGGCGGCAAGGCGGGCGATGGCGGCGTCGGGGGGCCGGGGGCGCTGCCGGGACCTCGACGAACGGCACCACAGCGACCGACGGCGTCGGCGGCAAGGGTGGAAACGGTGGTGACGCCAAGGGCGGAACCGGTGGTGCCGGTGGTAAGGGCGCTGGCGGGGGCAGCAATGCGGTCGCCGGCAACGGTGGCAACGGCGGCGGCGGTGGTGCCGGAGGCACGGCGGGAACCGGCGGCGCCGGCGGTGCCAATGGGAGCGGCACCGGTACCGGCGCCAGCGGGACGAACGGGTCTTCCGCAGGTGGCGCCGGTGGCGCCGGCGGCCAGGGTGGCAAGGGCATCAGCACGTACGACTCGTTGGGCGACGCGCAGGCCGGCGGCGCCGGCGGTACCGGCGGCACGGGCGGGGCAGGGACCCACGGCAGCCTCGACGGCAATGGCGGTGCCGGCGGTGCGGGTGGCGACGGGGCCAGCAACGGCACCGGTGGGATCGGTGGCAGCGGCGGCGCGGGTGGCGACGGCGCTCAGGGCAGTACCAGCGGGCCGGGCTACGGCGGTGGCGGTGGCGGCGGTGGTGGTGGCGGCAGCGTCTTCGTCAACGGTGGGGCTTCCGCGAGCGGAACTGCCACCGGCGGTGACGGCGGCTCCGGTGGTGCCGGCACCACCACGGCCGCCGGCGGCAAGGGCGGCACCGGTGGTCAGGGCAACATCTCCGCCTTCGGTGCCGGCAGCAGTGCGGAAGGCGAAGCTACCGGCGGGAACGGCGGCAATGGCGGGATCAACGGCGGCACAGGTGGTGACGGTGGTAGCGGCACCGTTCTGGCCACCAATAGCGGGGCGGCCGGCGGAACCGGTGATGGCGCGACCGGCGGTGCAGGCGGCGCAGGTAGCAACGGCGGAACCGGCGGTGCCGGCGGGGCGGGACTGGTCTCGGCCGGCCAGGACGGCACTACATCGGGCGCCGCCGGCGGCGGCGCAGGCGGCGGTGCCACCGGAGCGGGCAGCGTAGGAGGCGTCGGAGGTGACGGGGAACTCACCAGTGCCTTCAACCAGGGCATCGGTGGGCCCGGTGGGTCCGCGACCGGACTGGCTACCGGCGGCACCGGCGGTAACGCGGCAGGCGGTGGCCACGGCGGATCCGGCGGTCTAGGCAGCGTCTACGCAGGCGGGGTCGGCTCCAGCGTTGACGGCACCGGTATCGGCGGCAACGGTGGCAACGGTCTGGCCGATGGCACCGGAGGCAACGGCAGCACCGGACAGGTATCGGCGCTCGCCGCCGGTGCTCAAGCCAGCGGTACCGGCCAGAGCGGCAATGGCGGCGACGGCACCGGCGCGGGCAGCGTCGGCGGCAACGGCACCCTCGGTTGGATTCAGGCGCTCGGCCAGGACAGCCAGGCGAGCGGCACCGCGACCGGTGGTGACGGCGGTGCGGCCGATGGCGGCGGCCAGGGTGGCACTGGCGGGCAAGGCGCCATTCAGGCATTCGGAACCAACAGCGTGGCCGCCGCCAGCACCGCGACGGCGGGCAACGGCGGTTCCGGCGCAGCCGGGGGCCAAGGCTCCCTGGGCGGGCAGGCCTACGTGTGGGCTGGGACGCGCGGCGTCACGGGCAGCGGCGGCGACATCACCGGCAGCACCGCGACCGGCGGCCACGCCGGTGAGAACTTGGACGGCACCGTCAGCACCGACAACCAGGGCGGAATCGGGATGGTCCAGGCGATCAACGGCACCATTTCTGGCAGCAGTGCGAAGGGTGCCGACGGTGGCTCCGGTGGTCTGGGCGGCTATGCCACGGTAAGTGCCTCCGACGGAGGCAGCGTCACCGACGGCCACGCGATCGGAGGACACAACAGCGACACCGCCGTCGGCGGCAAGGCGACGGTCTCTGCCGACGGGACCGACAGCTCGGTGATTGGCAGCACCGCGACCGGTGGCAACGCCGGTACCGGCGACGCCAACGGCGGCGTCGGCGGCAAGGGCGGCGACGCTCTGGTCGGCGCGAGCCAGGGTGGCACGGTCAGCGACGCCACGGCAGGCGGCGGCAACGGTGGTACGGGTGCCAATGGTGGCCACGGTGGTGCGGGTGGCTACTCCGAGGCCACCGCAGGCCTCCAAGGCGGCGCCGGCGGCAGCGCTACGGGTGATGCCGCCGGTGGCAACGGCGGCAATGCCGATGGTGCAAGCAGCGTCGGCGGCGACGGCGGCAGCGGCAATATCCAGGGTGGATTTGTCAGGACCGGCATCGGCGGAGACGACGGGTCGGCCAGTGGTTTCGGAACCGGCGGCAACGGCGGCAACGCCGACGGCGCGGGTAGCCACGGTGGCAGCGGCGGTATCGGCAGTGTCGTCGCCGGTGGAAGCGGTGCGGTAGCCGACGGCTCCGGCATCGGCGGCGCTGGCGGCAACGGTGCCCAAAGCGGTACCGGCGGCAATGGCAGTAGCGGTCAGGTAGGCGCCTTCGCTGATGGGGCCCACGCCAGCGGTACTGGCCAGAGCGGCAATGGCGGCGACGCCACGGGCGCGGGCAGTGTCGGCGGGAACGGCACTATCGGCAATATCCAGGCATTCGGCCAAAACAGTGCCGCTAGCGGCACTGCGACGGGCGGTGACGGTGGCGCGGCCAGCAACAGCGGCCATGGTGGTACCGGCGGCCAGGGCAGAATCGTGGCCAACGCCAACGGCAGCACCGCCACGGACAGCACAGCGACCGCTGGTGCCGGCGGCTCTGGCGCCAACGGCGGTCAAGGGGCCCTCGGTGGCCAGGCATACGTCGTTGCCGGAACGTTCGGCGACCCCACCAGCGGCGGGCACATCAGCGGCAGCACCGCCGTTGGCGGTGACGCCGGTGAGAATGCGGCCGGCGATACCAGCACCCACAACCAGGGCGGAATCGGCCAGGTCGAGGCGATCAACGGCACCATTACCAATAGCTCCGCCACCGGCGCCGACGGCGGTGCCGGCGGTCTCGCTGCTTACGCCACGGTCAGCGCCACCAACGGCGGCAGCATCGCAAGCAGCAATGCGGCCGGAGGCAACGGTAGTGCCGGTGGCATCGGTGGTGAGGCGACGATCTCCGCCGATGGTGATGGCAGCACGATTCTCGGTAGCGACGCTACCGGCGGTGATGCCGGCAGCGGCGGCAATGGTGGCCATGCCTTTGTCACCGCGACCGACGGCGGCGCCATCACCAACAGTCCCGCTACCGGTGGCAATGGCAGCGACACCGCCAGCGGTGGCAATGCTGATGTCACTGCCGACGGTGTCGGAAGCTCTATCGCCGCCAGCTCCGCGGCAGCCGGCAACGCCGGTGCGGGCAGCGCAAATGGTGGCACCGGAGGTGCCGGTGGCGACGCCTACCTTGACGCCTCAGCGGGCACCACGGTCCACGACGCCACCGCTCAAGGCGGCGTCGGAGGTGCCGGAATCGCCGGTGGCCACGGTGGCG
Organism: Mycobacterium sp. SVM_VP21; assembly: GCA_024758765.1. Lineage (NCBI taxonomy): Bacteria > Bacillati > Actinomycetota > Actinomycetes > Mycobacteriales > Mycobacteriaceae > Mycobacterium > Mycobacterium cavoris. The sequence continues at coordinate 1,897,693 of CP101406.1, forward strand.
CCGGCGGTGTCGGCGCTGTGTTCGGCACCGGCGCAGGGGACGCCAGTGGCACCGGCACCGGCGGCAACGGTGGCGATGGCATCAACGGAGGTACCGGCGGGGACGGTGGCGACGGCGATGTCAACGTCAACGCGCACGGCACCACGGGCGGCACCGCGAGCGGTGCCGGAACCGGTGGCAACGGCGGAACCGGTACTGGCAACGGAAGCATCGGAGGCAACGGCAGTTTCGGTGAAGTTCAAGCCGGCTACACCGGCAGTCCCGCCGCTGGTACGGCCACCGGCACGGCCACCGGCGGCAATGGCGGCAACGCCAGCAACGGAGGCAAAGCTGGTGAAGGCGGCTACGGCCTGGTGTTATCCGGCGGGACTGGCGTCTCCGGCGGCACCGCCATAGGCGGCGACGGTGGTGGCGCCAGTGCTGCCGGCCGCAACGGAGGTATCGGCGGTACCGCCAACATTGCCGCTCAAACCGGGGCGAACATCAGCGGCGGCCAAGCCACCGCGGGCGCCGGCGGTGACGGCTTCGGTGGTAACGGCGGCGGTGGCGGACGTGCGTGGTTGCAGGCAAGCGACACTGGCAGCGTAATCACCGACGGCACAGCGAACGGCGGCGTCGGCGGTGACGGTGGTCTGGACGGTACGAATGGTGCCGTCGGCGGTGACGGCGGCGACGGCTACTGGGGCAGCATCTTTGTTTCCAACGGCGTCACCTCAGCCGACGGCATCTCCGTCGGTGGCAACGGTGGCAACGGAGGTGACGGTGGCGACGGCGTCGGCAGTGATGGCGGCGACGGCGGCCGGGGTGGTCTCGGCGGTAACGGGAACGGCGACGGTACATCGGGCACCGCCGGCAACGGCGGCAACGGTGGTATCGGCGGAACCAACGGCGGCGCTGGCGGGAAGGGTGGCGAGGGCGGCCAAGCCCTTGCCGCACCCGACAGCGGCACCGCTACCGGTGGCAACGGTGGCAACGGCGGTGCTGGCGGCGACGGCTACGACGGCGGCCAAGGTGGTGGCGGCGGTGCCGGCACAATTACGACCACCAACGGCGCTGTTGTCTCCGCCGATAGCTCCGCGACGGGCGGCAATGGAGGCAACGGAGGTGCCGGTAGCGCCGCCGCCGACGGAGGCGCCGGTGCTACCGGCGGCGGCGGAACTGTCGCCGCCGACGGCGCAGGCAGCTCCGTCACTGCAGACGGTACCGGCGGGGCCGGCGGCAACGGGGGCAGCGGCGGCACTGTTACCGGTGCGACCGGCGGTGACGGTGGGACCGGTGGCCTGGGTCTTAACCTCGACGACGCTTCCGGTACTGGCGGTACCGGTGGAGCCGGCGGCAATGGCGGCAGCACGGCCGGTGGCGACGGTGGCCCCGGCGGTGCTGGCGTCGGCAGTGTCGGGGCACCGGGCACCGATGGCACCGACGGTTAAGCCAAGCGCCAACCCCCGAGGACACCCAATAGGTGCGCCGGATGCCGTCCACTCCGCATTACATCGGTGAACCCGGGCCGCTCCGATGGCTGTCACGCCTTGGTATCACCGGCGATATCCGATTCGGCAACACCCACATGGTCCACCGCGGGTGCGCAAGTGACGGGTGTGGCCCGGGCCCGGCGCTCAGCGCGTCCGGAAGATCAGCGTCCGCTGCACCACGAAGTTGATCACCGTCGCGGTGCCCTGCGCGACTACGAACGCCACCGGCAGTGCCCACCGCTGATAGTCGAGCAGCTCCAGACACAGGTGGTTAATCCCCACCTGGACGGCGAACGTCAGCGCGTAAAGCGCCATCACTGCGACGAAACGCCCGGCGTGCGCCGAAGACTGAAAGGTCCAGCGCCGGTTGATCAGATATGCGGTCGTGGTGCCGGCGATGAAACTGCACGCCTTGGCAAGGTCAACGCCGATGCCCGCACCCAAGTACAGCAATAGGTATAGCCCGAAGTCGACGACCGCCGACAGTGCGCCGGTGACCAGAAAGCGCCACACCTGCGTCGACAGGCGCAAGGGTCGGGTTGTTATCTCCGCCACCCGGGAATCTTAAGCGGCGGCCTGTCGCAGATCGCCCTGAGCGGGTTGCGGCCGCAGACGACGAGTGGGCGGCCGGCGTCCAGGCGAGCCGTGTGACCGTGCTTACCGGCACGCCTGGGTGGGCCTGCCTGACCTGCAGTGATTCTGTCCGTTACCTATCTAACTCACAGCTTTGCGCTCATCGTGAGCGAATCCACCGTGCGTCGTTGGATGCTCATATTTGGACAATCATCCACTAAATGAATAGGTGACGCCGTAAACCTGCTGTTCACGGTCACTTCATCGGCGCGAATGCGTTCAGTTGGCGCGCGCGTGGACCGTCTGTTACCTTAGCGGCAGCTTAGCAATTTACGTCTCTGTCAGCCGCTCAAGAGCTAAACCTCACCTGAAGGGGGAAACCATGTCGAATCGATCCGCTAAGGGCCGGACCGGTCGTCTTACTCGCGCCGTGGGCGCTACCAGTGCCGCAGGCGCGTTCCTTGCGTTCGGTATGACGCCGTTGACGGCGGCGCCGGCCAGCGCTGAGTTCGACTTCGATTTCGGCGACCTGTTCAGCTGGATCGACGCGCCCGCCGCGGACACCTCGGGCTTTGACTGGTCGGCCTTCGGTGCGTTCGACGGTGACCTGGCCGGCTCGGCTGCTGCCAGCCCGCTGGATGACTTGAACGCGTTGGTGGCCAACACCCTCAATACGGTGATCTACCAGCCGATCTATGGCATCGGTCAGTTCCTGATCAACGACCTGGGCCTGCAGATCGACGGCGTCTTCGCCAACGGCTCCAACGCCTACGTCAGCATTGACGGTGACGGTGACCTGCTCTATCACGCCGCGACTGACGGTGGCTTCCTGTTCGGCGATGGTGGCAGCGGCGCGTTCGTCAACGCCGACGGCGACGTGATCGGTGCCGATGGCGCGGTCCTGATGGACGGCGGTAACGCGGTCACGCTGGCTGACATCGAGGACGGCACCTATTCCTTCCACCCCGGCTCGACGGTCGACCTCGATGGCGCCAACGCCGGTCTGATCGGCAACGGTGGTGACGGCGGCAGCTACTACGGCATCGGTGGCGACGGCGGTGCCGGTGGCTTCCTGATGGGTAACGGCGGTATCGGTGGTACCGGTGGGATCGGTGACATCGGCGCGATCGGCTTCGCCGGTGGTAACGGTGGCGGCGGTGGCTTCCTGATCGGCAACGGCGGCACCGGTGGTGTCGGTGGTACCGGTGGCACCGGTGCTGCTGGCGGCGTCGGCCAGGCCGGCGGCGTGGCCGGTAACGGTGGTGCCGGCGGCAACGGCGGCCAGGCCGGCCTGTTCGGCAACTCCGGTGCGGGTGGCACCGGTGGCACCGGTGGTGTCGGTGGCGCCGGTGGCTTCGGTGCCGCAGGTGCGGACACCGAGGATGGCAACGGTGGTGCCGCCGGTGTCGGTGGTGCCGGTGGTAACGGTGGCGTCGGCGGTAACGGTGGCGCGGGCGGCTTCTTCGGTGTTCACACCCAGGGTGCCGCAGGTGACGGCGGTGTCGGTGGCGATGGCGGTGTCGGTGGCACCGGTGGTACCGGCGTGAACGGTGCGAACGGCACGTTCGAGGACGGCGGCGACGGTAACGGCGCAAACGGCGGTAACGGTGGTGCCGGCGCTAACGGTGGCGTCGGTGGTAACGGCGGTGCGGCCGGTGCGAGCGGCAGTGTCGAGGGCAAGGGCGGCGCAGGCGGCAACGGCGGCAAGGGCGGCGATGTCGGCCTGGGCGGCGACGGCGGCAACGGCGCGGCCGGTACTGCTGAGAACCCGAACGGTGGTAACGCCGGTAACGGTGGCGACCCGAGTGATGTCGCCGGTCTCGGCGGTGCAGCCGGCCAAGGTACCGGCGGCAGCGCGGACGGCGTGAACGGTGCGGCCGGCAGCTCCACCCCGATCGTCTCCGGTAACGGCGGCGTCGGCGGCAACGGCTACAACGCGGCCGCCGACAACGGCGCGACTGCGGGCACCAGCGGTGGTAACGCCGGCAATGGTGGCAACGGCGGCAAATGGGGCAACGGCGGCGAGGGCGGCAACGGCGGCAGCGGTGTTGCCGGTAGCGAAGGCAGCTTCGACGACAACGGCAACGGCAACGGTGTCTCCGGCGGCAACGGCGGCAACGCCGGCAACGGCGGCAACTCCGGTGAGCTGGCGGAGAACACCGCCGGCAACGCGGGCCTGGCCGGCAACGGCGCTGACGGCGGCGCCGGCGCGAACGCCATCACCCCGAGCGTCAACGGCGGCAACGGCGGTAGCGGTGGTAACGCCGGTAACGGTGGCGCCGGCGGTAGCTCGGCCAACGGCACGGCGGGTACCGACAGTGACGGCGGTGTGGCCGGTAACGGTGCTGACGGTGGCGACGGTGCCCGGGGCACCGACGGCAACCAGAACCCGGTGTTTAACGCTCCGGCGGCTAACGGCACCGTCGGCGGCAACGGCGGTGCCGGCGGTAACGGCGGTAACGGTGGCGCCGGCGGCGGCACCACCGGTGCGGACACCGACGGCGGCAACGGCGGCAACGGCGGTAACGGCAACGACGGTGGCGACGGCGGCTACACCTACCACGGCGATGAGAACTTGCCGTACAAGGGGCACAACATCGGCACCGGTGCCAACGGCGGCGACGGCGGTGCGGCCGGTAACGGCGGCGCGGCCGGTGGCAGCTCGGCCAATGCCGGCAATGGTGGCGACGGTGGCGACGGCGGCAACGGCGGCAGCAGCGGCGACTTGTCGAACCTGGGCTACATCGACAGCGCCGGGAACACCGCATACGGTGCTGCGGCCAACATCGCCGGTGCCGGTGGCAAGGGTGCTGATGGCGGCAGCGGGTTCGTCGCCGGTAACGGCGGCAAGGGCGGCGACGGCGGCAGTGACCAGTTCGCGGCCGGCTCCAACGGTGGCAAGGGCGGTAACGGCGGTAACGGCGGTGCCGGTGTCGGTGATGGCAGCACCGGTGGCAACGGCGGTGCCGGCGGCGACGGCGGCGACGGCAGCAACATCCGCTGGGGCTACGCAGGTCCGGGGGTACCTCCGAACGAACTCAGCGGCGGAACCACCAGCAGCACCTCGGGTCCGGTGGACAACGTCTCCGGCGGTAACGGTGGCAACGGTGGCAACGGCGGTGTCGGTGACGCGGCCAACGGCACCGGTGGAGCAGCCGGTGACGGTGGCACCGTCATCACTCCGGACCTGCCGACCGGCCCGGGATCCATCGGCGCCAACACTGGTGTGGTCAACGGTGGCGCCGGCGACACGCCGGGCACCGGGTCGACCAACGGCAGCGCGGGCACGCCCGGCACCACTCCGTAGTAATCGCGACAACGCAAAAGAAACACCCCGCACAATCGTGCGGGGTGTTTCTTTTTGGCGTCTGACGAAACTCGACGACAACCGCGGGTCTTCCGAAAGGTGTAGCCGCGCTTACGATCTGGAAGTTTGCGCGGTGCCGCAATCCGATTTGTCGCAATGCTCGGTTTTCAATTCGAAAATGTCGCTGCACTGCAATACAATCGCTGGCTATGTGGACTGCGTCGAACGGATATTCCCGTGCCCTCGCGGGCGTTGCGACCGCCGGAGTGGTCGCGTTGACGGCAGGCGGCGTCACCGCCATCCCGGCCACGGTGCCCGATGCGGCCCTTCCCTCCGCGTCCGTTTTCGCTCCGGTCGAGCTGACTGCGCTGAGCTCCGACTCCAGCCTGATGGACATCATCGGTGCGCTGACCGGATTGGGTTGGATCATCCCGTTCCTGGATGACCCGGAGAACCCGGTGTTCCCGTTTGTCATCGGCCTCGAGGCGCTGGGCGAGTTGTTCGTGGTCATCCCGTTGACCTTGCTGGTTGGCACGCCACTGCTTCTCCTGACCGAGGGCTGGCAGGGTATTGAGGACACCATCACCCTGTTGAGTACCGCCACAGGAGCCGTGTCGAGCGTGTTCGACAACATGGTGGAGTGGTACCAGACGCACAACTGGCTCACTGGTGAGTTGCTCGACCCCAGCTCCAGTGCGGCGGTCGATCTGTCCGGCTGGGGCGATGTCTTCCACCTGGGCGGCGGGGATAACGTGTTCACCCCGGTCGGTCTGGATGATTTGGTCGGCGCGGAGGGTTTCGATGCCGCGCTTTCCGCCGACGGTATCGACGCGATGCTCACGGACATCGGTCTCGGTGACCTGATCGCCTGACCCACGAGCGGCGTCGCCGCCCGACCGACACGTGTCGCCTCGGCGCAGAGGCCTTCCGGGAAGACCTAAACCTGTCATGCCAATCTAGGCGAACTCACAGATTTTGGTTCGTCGTGTGCTAACCGCGCAGGATCCCTGATTCGCCTGGTCCTTACGCAACGGTGCTGGCAGCAAGACAATCTTCTCTAGATAGACGCCAAGTTGCCGGCGAATGCCTACAGGGGCGGTTCCAGTTTGCGGTGACCAACTCGATGGTTGGCCTCCCGCGAGGGGGCCTGATACCTTAACGTGGCCTAAGCAATTTGCGTCACAGTCACAGTTCGCCCCAACAGCCGATCTGCTTGAAGGGAAACCATGCCGCACCGATCCGCCTCCAAGAGCAGGACTCGTCGTCTCACTCGCGCCGTGGGCGCTACCAGTGCCGCAGGCGCGTTCCTTGCGTTCGGTATGACGCCGCTGACGGCGGCGCCGGCGAGCGCTGATTTTGACTTCAGCGACCTGTTCAGCTGGATCGACGTGCCGGCCGCGGACACCTCCGGTTTTGACTGGTCGGGTTTTGGTGCCTTCGACGGTGACTTGGCTGGTTCGGCTGCTGCGAGCCCGCTGGATGACTTGAACGCGTTGGTGGCTAACACGCTCAACACGGTGATCTACCAGCCGATCTATGGCATCGGTCAGTTCCTGATCAACGACTTGGGCCTGCAGATCAGCGGTGTCTTCGGCAACGGTGAGAATGCCTACGTCAGCCTCAACGATGACGGCGACCTGGTCTACCACGCTGCCAGCGCTGGTGGCTTCCTGTTCGGTGATGGCGGCAGCGGCGCGTTTGTCAACGCTGACGGTGAGGTGATCGGTGCCGACGGTGCGGTTCTGCATGACAGCGCCGACAATGTTGTGACGCTGGCTGGCATCGAGGACGGCACGTACTCGTTCGATTCGGCGGGTGTTGCCCTCAACGGTGGTGACGCGGGTCTGATCGGTAACGGTGGTGCCGGCGGCAGCTTCTTCGGTATCGGTGGCGATGGTGGCGCCGGTGGCTTCTTCATGGGCAACGGTGGCACCGGCGGTACCGGTGGTATCGGCGACATCGGCACGATCGGCTTTGCCGGTGGCGACGGCGGTGCGGGCGGTTTCCTGATCGGTAACGGTGGCACCGGTGGTGTCGGTGGTGTCGGTGGTACTGGTGCTGCTGGCGGTGTCGGCCAGGCCGGTGGCGTGGCTGGCAACGGTGGTGCGGGCGGTACCGGTGGTACTGCGGGCCTGTTCGGTAACTCCGGTGCCGGTGGCACCGGTGGTGTCGGTGGTGTCGGTGGCGCCGGTGGTGCCGGTGCTGACGGCGCTGACACCGAGGACGGCAACGGTGGCAACGCCGGTGTCGGCGGTGTCGGCGGTAACGGTGGTGTCGGCGGCAACGGTGGTGCCGGTGGCTTCTTCGGTGTCCACACCGCCGGTGTTGCCGGTGATGGCGGCAACGCCGGTGTCGGTGGTGCCGGCGGTAACGGCGGTAACGGTGTGACCGGTGCTAACGGCTCGTTCGAGGACAACGGCAACGGCAACGGCGCCAACGGCGGCAACGCCGGCGACGGTGCCATCGGTGGTAAGGGTGGCGTCGGTGGCGCGGCCGGTGTCGGCTCCGTTGCGGGCACCGCTGGTGCCAACGCTGACGGTGGTGTCGGTGGTAACGGTGGTCTCGGTGGTGACGGTGGCGTAGGCGCTAACGGCCTGGAGGCTAACGGCCTGGGCGCTGACGGTATGGCCGGTGGCAATGGTGGCAACGCCGGTGCCGGTGGTGCCGCGGCTGCTGGTGGCGCCGCTGGTGGCGAGGGCGCCAACAACGGTGCGGCCGGTGTTGATGGCGACGGTGGTAACGGTGGCAACGGCGGCAACGCCTCCGCGGGAACCAACGGAGCCAACGGACAAGATTCTGCCTATAACGATCCCGGTGCTACCGCCGGCCAAAACGGTGGCTCCGGCGCCAAGGGCGGCGACGGTGGTGCCGGTGGTGCCGGTGGCGGCACGGCCGGTAACGGTGGCAACGGTGGTGTCGGTGGTGCCGGCTCCGACGGTGCCAACGGTGGCAACGGTGCCGTTGACTACCACGACACCTACAACGAGGTCCACGGTTTCACCGCGCCCGGTGCCGGTGGTAGCGGTGGTGCCGGCGGTAACGGCGGAGCGGCCGGTGCCGGTGCGGCCAACGGCAACGACGGTGTGATCGGCGACGGTGGCACGGGCGGTAACGGCGGCAACGGCGGCAACTCCGCGGACCCGACCGCCTACTCCGCGGTGGAGGGCCCCGCCGTGGGCATGCCGACTGGACCTGATGGCGCGGCCGGTGCCGGTGGTGCCGGTGGTGCCGGCGGCTCGGGTGCCACCGGTGGCACGGGCGGTAATGGCGGTAACGGCGGCAGTGACCCGAACGCGGCTGGCACCAACGGCGGTGCCGGTGGTAACGGCGGTGCCGGCGGTCAGGGCCTGGCCAACACCGACGGCACCGGCGGTGTCGGTGGCGACGGCGGTGCCGGCGGTAACGGTGGCAGCGGCAGCACCATCCGCTGGGGCAACCCGGAGGGGCCGACCACCTCCGGCGACAACACCTCCGGCTCGATTGACGGTGTCCACGGCGGCAATGGTGGCGTTGGCGGTGCCGGCGGTGCCGGCGAGGTCACCGGTGGCAACGGCGGACACGGCGGTGACGGCGGCACCGTGACAGTGCCGCACCTCGGCAACGACGGCCTCAACGGCGGGGCCGGCGACACCCCCGGTGCCAACAGCGTCGGTGGAAACGGCGGCGACGGTGGCGCCGGCGGGGACGGCATCAACTCCGGCAACGGCGGCGACGCCGGTAAGGGCGGCGATGGCCTCAACGGCTCCGACGGCACCAACGGCACCGCCGGTGACGCCGACTCCACCACGCAGGCCGGCCTGAACGGCGGCGACGGCACCGACGGTGGCGACGGCGGATCGGGTGGTAACGGCGGTAACGGGGGCGTCGCGGGTACCGCCAACGGCGGGACACAGGGCATCGACGGTGTCGGGGGCAACGGCGGTAGCGCCGGTGCCGGCGGTAAGGGCGGAAACGGTGGTAATGGCGCCACGTCCAGCAGCGACACCGAGGCCTTCAACGGGGGCAACGGCGGTAACGGCGGTCACGGCGGTAGTGCGGGCACGGCCGGCCAGGGCGGTACCGGCTCCACCAACGGCGAGGACGGCGCCGGCGCCGGCGTCGCCGGTAACGGCGGTAACGGCGGCGACGGCGCAACCGACAACGGTCTGAGCTCCAGCGGCTCCCACGCCGGTAACGGCGGCAAGGGTGGCAACGGCGGCAACGGGCAGGGCAGCGACGCGGGCGGCAACGGCGGTCGCGGCGGTAACGGGGCAGACTCCTCGTTCACCGATGACAGCGGTGAAAGCTTCGGCGGCAACGGCGGTGACGGCGGTAATGGCGGCAGCAGCGTGGACGGCCAGGCCGGCAACGGTGGTGACGGCGGAACCGGCGGAACCACCAACAACAGCCTGACCCCGAACCTCCACCAGCCCAGCGGCTTCGGCGGTAACGGCGGTAACGGCGGTGACACCACCAACGGCACCAGCGGCGACGGCGGGGCCGGCGGCAGTGGCGGCAGTGGCATCTTCGGCGGCCGCGGCGGCGCTGGTGGCAACGGCGGTGGCGCCGGATCGGTCATCGACGGCGGCACCGGTACCGGTGGCAATGGCGGTAACGGCGGCACCGGAGGTGACGGCAGCGGTGGGTTCAACCTCGGCGGCGACGTTGACACACCCATCAATGGCGCTGCCGGCGGTGCCGGTGGTCACGGCGGTAACGGCGCCTTCGACACCGACGCGGGCACCTATGTGATCGGCAGCGTCGGAGGTGACGGCGGTGCCGGTGGCAACGGCGGTAACACCGATAGCACCGCGGTAGGTGCGACGCCGGCCGGTGGAACGGCTGGCGCCGGCGGTAACGGCGGTAACGGCGACACCGGTGGCAGGGGCGGCAACGGCGGTAATGGTGGCGGCGCCAGCGCTGACGCCACCACTAGCTGGATCAATGGCCAGGCCGGCGGCGTAGGTGGCAACGGTGGTGACGGTGTCACCGGCAACGGCGGCGCCGGCGGTGACGGCGGTAACGGTGGCGTCACTCACGGAGCCGACGACGGCGCTTACCTGCTCGGTAGCGGTCCCGGCGGCACCGGCGGGCACGGCGGCTACAGCGACAGCGGTGACGGCGGTGCTGGTGGCACCGGCGGTAACGGTGGGGATTCCTCGCACGGCGACTACGGCTCACTGGGCGGCGACGGTGGTGCCGGCGGCAACAGCAACACCGGGACCGGCGGTGCCGGCGGAGCCGGTGGCGCCAGCGGCGCGACCGACCTGGGCGGCACCACGGTCCCGCCGAACCCGGAAAGCACCCACGGTGGAACCGGTGGCGCGGCCGGTGCGTCGGGGCAGAACGGCGGCTGGGGATCCGGCAACCCCGGCGAGGCCGGCGAGAACGGTGGAGCCGATGGCAGCCCGGGCGCCGGTGGCCCCGGCGGCACCCCGTAGCAGTCCGGACAGCTACACAGAAACCACCTCGCACAAACGTGCGGGGTGGTTTTTTTGGCTCCTGTCGTGGTCAAGCTCTTTACGAATCTCCTGGGTTCCGCACATTGATGCAGGCCAGTGCTGGTTTGGCGGCACGCTCTGCACGTCGCCTAATCAACCGTGGTGGAGCGTGGGTCCCGCCCAACGGACACTTGAGTCGCCGACGGCGACCGCTGTGCCGCCCCTCAGACTCGCCGATTACCTCGTATTGCCGGTGTAGCTACCACCCGATCCTGGCGCGGGAGCGTCCGAATCGCGCTGTAGCCCGAGGTTGGAAGGGTGCTGATTGCAAACAAGCATCCTTATCTAGATGTTGCTAGCAACCAATTCGGCACCCCGGCCGATTTATTCCAATGGGGAAGTAAATGTTGATTCTGCTCCCTATAATTGCACGAAAGTCCTCTCGATAAGACTTCGTTCTACGCATAACGCCTGGTCATAGCGTCGTCAGCTGCGCACCCCGGGGCTTCGATTTGTCGCAATTGGTTGCCGAATTTGAAATAGGTCTGTTACCTTAACGCCGGATAAGCAATTTACGCCTCTGTCAACCGTCAAGAGCTAATCGGCCTCGGGGAGATCTCATGTCACACCGCTCTGCTACCAAGACTGCAAATAGCCGAGTTCGCCGCGCCGTGGGCGCCACCAGCGCTGTGGGTGCGTTCCTGGCCTTCGGTTTGACGCCGCTCACGGCCGCGCCGGCCACTGCCGATGGCCTCGACGGCATCTTCGATGACCTGTTCAGCTGGATCGATGCGCCCGCGGCAGACACGTCGGGGCTCGACTGGCTGGGCTTCGACGCGGCTGGCGGCGACCTCGCCGGCGCGGCGGCGGGATCCGACCCGCTGGAGGCTCTCAACGAGCTAGTGGCCAACTCGATCAACATGATCATCTACCAGCCGCTCTACGACATCGGTCAGTTGTTGATCGGCAGTGGCCTGCACATCGACGGTGTCTTCGACAACGGTGCCAATGCCTACGTCAGCTTCGACGATGACGGCGACTTGGTGTACCACGCGGCGAGTGCCGGTGGTTTCCTGTTCGGTGACGGCGGAAGCGGCGCGGTCGTCGACGCGGACGGCGACGTCCTCGGTGCCAACGGAGCGGTCCTGGTGGACGCCGCCGGCAACGACGTGACACTGGCCGACATTGAGAACGGCACCTACAGCTTCGCTTCCGATTCGACATTCAATCTCGATGGCGGCAATGCCGGCATGCTCGGCAACGGCGGCGACGGGGGTAGCGGCGTTGGCCTGGGGCTGGCGGGCGGCAGTGGTGGGGCCGGTGGCTCCCTGATGGGCAACGGCGGCGACGGTGGCGCGGGTGCGTTCGGCATCGACGGCGTGACCGCGGCTGGCACCGACGGCTTGGCGGGTGGCATCGGCGGCGCCGGTGGTTTCTTCTTCGGTAACGGCGGCAACGGTGGTACCGGCGGCAACGGCGGCAACGGTGCGGCTGGGACCAACGGAAACGTGGGCGCCGACGGTCTGAGCCCGGTCGGCGGTACCGGAGCCGACGGCTTCGACGGCGGCAACGGCGGCGACGGCACGAATGGCTTCGCCGGTGGGGTCGGCGGCGCCGGAGGAAACGGCGGCGCCGCTGGACTGTTCGGTACCTCCGGCGCTGGCGGCAATGGTGGCGTCGGTGGTAACGGCGGTGTCGGTGGTAACGGCGGTAACGGTGGCGTCGGTGGCAACGGTGACGTGAACAACGGACCCGAGGTTGTGCCCGCGGCGCTCATTCCCGCCAGTGACCCGGGTGGTAAGGGCGGCGCGGGCGGTAGCGGCGGTAACGCCGGTTCCGGCGGCGCAGCTGGTGCCGGTGGTGCCGGTGGCAATGGCGGCGGCGGCGGGTTCTTCGGCGTGCACCCCTCGGGTGCCGCGGGCAACGGTGGTGCCGGCGGCACCGGCGGTGGTTCCGGCCTGGCCGGTAACGGTGGTGCCGGCGGAAACGGTGGTGCCGGTGGTGGTACCGCTCCGGAAGTTGGAACCGAGGCGGTCGGCGACGAGATCGTCGGCGGCGGTGCCGGCGGCGCGGGTGGTGCCGGCGGCAACCTCGGTGCGGTGGGCGCCGGCGGTGCGGGTGGCGCGGCAGGTACCAGCACTGGTTCCTTCGGTGGCACACCCGGCACCGCTGGTGCGGACGGCGCCGCTGGCACGTTGCCGGACACGGTGTCGGGCAACGGCGGTGACGGCGGCATCGGTGGTGCCGGCATCGGTGGCACGGGCGTGTCCGGCGGTAACGGAGGTGCCGGTGGTAACGGTGGCGACCACGGTAACGGCGGTAACGGCGGCGCCGGCGGTAACGGTGATCAGGGTGCGGCCGGTGTCGACAGCACAGACGTGGGTACGGCCGGCGGCGACGGTGCGGTCGGTGGCAATGGTGGCGCCGGTGGTGTCGGCGGCAATGGCGGCTCGGTTTCGGGCAACGGCGGTAACGGTGGCGCCGGTGGTATCGGGGGCACGGGTGGCACTGGCGGTCGCGGCGCGGACTCCGACAACGCGGCGGTGGACGGCGGAGCCGGTGGCAATGCCGGTGACGGCGGCGTAGGTGGTGTCGGCGGCAACGGTGGTTCGGCGACCAACGGCAACGGCGGCAACGGCGGCGACAGCGGCAAGGGTGGCAACGGTGGCGTCGGGGGTGAAGGAGGCGCCGGCGCCAATGGTGAGGTGATCGCCGCCCTGGTACCCGCAGACACCGTGAACGGAAACGGCGGCACAGCAGGCGTCGGTGGCAACGGTGGAAACGGCGGAGCGGCCGGTGCCACGGCCGGAACCGGTGGCAGCGGCGGCGGCGACGGCCACACCGACGGCGCCGACGGCACCATCGGTCAGATCGGCAACGGCGGTGACGGGGGCGCCGGTGGTGTGGGCGGAAACGCGGCCACCGGCGAGGACGGCAGCTTCATCGGCAACGGGCTGAGCCCGGCCCACGAAGACGCGACGGGCGTGGGCGGCTCCGGTGGCGCCGGCGGTAACGGCGGTACCGGTTATCAGGCCGGCTCCGGTGGCTCCGGTGGCTCCGGTGGCCAGGGCGTCTACGGCGGCACGGGCGGCAAGGGCGGCACCGGCGGCGCGGTGACCAGCACCGCCAACGGTGGCAACAACACCGGCGGCAACGGTGGCGCCGGTGGTGTCGGTGGCGACGGTTCCGGTCATGGCGGCTATGGCGGTGACGGTGGCACTGGCGCCAACGCGACCGGCGACCAGACTGCCGGCAACGGCGGCAACGGCGGCAATGGTGGCAACACCACCGGCGACGGCAACACCGGTGAGAACGGGACGTTGGCCGGCGGACATGGCGGCAACGGCGGCGCCGGCGGAACCTCCGAGGACGGCGCGGCCGGCTCCGGCGGCAACGGCGGCGACGGCGGCACCGGCGCACCCTTGGCCGGGACCCTGCCCGACATCCAGGGCAGCACCGGCGGCTCCGGTGGCACCGGCGGCGACGGTGGCGCGGCCAGCGGTTCCGGTACCGGCGGCAACGGCGGCTCCGGTGGTAACGGCAACACCGGCAGCCTGACCGGTGGTCACGGTGGCGCCGGCGGCAACGGCGGCACCTCCGGCACCGGCACGGCCGGCAACGGTGGTTCCGGCGGCGCGGGCGCCGACGGCGCCGGCATCGGCATCGGTGCGGTCGGTGGTAAGGGCGGTGACGGCGGTGCCGGTGCGGTGGCCGACGGCCAGACCGCCGGCCAGGGCGGTGGTGGCGGCGGCGGTGGCGGCGGCGCCATCGTCGGCGGCGTCAACGGCGGCACTGTGACCGACAGCACCGCGACCGGCGGTAAGGGTGGCGAGGGCGCCGCGGGTACCACTACCGGGGTCGGCGGTAACGGCGGAGCCGGTGGACTCGGAGCGGTCGTCGCAGACGGCGCGGGCAGCACCATCGACGGTGCCCATGCACCCGGCGGCGATGGCGGTGCCGGCGGTGCGAACGGCGTCAACGGCGACGACGGTGCCGACAACATCATCCATTCGACCGGCGGCGGCGCGATCAGCAACGTCACCATCACCAACGGGCAGAACAACGGTGACTTCGTCGGCGGTGACACCACGGTGTCGGCCACCAACGGCGGCAGCATCTCCGACAGCACCGTCACCGGTGGCGACGCCAGCGCGACCGCCAACGGTGGAGCCGCCGGCCTGAGTGCCGACGGTGCCGACAGCGCGATCACCGGCAGCCACGTGACCGGCGGCAACGGCGGTACTACCGACGGCAGTGTCGGCGCCGCGGGTGGCGTCGGGGGCGCTGCCAACATCAATGCCACCGATGGTGCGGTCATCAGCGACACCACCGTCACCGGAGGTGCCGGCGGCAACGGCGCCAACGGCGGCACCGGCGGCCTGGGTGGCTTCGGCCTGGCCGACGCCACCGGCGCCGGCAGCACCATCACCGGAACCGCCACCGGCGGTACGGGTGGCGGCGGCGTCAACGGCACCGGCGGTGACGGCGGCAGCGGCCAGCTGATCGTCGACGGTGCCGGCGGCAGCATCGGCGGTGGCGGCAACGACGCGATCGCTCAGGGAGGCAACGGCGGTATCGGCACCAACGGCGGTACCGGGGGCAAGGGCTCCTGGGGTGAGCTGGAGTCCGGCGAGATCGGCTACGCCGCCACCGGTGGCAATTCCTATGGCACCTCCACCGGCGGTGACGGCGGTAACGCTACCGGTGCGGGAAGCCACGGCGGTGACGGCGGCAGCTCGGACATCCAGAGCTCCAAGACCACCAACGGTGGCACCTTGGGTGGTCCGGGTGGAACGGCCAGCGGCATCTCGACCGGCGGTAACGGCGGCGCGGCCAGCGGCGGCGGCCAGGGCGGTGACGGCGGCAAGGCCAGCATCGCCACCGGTGGTGACCCGGGCAACGTCGCGAACGGAACGTCGACCGGCGGCCAGGGCGGCGACGGTCTCGACGGCGGCACCGGCGGCAATGCCGGGTGGAGCCGAGTCGACGCCTTCGGCAACGACGGCGCGGGCACCCCGTCCACGGCCACCAACGGCACCGCCACCGGCGGCAACGGCGGCGGTGGAACCGGAGCCGGCAACACCGGCGGCAACGGCACCGACGGCAACATCGTCAACCAGGGCGGTACGCAGACGGACGGCCAGGTCGCAACCGGCACCAACGGGGCAAACAACCCGGCAACTCCGTAGCCCAGACAAGAAAGGCCCCGGCTCTGGCCGCCACTGGCGGCGCAGGGCCGGGGCCCTTCCGATTGTGCGGCCCGGTCGAATAGACCCTGTTAACGGCACCCGACACGGTTCTAGGCTAGAAACCATGCCGGCCGCCATCGCCGCCATCGAGGCGATCCCGCTGCGTATTCCGCTCAAACCGGACCTGCCCGGCGCGGCGTTATGGGGTGTCGCGCTGACCGCTGCGGACTCGTTGCTGGTCAAGGTGACCACCGACGACGGCACCGTGGGCTGGGGTGAGGCGTTCGGCCTGTACGGCACCGCGCTGGCCGCCCACGCACTCGACGAACTCGTCGCCCCGCTCTGCCTGGGCGCCGACGCCGCTGACATCGCGGCCCTGATGGACCAGGTGCAACGCAAGCTACACGTCTTCGGCCGCGGCGGCGCGATCACCTACGCACTGTCCGCGGTGGACATCGCACTGTGGGACATCGCCGGTAAGCGAGCCGGCGTTCCGATCGCGACGCTGCTCGGTGGCGGTCCCCGAGAAATGTCCTGCTACGCCAGCCTGGCCTGCTATACCGAGCCGCAACGGGTCCGTGCTGCGGTGCGGCGCGCCGTCGACGCCGGATTCGCCGCGATCAAGCTGCACGAATCCCAGCTGCCCGCAATAGCGGCGGCTCGCGAGGAAGCCGGACCGGACATCGCGCTGATCATCGATGCCGGCTGCGCCTGGACGCTCCCGCACGCGCAAGCCGTCGCAACCGAACTCGCCGAGATCGGACTGCTGTTCCTGGAGGAGCCACTGTGGCCGCCGGAAAACTTCACCGGGCTGGCCGAGCTGCGCCGTGGTACTGGTCTGCCGGTGTCTTCGGGCGAAAACATCGGTACCACGATGGAATTCGAACGACTGCTGAATGCCGGTGCGGTGGACTTCGTGCAGCCCAGCCCGGCCAAGATGGGCGGAATCACCGAGGCGCGCGAGGTCTTTCGGCTAGCTGCGGCCTACCACGTCGAGGTGATGACGCACTCGTTCTACGACGGGCCGGGCCTGCTCGCCGCGATCCAGACCGCGGCCGCGCTGGGCGGCGCGGAGGCGATGGTGGAGTGGCGCTGGTTCGATCTGGAAGCGTCGATCTACGGAGACGCATGGGCGCCGACGGAGGGACGGATCACGACGCCAGCCGGGGCGGGCCTGGGTCTCGACCCCGATCCCGGTGTCGTGAGTACCTATCGGTGCGGGTGACGACGATAAGAGGGCGTTGCTGACAGTCCATCCCGCGAGTCGCGCTGACCGCGATGCCAGCACCGGGGGCTGAGCCGAGAAACGCATCATTTTGCACCGTTGACCGATATCTGGCAGGATCTCGCCGCTTTCGATCTGCAACTGCATCCGTTCGACTTTGCGGTGGAAGGACCGGAAATCGCGGAGATAACGGCCCGGCTCAGACGTAGACACGCCACTGACGCGGCCTATGTGCGCCTGGCGCAACGACTCGGTGTCGCCCTCTGGACCCTGGACGCGGCACTGGCCCGTAATGCCGCCGACATCGGGCTGCCGGTCATGCTCGTCGCCTGATCCGTGGTTCAGCCCTGCTACCGCCCGTGAAATCCGATCGCGTGCCGCCCACCTTCACGTTTGGCAGGGCTGTCTACACCCAGTACGCCACTCGCGCCCGGTACTGGCGCAGCACCAGGGCGGCTACCAACCAGCCGACCACCGTGAGCACCAGCACCACCGCCCAGTGCCGCAGCTCCTGATGCGCGCCCAGCAGTGGGGCCCGCACGATGTCCAAGTAATGCATCAGCGGGTTGAACTCCACCACCGCAGTCCAGCGCGACGCCCCTTGGGCGCGCAGCGTGTCGTAGTTCCAGATGATCGGCGTCATCAAGAACAGCAGCTGCACCACCGAGAACAACAGCGGAGCGATGTCGCGATAGCGGGTGGACAGAATCCCGAAACACAGCGACACCCAGACACAGTTCAGCGCGATCAAGAGCAGCGCCGGGATCACCGAAAGATCCGCCCACGACCAGGGTTTCGGGAAGATCAGCGCGATCGGTAGATAGATGACGATGTTGTGCGCGAACAGGATCATCTGGCGCCACACCAACCGGTAGACGTGCACGCTCAACGGCGTCGGCAGCTGCTTGATCAGTCCCTCGTTGGCGACGAACACGTCAGCGCCTTCCAGGATGGCGGCGTTCAAAAGGTTCCACACGATCAGCCCCAGCGTCACGTAGGGCAGGTGCACCGCCAGATCGAGATGGAACAGCTTGGAGTACAGGCCGCCCATAGCCACCGCGGTGGTGGCGGTGCCGATGGTGATCCAGAACGGGCCCAGCACGCTGCGCCGGTAGCGCTGCTTGATGTCCTGCCAGCCCAGGTGCAGCCACAACTCGTGGCGGCGGAACCCGTCCACCAGATCGGCCCGCGCCCGCGCAAACGTCTTGGACTGCGTGGCAACGTCGTCGAAGCTCATTGCTGCCCCTCCGGTTTGGCGAACTGTTCGCGGCGCCCCTGTCGGCGCAGCCGGGCCCACTGCATCAGGCCGGCCGGATCGCGGCGCGACACCAGGAAGAACCAGCCGAACCGCAGCCATTCCTGGACCAGCAACCGGCGCATCCCGGGCTGCGCCATCAGATAGCCGCGATTGCGGTAGGTGTAGAAGCGTTTGGCGTCGCTGTCCGGATACTGGGCGTGCATTCGGCCGCCCAGGATCGGTTTGAACTCCGCTGAACCGCACGGGTGCAGGTACGCCGCGTTCAGGCACGTCCCGAACGCCAATCCCGACCGCGCCAGCCGGCGGTGTACCTCCACCTCGTCGCCGCGCATGAACAACCGCAGATCCGGCACGCCGACCGCATCCAGGGCATCCGCGGTGAACAGCGCCCCGTTGAACAGTGACGCGATCCCCGGCAGCAGGTCGTCATCCGATGCGCCAGTACGCAATTCGTCGACCTCGCGTCGCCACACCAGCCCGCGCCGGAGCGGGAAGGCCAGCCGGGACGGATCGTCGATGTTGCACACCATCGGGGACACCTCGGCCAGGTGATGTTTGGCCGCGCAGGCCAGCAGTGCCGACAGCACCCCGGCGTCGGCTGGCCGGCCGTCGTCGTCGGCCAGCCACACCCAGTCCGCGCCAGCGGCCAGGGCGTGCAGAATGCCCAGTGCGAAACCGCCTGCGCCACCAAGGTTTCGCCGCGAACCGAGGTAGGTGCACGGCACCGATTGCCCGGCCACCAGCTCGGCTACCGTCGCGTCGTCATCGTTGTCGACGACGATCACGTGGTCGGGTGTTCGGGTCTGGCCCGTCAGCGCCTTGAGGGATTCGGCCAGCTGCTGCGGCCGGCGGTGCGTGACGACGACGGCGTAGACGGTTTCGTTCACGCCTGGTCCCTGGCCTGCGTCTCGGCAAGCACCTCGCGCACGTGCCGGGCCGCATCGGGGCCTTCGTAGGCGCCGACCACTTCCTCGATCCCCCCGGTCATCCGGATGGTGCCGTGGTCGATCCACATCGCGGTCTTGCACAGCCGGGCCAAGAATTCGTTGGAATGGCTGGCGAACACCAGGATTCCGGACCGCTCCACCAGCTTCTGCAGCCGGGTCTGGGCCTTCTTCAAGAACTCGGCGTCCACTGCGCCAATGCCCTCGTCGAGCAACAGGATCTCCGGGTCGATGCTGGTGACCACCCCCATCGCCAACCGCACCCGCATACCCGTGGAATAAGTGCGCAGTGGCATTGCCAGATAGTCGCCCAGCTCGGTGAACTCGGCTATCTCGTCGACCTTGGCGGCCATCTGCTTGCGAGTCTGGCCAAGGAACAGGCCGCGGATGATGATGTTCTCGTAGCCGGAGATCTCCGGGTCCATGCCCACGCCCAGATCGAACACCGGCGCTACCCGCCCGACCACCGATGCCGACCCGCGCGTCGGCTCGTAGATACCCGAAAGCAGCCGCAGCAGTGTGGATTTGCCCGCGCCGTTGTGCCCGACCAGGCCCACTCGATCGCCCAGCGACAGTGACATGGTGATGTCGCGCAGCGCCTCGACCACCACCACGTTGGAGTTGTTGCGGCCGATCGCCCCGCCGGCCTTGCCGAGGAACGCCTTCTTCAGCGACCGTGACTTGGCGTCGAAGATCGGGAACTCGACCCAGGCGTCGCGGGTTTCGATACGAGGATCGTTGTCAGACACGGCAATTCCGCTTGCAGGCTTACAAGTACTGGCCGGAGCCGGTGTGGCCCTGGGCGTGGCCGCCGCCGGCGGGGCCGGGGGGCAGGGCGCCGTGACGCATCTGCTCCAGCTGCGCGCGGGCAGCCATCTGCTGGGCGAACAGCGCGGTCTGGATGCCGTGGAACAGGCCTTCGAGCCATCCCACCAGCTGGGCTTGGGCGATTCGCAGCTCGGCGTCCGACGGTGTGGCGTCCTCGCGGAGCGGCAGCGTCAGTCGGTCCAGCTCCTCGCGCAGCTCCGGGGCCAAGCCGTCCTCGAGCTCGCGAATGCTGGCGGAGTGGATCTCGCGCAGGCGAAGCCGGCTCGCATCATCCAGGGGAGCCGAGCGGACTTCTTCGAGCAGCTGCTTGATCATCGTGCCGATCCGCATCACCTTGGCGGGCTGCTCGATCAAGTCGGTCAGCGACGCCTCGTCATCATCGGCGGCGTCAGTGGAGCTGTTGAGCCCGGCCGCCAGCAGCCGCGGGTCGGCACCGCTGATGATCTCGACACCATCTGCGCTGTCCCTGTCGTCTGCGCTGCTGCTGCCGCCGCTGGTGGTCACCGTGCTCCGCCTCCCTGCCATTCGTAGATGCTGGCCCCGCCATTGTCGTAGATCTTGGCCCACGACCGCGATTTCTCCAGTGACACTAGTCCGTCGGGGAGCGTGAACCCGCGGACCGTCGGGCTGCTGATCAGCACGTAGCGGATATTGAGGCCGTGCACGGCTTCCGCCACCCGCGGATCGGTGTCGGCGTCGTCGGCGTATGCCCAGAAGACGAACCGCTCCGGGCCGGGACCCTGCTGTTGGGGATAGTCGTAGTGCGTCCACAGCGGGTGCAGGTCGGCGACCGCGTACATCCAGGCACTGCCGTCGACGTTGGCGTTGCCGATCACGGTGTCGTGGGCCCCGGGCAGGTCGGCCAGGTACGCGTACGCCTGCAGGTCGCGGGAGTCGACCATCACCGAGTCGTACTTGTCGCCGAACAAGAACGCGTGCCGCGGCAGATAGTGCCAGGCCAGCCCGATGGTCGTCGCCGTGATTATCAACGCCGAGCAGACGTGAAAGCCCCCAAATTGAGCCCATTTAGGGGGCTTTTGTGACTGCTCGCGAAAGAGAAATGAGACCAACCACGCCAGCCCGATCCCGGCCATCGGCATCAGCAGCAGCGTCATCGCGGCCATGATCCGGCGCGGGTCGCTGTAGAACAGGTCGGTGAACAGGCCCAGCACGCTGCCCACCCGGCCGCCGAGCGGCGCCGAGGAGTGCACCACCGCGACCACCAGCACCGCCCACAACGCCAGCGGCCAGTACACCTTGCGGACCGCCAGCACCACCGCCCCGACGGCGGCCAGGCCGACCAGCGTGTACTGGATCGGAAAGTCGTTGAGGTGGCGGGTGTGCATCAGCAACGCGTCCCGCAAACCCGACTTGCGGCCCTCGTGGGTCAGGAACGCGTGCCCGGCGATGATCTCGGCCTGCTTGCGCACACTGAGCAGTTGCGGCAACAGCAACAGGCCGGTCGGGATCAAAACCCCGGCCAACGCCAGGGTGTCCCGCCGCTTCCCGCGCAGCGGGTTCCAGAGCGCGCCATCGGAGGGGCACAGCCACCAGGCCGCGACCAGCAAGACCGTGACCACGCCTCCGGTCAGATGGACCGAGAACACTCCCAGCAGCGCCAGTACCGCCACGCCGATTCGGTCCCGCAGGGTGCGGACCGCGGTGATCAGCGCGAACGCCGGCGCCACCAGGCCGTAGGCCACCAGGTTGGGCATGGCGGCGGTGCCGAACTCGACGTAGGGCAGCGCGGTGAACGACGCCGAGAGTGCGGCGGCGGCGCCCGCTGACACCGCCGTCACGGCGGTGCTCGTCACTCGCTGCAGCAGATTCCAGGTGAGCAGCGCGGCGCTGACCGGGAACAGCCACACCGAGGCAGCCAGGCCGGCCAGGGTGTAGCCGGTGGTGGGTGCGGCGCCGGTCAGTTGGCACAGCACCGCGGTCAGCGCGTGAAATGCCGACGGGTAATACAGCGCGGCGTGGGTTTCGACATTGCGCAGCTCGCCCATATGAGTCGGGGAGGCCTGGCCGGTGTCGAGGATGAATCGGACGGTGTTGGCGTGCCACACCGCGTCCCAGGTGCTGGGAATGCTCTGCCAATCCGGGATGCCCCGCACCGCGGCCCAGCCGATCAGCAGTATCCCCAGCAGCGTTCCAGCGGCCACTGTGAGTATCGGCCACAACGCGGGCGAGGGAGCCCCCACATGGATGCCGGGACGGCGTCCCAGCAAAGATCGCGTTCCCCTCGCCAAGCCGCCCACCGCGGCGCCGACCGCCACCAGCGCAGCCGCTGCAGTGGTTGCGTTCCAAGGGATTCCGACGGCGCCGAAAGGGACGATGGCCAGGCCTACGACTCCGTAGGTAAGTGCCGGCCCGACCGCCACGGCTAATGGCCAGTTCAGCCCGGCGCCGATCGCTACGAGCGCGCCCGGAAGTACCAGCAGCAAAAGCGCCGTGACCAGTCCGAAGACCATTCCGAAGCCCAGAAGCACTGCACTAGTATGTCTGCCAAGGTGGCCTGGCTCCGTATTGCGGGGGAGCTATCTCGTTATCCGAGACGTTCACCGATCGATCTTGAGAAGTTTTAAGGTGGCTGGCATGGCCTATGACGTCGCTCGCGTGCGTGGATTGCACCCGACGCTCGGTGACGGATGGGTTCATTTCGATTCGCCGTCGGGCCTGTTGATTCCGGACTCGGTGGCCACCACCGTGTCGACTGCCTTCCGGGGATCGTTGGCGAAGGCGGAAGGCCCGCACCCGGCGGCCCGCCGCAGCGCCGCGGTGTTGGTCGCGGCCCGCCAGGCGGTGGCCGATCTGGTGGGCGCCGATCCCGCCGCGGTGGTGCTGGGTCCGGATCGTGCCGTGTTGTTGAGCGCTTTGGCCGATGCCGCGTCGTCGCGGGTGAGCCTGGGCTACGAGACAGTGGTCACCCGTCTCGACGATGAGGCCAACATCGCCCCCTGGGTGCGGGCCGCCAACCGCTATGGCGCCAAGCTCAAATGGGCTGAGGTCGACATCGAGACCGGTGAGCTGCCCAGCTGGCAGTGGGAGAACCTGATCACTCCGTCCACCCGGCTGGTGGCGCTCAGCTCGGGGTCGGGGGTATTGGGCACCGTCACTGATCTTCGGCCGGTCACCAAGCTGGTCCACGATGTGGGCGGCG
The DNA here is from genome assembly GCA_024758765.1 of Mycobacterium sp. SVM_VP21. Lineage (NCBI taxonomy): Bacteria > Bacillati > Actinomycetota > Actinomycetes > Mycobacteriales > Mycobacteriaceae > Mycobacterium > Mycobacterium cavoris. Next base: position 1,921,069 of record CP101406.1, read on the forward strand.
TGGCAGTCGTCGATCACTCGGCCACGGCGCCCTACCAACTACTCGACATCAATGACGTCGAGGCGGACGTGGTGGCCGTCAACGCGGCCTCCTGGGGTGGGCCGCCGGTGGGCGCGCTGGCCTTTCGTGACCCGGCGCTGATCGACACGTTTGGGTCGGTGTCGCTGGACCCGCACGCCGTGGGCCCGGCCCGATTGGAAGTCGGCCTGCACCAGTTCGGTCTGCTGGCTGGGCTGGTGGCCAGTGTCGAGTATCTGGCTTCGCTGGACGAGTCGGCCCGCGGTAGTCGCCGCGAGCGGCTGGCGGTATCGATGCAGTCTGCCGCGGCGTATCTGAACCGGTTGTTCGAGTACCTGCTGAGTTCCTTGCGGTCGCTTCCGCTGGTGATGCTGATCGGCCAGCCCGAGGCACGCATCCCGGTGGTCAGCTTCGTAGTACAGAAGGTGCCGGCCGAACGAGTGGTGCAGCGGTTGGCCGACAACGGTGTGCTGGCGATCGCCAATGCCGGATCCCGGGTGCTGGATGCGATCGGGGTCAACGACATCGGGGGAGCGGTCACCATCGGGCTGGGCCACTACTCGACGATGGCCGAAGTCGACCAGCTGGTTCGGGCGCTGGCGTCGCTGGGTTAGGCCCGACGTCGGGTCGGGGAGCGGCCGCCGGGTGGTTCGTCATGGCCGCATTAGCCAGCACGCCGATGCATCAGACACATCGATCCAGTTGATCTAGTCCACTTTCGTGGCCAATTTTTCGGTCAATGCCGAGTTGTCTAGGGAATTTTAAGAGATCGGTATCGTCTGCGGTCCTTCCCGGAAAAATTCCGGATACCTGCGGTTATCGGGCGGCTTCGGCGGTTCTCGCGGCCGCGGCCGGGTTGCGGATGCTAGTCAAAGGCTTGACTTTGGCTGAGGATATCGACAGACTCAACGACGCGACTGACCATCAGCACGCACATAGTTCCTTGTTATCGGACGGACTTGACGCTGGAGCGGACACCAGGCGTCGGGGTGATTAAGGAGTTTTTCAGTGCGACACCGTGCGGTCTGTTCAATGACGTTGGTCCCGGCGGCCGTTGCCGGCTCGGTCCTGTTGGGTCTGACGCCGATAGTGTCGCCGGTTTCCCCCGGGCTGACGACTGTGACGGCAGCGCCGGCGCTGCTGGCCGACGAGGACTTCCCCGGTATGGCCTTGCTCATGGGCGGCAGCGGTGTGCCGATTCCTCCGATGCGCCTGGTGCAGAAGGCTTTCGACGACTACATCGCGACCAACGGTTACGCCGATTACGGGGTGAAAAGAATATTCACTCCCGAGGGGTTGAACCCCATTTTCACCCCGCCCAAGAGTCTTCCCCTCGACCCGTCCGTGGCCCAGGGTGTGACCATTCTCAACGAGAGCATCAAGGAGGAACTGGCAGCGGGACGCAACGTCGCGGTCGGGGGCGTTTCGCAGAGCGCCACGATTGCGTCGCTGGAGATGCAGAACATTGTCAACGGATCGCTGGGTTTTCAGCCGGACACCGATCAGTTGTCGTTCTTCATGGTTGGCAACCCGAGCAACCCCAACGGCGGGCTGCTGTCGCGCTTCGACGCGCCGGTGGGCTTCCACCCGAGCGTCCCGAGCCTAGGTCTGACGTTCACCGGTGCGACTCCTGCCGACACCGGCTTCGACACCCACATCTGGACAGGTGAATACGATGGAATCGCTGACTTCCCCCGGTACCCGCTGAACATCCTGTCGAATATCAATGCGTTTATCGGGATCCTTTATGTCCACGGTGAGTACTTCAAACTCGACCAATCCGAGATCGACGCCGCGATCGAATTGCCGACGTCTGAGGGCTACGACGGCGGCACCCACTACTACGTGATTCCCACCGACTTCCTGCCGCTGGTGGAGCCGCTGCGCGGCATCCCGATCTTTGGCGACGCGGTGGCCGACCTGCTCGCCCCCAGCCTGCGGGTGCTGGTCAACCTGGGCTACGGCCCAGACCCCACCATCGGCTGGTCAAACACGCCAGCCGACGTCGCGACGCCGTTCGGGGTGTTCCCCGAGCTGACCTCCGATGACTTCGCCACGATCCTGCAGGCGCTGGCCGACGGGGCCGAAAAGGGGTTCAACGACTTCATCGCTGACCTGTCGGATCCAGCCACTTGGGCGCTGCCGGCGGGCGACTCGGCCTCATCGGGCGGGTGGGACTTTTCTGACCCGCCGTCGTTACTCGAGATCGTGAACGCCTTCAGCGGCGCGGCGTCGCTGGCCTATCAGACTCTGCTGCCGACCGTAGACATCCTCAACGCACTGACCACCTCGCTGCCGGCGTACCAGCTGAGCCTCTTCACGCACTACTTGGGAGAGGGCGACCTGCTGAACGCGATCGGGATGCCGCTGGCAGCGGGCGCGGGCCTGACGACGTTGGGTGCCGGCATCGAATTCATGGTGATGGCCCAGGCTTCCAACAGCATTCAGGACATCTTCGACGATCTGTTCTAGATCCGCGACGCGTTGGCCCGGGGCGATCTCATTCGCCCCACCGGTACCACGGGGGTCTAGGTGTGACGGTTGCCCGCCTCCGAGCGACAACAGTCGTTATTTCAGGTCATAGCTGCTACGGGCGGCGGGGTAAAGGACGTGAGCTAGCAGGTGTTGTCGCTCGGAGGCGGGCATTAGTCCCTATGGTTCGGGATCGCCACTGGTCGGATGGCGGTGACCCGCTTCGCCCGGCTCCGCCGCGCTTGCGGTCGCCGCTGGTTGGATGGCGGTGACCCGCTTCGCCCGGCTCCGCCGCGCTTGCGGTCGCCGCTACGCTGTGGTCGTTACTCGATCTAGCTCCCTGAGGCAGAACAGACGATGGCAGAACTGACAAGTTCCTTGGCCCCTTTGGCTCTGGACACCTTGGTTGACTTGATGCAGCAGCAGGCTGCGCGTTTTCAGGACACGCCCGCTTTCATCTTCTGCCCCGAAGGCGATATTGAAGAGGACCGGGTCACCTACCGCGACCTGGACCGGCGTGCCCGCTCGATAGCGGCGAACTTGCAGCGTCACGGTGCCGCCGGTAAGCGTGTGCTGGTGCTCTGCCGCCCCGGTGTGGACAGCATCGCTGGGTTGTTCGGCTGCTTCTACGCCGGCGCTATTGCGATACCGGTCGACGAGCACTGGCCTATCCGGCGGATCGAGACCGTCGTGCCCGAAGCGGATGCGCGCTTCGCGCTGGCGACGGCCAAAACCCAGGCCAAGATGAAGTCTGCGGTGGACGGTCTCAGTTCTGGGCCGAAGCTGACGTGGCTGGCCATGGATGAGGCCTCCGACGACGGCGCGGACTGGGAGCTGCAGAGCGTCCGTGCCGACAGCCTCGCCATGATCCAGTACACCTCGGGCTCCACTGGGGTGCCGAAGGGTTGCGTTCTGACTCACCGCAACTACCTCAGCAATCTGGAGATAATGCGGTGGGCGCTGAATCCGCCGGATGACGCGCCAGTGATGAACAGCCCGGTCAGCGGGGTGTCCTGGCTGCCGCAGTACCACGACATGGGCTTCGTGGGGGGCATCCTCGGCACCATTTATGGCGGCCGCACCACCGTGCTGATGTCGCCGAGCGCCTTCCTGATGCGCCCGATCCGCTGGATGCAGGCGATATCGCGCTACCAGGCGACCATCACCGCCGGACCCAACTTCGCCTACGAGGCCTGCGTCAAACGCAGCACCGCGGAGCAGCGCGCCGCCCTGGACCTGTCAAACCTGTCGATCGCGGTCATCGGTGCCGGGCCGATCAGCGAGGAGACGTTGCGGTCGTTTACCGAGGCGTTCGCGCCGGCCGGTTTCCGGCCCGAGGCCTTTATTCCCGCTTACGGACTGGCCGAGGCAACCCTGGGCGTGACCGGTATGTCCGAGTCGGCGGTGCCGGTGATTCGGCACTACGACCGGAGCGCGCTCAGTGAGGATCGGGTCGTCGAGGTGCCGGCCGTAGCCGCCACCACTGAAACCGCTGTCCCGCTGGTGGGCTGTGGCAAGAAGGCGGAGACCCAGGAAGTCCTGATCGTGGACCCGGAGACCCGATTGCGGCGAGGACCCGAAGAGGTGGGCGAGATCTGGGTGTCCGGGCCGAGCGTCGGCGCGGGCTACTGGGGACGCCCCGAAGAGACCGAGCACGCCTTCAACGCGTTCGTGGCCGACACCGGGGAGGGTCCCTACCTGCGCAGTGGTGACTTGGGGTTCTTTGCCGGCGGCGAGCTGTTCGTCACCGGCCGGTGCAAGGATTTGATGACGATCGGCGGCTACAGCCACTACCCCAATGACATCGAGCTGACCGTGCAGGCATGTCACCCGGCTCTGATGCCCAGCCGTGGTGCAGTGTTCCAGGTGCCGACCCAGCGCAACGCCCCGGAATATCTGGTGGTGGCGCAGGAGGTGCACCACCACGACGCCGTCGGGGTCAATCTGAACGAGCTGATCGACTCGATCCGGGCGGCGATCCGCACTCACCATGGGATCGACGCGCAGGCGGTCGTGCTGCTCAAGCCGATGCGGATACCGACCACCACCAGCGGCAAGATTCAGCGCAGTGCGTGCCGCGACCAGTACCTCGCCGGTGAACTGACGGTGCTGGCGGAGTGGGCGGAGCCGCGGCCGCAAAACGACGCCTCGGACGTCAAGAATGCGCTGATCGGCGGCTTGGTGCAGCTTGCAGCAACCGGTTTGGCGCAGCGGCTGCGGGGATCAAGGGGCCAGCAGGGCTAGAACGCCTTTCCCTCCGAGACCTCCTATTGAGAGCGCCGCTGCTGAATCGCGGCCTTGAACACGTTGCCGAGGGCTCCGAGGTTCAACTGCGGGGCATTACCGGTGCGTTCGGTGGCCGGGGCGTGCCATTCGGCCACCGGGGCGAAGCCTCCGTCGGTGAAGCGCTGACGGCATGCGCTGCGCTGAATCTTGCCGCTGGTGGTGGTCGGCACCTGCATGGGCTCCACCAGCAGCACGTCGTGCGGCGAAATGCCATGCGTGGCCGCGACGCCGGTGCGGATCGCCTCGACGGCATCGGTTAGGTCGTTGCCCAGTGCGGTGCGGTTGACCTCTTGCACGACCACCAGCTGCTCGTCGGCGTGGGGGTTCGGTTTCACCGTGAACACGGCGCCCCGGCCCGGCATCAGCGCCGCGTCGCTGCTGCCCACGGTGTCTTCAATGTCGTTGGGGTAGTACTTGGTGTCGCGGATCGAGACCAGGTCGTTCCACCGTCCGGTCACGAACAACTCCCCGGCGCACATGAAGCCGAGGTCGCCGGTGCGCAAGAACGGCCCTTGAAATTCTTGGCCGGTGTCGGCCAGGGTCGCGCCGAAGGTACGTGCGGTCTCCTCTGGCCGATTCCAGTAGCCCTGGGCGACGCTCGGGCCGGATACCCAGATCTCGCCCACTTGGTCAGGACTGCACTCGAGCCGGGTCTCGGGGTCGACGATCAGCACCCGCATGTCGTCTAGCTCCCGGCCGCAACCCACCAACGCCACCGCGTCGGGGTGGTCGGCCGGAACGTCGACCAGGTGGTTGCGGCCCAGCTCGGTGCGATCGACGTAGCGGGCCCCCGCAACCTCCGGGCTCTGCATCGCGGTGACCAGCAGCGAGGACTCCGCCAGCCCGAACGCCGCTTGGATTCCGTTCAGTTGGAACCCGGCCGGCGCGAAGGCCTCGGCGAAGTTCTGCAGCGTGGTTGCGCGCACCGGCTCGGTACCGATCCAGGCATGCGTCAGGCTGGACAGATCGAGTGCCGCGCGCTGCGCCGCGGTGGTGTTCTTGACGCACACGTCGTAGGCGAAGGTCGGTGCGCCGGTGATCGTGGCGCGGTGCCGGGACAGCATCTCCAGCCAGCGCTGCGGCTTCTTGATGAATGAGTTGGGCGCCATCATGTAGGTGGTGACGCCGACGTAGACCATCTCCAGGACGCCGCCGATCAGACCCATGTCGTGGTGCTGCGGCAGCCACCACACCGCTACGTCACCGTCATGGCCGTTCCATCGCCGGCGGACCACCTCCATGTTGTGCAGCAGGTTGCGGTGGCTGACCATGACGCCTTTGGGGGATTTGGTCGACCCCGAGGTGTATTGGATCAAGGCGATGTCATCCGGGTCGATGTCCGGGGCGACCCACCCGGTCGCGTCGGCGGCCGGGTCCTGGTCGATGGTGCACCACTGCAGCGGGCGATCGGTGGTCAAGGCGTCGATCGGGGCGCGCACCCGGGCCTGCATGTCGGCGGTGGCTAGCGCGAAGTCGGCCTGCACGTCGATGGCGATCTGCTTGAGCCGCGACAGGGTCTCGTTCATCGGTGCGGCGATCGCACCGGCGTAGACGCAGCCGAAGTAGCCGATGGCATTGTCCAGCCCGGGCTCGCAGGCCAGCAGCACCCGCCGCCCGGTGGCGCCACGTCGCTGCAAGTCGGCGGCAAGGGTTCGTGCGCGTGCGTCGAGCTCTCGGTAGGTGATCCGTGCCTGTTCGGCACCGCCATCTGGGGAGAAGCTGAACGCGATCTTGTCGCCGTAACGCTCGGCTTGCTGAACCAGCATGGCCATCAGGTTGGTTGCGCTCATCGTGATGACCACCTTAGCGATCGAGTCGGTTCCAGAATTGACATTAACAAAGACTGAGAGGCGGGGGTGGAGGCGTGGTGCGCAGGGCTACGACATCGGGATATACCTTTCCCGCTGGGCGGACATCTATCGCCTTACGTGCGATTTTGCCGGGTTTTTACGAGGGTTTTCCTTACAAAAATTTCCGTTCGACAAAGCAGAAAACTCATGTAAGTTTAAGCAACGTCCGTAGTCAGTGTCCGTAGGAGAGCATGATGCAGCTGGCGCTTCGCCCGTACGTCACCCCCGGCGTCGCCATTGCTGGTGCCGCCTTAATCGCGGTAAATACCGCGGTGCCGATCGCGGCCATGCGACCTGTTGCGGAACCTCGCCAGCAACTTCACAGCGTCGAGCACCATGCCGTGCAGCTCACTGCGGGCCCGGACTTCTTCGGCCCGTGGGTCGACCTCTTCACCAACACCGCCAACAACTTGGTGGCGATGGGATCGGACAACGGCTGGGGCAACCTGCTGGAGCAGATCATTAGCGATCCGAGCTCGCTGTCGCGGTTGCCGGAGGTATTCGACTTCCTGACCACTGTGATGCCGTCGGTCAGCGGCGCTGACCCGATCATGGTCCTGCTCTCGCCGATCCTGACCATTGGCATGGGCCTCATCGGCCCGCTGGTCACGGTCAACAACGAGTTTTACGAAATCCTCGATCAGATCTTCCGCCCCAACGACTTCCTGGACCCGTTCGCGGCGATCTTCACCGCGATACCCCGGTTGCTGGACGCCTGGCTCAACGGCACGGCCACCCTGGACATCGCCGGCGTGCACGTCCCGCTCTTCAACGGCATCCTGGTCCCCGGCCAGAACCTGGTCATCGACCTGACCGCGGACGATGTGGTTAACGGCCTGAAGATCGGTGACCAGACCATCGCCAGCCTGCTCGACCAGACCGGGATCGGCACGCTTGAAGTGTCGGGCATGCTGACTGGCTTGCTGGACTCCCTGGGGATGGGCGATCAGACCCCGGTCGACGTGATCGACACCCTCGGGCTCGGCGACCTGCAGGTCGCCAGCGTGTTCATGACCGTGCTCGACGCCGTGGGGATCGGCAACCCCACCATCGAAGAGATCCTGGACCAGATCGGCGTCGGCGACCTGCAGGTCGCCGACATCGCGATCGACATCACCCACGCCCTGGGCTTCGACAACCCGACGGTCGTCGACATCGCCGGCGACGTCGGCTTGGCCGACCTCAAGCTGGCTGACCTCGGTATGGACGTGCTCAACGCGCTGGGCATCGGGGACCCGACCGTGAGCGAGCTGCTCGGCGACCTCGGTGCCGACAGTCTGACCCTGAACGGTCTGCTGCAGACCGTGGTGGAGGCGCTCGGTCTCGCAGGTCAGACCCCGGCATCGCTGATCGACGCCCTGGGTGGCGGCGACCTGACTACCCACGAGGTCATTACCTCGCTGCTGAACGGCCTGGGCCTGGGCAACCAGTCGATGATGGACCTGGTCAGCCAGGCGGGTATCGCCAACGTCAACATGGGCGACGTTTTCGTCAGCGTCCTCGGCGACGCGGGCAACACGTCGATGCTCGACGTTGTCAACGCCCTTGGCCTTGGTTCTGTCACGGTCGAGCAATTCACCGACCTGTTGGGCATCACCAACCTGTCGCTGGGCACCGTGTTCGGCAACCTCCACAACATGGGCTTGATCGGCAACATCACGATCAACGACTTCATCGCCGCTACCGGCGGCACTCCGCTGGCCAAGGGCGGTGACTCGTCGTTCATCGACGCGATGGCCGGCCAGACCATCGGCTCGATTCTGGAACAGCAGGGCATGCTCACCGCGCCGATCAGCTCGCTGCTCGGCGACATGGGCAACCAAACGTTGGCCGAGATGATCAGCGCCACCTTCGTCACGACGGTGGGCGAGATGCTCGCCTCGTCCGGCTTTGCCGACATGACCCTGACCGAGTTGGTGCTGGCGAACATGCCCGACCAGCCGCTGGCGGACTTGCTCGGTGTCACGGCCGACACGCCCCTGGCCGACCTGATCAACCAGCTCGTGCCGGCCGACCAGACCATCGTCGACATGCTCAACCAAGCGGGCATCGGCGATCTGAATCTGAGTGCGCTGCTAGACCAGATGTTCGGCGACCAGACCGTGGCCAATGCGCTCGACGACAACGGCGTGGGCAGCATGCACCTCGACGACATCATCCGACAGGCTCTGGGCACGCAGAGCGTCAACGACATGCTCAACGAGTTCGGGCTCGGCGGCCAGTCGCTCAGCGACCTGCTCGACCAATTCTTCGGCACCATGACCGTCCACGACGGCCTGATCGATCTGGGCCTGGGCGATCAGACCCTCAACGAGCTGATCGACTCGTTGTTCGGCACCTCGACCGTCAGCTCGCTGCTTGGCGCCTTCGGCGACCAGACCGTCAACGAGCTGCTGACGTCGCTGGGTATGGGCGATCTGACCGTGATCAACGCGCAGATCGAAGAGTTCTATGGCTCGCTGTCCTACTGGCTCGATGGGCTGGGGAACCAGATTGCGGCGGTGCTCGGTGGCTAAGCGACTTCAACGGCCAAGCAACTTCGGAACTTTCGTCCGGGAGGGCGTCATGCAGCAAACACTTCGTCCGTACGTCACCACCGGCCTGGCCGTTGTCGGTGTGGGTCTCGTCGCGGTTCCCCCCGTCACATCCCACCTGCCGCAGCTGCAACGCGAGCTCGCGGTCATCGAACAGCGGGCCATTGCGCTGACCTCGGGGGGTGACTTCTTCTCGCCCTACACCGATCTGTTCAACCACACCGTCGCCAACCTGCAGGCGCTGAACCAGAACTCCGTCGATATGTGGGGTCTGCTGGAGTACATCGTCACGCACCCGCAGCAGGCGCTGGCTGGCATCCCGGACGTCGTCAACATCTTCACCAACGCGATGCCCACCATCAGCGCGGAACTGATGCCGTTCCCGGCCGACATCAGCATTCAGTTGCCGTTGTGGCTGAACTCGCTGCTCGCCGGAATCGGCCCGTGGGTGACGATGTTCAACGCGCTGGGCGACGTCATCCGCGACATCTTCAACTTCAGCGACCCGATGGGTGCGCTCTCCGCCCTGATCGGTGCGCCGGCGACCCTGCTCGACGCGTTCCTCAACGGCACCGCGAGCTTCAGCATCGGCGACATCAACATCCCGCTGTTCAACGGTTTCCTGACCACCGGGCAACCTATTGATGCCAACTTCACCATCGGCGGCCTCGTCGATCAGTCCGGCTACGGCGACACCACCATCACCGGCCTGCTCAGCCAGCTCGGCGTCGGCGATATCCCGCTGGACACCCTGATCATCGAACTCCTCGACCAGGTCGGTTATGGCCACATGACGCCGGTCGACCTGCTGAACGAGTTCGGGATCGGCACCCAGTCGCTGTCCGAACTGCTGATCGGCGTGTTCAACGAGGCCGGCATCGGCAACCCCACGATCGCCCAGCTGCTGACCGACCTCGGCGGCATCAGCCCGGACGACTCGATCGCGAGTCTGCTGATCGCCCTGCTCAACTCCCCGGAAGTCGGCATCGGCAACCCCACGCTGTCGGAGTTCATCCTGAGCCTCGTCGGTGGCGATGACCAGACCGTCGGTGGCTTGATCAAGGACCTGCTCGGTGCCACAGGCACCGAATCCCTCGCCAGCCTGGTGGACCCGAGTTGGACCGTCGGCGGGCTCATCACCGACACGTTGGGCAATCCTGCGCTGACCGATCTGTTCGCCGAGCTGGGTCTGGGCGATGTCACGATCGGCGCCGGGGTCAGCCTCCTGCTCGGCGAGACCGGCAACGAAACCCTGCTGGACCTGCTCAACAACGGCTTCCTGGGACCGGACATCACCGGCAACACCGGGATTTTCGAGCTAATCGGGTCGATGTTCCCGCCGGGCACCACATTCTCCGACTTCATGGGCGAACTCGGGGACTCGACCCTGGGCGAGTTGTTGGCTGGGATGCCGGTCGGGGAGAACACACTCGGCATCGATCCGACCACCCCAATGACCGACATCAAGTTCACCGAGCTGATGACGATCGCCGGTATCGGCGACACCCCGCTGGCAGAGCTCTCCCCAGAGAACGCCAGCCTGATTGAGAAGATCGGCAACCCGACGCTCAACGCCTTGTTGGGCACCAACACCGTCGGGCAGACCCTGTCGAACTTGAACCTCTACAACGTCACGGTGGCGGAGCTGGTCCAATCGATGGGCCTGTCCAACTACCAACTGGAGACCCTGTTCGACGGCTTGGGCAACCTGAGCGGCAATGTCACCCTGGAGGAGTTCCTCACCGACATTGGCTTCAACCCGACCCTGAACGACCTCCTGACCAGCGCCCTCGACGGGCTGGGGCTGGGCAACACCACGGTGCTGTCCCTCTTCGAGGACTGGGGGATGGGCAGTGTCAGTCTGCAGAACCTGATCGACGCGCTCGGCCTGGACAACCTCAACATCCAGACGATGTTCAACAACCTCGGCTTTAACAACATCGACCTCGACAGCTTCATCGACCGACTCGGGTTGAGCGGCATCTCGCTGGCCAGCATCCTCAGCGGTCTGGGCTTTGACACCCGGACCCTCGATGAGGTCATCGAAAGTCTGTTGGGCGGGGTGTCGATCGGCAGCGTGCTGGACGGGCTGGGCCTCGACGAGGTCCACCTGGACAGCTTCATCACCGACGTGATGACCAGCGTTCTGGGCGACCCGACCCTGGGCACCTTCCTCGGTTGGCTGGGGCTGGACAGCAACGATCTGGACACCATCGTCGCCAACCTCGGCCTCGGCGGCGTGACGATCAACTCGCTGCTCACCGACCTCGGCTTCGGCACTTTGGACATCAACGGGCTGATCGACGGCTTGGGCCTGTCCGACCTGGGCGTGCTCGGTATCAACGGCGACTTCTTCGGGGTGGCCTCCGAGTGGCTGAACGATATTCCGAACCAGATCGCCGCGGCGTTGGGCTTTACCGGCTGAGCCTGACCGGGCAAGCCGATCCAGAACTAAACGACAGACAGAGCTAGCACAACTGTGGGCCACACAGATAGGAAATCCCAAATGGCAGTAGGGCGTAACACTTCGGGCAACGGTCGTTCACGTCGGCTGGGCCGGCCTAGCCGTCGACTGCTGGGGGCCAGTAGTGCGGTTGGGGCGTTTTTGGCGTTTGGGATGGCGCCGTTGTCGGCGGCTCCGGTTGCGCATGCTGATGAGCTGGATTGGGTTGTTGATCTGGTTGGTGCGGATTTGGCTGGGGCGCTTGGGGATTTGGGTCAGGCGTCGTCGTGGGAGACGTTGTTTGATCAGGCTTCGTGGGAGCCGTTGCTGTCGAATGTGGGTTTGTCGTTTGATGCGTCGTTGGCGGGTGTGCCGGGGTCGGCTGCTGCTGATGATTGGTTTGGGTCGTTGTTCTATGACCCGTGGCATGACTTGGGTCAGGCGTGGATCAATAGTTCGTTTGGGTCTGCGGTTAATGACGTCATCAATATTTTCGGGTTCGGTCAGATTCTGATCGGTAATGGTGCCGACGGTATTGATGGTGGTACGGCGGCGCAGGCTGCTGGTGGTGCTGGTGGTTTGTGGTTCGGTGATGGTGGTGCTGGTGGTACGGCTGCTGATGGCACTGGTGGTGTTGGTGGTTCGGCGGGCATGTTCGGCGATGGTGGCGCCGGTGGTGCGGGTCTTGATGGTGGTGACGGTGGCGCCGGTGGTAACGGTGGCTGGTGGATGGGTATCGGCGGTGATGGTGGTGCTGCGGGTGCTGGTATCGCTGGTGGTGCCGGTGGTGTTGGTGGTGCCGGTGGTGATGGCATTGGTTTGGCGTTCGGTTCGGGCGGTAATGGTGGTCTCGGTGGCGATGGTGCGGTGGGTGCTGCGGGGGCGGTTGTTGGTGCTGGGCTGAATGGTCTTGCCGGTGCCAATGGTGGTGCTGGTGGTAATGGTGGTGCTGGTGGTAAGGGTTCGTGGCTGATCGGTTCCGGTGGTTCCGGTGGTGCTGGTGGTCAGGGTGCCAACGGTGGTGCTGGTAGCGATGGTGGTGATGGCATCGACGCCACCACCGCGGGCGCCGCCGGTGGCGCGGCCGGCAACGGTGGCAACGGTGGCACTGGTGGTGCCGCCGGTCATGGTGGTGTGGCTGGTTCTGGCGGTCTGTTGGGCTCGTCGGGTGTCGCCGGTATTGGTGGCGCTGCCGGTGATGGTGGTAACGCCGGTGTTGGTGGTAACGGTGGCGACGGCGCCAACGGCGACTCGACGTATGTCGATGGTGGTGCCGGTGGCCGTGGTGGTGACGCGGGTGTGGCCGGTGCCGGTGGTGCGGCGGCGCCTGGCGGCACTGCGGGTGCTGCGGGTGCGGCGGCGACCGGTGGTGGTAACGGTGGCCGTGGTGGTGACGGTGCCGACGCCACGATCGCCGGCACGGCCGGTGGTGCCGGCGGCCGCGGTGGTGACGCGGGCTCGCTGGGCAATGGTGGCGCCGGTGGTGTCGGTGGTGACGGCGCGACCGGCCTGGCCGGCCACACCGATGCCAACGGTGATGGCACGACGGGCCTGTCCGGTGGCGCCGGTGGTGTCGGTGGCGCCGGCGGTGAGGGCGGTTCGCAAGCCGGTAATGGTGGTGTCGGTGGTGCCGGTGGCCGTGGTGGCACCGGTGGCATCGGTGGTGCCGGCAAGGATGGCACCGCGGGTGTGAATGCGGCTGCCGGTAGCGGCGCCAACGGTGGCGACGGCGGTGACGCCTCCAACACCGGCGGTGTCGGTGGTGTCGGTGGTGTGGGTGGCGATGGTGGCGCGGGTGGTTCCTCGGCGCACGGCACCGCGGGTGCCCACGGTGTCGGTGGTATCGGTGGCGACGGCGGCGTCGGTGGCGGTGCCGGTAACGGTGGTGTCGGTGGTACCGGTGCTGGTGGTGGCACCGGGGCCGCGGCCGGTGCCGGTGGTAAGGGCGGTAACGCAGCTGACGCCGTTGCCGGTCTCGGTGGCGCGGGTGGTGCCGGCGGCTCCAGTGGCGGCTCTACCCAGGCGGCCTCGGGCGCTGCGGGTGCCGCGGGCGCCGAAGGTAACGGTGGCGCTGGCGGCGCCGGTGGCGCAGGCGAGATCCTTGGCGACGGCACGGTACAGGCCGGTGGCCAGGGCGGTAACGGTGGCGACGCCGGTACCGATGGTGACGGTGGTGCCGGCGGTGCCGGTGGCCGGGGCGCGACCGGCGAGAACGGCGTCACCGATAGCAATGGCAACGGCACTGCGGGTGGCACGGGTGGTGCCGGCGGTGCGGGCGGCACCGGTGGTGCCGGCGGTACCAACTCGGGCACGGGCGGCGTGGGTGGCGCCGGCGGCACCGGCGGCACCGGCGGCAACGGTGGCGCGGCCGATGACGCCACGGTGGCCGGCAACGCGGGTGGCAATGGCGGTAGCGCCGGCGCCGGCGGTATCGGTGGTGCTGGTGGTGCCGGTGGTACCTCGGCTATCGGCATCGGTGGTGCCGGTGGCGCCGCGGGTAACGGTGGCGCCGCCGGCCAGGCTGCGGCTGGCGGTAAGGGCCTGGGCGGCGGCGGTGCCGATGCGGCCGGCGCGGGCGGCCAGGGCGGTGACGGTGCAGTCGGCGGTGCGGCCGGCGCAGCCGGTACCGGGACTGACGGCGGCGCTGCCGGTAGTGCCGGAAATGTCGGAGCGGGAAGCAATGGCGGCGCCGGTGGCTCCGGCGCTGATGGCAGTGGTGTGGCCAGCGACGGCGTGACCGGTCAGGCCGGTGGCGCGGGCGGCCAGGGCGGCAACGCAGCTACCGACGGCGACGGCGGCGTCGGTGGCGCGGGTGGCAAGGGCGCTGACGGTACGAACGGGATCACCGACTTCAGCGGTAGTGGTACCGCCGGTGCCAACGCGGGCGCCGGTGGCCAGGGTGGCGCCGGCGGTGCGGGCGGATCCAACTCCGGTGCCGGTGGTTCCGGTGGTACCGGTGGCCAGGGCGGTCGCGGCGGTAACGGCGGCGCGGCTGACAACGCGACGGTGGCCGGCGCCAATGGCGGCGACGGCGGCAGTGCCGGTGCCGGCGGTGCGGGTGGTAACGGTGGCGCCGGTGGCGCTTCGGTCAATGGCACCGGTGGTGCGGGCGGCGACGCAGGTAACGGTGGCGCGGCCGGGTACGCCGCGGATGGTGCCAGCGGTCTTGGCGGTGGCGGCCTCGACGCAGCCGGTAACGGTGGCGCCGGTGGTGCCGGTGCCGACGGTGGTGCGGCAGGTGTCGGCGGTGCTGGTGGGGCCGGTGCCGGCCAGGGCGCCGACGGCGGCGCGGGACAGGCGGGCCTCAACACCGACGGTGCATCCGGTGGCAACGGCGGCGCGGGCAGCGGCCTGGCCAGTGACGGTCTGACCGGTCAGGCCGGTGGCGCCGGTGGCCAGGGCGGCAACGCCGCCACGAACGGCAACGGTGGAGCCGGTGGTGCGGGCGGCGCGGGCGCAGACGCAGCGAACGGCAGCACTGACGGGGCGGGCAACGGCACCACCGGTGGCGTCGGCGGCGCCGGCGGATCGGGCGGTGTGGGCGGTGCCGGCGGTAGCAACTCGGGCAACGGTGGTGCCGGCGGAGCCGGCGGTGCCGGTGCTTCCGGTGGCGACGGTGGTGCGGCTAACGACGCGACGGTGGCAGGTGCGGCCGGTGGTAACGGCGGTAGTGCCGGTGCCGGTGGCGCCGGTGGTGCCGGTGGCGCCGGTGGCGCCTCGGCCAATGGCACCGGTGGAACCGGTGGCGACGCCGGAAACGGTGGCGCGGCCGGTGCGGCCGCGGCCGGTGGCAAGGGCCTCGGCGGCGGTGGCTTCGACAACGCCGGAAGCGGTGGCGCCGGTGGTAACGGCGCCGACGGCGGTGCGGCAGGCAACTTCGGAGCCGGCGGTGCCGGTGCACAGGCGGGCGCCGACGGTGCGGCCGGCGAGGCCGGCGGCAGCAGTGACGGCGCGGCCGGTGGTAACGGAGGCGACGGCAGTGGCCTGGCCAGCGACGGCCTCAGCGGCCAGGCCGGTGGTCACGGCGGCGCCGGTGGTAACGCGGCCGCAGTCGGAAACGGCGGCTCCGGTGGTATCGGCGGTCTCGGTGCCACCGTCGCCGGCAGCACCGACCCCAATGGCAATGGCACCGCTGGTGCGGTCGGTGGCGTCGGCGGCAACGGTGGTACCGGTGGTGCTGGTGGCACCACGTCGGGCAATGGTGGCGCGGGCGGTAACGCCGGTAAGGGCGGCAACGGTGGTGCCGGTGGCGCCGGCGCGGACGCGACCGTGGCCGACACCGCTGGCGGCAACGGCGGTAACGCCGGCGCCGGCGGCCAGGGTGGTACCGGTGGTACCGGTGGTGTGGCCAACAACGGCACCGGTGGTGCCGGTGGCAATGCCGGCGACGGCGGTGACGCCGGTGTCGCCGGTGCCGGCGGTGTCGGCCTCGGTGGCGGCGGTGCTGCCAACGCGGGCGCGGGTGGTGCCGGTGGTGCCGGAGCCGACGGTGGGGTCGCCGGCGGTGCGGGCGTCGGCGGCAACGGCACACAGACCGGAGCCCAGGGCGAGGACGGCAACGGTGGTGCCGGCAGCGACGGTGGTGCCGGCGGCCAGGGCGGTGCCGGCACGGGCCTGATCGGCGGAACCAACACCGGCCAGGGCGGTGGCGCCGGCGGTACCGGTGGGGACGGCTCTTCGCTGGGTAACGGTGGTGCCGGCGGCAACGGTGGTGCCGGCGCGACGGTCAACGGCAGCACCGACGTCAACGGCAACGGCACCAATGGGGCCGACGGCGGCGTCGGCGGCGTGGGTGGCACAGGTGGCGCGGGCGGCTCGGTCTCCGGCGACGGTGGCGCGGGCGGCCGCGGCGGCGCCGCAGGCAACGGTGGCAACGGTGGCAACGGCGCGAACGGAACCGCCGGAACCAATGCCGGCGCGGGCAGTGGCGGTAACGGAACCGCTGGCGGCAACGCCGGCAACGGCGGCAACGGCGGCAACGGCGGCCAGGGCGGCGACGGTGGCGCGGGCGGTACCGCCACCAACGGTGCGGTGGGCGCCGACGGGCTTGGCGGCGTCGGCGGCAACGCAGGCGACGCGGGCAACGCCGGTAACGGCGGCCAGGGCGGCAATGGTGCCGGCGGAGGCGCCGGCACCAAGGCCGGAAGCGGTGGCGCTGGCGGCCAGGGCGGTGTCCGTGGCGAGGCCGGTGGCAATGCCGGCGAGGGCGGCTGGAACGCCGGCCACACCGAGCAGGCTGCCGAAGGTGGGGCGGGCGCCGCAGCCACCGGAGGCAACGGTGGGGCGGGCGGTAACGGCGGCGCCGGTGTGGTGCACGCCGACGGATCGCCACAGGCCGGCGGCGACGGCGGTCACGGTGGCGCGGCGGGCCCGGTCGGCACCGGTGGCGCGGGCGGTAACGGCGGAATCGGCTCCACCGGCACGGCCGGCGTCGACGGCCTCGTCGACGGCGCCGGCAACGGCGGCAGCGGCACCAACGGTGGCTACGGCGGCGAGGGCGGCAAGGGCGGTAACGGCGGCGCCGGCGGCAGCGAGTCCGGCGACGCCGGTGCCGGTGGTGCCGGCGGCGCCGGCGGCGCGGGCGGTCGCGGTGGTTCCGGCGCGAACGGCGCCAACGCCACTAACGCCGCATTCGGCAGCGGCGCTTCCGGCGCCAACGGTGGCTACGGCGGTGACGGCGGCAGCGGCGGCTACGGCGGCCAGGGTGGCCAGGGCGGTATCGGTGGCACGGCCACGGCAGGCAACGACGGAGCGGCCGGCGCCGGTGGCGTCGGTGGTCAGGGCGGCGCCGCAGGCAACGCGGGTAACGGCGGTACCGGTGCCAACGGTGCCGGTGGCGGAACGAACGCCGTTGCCGGGCACGGCGGAAACGGTGGCGACGGCGGCGACCGCGGCGCGATCGGCCTCGGCGGCAAGGGCGGCCTGAGCGGCGACGGCCAGCAAGCCGTCAACGGCGGCAACGGCGGCGCGGGCACTGGCGGCAACGGCGGTGCCGGTGGCCGCGGCGGCAACGGCGCGATCCTGGCCAACGGCAGCCCCCAGAGCGGCGGCTACGGCGGTCTCGGCGGTGACGCCGGAACCTACGGCAACGGCGGCGCCGGTGGCGCCGGTGGTGTCGGCAGCATCGGTGGCAACGGTGCCAGTGGCACGGCCAACTCCGTCGATGGTGTCAGCGGTCAGTCCGGTGGCTCCGGCGGTGACGGTGGCGCGGGCGGCAAGGGCGGCTCCATCGCCGGTAATGGTGGTGCCGGTGGCGGCGCCGGGGCCGCGGGTAACGGTGGCAACGGTGGCAACGGATTCCAGGGCAAGGCCGGCCTTGACGCGGTCGCCAACACCGGCGGCGCCGGCAGCAACGGCGGTAACGGCGGTAACGGTGGCAACGGCGGTAACGGCGGTAACGGCGGCAGCGGCGGTGTCGGTGGTACCGCCACCAACGGCACGGCTGGCAGCAACGGTCTGGGCACGGTCGGCGGCAACGCCGGCAACGCCGGAACCGGCGCGGACGGTGGCCGCGGCGGCAATGGTGCCAGCGGTGGCGTCAACAGCATCGCTGGATCCGGAGGAAACGGCGGCGCGGGTGGCAACGTCGGCACGGCCGGCATCGGTGGCACCGGTGGTTTCAACGGTGACGGCACGCAGCGGGCCGACGGTACCGACGGTCTGGCAGCCGCGCACGGCGGTAACGGCGGTAACGGCGGTAACGGTGCCAATGCGCAAGGCACGGGTCAGGCCGGCGGTAAGGCCGGCAACGGTGGCGACGGCGGCAACATCGGTAACGGCGGTAACGGCGGTAACGGCGGTAACGGGACCACCGGCGTGGCCGGAATCACCGGTGGCGACGGCAACGGAACCAACGGCACGTCCGGTACCGCCGGCGCCGCGGGCGGTAACGGTGGCAACGGCGGCTCCATCTCCGGTAACGCCGGTAACGGCGGCAGTGGCGGTAACGGCGGCAGTGGCGGTAACGGCGGCAACGGCGCCCTCGGCAGCAACGGTGCGGCCGGCGGCAGCGGTGGTGACGGCGGCAACGCTGCCGCCGGTGCGGCCGGTGGTAAGGGCGGCAGCGCCGTCAACGGCACCGCAGGCAACGGCGGCAGCGGTGGAAACGCCGGAAACGCGGGTAACGGCGGCACTGGTGCCAACGGCTCGGGCGGCGGCACCAACGCCGTGGCCGGCGCGGGCGGCAACGGCGGACACGGTGGCGACCGCGCCGCAGCTGGTGCAGGCGGTGCCGGTGGAACCGGTACCGGCGGCCCGGGGACGAACGGCATTGACGGCGGACTCGGCATCGGTGGTAACGGCGGTAACGCCGGTAACGGTGGTGTCGGCCAGGTACTCGCGGACGGCTCTTCGCAGACCGGTGGTAATGGCGGCATAGGTGGCGCGGCCGGAACGATCGGCAACGGCGGCGCCGGCGGTAACGGCGGCAACGGCGCGATCGGTGCCAACGGAATCATCGACGGCAATGGCAATGGCACCAACGGTGTCGACGGCGGTATGGGCGGCAACGGTGGCGTGGGTGGCGCCGGCGGCAGCATCTCCGGTAACGGCGGCGCCGGCGGTCGCGGCGGAACGGGTGGTACCGGCGGAATCGGTGGCGTCGCCCAAGGAACCGACGGCCAGAACGCCGCCGCCGGCAGTGGTGCCGACGGCGGAAACGGCGGCAACGCGGGTGTCAGCGGTAACGGCGGTGCCGGCGGTCACGGTGGTGCGGGTGCCCTCGGTGGCGCCGTCACCAACGGAATCCAAGGCAGCACAGGTGCCGGTGGCATCGGCGGTAACGGCGGCGCCGGCGGTGACGCCGGACGTGGCGGCAACGGCGGGGCCGGAGCCGGCGGCGGTACCGACCACATCGCCGGTGACGGTGGTAGCGGCGGCGACGGTGGTTACGCCGGCTACGGCGGTGCAGCCGGGAATGGTGGCATCGGCGGCGACAACACGATCGCGGCCGACGGCAAGGCTGGCGCCGACGGCAACATGACCACCGGCAACGGCGGCAACGGCGGTAAGGGCGGCGCCGGTGTGATGCTCGGCGACGGCGTCGCACAGTCCGGTGGCAACGGCGGCGGCGGTGGCGTGGGTGTCGGCGTCGGTAACGGTGGCAACGGTGGGGCCGGCGGTGCGGGCGCGACCGGCAGTAACGGCATCACTGAGGCATCCGGTGACGGCACCAATGGTGTCGCCGGCGGCAACGGTGGCCACGGTGGTAGTGGCGGCGCGGGTGGCAGCCAGGGCGGTAACGGTGGCAAGGGCGGTGTTGGCGGCGCGGCCGGTTCGGGTGGCAATGGCGGCGACGCCGCGGACGGCACGGCTGGCGTCAATGCGACAGCGGGCACTGGCGGCAACGGCACCAACGGTGGCGACGCCACCGGCACGGCCGGCAACGGTGCCGCTGGCGGCATCGGCGGCGACGGTGGCGCCGGCGGCAGCTCCGCGTACGGCACGGCCGGCGCGGACGGCGTCGGCGGCAAGGGCGGCAACGGTGGTAACGCCGGTAACGCCGGTAACGGTGGTCGCGGCGGCAATGGCGCCGGCGGCGGCACCAACGCGGTGGCCGGGTTCGGCGGTACGGGCGGCAACAGCTCCAGCACGGCAGGCAGTGCTGGCGCAGCCGGGGACGGCGGCTGGAACGCCAATCACTCAGCGCAGGCAGCCGGTGGGACGGCCGGAGGAACTGGTAGCACCGGAAACGGTGGCGCTGGCGGCAACGGCGGTACGGGTGTGCAACTGGCCGATGGCACCGGCCAAAGCGGCGGGGCCGGTGGTGCCGGCGGCGACGCCGCGCTCAACGGCAACGGTGGCGCAGGAGGCCAAGGCGGGAACGGCGCCTTGGGCGCCGCCGGGACGAACGGGGGCATCGGCGCCCAAGCTGGTAACCCCGGCGGCACCGGTGGCATTGGCACCGACGGTAAAGCCGGTGGAGCCGGTGGCGCCGGCGGCGCTGGTGGCGCCAGCGGCACCGAGTCCGGCGACAGCGGTAAGGGTGGTGCCGGCGGTAACGGTGCCGACGGGGGCAAGGGCGGTAACGGCGGTACCGGCGGTAAAGCAACCAATAAGGACCCCGGTGGTACCGGTGGCGTTGGCGGTGCCGGTGGTAACGGCGGCAACGGCGGTGCGGCCGGCCAAGGCGGCGACGGCGGCGCCCTCCGCAACGGTGGCGGTACGGCCGGCGCTGACGGCTCCGATGGCTCTGTCGGCAAGGGTGGCGATGGCGGCGCCGGCGGCCAGGGCGGCGCCGGTGGCGATGGGAAGTCAAACAACATCCTGGGGAAGGGTGGCTTCTCCGGCGGGACGGGCGGCAAGGGCGGTCAGGGTGGTCATGGCGGCATGAGCGGGGCCGGCCAAGCCGGCCAGGCCGGCGGCGCCGGGTCAAACGGCAGTGGCGGCAGCAAGAACGACGGCGCGGCCGGTGCCGGTGCCGGCGGTGCCGGCGGTGGTGGCGGAAAGGGTGGCGGATCATGATGATCCGCCACCCCGGGCGAGCGGTACTAGGTGTCGTCGCGACGCGCCGGAACATCTTCGGGCGACCGCGGCCAGACGAACAGCGCAAGCCGGTAGTTCAGCGCCGGGATGTGGTGTTCACCGAGGAACACCCCGCCGAACTGTTCCCAGAATCGTCTGCCCTCGGTGTCCGGGTCGCTCCCGGTGTCGCCCAGCAGCCGTCGGCACTGGGGTTCTACGTTGAAGAGACCGGAGATGATGTTGGTGACCACAATCCGTCCGTGCCCTTTTCGCACCATCTCAGGATCGGCAATTGCACCGTGCATGCCCACGTCGTAGGGGTCGGCATCGTAGATGGTGGACATGTAGTCCTGTGCGGCACGGAACAATTCGATGTATCCGAGCGGCTGGCCTTCCAGGCTGAAGACGTACGGACGCGAGTAGTTGCCTTCGAATTGGATGCTCAGGTGTCGGCGCCACTCGTCGGCGGGCCGGTCGTAATGCCACGTCCGAGCCAGGTGCGGGCGGTTCATCCACTCGGAAATCATCTCGGCATCGGCATCCGGATCTGCGAAGCGAAAACTGTACGGCTCCGCGAATACCGGCAGCGGTGGCGCCGGAACCGCGCGGACCTCGTCAGGCACGTCAGCCAACTGTCGTGCCATGAGGGTACTCATAGCACACCTGAATCCATTGTCGCCGAACCCGTTTCGGTCAACATGACAAATGCCTCCTACGATTCCGTTGACGGCAACGCCGTCGCCAATGGGTCCGCCAATGATGCCACGTCCGCAGGTGGGTGGTTGAGCCGAAATGCTGGTCGGCATCGCCTGATTGGGCAGCCGAATTTCCCCCAGCGCTGCTGAGACATCAGCGCCGTAAAAGCACTCAAAAACTTGATCCGACAAGACATCACCGACATGGGTTCGTCGCAGAATAGGGAGTCCCACATGACTGGAAAGCAGCACCGCGCAGAGCGTCGTGGTTTCACTGGCGCAGTTCGTCGCCAGGGTGGCCGAGTGGCGGCTATGGGTAGTGCGGTTGGGGCGTTTTTGGCGTTTGGGATGGCGCCGTTGTCGGCGGCTCCGGTTGCGCATGCTGATGAGCTGGATTGGGTTGTTGATCTGGTTGGTGCGGATTTGGCTGGGGCGCTTGGGGATTTGGGTCAGGCGTCGTCGTGGGAGACGTTGTTTGATCAGGCTTCGTGGGAGCCGTTGCTGTCGAATGTGGGTTTGTCGTTTGATGCGTCGTTGGCGGGTGTGCCGGGGTCGGCTGCTGCTGATGATTGGTTTGGGTCGTTGTTCTATGACCCGTGGCATGACTTGGGTCAGGCGTGGATCAATAGTTCGTTTGGGTCTGCGGTTAATGACGTCATCAATATTTTCGGGTTCGGTCAGATTCTGATCGGTAATGGTGCCGACGGTATTGATGGTGGTACGGCGGCGCAGGCTGCTGGTGGTGCTGGTGGTTTGTGGTTCGGTGATGGTGGTGCTGGTGGTACGGCTGCTGATGGCACTGGTGGTGTTGGTGGTTCGGCGGGCATGTTCGGCGATGGTGGCGCCGGTGGTGCGGGTCTTGATGGTGGTGACGGTGGCGCCGGTGGTAACGGTGGCTGGTGGATGGGTATCGGCGGTGATGGTGGTGCTGCGGGTGCTGGTATCGCTGGTGGTGCCGGTGGTGTTGGTGGTGCCGGTGGTGATGGCATTGGTTTGGCGTTCGGTTCGGGCGGTAATGGTGGTCTCGGTGGCGATGGTGCGGTGGGTGCTGCGGGGGCGGTTGTTGGTGCTGGGCTGAATGGTCTTGCCGGTGCCAATGGTGGTGCTGGTGGTAATGGTGGTGCTGGTGGTAAGGGTTCGTGGCTGATCGGTTCCGGTGGTTCCGGTGGTGCTGGTGGTCAGGGTGCCAACGGTGGTGCTGGTAGCGATGGTGGTGATGGCATCGACGCCACCACTGCGGGCGCTGACGGTGGCGCGGCCGGCAACGGTGGCAACGGTGGCACTGGTGGTGCCGCCGGTCTTGGCGGTGCCGGTGGCTCGGGTGGTCTGCTGGGTTCCTCGGGCACTGGTGGTGCCGGTGGTCACGGCGGCAATGGTGGTGCGGCTGGTGTTGGTGGTAACGGTGGCGACGGCGCCGACGGCGATGGCGCTCACATCGATGGTGGTGCCGGTGGCCGTGGTGGTGACGCGGGTGTGGCCGGTGCCGGCGGTGCGGGTTCGACGTCGGGTACCGCGGGTGCTGCGGGTGCGGCGGCGACCGGTGGTGGTAACGGTGGCCGTGGTGGTGACGGTGCCGACGCCACGATCGCCGGTGGTGCCGGTGGCGCCGGTGGCCGCGGTGGTGACGCGGGCTCGCTGGGCAATGGTGGCGCCGGTGGTGTCGGTGGTGACGGCGCGGCCGGTGTGGCCGGGCACACCGATGCCAACGGTGATGGCACGACGGGCCTGTCCGGTGGCGCCGGTGGTGTCGGCGGCGCCGGCGGTGAGGGCGGTTCGCAAGCCGGTAATGGCGGTGTCGGTGGTGCCGGCGGCCGTGGTGGCACCGGTGGCATCGGTGGTGCCGGCAAGGATGGCACCGCGGGTGTGAATGCGGCTGCCGGTAGCGGCGCCAACGGTGGCGACGGTGGTGACGCCTCCAGCACGGCCGGTAACGGTGGTGTCGGTGGTGTGGGTGGCGATGGTGGCGCGGGTGGTTCCTCGGCGCACGGCACCGCGGGTGCCCACGGTGCCGGTGGTATCGGTGGCGACGGCGGCGCCGCGGGCGCGACCGGCGTCGGTGGCAACGGCGGTGATGGTGCTGGTGGTGGCACCGGGGCCGCGGCCGGCAACGGTGGTAAGGGCGGTGCCGGTGGTGCCATCGGTCTCGGTGGCGCGGGTGGTGCCGGCGGCTCCAGTGGCGGCTCTACCCAGGCGGCCTCGGGCACGGCAGGCGCGGACGGTGCCGGTGGCAACGGTGGTAGCGGTGGTAACGGTGGTCAAGGCCAGGTCCTTGGCGACGGCACGGTACAGGCCGGTGGCCAGGGCGGTAACGGTGGCGACGCCGGTGCGGTCGGCAACGGTGGTGCCGGTGGTGCGGGTGGCCAGGGCGCGACGGGCACGGCGGGTGGTACGAACATCAGCGGTGACGGCACCGACGGCGTTGCCGGTGGTGCCGGTGGTGCGGGTGGCATCGGTGGTGCAGGCGGTACGACCTCGGGCAATGGTGGCGCCGGTGGTACGGGCGGCGTAGGTGGCACCGGTGGTGCCGGCGGTCACGGCCTCGACGGCCAGGCCGGCCTCGACGCGGTGGCCGGCAGCGGCGGCGACGGCACCGTCGGTATCGGCGGCGGCGACAGCGGCAATGGCGGCGCCGGTGGCGCCGGCGGCCAGGGCGGTGCCGGTGGCACCGCCACCGCGGGCAATGCAGGCGTTGACGGCACCGGTGGCCAGGGTGGCACCGGTGGTGCGGCCGGTAACGCAGGCAACGGCGGTAGCGGCGGTGACGGTGCGGGTGGCGGCAACAACGCCACGGCCGGATCCGGTGCACAGGGCGGCACCGGCGGTAACCGCGGCGCGGCTGGCGCCGGTGGCGCCGGTGGCTGGAACGCAGACAACAGCGCTCAGGCGGACCAGGGCGCGAACGGTGCCGAAGGCGGCGGCGGCAACGGTGGCTCCGGTGGCCGCGGCGGCGACGGCGAGCTGCTCGCCGGCAACGTGGCCCAGGCCGGTGGAAACGGTGGCGCCGGCGGCACGGCCGGAACCGACGGCGACGGCGGTGTGGGTGGTGCTGGTGGCAACGGCGCTGCCGCGGCTAACGGGACCACCGTTGGCAATAACGGCACCACCGGTGGAACCGGCGCGATCGGTGGCGACGGTGGCGCGGGTGGCCTCGGTGGCTCGAACTCGGGCAACGGCGGCACAGGCGGTGCCGGTGGTAACGGCGGTGCCGGTGGTGACGGTGGTGCGGCTCTCGATGCCACCGACGCCGCGCCCGACAGCTCCGGCGGCAACGGCGGCGGCGCAGGGGCCGGCGGCGCGGGCGGTAACGGCGGTGTCGGTGGCGCGGCGGCCAACGGGGCCGGCGGGACCGGTGGCGCAGCGGGCACCGGGGGTAACGCCGGTACCGCCGCGGACGGCGGCCAGGGCATCGGTGGTGGCGGTGCTGCCAACGCCGGTAGCGGAGGCAACGGCGGCGACGGCGCCGTCGGCGGTGCGTCGGGTAACGCTGGAGCCGGCGGCGCCGGTGCCGAGCAAGGTGCCGCTGGCGCCGACGGCACCGCGGGTACCAACGCCGACGGTGGTAGGGGTGGCCGCGGTGGCGACGGCTTCGGTTTGATCGGTGGATCCAACACCGGCCAGGGCGGTGGCACCGGTGGCCAGGGCGGCAACGCGGGGGCGATCGGCAACGGCGGCAATGGCGGTACCGGCGGTACGGGCGCGACCGTCGACGGCGAGACGGACCCCAACGGCAACGGCACCGACGGCTATGCCGGTGGTGTCGGCGGCACGGGCGGTCAGGGCGGTGCCGGCGGTACCACCTCCGGCAACGGCGGTGCCGGTGGTGTCGGCGGTATCGGTGGCAACGGTGGTGCCGGCGGTGCGGGGGCGGACGCCACCGTGGCCGACACCGACGGAGGCAACGGCGGCAACGCCGGAACCGGCGGTAACGGCGGTAACGGCGGCCAGGGTGGTGCGGCAACCGACGGTGTCGGGGGCGCGGGCGGCAACTCTGGCTACGGCGGCGACGGCGGCGCCGCGGGCGTCGGCGGTAAGGGCCTTGGTGGCGGCGGCGGAGACAACGCCGGTAACGGCGGTAAGGGCGGCGCCGGCGCCGACGGTGGCCTGGCCGGCACCGTCGGGACCGGTGGAATGGGCACCACAAACGGTGCCGACGGCAGTGCCGGCCAGGACGGAAGCGCCAGCGACGGTGGAGCCGGCGGGCAGGGTGGCGTCGGTGAAGGCCTGATCGCAGGCACCAACGTTGGCCAGGGTGGCGGCAACGGCGGGATCGGCGGCAACGCATCCACCGTGGGTAACGGTGGTGCCGGTGGTGCTGGCGGCGTCGGCGCCACCGTGGACGGCATCACCGACCCCAATGGCAATGGCACTGCTGGTGCGGTCGGTGGTGTCGGTGGCAACGGTGGTACCGGTGGTGCTGGTGGCACCACGTCGGGCAATGGTGGCGCGGGCGGTAACGCCGGCAAGGGCGGCAACGGTGGTGCCGGTGGTGCCGGCGCGGACGCGACGGTGGCCGACACCGCCGGCGGCAACGGCGGTAACGCCGGCGCCGGCGGCCAGGGTGGTTCCGGTGGCCAGGGTGGAGACGCCGCCGGCGGCACCGGCGGTGTCGGTGGTAACGCCGGTGCCGGCGGTAATGCCGGTGCGGCTGGCGCCGGTGGCAAGGGCCTCGGTGGCGGCGGCGCGGCCAACGCGGGCGCGGGCGGCGCGGGCGGCGACGGCGCCGACGGTGCCGCCGCGGGCACCGCGGGTGCAGGTGGCTCCGGCAGCGACGGCGACGGCGCCGACGGTGGCGGCGGCGTGGCCGGTATCGGCAGCGACGGCGGCGCGGGCGGCAATGGCGGCGCCGGCACGGGTCTGATCAGCGGCAGTAGTGACACGGGCCAGGGCGGTGGCGCCGGCGGGCACGGCGGTAACGCCGCGTCGGTGGGCACCGGCGGTGTCGGCGGCAACGGTGGCGCAGGTGCGGCCGGTGAGAATGGCGCCACCTTGAGTGACGGCAACGGCACCAACGGCACGCACGGCGGCGCCGGCGGTGCTGGTGGTGTCGGTGGTGCTGGCGGTACGGATGCCGGCAACGGCGGCGCGGGCGGCAAGGGCGGTGTTGGCGGCGCCGGCGGTAACGCTGGCCACGGTGCCGATGGCACGTCCGCCCCGGTCACGCCGGGCACGGGGGCGTCCGGTGCTAACGGAACCAATGGCGGCAACGGTGGTGTCGGCGGTAACGGCGGTATCGGTGGTGACGGTGGTGCCGGCGGTACCTCCAGCCACGGCAGCGCCGGCGTGGACGGATCCGGTGGCACCGGTGGCAACGCCGGCAACGCCGGCAACGCCGGCAACGGCGGTCGCGGTGCCGACGGCACCGGTGGTGGCAGCGGTGCGGCGGCCGGCAACGGCGGCAACGGGGGCGACGGCGGGGTACGCGGCACGGCGGGTACCGCGGGTACGGGCGGCTGGAACGCCGGGCACACCAGTCAGGCGGCCGACGGCAACGCCGGCACCTCGGCCACCGGCGGCAACGGTGGAGCGGGCGGTAAGGGCGGCACGGGTGTGCTCCTCGCCGACGGCACCGCGCAGATGGGCGGCGCCGGTGGTGACGGCGGTAATGCTGGACCGGTCGGCAACGGTGGTGCCGGCGGCAACGGTGGTGCCGGCGCGGCCGGCGCGACGGGATCGACTGCGCTGGCCAACGGCGGTACCGGTGGCAACGGCGCGGCCGGTGGTAGCGCGGGCAACGGCGGTAAGGGCGGCTCGGTCTCCGGCAATGGCGGTCAGGGCGGTATCGGTGGTGCTGGCGGCAACGGTGGTGCCGGTGGTGCTGGCGTTCAAGGCCTCGCTGGCGCCGACGCTGGCGCGGGAAGCGGCGGCGACGGTGGCAACGGCACCGACGGTGGTAACGGTGGTCAGGGCGGTAACGGCGGCAACGGTGGTGCCGGCGGCCACGGCGGTAGCGCCACGAACGGCAATGCTGGACTCAATGGCAGCGGTGGTATCGGTGGCAACGCTGGCGCGGCCGGTAACGCGGGCGACGGTGGTCGCGGCGGCAACGGCGCCGGCGGTGGCACCGACGACACCGCTGGGCACGGTGGCAACGGTGGTGTCGGTGGCGACCGCGGTACCGCTGGTACCGCCGGCAAGGGCGGCTTGAACGGTGACGGTGTCACCTACCGGTCTGACGGTGCGGCCGGTGCGGCCGCTGGCGGCGGCAACGGCGGCGCCGGTGGTGCCGGTGGCAACGGCGCGATGCTCGCTGACGGTACGACCGGCCAAGCCGGCGGTTACGGCGGTCACGGTGGCGCGGCCGGTGCGATCGGTACCGGTGGCGTGGGTGGCGCCGGCGGTCACGGTGGCAACGGCGCGGCCGGTTCAACCGACATCGGCGGTAACGGGACCCTCGGTGGTGACGGTGGAACCGGTGGCGCTGGCGGCAACGGTGGTGCAGGTGGCACCACCTCCGGTGCTGCGGGTGCCGGCGGTGCCGGTGGCGTCGGCGGTAGTGGCGGCAACGGTGGCGACGGCGTCTTCGGCGCCGCCGGAAGCACCGGCGGTAACGGTGGCCTGGGCGGCAACGCGGCCGCCGGTGGTGCCGGTGGCCAGGGTGGTGCGGCCAGCAACGGTGCCGGTGGCGTCGGTGGTGCCGGCGGTAACGCCGGTAACGCCGGCAATGGTGGCGCGGGCGGCAACGGCGGCGCCGGTGGCGTCGATGCCACTGCCGGCAACGGCGGTGTCGGCGGCAACGGCGGTGACCGGGACCTCGGTGGTGCCGGCGGTAGTGGCGGTGTCGGCCAGGGCGGCGTTCAGGCCGCCGACGGCCAGGACGGCACCAACGGCTCCGGCGGCGACGGTGGTGCCGGCGGTAACGGTGGCGCCGG
Organism: Mycobacterium sp. SVM_VP21; assembly: GCA_024758765.1. Lineage (NCBI taxonomy): Bacteria > Bacillati > Actinomycetota > Actinomycetes > Mycobacteriales > Mycobacteriaceae > Mycobacterium > Mycobacterium cavoris. Next base: position 1,949,698 of record CP101406.1, read on the forward strand.
CCAGACCTTGGGTGACGGCTCGGCGCAGGACGGTGGTTCCGGCGGTAAGGGCGGCAACGCCGGGGCGATCGGCACCGGCGGCAAGGGCGGTAACGGCGGCGTCGGCTCGGCCGGCCTCGACGGTGGCACCGACATCAACGGCGACGGCACGGCCGGTACCGCAGGTGGCCACGGTGGTAGCGGCGGCCAGGGTGGCAACGGCGGCCTCACGGCGGGCAACGGTGGTGTCGGTGGTGTCGGTGGCGCCGGTGGTGCCGGTGGCCACGGCGGCGCCGGCGACAACGGTGCCACCGGAACCAATGCATCGGCCGGCAGCGGCGACAACGGCGGCAACGGCGGCGACGCCACCAGCACCAACGGTGACGGTGGCGCCGGTGGTAACGGCGGTAGCGGTGGAATCGGCGGTGACGCCACCAACGGCAACGTCGGCGCCGCCGGTGCCGGCGGCAAGGGCGGTGCTGGCGGCAACACCGGTGACGGCGCCAACGGTGGTAATGGCGGTTCGGGCGCCGGCGGTGGCAGCGACGTGATCGCCGGATCCGGCGGTGACGGCGGCCACGGCGGTCTTGCCGGCAACGCGGGCCAGGGCGGCACCGGCGGCACCGGAGGCGACGGCACTGCTGCCTCAGACGGTCAGGACGGTCTGGTGCTCGGCGGCAACGGCGGCCACGGCGGCCACGGCGGTAACGCGGCAGTCGGCCAAACCGGCGGTAACGGCGGCACCGGCGGCGCGGCCGGTGAGGTCGGACAGGGCGGTATCGGAGGCGACGGCGGCGCCGGGGCCAACGGGGTGGCTGGAGCCGCCAGCGGCAACAACGGCACCGACGGCACGGCCGGTACGGCCGGCGGCAACGGTGGTGCCGGTGGTGCCGGCGGCTCCCTCTCCGGTGACGGCGGCGCCGGCGGCCGCGGCGGTATCGGTGGCAACGGCGGGGCCGGCGGCAATGCCGCCAACGGCACTGCGGGAACCAACGCCACAGCCGGTACCGGTGCCAACGGCGGCAACGGAGGCGACGCGACCGGCCAGGCCGGTGCCGGCGGCGCCGGAGGTGCCGGCGGCCAAGGTGGTGCCGGCGGTGCGGCGACCGTCGGCAACGACGGTGCCGACGGTTCTGGCGGCCACGGCGGCGACGGCGGCAAGGGCGGCAACGCCGGTGTCGGCGGTCGCGGCGGTGACGGCGCGGGCGGCGGCACCAATGCCGCCGCGGGATCCGGCGGTAAGGGCGGCAACAGCAGCAGCACGGCCGGTGCGGGCGGTGCAGCCGGTACTGGTGGTCTCGGTGGTGACGGCGTCACCCAGGCCGACAATGGCACCACCGGCAGCGGCGGTGCGATCGCCGCTGGCGGTGCCGGCGGTAACGGCGGCAACGGCGTCACGCTGGGCAGCGGCCTCGCGCAGGTCGGCGGTAACGGTGGTGTCGGCGGCAACTCCACGGCTGAGTTCGGCAACGGTGGTGCCGGCGGTAACGGCGGTAACGGCGCTGCCGGCACGTCGGGGGCCAATGCCGCGACCGGTGCCGGCGCCAACGGCGGTAACGGCGGTAACGGCGGTGCGGCCGGCGAGCACGGCACTGGTGGAACCGGCGGTAAAGCCGGCAACGGCGGCGCAGGCGGCGCCAACACCACGACCGGTGTGACCGGTTCCGCCGGCCAGAACGTGCCCCTGGACCCCCAGGGCAAGGGCATGGCCGGTGGCAGCGGCGGCCAGGGTGGCAAGGGTGCCACCGGGTTCGCCGGCGGTGCCGGTGGTGTCGGTGGTGTCGGTGGTGCTGGTGGCACCATCTCCGGTGACGGTGGCCAGGGTGGTATCGGTGGCCTTGGTGGCGACGGCGGCAAGGGTGGCACCGGTGGTACCGGCGGACAGGGTGGTACCGGCGCCGACGGCTCCCTCGGCCTGCCCGGGCGGCAAGGCGGCACCGGCGGTATCGGTGGTCTGGGTGGCGACGGCGGCCTCGGTGGCGCGGCCGGTCAGGGCGGTGCCGGCGGTGTGGCCCTCGGTGACGGTAAGGCCGGTGAGCACGGTGACGGTGGCGAGGCCGGCAACGGTGGCCAGGGCGGCGCCGGTGGTGTCGGCGGCAAGGGTGGTACCGGCGGTAAGGGCTATGGCGGCTTCCTTGGCCAGGGTAAGGGCGCTCCGGGCGCCGGCGGCACCGGTGGCAAGGGTGGTAACGGCGGTACCGGTGGTACCGGTGGCGAGGGTCTTGAAGGTCCCGGCTCCGGTGGTGACGGCGGCGCCGGTGGTACCGCCGGTGGCGGTGGCGGTGCCGGTGCAACCAACGGGACGAGCGGCGGGACGCCGAAACCCGGCGTCCCGGGGGGACCCGGCCAGGGCGGCCAAACCGGCCAGCACGGCTAATCCGCGCCGAAAGTACGAGGGCCCGGTCCGACATCAGTCGGGCCGGGCCTCGTGCTTTGTCGGTGCCGCCTAGGAGTCTGCTGAATTAGTGGTCTTCGGGGGCGGGGTGCCTCGCGGCGCTCTCGTTGGCGCTGGTTTGAAGTCAGACCCTGAGGTCGACAGAAGAGGTCACCCCGCCGTGGCGATCGTGGCACGGGGTTGGTTTGAAGGCAATGCCCGGGCGCTGAGTCAGGCGATGGTCCAGGCGGTGCCGGTGTGGGTCAGGCCCATGGTGATCAGGCGGCGCAGGTTCAATGCGCCGGCGCGGTGGTGCAGCCAGCGATCGTTCTTGGCTATGCCGCGGTAACGCACTTTTCGGTTGCCTCGAGTGAGCCAGGCGATGGAGCGTTCCACCATGGGGCGGTGGCGTCGATATTCGGCTTGCCAGTCGGGATGGCGGGCTGCGGCGCGCGCAGCGCGCAGCGACTGCTCATGAATGTGGATGGTGAGTTTTCGTCCGCGAACCGCGGTAGTGCAAGCAGACGCCAACGGGCATGAGCGGCAGTGTCTTTCGAAGGCGGCTCCGCCGCTGGGGCTGATTGGCGTTTGGTGGCCCGCCGGGCACGTCACGATACGGGTGTCAAAGTCGATGGCGAAATCGTCGCTGGTGAACCCACCGGGCACCGGCGCACGCAACGGCAGCGGTTTGATCACCGCGACGTGGCGGGCATCCGTCAGTGCCACCCGGGCAGCCCCGGTGCCATACGCCGAATCAGCTAGCACCCGCACCGGGGTGTTTTCGTCGGCGAGCAGCCTAAGTCCGACGACGGCCTCGTGATTGTCGGGGCCGCTGGCCTTGGTCAACTCGCACTCGGTAATGATTCCGGTGTCGGGTTCGATGGCGATGTGGGCTTTGAACCCGTCCTGGCGCCGGTGCACCGTCTTGTGCGCGTGCCGAGCCTCCGGGTCGACGGTGGAGATCACTCGATCCCCAGCGACCTTTTGCGCGATGCGCCATTGCCCGTCGGTGCCATCGGAGCCCTCGACCGGCTCGACGTCCTGGCCGGCGGGGGGTGTCAGATGGTCTGTGTAGGTCCTGGGATGGGAAGGATCTCAGTGCATGGCGACAGACAAGGACGCGGAAGTGAAGTTGGCGGAGGCTGCCTCGACTGAGGAGATGGCCGAGGCGCTGCGGGCGTCGGGCGTGGTCGATGACCTGCTGGCCCAGGTCGACGGCGGGCAGGTAGCGCTGACCGGCGATGGCGGGCTGCTGCCCGGGCTGATCAAGCTCGCCCTGGAGCGGGGGCTGGCTGCGGAGCTGACCGATCATCTGGGCTACGAGAAAGGCGACCCGGTCGGGCGTGAGCTGCCCAACGCTCGCAACGGCCACTCACCCAAGACGGTGCAGACCGAAGCAGGCCCGGTGCCCCTGGACGTGCCCCGCGACCGGGACGGATCGTTCACGCCGCGACTGGTACCCAAGGGGCAGCGTCGCCTCGGCGGGCTCGACGACATGATCATCTCCTTGTACGCCGGTGGAATGACGTTGCGCGACATCGCTTTCCACCTGTCATCGACGCTGGGTACCGAACTGTCGCACGAGACGATCTCCAAGGTCGTCGACGAGATCTCCGATGAGGTCCTCACCTGGCAGCGCCGGCCGCTGGAGCCGCTGTATCCGGTGATCTTCCTCGACGCGATCGTCGTCAAGGTCAAAGACGGCGGCCACACCCGCAACAAGGCCGCTCACATCGCCGTGGGCGTCGATATGGCCGGGATCAAGCATGTCCTGGGCATCTGGGTCCAGCAGAACGAAGGGGCGGCGTTTTGGGCTTCCGTCTGCGCGGATCTGGCCAACCGCGGGGTGAGAGACGTGCTGGTCGTGTGCTGCGACGGGCTGACCGGGTTCCCCGAGGCGATCGCAGCGACCTGGTCGCAGGCCGCGGTCCAGACCTGCGTGGTGCACCTGATCCGCAACGCCCTGCGGTTTGTCTCCTATGCCGAGCGCAAGGCGGTGGCCGCCGCCCTCAAGCCGGTCTACACCGCGGCCAACGCCGAGGCGGCTCGCGCTGAGTTGGATGCGTTCACCGCATCGGAGCTGGGCAAGAAGAACCCGACGGCAGCAATGGTTTTCCAGCGGGCATGGGAACAGTTCATCCCGTTTCTGGCGTTCCCGCCCGAGCTGCGGCGGGTGATCTACACGACCAACTCGATCGAGTCGCTGAATTACCAGTTGCGCAAGGTCACCAAGAGCCGCGGGCAATTCCCCAACGACGCCGCCGTGGTCAAGCTGCTGTGGCTGGCGATCTGCAACATCGAGGACAAACGAGCCGCCGAGCGAGCCAAAGAACGCGGCAAGAAGACCGGCCGAACAGCCCCGGGCAGGCTCGTGGAAGGACAGGTGGTCACCAACTGGAAGAAAGCGCTCGAACAGCTCGTACTGGTCTACCCAGACCGCGTCGAGCCGTACCTGTAAGCACCACAATCGAAGAATTCAGCAAGACGACTTACACAAAAAACTTGACACGCTCGGCCGGCGATCAGCGCCAACAACGCCACCGCCTCGGCCGCGCGTGGCGCTAGCTCCTGCTCGGGCAGATACCCCAGTACCCGGTGAGCGTCGCCGACCAGGGCATCGACGAGCCGGTCCCGGGCGGCACTGTCGTCCCAGGCGATCGCTGGTTTGCCCGGGTCGGTGTAATCATGAGCGCGGCAGTGCGCGGCGATGACCTCGCCGGCGCCGGGGACATCGCGGGCCACCCGGCGGATCGCGCCGATCAGCTGGGTCACGGTGTCCTGGGTGGCCACCGCATCGTCGAGGACTGTGGAATCCAGAGCCCGCCGGGTCTTGCCTGCCAGCACCCCGGTTTGGGCCACGACGGCCTTGACCGCCTCGAAGATCCGGTCCGGTCGATCCGAGGCCGCCAACCGGCGCCTCCAGTACGTCAACGTCGTGGAATGAAATGCCGGCGCTGTCACCGCCAGACCGCACGCGGCTTTCCATCGCAGGTCGAAAGCCACCGCATCGACGGTCTCGTTATCCGACATCCCGTGCAGAGCCTGCAAAGTGATTACCGAGGCCATCACCTCGGCCGGCACACTCGGCCGGCCCCGGCGCGACGGAAACAGATCGGCGAACATCTCCTCGGGAAATAACTCACCGCGATGGGCTGCCAGGAACGCAAACATGCTGTCGGCCTTCAACAGATGCCCGGCGACCGACTCCGCATCCAACAACTCACGCTGATCATCAGAGCGACCCTGCACCCAACAATCATCAGCGAAAACCCGAGCACCACCACCCCGCCACGCGGGATTAATTCAGCAGACTCCTAGACCGTCAGCACAACCTTGCCGGTCACCTCGCCCGACGACAGCAGGCGATGAGCCTCGGCCGCCTGCGTGATGGGCAGCCGCGCGCCGATCACCGGCTTGATTCGGCCGTCGCCGACCATCGGCCACACCTCAGTGGCCACGGCGTCGACGATGGCGCCCTTGCTGTGCGGGCCTTCCACCGGCCGGCCGCGCAAGGCGGTGCCGATCACCCGGGCGCGTTTGGAGATCAGCTTGCCCAGGTTCAGCTCGCCTTTGACCCCGCCCTGCATCCCGATGACCACGAGTCGCCCGTCGTTGGCCAGCGCATCGACATTGCGGTCTAGGTAGGCCGCCCCCATGATGTCCAGGATCACGTCGGCACCGCCGGCCTCGCGCACCCGCGCCACGAAGTCCTCGTCGTGATAGTTGACGGTGATCTCGGCGCCCAGTTCACGGCAGAACGCCAACTTGGCCGCTGATCCGGCGGTGACGGCCACCCACGCCCCGAGTTGACGTGCCACCTGAATGGCGTGGCTGCCCACGCCGCTGGCTCCACCGTGCACCAGCAGCAACTGACCCTCGGACAACCCGGCAGTCAAGACCAGGTTCGACCAGACGGTGCAGGCCACTTCCGGCAGTCCGGCCGCATCCAGCAGGTCTACCCCGGCCGGAACAGGCAGCATCTGGGGGGCTGGAACCGCGACGTACTCGGCGTAGCCGCCGCCGGCCAACAGAGCGCAAACCTGTTGGCCGATTGTCCAATCCGACACCTCGTCGCCCACCGCAGCGATGACGCCGGAGACCTCCAGGCCGAGGGTGTCGCTGGCCCCGGGTGGGGGAGGATACAAGCCTGCCGCCTGCAACAGATCGGCCCGGTTCACCCCGGCTGCGGCGACCCGGATCAGTACCTCGCCCGGAGCCGGTTGCAGATCGGGGACCTCTCGCCAAGCGAGCACTTCCGGGGATTCAGCGATGATGGCGCGCATGTCGGACACGCTACTACCGGCCTGACGCGGTCGAAAACGATGAGGAAAGCTAAGTGTTGGGCTTAGCATGACGCTGTGCAGCGCAATGATCGCCGCCGGACGGGGAGTGATTTACCCGGCTTGGATCTGGCCGAACGCCAAGCATGGCAACACTATTTGGAAGCCGTGCTGCGATTCGACGCGGCGCTGAACCGGGCGCTCTACGCTGATCATCAACTGTCGGTGATCGACTTGCGGGTGCTCGACATCCTGGCCAAGTCCGCGGACGGATCCGCTCGGATGGGCGATCTCGCTGACCTGTTGGGCGCTTCCCGCCGTCAGATGACGACACGGATCGACCGCCTCGGGGAGCGGGGATTGGTGCGCCGCGAGCCCGATCCGCAGGACAAACGCGGGGTGGTCGCGCTGCTCACCGACGACGGGCGCACGATGATCGATCAGGCGATCATCAGTTACGCGAAAGCTGTCTCGACCTATTTGCTCGGATCGTTATCGACTCGCCAGGTCAACACTGTTGCGGAGAACTGTTGGCGTATCGGCGAGGGTCTGCGGCTTTCTGAACTGCGGCGTGCATTGGTCGAACCTGGTGCGCCTATTTCGGTTCGCGTTGATTCCCAAGTCTTTCCGGAGGCGCCCACGTGCTATCTGCCCGGGGTTGATGATGCTGGGAAGCGTTGCTGGAATCAGTTCATGTCGTCATCGGCGACGCTCTTCCCGGTATTGAACGAACGTTTGACCCAGGCGATCCAGCTCAGCTTGATCGACATTCTGCTGCTGGATCTGATCGCGAAATCGCCGGGCGGATCAGCGCCCCTGAGCGCGCTGGGTCAAGCGTTTTCACTGCAGCCCAGCCGGATAACTCAGCAGATCACCCGCCTGGAGTCCGAGGGTCTGGTGTGCCGGGCACCCGTTCAGGGCGATCGACGACGCGTCGTCGTCAACATCACGCTGCCCGGCCGAGTCCGGCTGGGGCCGGCGCTTTCCTTCTACGCCAGGGAAATTCGCAGGAACTACTTGGACCCGATGTCGCGCCAGCAGGCGATCGCGCTCGGCGATGCGTGCCGCCGGATCAGCTTGCCCCTCAAAACCCGCGTCGACCGGCAGGTGCGGACCGTTCGCCGGAGCGCGCCTACAGCCGCCGTCGAAAGCGACGCTGGTCGCCGGTAGTCCGCCCCTCGATATACGGCGTCGTCCCACCGTCGCATTGTGCTTACCGGTGTTTCCACAGTTTGCTGATGGTGGATGGCGTCATTCCGCATGGGGGACAAGCGGAATGGTTACCCACTGGTAGTTACAGGTTGAAACAGTTGAGTCCGCTGTGCGGGTTGATTCACAACCTCCGATTACGGCACTGACCTGGGAATCCACGGCCCGTCGTCGCAACCCGGCTTGGTGTGACAGCAAACGTATTCGGGGATAACAACGTTCGATTAGAGACACTCAGCCCTCGCTTAGTTACGTTCATCGCTGTTCACTGCGTCACCAATCCATCAGCCGAGGAGTCCCCCTTGCACGCCACCGTTCGCCCCTATGCCACCGCCGGCGTGGCACTGGTCGGAGCCAGTCTCGTCGCGGTCACGCCGTTGTCTGCGCCGGTGCCGGCTCTGTCTGATGTCCAATCCCACGCGGTCGCATTGACGGGGGCGTTCCAGGACGTCGTCAATGCCGCGTCGGCTAATGCCACAACGATGCTCAACAACTGGTATCTGGCACCCGGTGTAGGGATGCAACAGTTTTTGGCCAACCAGATGGATTACGCCGACCGGCTGCTCAATGACCCATCGGGTTCCACCAACGACGTCAACGAGGAAATCCAGAAGCACCTGAACGCGGTGATCTCAGGCTGGGCGCTGCAGAACGAGACCGACGCGACCCACGCCACGGTGCTCAACCACACCATGGATGGCACCCATCAGTTGATGTTCGGCCAGGTCGCCGGCTACATCCCTGCCGACGTGGACAAAGAGTCGATCATGCCGATCATCGACTATCTGGGATCGCCTGCCAGCGCGGTCCTGATGGGAATGATCGGACCGATGATCAGCCCGTGGGTGGCGTTGCTTAACGGCATCACCGACGGTGACAACCCGTTCGACATTCTGGCCAACATGGGTGGTGCGTTCTTCAACGGTGCCACCTTGAACTTGGATGCCCTGCTGCCGATGATCAACTCGTCGGGCTATTTCCCGGCCGGCATGAACATGGACCACCTGGACTTCGCGTTCGGTGGGCTGTTGTCCACGGGTGCGGCCGCGGTGAGCTACCAGGTACTCGGCCCCGGAGGTGGGGTCGCAGCCGAGACGCCCGCGGTCGGCGGCTCGATCTTCCAAAGCGTGGGAATCGAATTCAGCGGGGTGCCAGTAATAGGCACCCTCGATCTCAACAGTGCCGGAATCGGGCCGATCGCGGCCTGGCAGGCCTGGGGCCAGACCGTCGGCGCCCTGCTGGGGTCGGGTTGGGACGGCAAGGGTCCGGTGGTGGTCACCCCGCCGTTGGCCGGTGCGGAACTGCCCATCCTCGATGACGGCGGCGCCGGTGCTGAAGCGACTGACGCGTTCGGCTGGCTGGGCGACCTGCTCGGCCTCTGATCCCCTAAACCCTTAAATCCCAGTTGCTTAGAGAGGCAATCGCAATATGACTCGTCACCTCACCACTCGTCGCCGCGTGACCGGCGCCGCCAGCACCATCGGTGCGTTCCTGGCCTTCGGAATAGCCCCGCTCACCGTGGCACCACCGGCCCAGGCCGATGAATTCGATTGGATCGTAGACCTTTTCGATTCCTCCGCATGGCTGGCCGCCAACCCGGCCGATGCCGGGACCTTCGACATGACCGCCATGCTCGGCCAATGGTTCTACGAGCCGATCCACGCCTCGATGGAGAACTGGATCAACAGTGACTTCGGTGAGATGGTCAACGGCTGGATCAACACCTCCGCGGGTCAGTTCCTGATCGGTGACGGTGCTGACGGCACCGAAACGAACCCTGACGGCGGCAACGGCGGCCTCTGGTTCGGCGACGGCGGAAACGGCTGGGACAGCACCGAAGCCGGCGTGGCCGGCGGTGCTGGCGGCAATGCGGCCGGCTGGCTCGGCGACGGCGGTGTCGGCGGTGATGGTGGAGCGGGCGCCAACGGCGGTGACGGCGGAGCCGGTGGACTCTGGATGGGCAACGGCGGTGCCGGCGGCAATGGTGGGATCGCCCTGGATGCCAGTGTCGCTGGAGGCAACGGTGGAGCCGGCGGCAACGCATCGGGCTGGTTCTTCGGCAACGGCGGGATCGGCGGCAACGGGGCGGATGGAACGGCCGGCGCCGCAGGCACATTCGCCAACGGCGGCGATGGCAATGGCATAGCCGGCGGTTACGGCGGCAACGGCGGTGCCGGTGGGCGCAGCAGCTTCATATTCGGCAACGGCGGCAACGGCGGCAACGCCGGAGCCGGCGGTAAGGGTGGCGACGGCGCCACCGGCACCGCCGAGCACGTCGATGGCGGCAACGGGGCCTGGTCCTGGGGTGGTGGCGCCGGTGGTGCGGCCGGCGGGCGCGGATCCTCCATCTACACCAGCCCCATGTACGGACATGCCGGGCAGCTCGGAAACGGTGGCGACGGGGGCGACGCCGGTAACGGCGGGAACGCCTACCAAGACGTCAACGGCGACTACCTGGGCAACGGTGGGGCCGGAAGTGACGGCGGGTACGCCGGCAACGGCTATATCGGTGGTAACGGCGGTGACGGCGGCGCCGGCGGCGCCGGTCTCAACGGTGGTGGCGGCGGGTGGGGCGGTAACGGCGGCCAGTCCGCCGGCAACAACACTGGCGGCGCAGGTGGAAACGCCGGCGCCGGCGGAGATGCCACCGCGGGTACCGGTGGCAGCGGCGGTTGGGGTGGTTGGGGCGGCCCCTCGGAAAGCGGAGCCGGTGGGGCTGGTGGTGACGGTGGCTCCGGTGGCAACGGCGCCACCGACGACAACACCGTCAAGACCATCGGCGGCGACGGCGGCGGTGGCGGCATGGGCGGAAGCAGCCAGACCGGAGTCGGTGGGGCCAGCGGCGACAGCGGGGACGGCGGTGCCGGAACCTATGCCGGCGGCAATGGTGGTGACAGCTTCTTCGGCGCAGGATCGGGTGCCACCGGCGGGGCTGGCGGCCGCGGCGGCAACGGCGGCGACAGCACCGGGTGGGACGACGGAGCCGGCACCATCTGGAGCCACGGCGGTAACGGCGGCAGCGGCTCATCGGGCGGCGGTGCTTACACCGGCGATGGTGCGGTCGGCGGCGCCGGCGGAAACGGCGGTAACGGCGCTTCCGGGCCGGGCGTCATCAGTGTTGGTGGCAACGGCGGCAGCGGCGGTACCGGCGGCACCGCGTATGGCGGCGGCAATGCCGGCACGGGCGGCGCAGGAGGAAACGGCGGAAACGGCACGGCGTCGGGTGGCAATGGCGGCACCGGTGGCAGTGGCGGCGCGGGCATGGTCCTTCTCGGCGGTAGTGGGTCAGGCGGCACCGCCGGTGACGGCGGTGCCGGCGGGGCCGGCGGCAACAGTGGCGGAGTCGCCATGCCCGCCAACAACCCCTACGGTGCCGGCCCCAGCCACGCCGGCAACGGCGGCAACGGCGGGATGGGCGGAACCGGCACCATCGGCGCCGGCGGTGCTGGCGGTGCTGGCGGCGCCGGTGGCAACGCGCAAGGCAGCCGATGGTGGCAATGGCGGTAACGGTGGCGTCGGCGGAACCGGCTACACGGGCGCGCCGGCTACTAACCCCGCGCATGAACCGGGCGGTAACGGCCACGACGGTGGCGCCGCCGGCAACGGCGGCAAGGGCGGCGCCGGCGGTACCGCGGTGGACGGTAACGGCGGCAACGGCGGTACTGGTGGAGCCGGCGGCGCCGGCGGCGCAGGAAGCCGCGGCGGCAACGGCGGCACCGACTCCAGCGGCAACACCCTGCCCGGCGGCACCGGCGGCGACGGCGGAACCGGCGGCAACGGCGCAGCCGGCGGCGCGGGCGGCACCAGCACCAACGGCACCAACGGTGCCCACGGCGCAGCCGGAGCGGCCGGCTCCGGTGGCACCGGCGGTGTGGCCGGTACCGGAACCCCGCCGGGCCAGCCCGGCACCACCGGCGGCAGCGGCCAACCCGGCTGACCCGGTGACGAGCAGTCGCAGACTCGCACTAAAGGCTCCATGCGCGTGCGCGTTTGCGGCTGCTCGGGAGCGCTGACCCGGCCAAGGTACGATTTCCCGCGGTGGCGTGGCAGAGCGGCCTAATGCACTCGCCTTGAAAGCGAGAGACGGCTAACACCGTCCGGGGGTTCAAATCCCTCCGCCACCGCCCTTTTTCGTATCCGATGCACACCGGGTTAGGCGGCCCCAGGACGCCGTCTGCCCTCCGGGCGCACGCATATTCAGCGCACAGGGATTCTGCGGCAGATTCGGGCGCTGCCGCGACAGTTCCGAGACGCCCTGTACATCGCCAACCGATCAATTTGTATACAAAATAGGGATGAGTGGTCGGCCCTTGGATTTCTCGTAGCACTGACCCAACGAGCGCATGCCATTCGCCCCTTGGCCTTGGTCGGTATTTGTACCGACCGGCTCGGCGGCATTAAATGTATTCAACGATCCACTGGAAACGTCGCTGAATAACGGCTACGCGTTACTCAGGTGCGGAATGATGTTGGCGCACTGGAACTAAGCGTGGCTACCATGACGCTATGCAACGTCCGGCTCGTCGCCGCACCCCCAGTGATCTTCCCGGATTGGACATCGCCGAACAGAAGTCGTGGCAGAACTTTCTGCACGCTGCGCTGCGCTTTCACGCCACGATGGACCGCTGGCTGACCGAAGCGCACAATCTCTCCGTCATTGACTTGCGGGTGCTCGACATCCTGGACAAGTCTGACGACGGCGCAGCGCGGATGGGCGACCTGGCCGACGCGCTGGGCGCGAACCCCCACCACATGACCAAACGGATCCGTCGACTCGAAGAGCGGGGTTTGGTTCAGCGCGAACAGAATTCCGATGACCGGCGAGGGGTGGTCGCTCGGATCACTGACGACGGCCGCCGGGTGGCCGGGCATGCCAGCCACAACTACGCTCAAGGGGTCAAGACCCACCTCATCGGTACCCTGTCGCGGCGCCAGCTCGCCACTCTCGAGGAGAATTGCCGACGGATCAATTCCGGCCTGAAGCAGGCTGACTCGACGCTCTATGTCTCCCGCGCGGTCCAGAGCGGACCCGCCGCGAACTCGCCGTTGTGACCAGCTTTGCGCGGCGCGCATCCGCTGATGAGTTTGCTCGTGAGGGGTTTTCACGGTCGCGGCATAGGGCCGTCGAGCGGGTGAGGGGCATTTCTTCGGGTGGAATGAGTGGTTAACCTTGTTGGTTGGGCATCATGGCCTGTAGCTGCACTTACCGGATGGTTGGCTGCTAGCTAGCTAAGTCTGGGCTCGGCGAGGGCAGGTTCTGACGGTTAATCACGAATTACTTTCCGGTTGAATTAACCAAGATACTCCGGATTATTGCTGCTGCGATACTGGAACCTCTGCGATCAGCGCCGATGCGCTTGCTGCTGTGTTGCTGGCCACGACCGAGCATCGTTGATGTATGTAAAACGATGGGAACATCGGCGGTTTCCGTGGCTAATGTCTGAAGGGTTTCGGTACCGTCGCCCGCCGTGGAGGACACAGGGGCTCAAGCGCCGGCGATGCGGCTGCCGGGGCTCGAAGACATCGAGCAGAATTCTTGGCAAGAGTTCGTCGAGTCGTCGACCAATCTGTTGGGCGCGCTCAACCGAAGCCTGCTTGGCCGGCACCGGCTGGACCTGTCCGAGCTTCGACTGCTAGATCTCCTCGCCAAGTCCGACAGCGGATCTGTCCGAATGAGCGAACTGGCCGCGGCGCTGATGCTGCTCCGAAGCCGGGTGACTTGGCTGACCCGGCGGCTGGAAAGTCGCGGCCTGGTTCGCCGGATACCTATTCCCGGTGATGGTCGGGGAGTGCGGGCCGAGCTCACGCCCGAGGGCCGAATAAGGTTGGGGGAGGCCCGCAAAACCTACGCCGAACAGATCCGCCGGCTCTACGTGAACCAGATGTCCCGCCAGCAAATGCTTGCCCTAGGTGCCAGCTGCCATCAGATCAGCGCGTCGCTGGACGTCGCGGACCTTCCGAAAAAGTCGACGATGGACTGAGCTGCTCGCCTCTCGCTCAATCTGCAGCACTAAAGTTCCTGAATCAGACACCGGTCGTCGCATCTCGTGGATACGATCGGCCGGCATGGGGCACCTGCGGACTCTTGAGCGGCCAGTGTGGGAATTGCCGGCGCTTGACGCCGCTGAAAGTGCCTGCGTGCACCAATTCGTGGACACCTCCGAGCGCCTGCTGGCCGCGTTGAACGAAAGCCTGGTTCATGCCCACGGACTGACCCTCTTTGAAATCCTGGTCTTGGACCGCCTCGCCAGTACAGATACCGGTTCGGCCCGAATGAGGGAGCTGGCCACGGCTTTCGCGCTGGCGCCGAGTCGGGTGACGTCGCTGATCGATCGCCTGGTGGCCGAGGCGTTGGTCGACAGGCGTCCGCATCCGGCTGACCGCCGAGTGGTGCTTGCCCAGATCACCACCGAGGGCCGGAAGCGATCGGCAGCGGCGGGCGTGACCTACGCGCGCGGGATTCGTGCGTACTACCTCGCCCAGCTGTCGCGACAGCAGGCGATCGCCCTCGGGGACGTCTGCCGGCGAACCGGCCTCTCCTCGCAGCCCTGAGTGCAGCTCAGGGCCGGGGTCAGCCTGGGCCGGGCGACCCTAGGCATAGCTTAAAAATGTCTCAGGGAGTGCGGCCTGTGAGCTGAGATCCACATCCCTTGCGTACGGCTGCTAACGGCAGGCCGGTGTCACTACCTGCGTAGACACGCGTCAAACCACATGTTAGTCAAGGTTTGCCTGATAGCCACCTATGTCAGAGGAAAATGCGTTGACACCTGTTTCTGCAACGTGGCCCTGGACTTTATCGGCAGGTCGATACGCCCCAGTTCAACGCCTATTTCGCGCCGCCGAGAAGCGGAATAGCTCAAAATGAACGTGTTGCAATTCCTACTGGTCGGTAATTTCCAGTTGAATCACCAGACTGACGATAAACATTTGCTGTTTGTGCATAGGTAGCCACTCTGCCTGGTGATACGTGGAGTTATGTAGATTGCCAGTTGCGTATGGGGTGGATGTCTTTGTTGTCGCCCCCTTCCTGACTGCTGATTTTCAGGTCTCCCTCAGTTACGTTCCGTGTGCTGAGTCACATGACCTGAAGGAGCTCCCTTGCACGCCATTCTTCGCCCCTACGCAACGGCCGGCGTCGTCATCGCCGGGACCGGCCTGATCGCTGCCACACCAGTGGTGGCGCCGGCGCCCGAGCCCACTTCGGTCGTTGATGTCGCGCTCACGGGCCTGTCCGGCTTCCTCGACACCTGGCAGGACGTCATCAACACCACGAATGCCAACATTTCGACGCTGGTGAACAACTACATGATCGCCCCCGGGGTGGCCTGGCAGCAGGTGTACGCCAATGTCATGGGCTACATGCAGCAGTTCCTCGACGACCCGAGCAGCAGCACTTTGGCTGACATCAACACCCAGCTTCAGGAGCACTGGGTGGCGGTGCGCGACGGCTACTCGCTGCCGTTGGACACTTCGGACGCGACCAAGACCATGGTGCTACACCACACCATCGACGGCGGGCCCACTACCGGCCATAGCGTGCTGATCAGTCAGGTTCCGAGCTTCTTGCCGCCCGGCACGGACGTCGACATGGTGAACTCGGTGCTCAACTTCATGACCTCACCGCTGTCGGGCATCATCATGGGCCTGCTAGCCCCGGGCATCAGCCCCTGGGTCGCCCTGCTGAACAGCGTCACCGACGGGGACAGCCTGCAGGAGATTATCGCCAACACCTGGGGCGGCTTCCTCAACGGCGCCACCCTCAACCTCGACTCGCTGCTGCCGACGATCAACGACGCCGGATTCCTTCCGGATGGCATGAGCCTCGATCACTTGGAGTTCGCCTTCGGCGGCCTGTTCAGCACCGGGCAGGTGTCGCTCACCACGTATCAGGTGATGGGCGCCGGCGGGGCAGTGGAGGCCTCGGTTCCGGTGGTCGGCGGTTCCCTCTTCAACTCTCTCGGTCTGGAAATGGTCGGCGTCCCGATCCTGAATTCGATCAATGTCGCGGGCCACGGGATCGGCCCGATCGCCGCCTTGGAAGCATGGGGACAGACCGTCGGGGCGTTGCTGGGCTCGGGTTGGGACGCAAAGAGCGGCGCCGTCGTCGTGACGCCGCCAGCGGTCGGAGTCGAGTGGCCCACCATACCGGACGACTTCATCGATGACGGCGGCTCTAGCGCCGAAGCCACCAACATATTCGGCGCGCTGGACGGCTTGCTTGACAACATCTTCGGCTAATCCGACAACCCCAAACTTCAACTACCCCAAAGCTTTATATCTGACGAAAGGTGTTCCTCAATGAGTCGTCGACACAGCAGCAGCCGGCGCCGCGGTCAGCAGGAGGCTGGCCAGGCGCGCCGCAAGCGGGTGATCGGTGCCGGTGGTGCCGCCGCCGCATTCTTGTCGTTCGGCATGGCGCCGCTGGTCGCCTCCCCGGCGGCCCAGGCCGACGGGCTGGACTTCTCGTGGGACTGGTTCGACCCCACAACATCGGTGGCCGATGCGCCGCTGTCCGCTGCCGGTGGCTTCTTCGACATGAGCACCATCATCGAGCAGTGGATCTACGACCCGATCCACTTCGGCGTCGAGGCCTGGATCAACAGCGACTTCGGCGAACTGGTCAACGGTTGGATCAACGAATCCTCTGGCCTGTTCCTGATCGGCGACGGCGCTGACGGTACCGCCGAGAACCCCGATGGCGGTGACGGCGGCTTGTGGCTCGGCGACGGCGGCGCCGGTTGGGACAGCGATGACGCGACAGTGGTCGGCGGCAACGGCGGCACCGCCGGCTGGTTCGGCAACGGCGGCGCAGGCGGTGACGGCTTCGAGACCGGCACAGGCGGTAACGGCGGTATGGGCGGGTCCTTCATGGGCCTCGGCGGTGACGGCGGTGCCGGTGGGATGGGTGTCGGTGACGGCGGCAACGGCGGTGCCGGCGGAAACGGTGGCGACGCGGTGGGCTGGTTCTTCGGTACCGGCGGCAACGGGGGTGTCGGCGGCGGTGGCACGGCCGGCGCGAATGGCACGTTTGCCAATGGCGGTACCGGCATCGGCGGCTCAGGCGGCAACGGTGGTGCCGGCGGTACGGGTGGCCGCAGCGGGTACCTCTTCGGCAACGGCGGCAACGGTGGTGCCGGTGGCGTTGCTGGAAACGCCGGTACCTCCGCCAACGGCGTCGACGACGGTGTTGCTGCTCACCTGAACGGGGCCGCTGGTGGCGCCGGTGGCAACGGTGGGGCCGGCGGTGCCGCTGGCGTGAAGTTCGACGGCTCGTACGGCAGCGCCGGTCAGAACGGTGCTGCCGCTGAGGGCGGCGCCGGAACCGACGGTGGTGACGCCTTCAAGGACGCAGGCGGTGATTACCTCGGAAACGGCGGCGCCGGCGGCACGGGCGGAACCGGCGGGGCCGGTCCCCTCGGCGGTAACGGCGGGGCAGCCGGTAACGGCGGTGACGGCCTGACCGGTGGCACCGGCGGCGCCGGCGGTAAGGGCGGAGCCGGAGCCGGAATCGGCGGCGTCGGCGGCAACGGAACCGATGGCGGCACCGGCGGGTTCGGTGCACTCCGCGGCGGCAACGGCGGCAACGGCGGCGCCGGGGGCGCTAACACTCTCGAAGACGGCCGCGGCGGTAACGGCGGTAACGGTGGCGCTGCCGGTGACGCGGCCACCGATGACAACACCGTGCAAACCACCGGTGGTAACGGCGGTACGGGCGGCACCGGTGGTCAGGGCGGTATCACCTCGATTCTGGGCGCCGTCAACGGCTGGGGAGGCCAGGGCGGTGACGGCGGCGCGGCCGGCACCGGCACCTACATCGGCGGAAACGGCGGCAACGGCGGCAACGGCGGCAACGGCACACTTGGTGGTGGTGGTGACGCCGGTCATGGCGCCGACGGCGCGGCCAGCACCGGGTGGAAGTCCGGCGATGGAACCATCTTCAGCAAGGGCGGCAACGGCGGTAACGGCGGCACCGGCGGTGCCGCGTCGGCCAACGCCTTCGCCGGTGACGGCGGTGACGGCGGTGTGGGCGCAGCCGGGGCGACCGGTGCCGGCGTGATCAGCACCGGTGGTAACGGTGGTAACGGCGGTACCGGCGGCGCCGCCTCGGCCGGCTTCTCGTCCGGCGGCGGGAACGGCGGTACCGGCGGTACCGGTGGGGCCGGTGGTGATGGCACCGCGTCCGGTGGTAACGGTGGCAACGCCGGGAATGGCGGTGCCGCGCAGCTCCAGGGCGGTACCGGTGGTGACGGTGGTGCCGGTGGCGATAGCGCCGGCGCCACCGACCCGAACAACCCCTTCGGCGCCAGTCACGCCGGTAACGGCGGTAACGCCGGAAACGGGGGCAACGCCCCGGCCGGTAACTTCGCGCCTGGGCCCGGCGGTAACGGCGGAACCGGCGGAACCGGCGGAACGGGAGCCGGCTCGGTGGACGGCGGCAAAGGCGGCGCCGGTGGTTCCGGCGGTGGGGGCTCCACCGGCGGCAATGCCGGCGATGGCGGCGATGGCGGCGCGGCGACGGGCACCGGTAACGGTGGAAACGGCGGCAACGCCGGCTTCACCGGCGGTAACGCAACTGCCGGGACGAAGGGAATCCCGCACCCCCGCGCGGCTGGCGGCGACGGCTACGACGCCGGAAATGGCGGAAATGGCGGTAACGGCGGTGACGGCGGCAGCGCGGTCTCCGGTAACGGTGGCGCTGGCGGCAACGGCAGCACCGGTGGCACCGGTGGCACCGGCGGCGTCGGCGGCAAGGGCGGTGTGGACGCCAACGGCAACGGCTTTGACGGCGGTAACGGCGGCAAGGGCGGCGCTGGCGGCACTGGCGGCGTCGGCGGTAAGGGCGGTGTCAGCACCAGCGGTTCCAACGGAACCGCCGGCACCGACGCCCTCGACGGCAACGGCGGCGCCGGCGGTAGCGGTGGCGCGGGCGGCAGCGGAGTCAACGGCGGCTCGGCCGGTAACGGCGGCAATGGTGGTACCGGTGGCACCTCCGGGTCCGGTACCGGCGGTGTCGGCGGTAGCGGTGGCGCGGGTGGGGCCGGCGCCGCGGGCGTTGCCGGAGACAGTCCGGCCAAGGGCGCCGGCGGCGACGGAACCGACGGCAGTGCCGGCGGCAACGGCGGTAAGGGTGGCACCGGTGGCACATCTTCCACCGGCGACGGCGGTAAGGGTGGCGCCGGTGGTTCTGGGGGACTTGGCGGCGCCGGTGGCAACGGCGGCAAGGGCGGCGTCGACTCCGCCGGCAACGGCCTGGCCGGCGGTGACGGCGGCAACGGTGGCAAGAGTGGTAACGGTGGCGCCGGCGGCACTGGCGGCACCAGCACCAGCGGCACGGCCGGCACCGGCGGCAACGGCGGCGCCGGTCCGAACGGTGGCAAGGGCGGCAACGGCGGCAACGGCGGCACGCCGACCGGCGGCGGCACCGGTGGTGCGGGCGGCGAGGCCGGCACCGGCGGTGGAGGCGGTACTGGCGGTAGCGGTGGCCCGGGTGGCAACCCCGGCACCGACGGCAGCGCCGGCGCCAACGGCACCCCCGGCACCCCCGGCTAACGCCAACAGATCGCGTATCGCGGCCGTCGGGTCCCTCACCGGACTCGGCGGCCGCGGTCGCGTTTGCGGCCTAACCGTTCACTCTGCGCTCACGGCGCACCCCACTCGCACTTTCCCGCCCCGAGCGCAGGGTCATCAACAACGTGGAGTGCCGCGGTAGGGGCTCAATCCGGTTGACATAATCCGAGCTGTCGCTCAGAGGCGGGCGCCAACCCACATGACCCCGGGCGGTGACGGATGTGGCGCCTGTTACGTGCGCGGGATCTCCGCGGCGATGGTGTTCATCAGCGCGGTGTAGCGCTTGGCCTCCGGGTCCTGGCCCGGCTTGCCGCTGGAGATCAGGCCGGCCGAAAGCCCCCGCTCGGGGTCGGTCCAGATGGCGCAGTTGACCAGGCCCAAATGCCCGAACGCGGCGGGCGCGCCGCGGCCGAACGGCCCGAACCGCTTGGACCCCAACATGAAGCCGGTGCCCCAGCGCAGCGGCGCCAGCCCGGTGGCGACATCGGGCCGCAACCGGCGGCACTGGCGCACAGCACCGCGCAGGGTCTCCGGCGACAGCACCCGCACGCCATCGAGTTCGCCTCCGCGACGCCAGATCTCGGCGAATCGCGACAGCTCGAAGGCGGTGGAGATGGTGTTCGACGACGGCACCACCGTGGTCAGGAAGAACGGGCTGTTGGTGACCGGAATGATCTCGTGGACCGACCCGCCGATCGCTTTGCGGAACACCGCGACACCCGCACCGGTCGGTTGCTTGCCGGTGGCGTGGCTGGGAGCTACCAGCGGAATGTCTTGTGGAGCAACGCCGTAATTGGTCCACCGGAAGCCCAGTGGGTCCAGGATCTCGGTGGCCAGCACGTCCCGGATGTCCTTACCGGTGGCCGCCCGCACGATCTCCCGCGTCAGCGGCCCCCAGGTCAGGGCGTGGTACATGTGCATCAGCCCGGGCGGGTACACCAGCCGCAGGTTGGCCAGCTGTGCCTGGGCGTACCCCGGGTCGTCGGCGCGGTTGAGGTCTGGCTTGGGTCCGGTGGCGAACGGCACTCCGGCGCTGTGCGTCATCACGTGCCGAATCGTGGTGCGGTGCTTGCCATGTCGGCCGTAGTCGGACAGATAGTCGCTGACACGGTCATCCAGGGAGAAGGCGCCGCGCTCGGCCAGCATGTGCATCACGGTGCTGGTGATGGCCTTGGCGGTCGAGTACACGCAGAACGGGGTGTCCACGCTCACCGGGACCAGCTCCGCATCAGCGGGATCTTCGGGACCATTGCCCCAGCCGTGCCCGATCGCCCGGTTGAGCACCACGCGGCCGTTGTGGCGCAGGCACAACTGGATGGCCGGGTGCAGGCCGGCGGAATACCAGTGCCGGGCAGCCTGCCAGATCCGGTCCACGGCCGCCGGGTCGATACCGGAGTGGTCCTCGTCGCCGATCACGGTCGCGGCGTCGAGGTCGGCGGGGACACGGATGGTGCCGTCGGGTGTCATGCTCGCCAGGTTACGTGTGCGGCCCCACGAACCTCAGCGACGCGGCCCCCGGCCGAAATAGAGCTCCTGGGTCGCCACGCAGACCAGCTGCCCCGCCCGGTTGTACATCGTCGAGGTCGTCAGGCCCCGCCCGGCGATGCCGCTGGGGGTGAACTGATCCGAGAGCACCCAGTCCGACAGGTCCACGGGCCGCTGGAACCACAGCGCATGGTCGATCAGCGCGTTGAAGGTGCTGGCCTGGTTGGTGCGCCGCATGGCCAGCGCGGCCTCCACCATGGTGGTGCCGGACAGGTAGGTCAGCAGGGCACTGTGCATCGCGGGATCAGCGGGAACCGGCTCGGCGGGCTTCCACCACAACCGCAACCGCGGCGACGGTTCGGCACGCTCCATGGCGATCCGCGGCGGCGGGTCCACGTAGCGCAGGTCGAACGGGTGCGGCTGAACCCAGTAGCCACCCAGTTCGTCGGCGTAGGCCGCCAGTTGTTCCTGCGACGACGGCAGCGAATCCGGGTCGGGGACATCCGGTATCGGCTGCTGGTATTCCGGTGCGTCGACGGCAGTGGTGAACGACGACAGCACTTCGAGCAGGATCTGGCCGTCCTGGCGGGCGGTGACCTGTCGCGTCGACAGCGTGCCGCCGTCGCGGGCAACCTCGACATGCAGGTCGACCGGGCGGCGGGCATCTCCGGCCCGCAGGTAATAGACGTGCACGCTGTGCGGCACCCGGCCCGGCGCGGTGCGGCTGGCCGCGATCAGCGCCTGGCCGGCGATATGCCCGCCGACGATGTGGTGGATCCGATTGTCCAGCTGGGTGGCCACGAAGTGCTCGTCATCGACGCGGTCGACGTCGAGGGTGGCGATGATGTCGGCCAGGGCCGGCTGGCGGTGCGGCACATCGTCGCTCACGCGTGCGCGCCCATCTCCATCAGGTACACGCCCGCACCGATCAGCACCACGCCACCGGCCATCATGGGAGTGAACGGATCGTCGAACAAGAACCGGGCCAGCACTGCCGTCAGCGCGACTCCGACACCCGACCAGACGCCGTAGGCCACCCCGACCGGAATGCCGCGCTTGAGCACCATCGCCAGCAACACGAAGGACAACACATAGCCGACGGCCACCGGGATCACCCACTGCCATCGAGCGAAGCCGTCGGAGGCGCGCATCGACAGCGTTCCGGCGACCTCGAAACCGATCGCCCCGAACAGGAAGAGCCAGGCCATCACTCGCCGGTGAACTCGGGCTTGCGTTTGCCCATGATGGCGCCGATACCCTCCATCAGGTCTTTGGACGCCAAGAACGCCGAGTTCCACGCCGCGACATAGCGCAGGCTGGCCGCCACCCGGTCGGTGCGCTGCTCGTCCAGCACGTCTTTGACCCCGGCCACGGTCAGCGGCGGGTTGGCGGCGATCTCGGTCGCGGTGGCGTGTGCGGCGGCCAGGCAGGCCTCCGCGTCGGCATAGACGTCGTTGACCAGGCCGATCTTCTCTGCCCGGGCGGCGTCGATGTCCTTGCCGGTCAGCGCGAGTTCGCGCAGGTGCCCGTCGGACAGGATCAGCGGAAGCCGGGCCAGGCTGCCCACGTCGGCGACGATGGCCAGCTTGACCTCGCGCACGCTGAACTTGGCGTCGGCCGCGGCGTAGCGGATGTCGACCGCCGAGATCAGGTCGACGCCGCCGCCGATGCACCAGCCCTGGATCGCGGCGATGGTCGGGGTGCGGCAGTCGGCTACCGCGGTGATCGCCCCCTGCATGCGCTGCAGCTCGCGGTGAAAGTCCGCCCGCGGCCGGGCCAGCGCTCCCTCGGCCAGCATCGGTGTCATGGTGCCGCCCATCGCGGCCAGATCCAGCCCGTAGCTGAAGTTCTTGCCGGAGCCGGTCAGCACGATCGCCCGCACATCGCGGTCGGCGTCCAACTCGGCGAAGACCCCCGGGAGCTCCGCCCAGAACGCCGGGCCCATCGCATTGCCCCTGCCCGGCCCGATCAGCGTGACCTGGGCAACGTGGTCTTTGATCTCGACGGTGACGGATTCATAGGTCTTGGCCATACTCCAGACCGTAGCTTGGACCCATGGCCTCCGATCTGCGACCCGGTCCCGACGCACCCCCTGCCGACGAGCTGGCCGGCGCCGAAGCCGCCCTTGGGGTGTTGGTCCAGGTGCTGCATCACATCAGCAGCGACGAATTGACCAATCCGACACCGTGCTCGGAATTCGACGTCGCACAGCTGACCGAGCATCTGCTGAACTCCATTCATGTCCTGGGTGGCGCGGCCGGTGCCGTGTTTGCCGAAGGCGACACCGCCGAGCCGCCGGAACGGCAGGTCGTCGCCGCGGCCCGGCCGGCTCTGGACGCCTGGCACGGGCGCGGCCTGCAGGGCACCGTCGCGATCGGCCCCAACGAGCTGCCTGCGACGATGGCGGTGGGCATTCTGGCGCTCGAATTCCTGGTGCACGCGTGGGACTACGCGACGGCGACGGGCCGCACGGTGCAGGTGGCCGAACCGCTGGCCGAGTACGTGTTGAGCCTGGCGCACGCGATCATCACACCCGCGGGCCGGGTGCGAGCGGGGTTCGACGCCCCGGTGGACGCCCCCGATTCGGCATCGAGCCTGCATAGGCTGATCGCCTTCACCGGACGGTCATAACTTCGCAACCTGCTGGCCAATCCAGCGTCGTTCAAGGTGCCTAGCGTGGGTAGGACATGGACATTGCCGGATGGTTATGGGCATTGACGATCGTCGGCCTACTAGGGCTCCTGGCGTTCGACTTCTTCATGCATGTCCGCAAGGCACACATTCCGACGCTGAAGGAATCCGCGCTCTGGTCCGCCGGCTACATCGGCGTCGCGGTGCTCTTCGGGGTCGGCGTGTTCGTCTTCGGTGGAGCTGACCCAGGCTCCGAGTACTTCGCCGGCTACGTCACCGAGAAGGCGCTCTCGGTCGACAACCTGTTCGTGTTCCTGGTCATCATGGCCAGCTTCCGGGTGCCGCGCGCCGACCAGCAGAAGGTTTTGCTGTTCGGAATAGTCATGGCGTTGGCCGCGCGGACCGGCTTCATCTTGCTCGGTGCCGCGCTGATCAACCGTTTCGCCTGGGTTTTCTACTTCTTCGGCCTGCTCCTGCTGCTGGCGGCGGGCAACATGCTCAAGTCGGGCAGCGCAGGGGAGGCGCACCGAACCCCGGATGTCATCGTCGGGCTGGTGAAGAAGGTGGTGCCCACCAGCGAGCGCTATGACGGCGACCGGCTGTTTACCCGGATTGACGGGCGCTGGGCGATCACCCCGATGGTGTTGGTGATGCTGGCGATCGCCGGCACCGACGTGCTCTTCGCGCTCGACTCGATCCCGGCGATCTTCGGCCTGACCCAGAACAGCTATCTCGTGTTCACCGCGACGGCCTTCTCCCTGCTGGGCCTGCGACAGCTCTACTTCCTGATCGACGGCCTGCTCGACCGGTTGGTGTACCTGTCCTACGGACTGGCGGTGATCCTCGGCTTCATCGGCGTGAAGCTGATCATGCACGCGATGCACGAAGGGGGCGCCGGTGGCATCGAGATCGGCACCGGACCGTCGCTACTGGTGATCGTCGGCGTGCTCGCGGTCACCGTCGTCGCCTCACTGCGGCACCATCGGGAGGCACCGGACGCAACCCGGAGCAAGACCGAGCCCGAGCTTGTACTGCACCGCTGATCGCAGCGACGGCTACACCCGCTCGAGATAGAAGTAGAAGTACCGGCCGTTGTCCAACACTCCGGCTTTGCCGTTCATGATGCCCAGCACGGTGTTGTCGTCGACCCGCTTGAAGTGGTCATGGGTGGGCTGACCGTCGTAGACCATGGTCGCGACTACCTCGCCGCGGAACTCCTCGGCCCACAGGCTCGCCTCGCCCTTACCGAGTTGGGTGTTGGAGAACTTGTTGCCGTCTTCGTCCAGGCACACCAGCGGCTGCACGTCGGTGATCGAGTTGAACGTCTTGCCGAACCAGCGGGCCTTCTCCAAGAGGCCGTTCATCTTGTGGCCGGTGACGAACTCCCCGCCGCGCCATTCGCCGATCATCTGCTCGACAGTGGCCGGCGGCAGCGTCGTCCAGAACTCGTCGATCTCGGCGTCGGGGATCTGGTCGGTGCGCTCCTTGAGCGCATTGAACGTCTTGCGGGCCAGCTCGTCATTCATGGTGCAAATCCTTTGGTTTTGTCGCCGAACGTGAAGTTAGCTTCACAAGCGCCGGTCGAGTGTGAAGCTGATTTCACGCTCGGCCTGAAGGGAAAGGCTCAGGCGGCCTTGTTCACGGCCCGCTTGAGGCCGAACAGCAGGCCTTGCGCCAGCACCGCGGCGACCCCGGGCAGGCGGTTGTCGGCGCTGACGGTGTAGCTGATCTCCGTGCCGGCGTCTGTCGACCGCAGGGCCACGTCGCCGACGTAGTTGCGAAACGGGATGCCTGAGACGCCCCGATAGCTCAGTCGCTGATCCGGCTCGAACGCGATGATCTCCTCCACCAGCGGCGCCATGCCCGGCACCGCCTGGATGCGACGCTGGGCGCCGACGCCGTTGGGCTCGGGTGTTCCCGGCCGGATCACGGTGATCTTCAGTCCGGGGGCCCAGCTGGACATGCCCTCGTAGTCGGAGAGCACCGCCCACACCTGAGCCGCAGATGCGGCGACGGTGGCAGTCGCAGTCGCGTGCATTTCAGTTCCTCCTCAGCGGTACGTCTGTGCGAACCGTAACAGCGCGTCGTTCTCTTCCGGCGCGCCGATGGTCACCCGCACTCCGTCTTGCCCGTAGGGGCGGACCACGATGCGGGCCGACGCGGCAGCGGCTACGAAGTCGGCGGTGCGCTCGGCCAGCGGCAGCCACACGAAGTTGGACTGCGAATCCGGCAGCTCGAATCCGGCGTCACGCAGTGCAGCGGAGACCCGGGCCCGCTCGGCGACCACCGTGTCGGTGCGGGCCATCAGCTCCTCGGCGGCGTCCAGGGAGGCGATTCCGGCGACCTGCGCCACGCTCGACACCGTGAAGGGTACGTAGACCTTGCCCAGTGCGGTAATGATCTCCGGATCGCCGACCGCGTAACCCAGGCGCAGTCCGGCCAGCCCGTAGGCTTTTGAAAACGTGCGCAGCACAACCACATTCCGGTGGCGCCGCACCAGTCCCAGGCTGTCGGGCAGCAGGCCGTCGCGGATGTACTCCACATAGGCCTCGTCGATGGCGATCAGGATGTGCGGTGGCACCGCGGCGACGAACCGCTCGAGCGCGTGGGGGTCGACGACGGTGGACGTCGGATTGTTCGGGTTGCAGACGAAGATCAGCCGGGTGCGCTCGGTGATGGCGGCCAGCATCGCGTCCAGGTCGTAGGTGTGCTCGCGCAGCGGCACCTGCACCGGCACCGCGCCGGCGGTGCGTACCTGCAGCGGGTAGATCTCGAAGCTGCGCCAGCCGAACACCACCTCATCGCCGGCTCCGGCACTGATCTGGATGAGCTGCTGGCACAGGCTCACCGAGCCGCAACCGGCCGCCACGTGCTCTCGGCTGAACCCGACGTGCTCGGCGAGCCGGGCCCGCAGCGCGGCGTAGCCGTTGTCCGGGTAGCGGTTGGTGGTGGCCAGGGCGGCTTCGACGGCTTTGGCCACGCTGGGCAACGGCGGGAACACCGTCTCGTTGCTGGCGAGTTTGATCGATCCGGGGACCGTCTTACCCTCGACGTAGGCTGGCAGCGCGGCGATCTCCGGGCGCAGTCGGGCGGTCACGGACCACAGCATATGTGGGTCGTTGACGCCCAACTTCGCCGCACTAACCCCGCGGTTTCAGAACTGGGGGAGTGATCCGGTACCCTCAACGAGTTCGAGGAGGCGTGCCAGAGCGGCCGAATGGGACTCACTGCTAATGAGTTGTCCCCTTTACGGGGGACCGGAGGTTCAAATCCTCTCGCCTCCGCAACGGCCGGGCTTGCTCGACCGACAACTGAAGACAGGCGCCCGTAGCTCAACGGATAGAGCATCTGACTACGGATCAGAAGGTTGGGGGTTCGAATCCCTTCGGGCGCACATTTTTCATCGGTGACAGATTGCCCCGGCTACGGCCGGGGCTTTTCTGTTTGATGGGCCGGATGTGGCCGATCCGGACACCAAATCTCTCTAATTAGGCTAGCCTTACCTTCATTGGATATCTTCGTGTTCCGCTCGTGATTGGCGAAGACGGCTGCGATCGCCGCGGGAGGTTATGGGTTGTGGCTGCGCGCATTGGGTTGGGTGATCTCGAACGCACGGTCATGGAATGCCTGTGGTCGGCGTCGGGGCGTTGACCGTCCGCGAGGTTCACGCGTCGGTGGCCGTGAAGCGAAACCTGGCCTACACCACGATCATGACTGTGCTGCAACGACTTGCGAAGAAGAACCTGGTGGTCCAGTGGCGTGACGATCGCGCCCACCGGTATGTACCGACGCAGGGCCGTGCCGAGTTGGTCGCCGACCTGATGTCTTATGCGCTCGATCAGGTTGCCGATTCCTGCGGGCGCGAGGCGGCGTTGATGCACTTCGTCGAACGCGTCGGCGCCGACGAAGCCGCAGCGCTCAGACGAGCGTTGGCTGAACTCTGATCTGCTGCGACCCCACGACGGACAGGCCCACACGGGGACCATGCCAGGATGCCCTCACCGCTGGGTCAAGGGATCCGGCGAGAACCAGGCTTGCTTCGCCTGCCAGGACTTGGCCAATCCGTAGGCGAAGATGCCCACCGACAGGCAGATGCAGGCCCAGATCGCCGGGCCGGCGTAGCCGCGGGCCCAGATCGAGCAGACCGCAATCAGGCAGGCCCCCACCGCGAATACCATCGAGACCAGGTACAGCTTGATAGTCGTCCTGGCCCGTGGATCGTTTCGGAGGGCCAGCATCAGCCGCCCGACGTAGCCGCTCAAGTACAGCACCAAGACGCACACCGTCACCTCGTAGGCCGTCAGCCAGAAGTCGCCGGTCAGGCCGGCGAACGTGTCTGGCTCGAAGCCCCGTGCGCTCATCGCGTAGGTCACCACCATCACGACGACATTCAGTCCCACCGGTATCTGGAGATGCTTACGCATGATCGGTGGCACCTGATCGGGATCTGCGAGGCGAACCAGCATGTGGTAGATGTTCGCCAGCACCGCCACGATCAGGAACATGTTGCCCAGCAGCTGCTGGGCGTTCCACACGCCCAAATAGCCATGTAGCCGCGGCCCCAGCGAATCGCCGGCCCAAGGGGACAGCAACACCAACGCGCAGCCCTCCATCGCGATGGCAAAGGTGGCGGCGGCCTCCCAGCGTGACCACCACGTGTCGCGGCGAACCCACAGGCTGTACAAGACCACACCGAGTGTGATGACGATGAATAGGGAAATCATTGCGCGCCGATCACCTTACCGTCACCGGAGGTAAACCAAGCGCTTTTCGCCTTCCAGGATTGCGCGGACCCGTAGGCGAACGTGCCCACCGCCAAACAGATGCACAGCCAGATCCCGGGGCTGGCGTTGTCACCGTCGACCCAGGTCGAACCGACCACGATCAGACATGCCGCAGTGGCGAACGCCATCGAAACCAGGTAGAGGTCAATAGTGGGCTTGGCGCGCGGATCATGTCGCAGCGTCAGCATCAGCCGGCTGACGTAGCCGCTGAGGTAGATCACCAGCGCGCAGCCGACAAGCTGGTACAGCTCCATCCAGGCGTCGGTCCTGGGTGCGGCAAACGCATCAGGTTGGTAGTCCTGGTCGGAACGTAGGTAGGCCGGCACCATCACGGCGATGCCTAACCAGATCGGGATCATGAGCTGGCGGCGCATGATGAACCGCACTTGATCGGGGTCGGCCAGACGCACCAGCATGTGATTGATGTTCGCCGTGACGGCCACGATCAGGCAGAGGTGGCCGATCAGCTGTTGAACGTTCCACACCCCGAGGCCGTTGTGCAGCACCGGGCCGATCTTGGCTCCGGCCCAGGGCGACATCAGAAGCAGCGCACAGGCTTCCAATGCCAACGCGAAGGTGGCGGCGCTCTCCCAGCGCGTCCACCAGGTGTCGCGGCGAACCCAGAGGCTATAGGCGACGACTGCCAATGTGGTGACAATGATTCCCGAGGTCATCGAGTGCCCTCACGACAGGGCTTGCGGTGGATTCTGCTCCGCAACCGGACGATCACTGTTGGTGAACCACGCGGCTTTGGCCTGCCAGGAACGGGCCGAGCCGTAGGCGAAGATCCCCACGGAAATACACGCGCACAGCCAAATCAGCGGGCTGACATCGGCTTTGGACCAGGCATTGCTCAAAAGTGCCATGATGGCCGCCACCGCGAAGGTTGTCGAGGCCGTGTAGAGCTCGACGGTCTCTTTGGCGCGTGGATCGGAGCGCAGCATCGATAGCACCCGCGTCGCGTAGCCGGACAGGTAGATCAGCATCAGGGACAGCAGCACCCAGTAGGCGCGCGCCCAGGCACCGCCGCCCCCGAGCGATGAGAAACCGTCCGGTCGATAGCCGGCGTCGGCGACGACGAACACTGCCACCATCGCCACCACGCCGGCCTGTAGGGGCAACTGCACGTGCAGACGGAACAGCGGGCGGACTTGGTCGAAGTCGGCCAGGCGTGCCAGCACGTGGTAGATGTTGGCCGCGATGGCGACGACGAAGCAGATGTGACCGGCCAGCTGCTGGATGTTCCATATCCGCGTGACATGGTGCAGTACCGGCCCCAGGTTTTCGGCAGCCCATGGCGACATCAGTACGAGCGCGAGGGTCTCCAGTGCGATCGCCACGGTGATACCGATCTCCCACCGCGACCACCACGTATCGCGGCGCACCCACAGGGTGTACAGCGCCACCGGCACGGTGGCAGCAATTAGCGCCGACGTCATGCGTCGACGGTACTTCCTAGCGGTCCGGTTAGACGGGCGGTTTGTCCAGATCGGCCTTCAGATCACCCAGCCGCAGCGGCCGCGATGAGGACTCCAAGTATTCGGCGACGGCGTCGTGCTCGATCAATCCGAACCGTACCTGCAGGTCGACGGGGTTGAGGCCGAAGTACCTGGCGACTCGGATCAGATTGTCCGCGCTGATCAGTCGGCCCTCATGCGCCGCCTTGTAGTAGGCGGACTTGCGATAGCCGAATGCCTCGTAGACCTCGGTCGCTCCTAGCGGCCTGCCCACGAGGTAGGGCAACACGACGGTTGGGTCTTTGTGACGATCGTCCACAGCAATACACCTTAGCTCGTCTTCGTGGACCGCACAAGTATTTCGGAAACTCGGCGGAGTGTAATTACTACTAAAACCGACTGGGAGTAAGCAATTCAAGCATTGCACAGGCTGCAATCCTGGTTCCGAGCGGGATAGCGGAAAGGTCGACCACATAGTCCGGCGAGTGCGGTGTGTAGGGGAACAATTGGCCTTTTTCTGCGGACTTCGCGTACACCTGTGGATCGGCCACCCCGACCAGCAGATATGCCAGCGGAACGTCGACGTGCGGCCCTTTGAGCAGGTGGCAATCCTCCGAGCCGGTCAGCGCCGGAAGCTGACGCACGACGTTATCCGGGCCGAGCAGATCGCCCAGCGCGGTTGCCACCCGGTCGGTCAGCGCGGTGTCGTTGACCAGTGGCGTGGCGCCACCGGCCAGGGTGATCTCCGGCAGCCGGTCTTCGGGCATGCCGTAGCTACGTGCGATACCCGTGCAGATCGTCCGAATACCGGTCAGCATCGTTTCGCGCACCGCGGGGTTGAACCAGCGCAGGTTGACTTTGAGCAGTGCCCGGTCCGGGATGACGTTGTAGGCACTGCCGGCCTGTACCGAGCCGACAGTCAGCACCGCTGTCTCGCTGGGGGCGACGGCCCGGCTGACAATGCTCTGGAACTGCACGACCGCCTGTGCCGCCATGAGCACCGGGTCGCGGGCCAGCTGGGGCATCGACCCATGCCCGCCTACGCCGTGGAACACGATGTCGAGCTGATCGGTACCGGCCATCCGTTCTCCGCCGACCGCGGCGACCATGCCGACCGATACCGGCGCGGTGTGCAGCGCCAGGAAAGCGTCCGGTCGGGGAGCGACGTCATAGAGGCCCGCGTCGATCATGGCTTGGGCGCCGGTGATCAGTTCCTCGGCGGGCTGTCCGATCAGCACTGCGGTGCCCGACCAGGAGTCGGTGGTCTCGGCGAGCACCTTGGCCAACCCCAACATCCAGGTCACGTGCGCGTCGTGGCCGCACATGTGCCCCAGTGCCGGGTTACTGCTGGCGTAGTCCAGGCCGGTGGCCTCGGGCACTGCCAGCGCGTCCATGTCGGCCCGGTACATCACAACCGGGCCGGCGCCGTTGGCCAGCACCGCCACCACGCCGGTGCGACCGATCCCGGTGGTCACTGTGAAGCCGAGGTTGCCCAGTGCCTGCGCGGCGGTCCGCGCGGTGCGCACTTCGTGGAACCCCAACTCGGGGTTGCGATGCAGGTCTTTGAAGATGTCGACCAGGCGCCGAGTGTCGGCCTGAACAATCCGGTCGATGTCGGCGACGTAGTCGCGCTGGTCCGTCATTTCGCGCTCGCCATCCAGGTCTGGGACCGGTCGAAGAGCCAGACGGCGGCCTCGTGCAACTGGTCGCCCACTTCCTTCTGCGCCATGCCTGCCGAGGCCCGGGCCAGGGTGCCCTCGATCACGATGGCCAGCTTGAAGGCGGCCATCACCGTGTACCACCCGATATGCGTCAGATCGCGCGAGCTGCCCGCGGCGTAGCGCTGTATCAGGTCATCGGGGGAGGCCAGCCCGTCCATGCCGGTCAGCGTGTGGCTGAACACGCTGGACCCGTCATCCTGGCGCCAGGTGGCCAGCAGCCAGCCCAGGTCCAACAGTGGGTCCCCGATGGTCGACATCTCCCAGTCCACGATGGCCGCCACCTCCGGTCCGGTGGGGGAGAACATCACGTTGGCCGCGTGATAATCGCCGTGCAGGATCCCCGGCTGCCAGGATGTCGGCACGTTGCGCTGTAGCCAGTCAGCGACGTCGTCGAGTCCGGGCAGGTCGGGCCCCCGGTAGTTCTCGAACTGCCGGTAAGAGTCCAGTTCGGAAAGCCACCGCGGCACTTGGCGTTCCAGGAAGCCGTCGGGTTTGCCGTAGTCCGCCAAGCCCACCGCGACATGGTCGAGGGCACCGAGCTTCGCCAGCGCGTCGGCCATCGACAAACCCATGCCGTACCGGACCGTCGGGTCGCCGGCGTGCAGGGCGGGCAGTTCCCCACTCGCGTTGAACCCGTCGACCGGCTCCATCAGGTAGAACACCGCGTCACCGAGCACCGCGGGGTTATCGCATACCGCGATCAATCCCGGATGCGGCACGTCGGTGCCGGCCAACGCGGCCAGCAGCTGGGTCTCCCGCAGCATCACCGCGTTGCTGCGTGGTCGCAGATGCCGAGGGCCGCGCCGCAACACGTAGCTGCGGCCGGATCGGGTGAACTGCAGCATGACGTTCTGGGTGCCGCCGGACAGCTCGGTGACGTTCTCCAGCGGGCCCTCGCCCAGGCTCTGGGCGGACATCCAGTCCGCGACAGCTTCGAGGCTCACGGGGGAAACGTACCCGGCTGGCCGCCGCGGCTTGCCCGGATTCGCGTCAGCTCTTGGGGCGCACCTGCTGCGAAATCGTCTGCACCCGAATCGAGTCGTCGTCGAACAGGAACGTGTCTACCCCGTCGACGCGGAAACCGCGTGGGCCCCGTGCGTCCAGAGTCCATTCCAGCAGCAGCACATTGCCGCTGTAGGTCTGCGACTTGATCTCGAACGTCGCATCTGCCAGTGCGGCGGCAAGCTGGCTGAACGCGGCCCGAATGCCGTCCGTGC
The DNA here is from genome assembly GCA_024758765.1 of Mycobacterium sp. SVM_VP21. Lineage (NCBI taxonomy): Bacteria > Bacillati > Actinomycetota > Actinomycetes > Mycobacteriales > Mycobacteriaceae > Mycobacterium > Mycobacterium cavoris. Next base: position 1,982,403 of record CP101406.1, read on the forward strand.
CCTGCGCCACGCCGGCGGCGGTGATCAGTGCGGAGTCGTCGGTGTAGTCGACGAGCAGCTCGTCGACGTCGCGGGCGAGCAACGCTTGGATGTGATGGTCGAAGATTTCCTGCGGTGAGCGTGCCATGCGATGAACATATCGGCGGGACCGACATACTGGAACGTGATGTCTGCGCCACGGGGATCGGTCGAACGCGTCGTGATGTCGCGCGCCGACGGCAAGCCCATCACGGTGCTGGTGGTCGACGACGAGTCGGTCCTGGCCGAGATGGTGTCGATGGCGCTGCGCTACGAGGGCTGGACCACCGCGACCGCGGGGGATGGCGCTTCGGCGATCGCCGCTGCCAAGGCCGAACGCCCCGACGTCGTGGTGCTCGACGTGATGCTTCCCGACATGAGCGGACTCGACGTCCTGCACAAGCTGCGGGAGATCAACCCGCGGCTACCGGTGCTGTTCTTGACCGCCAAGGACGGCCTGGAGGACCGCATTGCGGGGCTGACCGCCGGCGGCGATGACTACGTCACCAAGCCGTTCAGCATCGAAGAAGTGGTGTTGCGGCTGCGGGCGCTGTTGCGCCGCACCGGGGTGAGCACCGCCGAGGCCGGCGCCCAGATCGTGGTCGGTGACCTGGTGCTCGACGAGGATTCCCATGAGGTGACCCGGGGTGGTGATCCGATCACGTTGACGTCCACCGAATTCGAGCTGCTGCGTTACCTGATGCACAACGCCAAGCGGGTGCTGTCCAAGGCGCAGATCCTGGACCGGGTGTGGGACTACGACTTCGGCGGCCGGGCCAACATCGTCGAGCTTTACATCTCCTATCTGCGTAAGAAGATCGACAACGGCCGACCGCCGATGATCCACACGCTGCGCGGTGCGGGCTATGTGCTCAAGCCGACTGTGTAAATCGCGGCAAGCCAGCCTGTGGCGCACCTGGTCGCTGCGGGCGCGGCTGCTGGCCGGTCAGATCGTGCTGCTCACCGTGGCCTGCCTGGGTATCGGCGCAGTGACGGAACTGGCCCTCTACCAGTATCTGGTCGGCCAACTCGACCACCAGCTCTCCGACGCCTCGCGCCGCTCCGCGCGGCTGCACGGCCAGCCCCTGCCCCCGCCCGGGCACCGCCACCACCGGCCGCGCCCGGGGCCTGGCCCGGACTTCCTGGACGCCCCCGGCCAGCCGGCCGGCATGGTCGGTGCCGTGATGGAAAGCGGGAATGTTCCCGGGCCCGGTCAAGAAGTCGAGGCGGGCTATCTGAGCATCTCGGGTCAGCGGGAGGAGCTGAGTCCTTCTGCCACAACACGATTGACCGATGTATCGGCTGGGGAACCTCCGGTGACTCGCCGCCTCGACGGCGTGGGCCGCTACCGGGTGGTTGCGACCACCGCTCGACGTGGTGACGACGTGATCGTCACCGGGCTGCCGCTGGCTGCGGTGGACGACACCATGGTTCGGGTGCTGCTGATCTTCGGGCTGGTCACCCTGGTCGCCGTGGCCGCGGTGGCCACCGCCGGCAGTGTGGTAATCCGGCGAGCACTGACCCCGCTGCGCCGCGTCGCGCAGACCGCCGGCGAAGTCGCCGGCCTGCCGTTGGATCGCGGTGAGGCGACGCTGCCGGTGCGGGTCGCCGAATCCGACGCCAATCCCCGCACCGAGGTCGGACAACTCGGCGCGGCGGTCAACCGGATGCTCGACCACATCGCGGCCGCGCTGTCCACCCGCCAGGACAGCGAGACCCGGGTGCGCCAATTCGTCGCCGACGCCAGTCATGAGTTACGCACGCCGCTGACTGCGATCCGCGGTTACACCGAATTGGCGCAACGCATCCCGGTATCCGATGGCGCGGACTCCGAATCCCTGGCGCATGCGTTGAGCCGGGTGCAGTCCGAGACCGAGCGGATGACCCAACTGGTCGAAGACCTGCTGCTGCTGGCCCGGTTGGACTCCGGCCGACCGCTGGAGCACGAACCGGTGGACCTGTCCCGGATGGCGGTCGACACGGTCAGTGATGCCCACGTGGGAGGACCGGACCATCAGTGGCAACTCGATCTGCCCGACGAGCCGGTGACGGTGCCCGGTGACGCCGCCCGTTTGCACCAGGTGGTGGCCAATCTGCTGACCAACGCCCGCGTCCACACCGGCCCGGGAACCGTGGTGACTCTTCGGCTGGGTATCGACGGGGATGAGGCCGTGCTCAGCGTCACCGATGACGGGCCGGGCATCCCCGCGGAGTTCCTTCCGGAGATCTTCCAGCGGTTCGCCCGCGGCGACACCTCCCGGTCGCGCAAGGGCGGCAGTACCGGTCTCGGGTTGGCGATCGCCTCGGCGGTGGTCCGGGCGCACCGGGGCACCATCGCCGTCAGCAGTGAACCCGGCCGGACCGCGTTCACCGTGCGCCTGCCCCGGTAGTCACCTCCCGCGAGTGTGCGTGTCTGTCCCGCGACTCGCGGGGTTTGCCGTACAACTGCGCACGCTCGCCCGGGTTTGCACCCGCCGCCCGGCGGGTAGGTGACCCAGATGAATCCCGAACTGCCACCCGAGCCGGGCCGGCCGGAAGAGCCGCCGCACCGGCGTGCTCCCGAGGAGCCGCCGGAACGACTGGTGCCCGCGGAACCGCCGGAACGCCTGGCGCCCACGGAGGTGCCGGAACGGCTGGTTCCCGAAGACCCGCCGGCCCCGCCCGACGACTCACCGGAGAGGTGATCTGACGCGTGCTGAAGAAGGCGACGAATCCATCCGTGACTACGCCCACGAGGCACGCGAGACCCGCGACCGGGTCGCCCGCCCGTCGTGGCCGACGCGGCCGCGCAACGCACTGACCTCGTTGCGCCGGCGCCGTTGACGCGGCAACCCACGCCGGGACACGGCATTGGTGGCAAGCTGGGCGCCATGGAAGACCAGCCGGTGAGTGCAACGATCGAGGCCGCCCATGCCGAGCACCGCAGCACGCTGCCCTTCGGCGACACAACAGATTTCGCCGACGCCGACCGCGGCTTCATCGCCGCATTGACGCCGTGCGTCATCACCGCCGCCGACGGCCGGGTGGTGTGGGACAACGACAGCTACGACTTCCTCGCCGGTGACCCGCCGACCTCGGTGCACCCGTCGCTGTGGCGCCAATCGCAGCTGGCGGCCAAACAGGGCCTCTATGAAGTGGTTGAGGGCATCTACCAGGTCCGCGGCTTCGATCTGTCCAACATCACCTTCGTCGAGGGCGACACCGGCGTCATCGTCATCGATCCGCTGATCTCCACCGAGGTCGCCGCCGCCGCCCTGAAGCTCTACCGCGAACACCGCGGTGGTGAGCGCCCCGTCACCGCGGTCATCTACACCCACAGCCACGTCGACCATTTCGGCGGTGTGCTGGGTGTGACCTCGCAGGCCGACGTCGACGCCGGCCGGGTGGCCGTACTCGCCCCGGAGGGCTTCATCGAGCATGCGGTGTCCGAGAACGTCTACGCCGGCACCGCGATGACGCGGCGTGCCGCCTACATGTACGGCACCGTGCTGGCGCGCGGCCCCCACGGGCAGGTCGGCTGCGGCCTGGGACAGAACACCTCGACCGGGGAAGTGTCCGTCATCGTCCCCACCGTCACCATCTCCCAGACCGGCGAGTCCCATGTCATCGATGGCGTACAGATCGAGTTCCAGATGGCGCCGGGCACCGAGGCGCCGGCCGAAATGCACTTCTACTTCCCGCAATTCCGGGCGCTGTGCATGGCCGAGAACGCCACCCACAACCAGCACAACCTGCTGACCTTGCGGGGCGCGCTGGTGCGCGACCCGCGGGCCTGGGCCGGCTACCTCACCGAGGCCATCGACGCTTTCGCCGGGCGGGCCGACGTCGTGTTCGCCTCGCACCACTGGCCGACGTGGGGCACCGAGCGGATCGCGGAATACCTGGGGCTGCAGCGCGATCTGTACGCCTACCTGCATGACCAGACGCTGCGGTTGCTCAACCGCGGCTACACCGGGATCGAGATCGCCGAACAGTTCCAGCTACCACCCGCGCTGGAAAACGCCTGGCACGCCCGCGGTTACTACGGATCGGTGAGCCACAACGTCAAAGCCGTCTACCAACGGTATCTGGGCTGGTTCGACGGCAACCCGGCCCGGTTGTGGCCGCACCCCCCAGAGGAACTGGGACCCCGCTACACGGCAGCGCTGGGCGGCGTGGACCGCGTCGTCGAACTGGCCGACGCGGCCTTCAAAGACGGTGATTTCCGTTGGGCGGCAACCCTGCTCGATCATGCGATCTTCACCGACGCTGACCATGCCGGGGCGCGCAGGCTCTACGCCGACACGCTGGAGCAGCTGGCCTACGGCGCGGAGAACGCGACCTGGCGCAACTTCTTCCTCTCCGGTGCCACCGAATTGCGCACCGGCAACTTCGGCACCCCCACCCGGGTCGCCTCGATGGGGCTGCTATCTCAGCTCAGCGCCGAGCAGCTCTTCGAGAGTCTGGCGATCCGGATCAACGGGCCGCGCGCCTGGGACCTGGCGCTGGCGCTGGACGTCTCGTTCGCCGACACTGGGGTCAACTATCGCCTCACCCTGCGCAACGGGGTGCTCGTGCACCGCAAGGTGCCGGCGGACCCGGCCAGCGCGGACGTCACGGTCACGGCGGCCACCACGCTGGCGCTGCTGGCAGCGCTGCTGGGCGACGGGGGACTGGTGGTCACCGGCGACCAGGCCGCCTGGGCGAACCTGCTGGGCGTACTCGACGAGGCCGACCCGAACTTCAACATCGTCACCCCATGAGGCCGGGCCAAGCTGGCCCTTTATGGTGGCAGGCGTGCAGTTGTTGCTGATCCGCCACGCCCTCCCGCTACGCAGCGAGTACGGCCAGGGCTCAGATCCCGAGCTGTCCGAGACCGGATGCGCCCAGGCGCAGCGCCTGCCGGATGCGCTGGCGCGGTTCCCGATCACCCGGCTGGTCAGCAGCCCGCAGCGCCGCGCGATCCAGACCGCTGAGCCGCTCGCCGCGAAGCTGGGACACGGCGTCGACATCGATGAGCGGTTCGCCGAATACGACCGCGACCTGGCCGGCTACCTGCCCGTCGAACAGCTGGCCACCGAGCGACCGCAGGATTGGGCCCGGATGGCCCAGGGGCATCTGCCCGCCGACGTCGACGAGGCCGCGTTCTGCGCCCGAGTCTCTGACGCCGTCGCCGACGTGGTGGCCGGGGCCGAACCCGACGACACGGTCGCGGTGTTCAGCCACGGCGGCGTGATCAACGTGATCCTGCACCAGGTTCTGGGCACCCAGCGGCTGCTGTCGTTTCCCATCGACTATGTGTCGGTCACCCGCCTGCTGTACCCGCGGTCCGGGCAGGCCGCGGTGGCGTCGACGAACGGCACCGAGCACGTCTGGGACCTGCTGCCGCGCAACCAGGCCCGCTTCTAAAAGCCGCGGGCTGAGCCGGCCGACTAGCGGTGAGCCGCGAGCGACTTCTTGGCGGCGCGACGCAGCTGGAAGATCCGCGCGGTCCCGACCAGGGCGGTCAGTAGCCCGCCGCAGATCGCCGCGAGCAGGATCGCCACCCCAGTCGGCAGGCTCCAGGTCCAGGTCAAGAACGCCAGGTCGACCGGACCCGTGTTCTGGGTGACGAACACCAGCAACACGATCAGTACCAGAAAACCGGCGATCAGCGCGCTCCACAGCGCGCCGGCGCGGGTCAACGGCATCGCCGCCGGAGGCGGCGGCGGGGGGCTGGCTTCACCCTGAGGTGGGTCGACGGGCACGCGCGGGTCGCTGCTCATGGGGACATCTTGCCGCGTAGGGCCCAGAAATGAACGGATTCTGGTGAGTTTGCACACCGGGGGGCCTGCCTGCGGATCGTTGGCCGGTCGCTTACGGTGGATTGGTGAGTGCAGCCCCGTCCGGCCAGTGGCCGGCGATTCTGACCTGGCGGGCGCCCGACGCCCCCCGGATGGAATCGGTACGTGTGCAGCTGTCCGGAAACCGGATCCGGGCCAACGGCCGCATCGTGGCCGGGGCCACCGCCGACCACCCGGCGTTCGGTGTCTATTACGACCTGCACACCGATGAGTCCGGCGCCACCAAACGTCTGGGGCTGACCGTCACCCTCGCCGAACGGGAACGTCAGCTGGTGATCGCCCGCGACGAAGAGAACATGTGGCTGGTCACCGATGCCCGGGGTCAGTCCCGCGCCGGCTATGACGGTGCGTTGGACATCGACATGCTGTTCAGCCCGTTCTTCAACACGCTGCCGATCCGGCGGGCCCGGCTGCAGGAGCGGGAGGCGGCGATCACGCTGCCCACCCTGTACCTGAACCTGCCCGACATGTCGGTGGTGGCGGCGACCGCCAGCTACAGCAGCGTCGGGACGCGGCCCGGCATCAAGGTGATCACCCCGGGTACCGATGCCCGCGGCACCACCGTCACCGTCGATGCCGACGGCTTCGTCATCGACTATCCCGGGTTGGCAACGCGGATCTGATCACCCCACCGGCCCGGCCGGCCGCGGCCAGTTCCCGGCGCCAGTCCTTGGCGCCGACGACGACGGTGACGATCTCGCTGCGGGGGAAGTTGTCGTAGCGCGTGCGGGCGGCGTGCCCATGATTGACCAGTTCGGCCACCGAATCCGAGGCCGACAGCGAATCACGCGCATCGGCCAACAGTGCGATCGCGCGATCCAGCGCCGGCAGCAGCCGCTGCCAGTTGGCCTCACACATGGCCCGGACCAGATCCGGTGCTGTTCCGGCCACCCGGGTGCCGTCGCGGAAGGAGCCGGCTGCCAGCGCGAACGCCAGCGGTACGTCGGCTGCCGTCACGGCCAGCGCCTCAGCCATCAGGTGCGGCAGGTGAGAGATGGCGGCCGCGGCCGCATCGTGTTCCTCCGAGCGCGCCGGTACCGCCAGCGATCCACAGTCCAGAATCAGGTCCAGCACCTCAGCGAACACCGCCGGATCCACGTGGTCGTCGACGCTGATCACCCACGGTGCACCCTGGAACAGATCAGCGTGCCCGGCCGGCCAACCGGAGTGGGCGGTCCCAGCCATCGGATGGCCACCGACGAAGCGAGCCTGCAGTCCCGCGGCGGTGATCTCGTCGAGCACCGGGTTCTTGACGCTGGTGACATCGGTCAAGGGGCATTCGGGTGCCAAGCGGCTGATGGGGCCAAGCAGCATCGGCAGCGCCGGGACCGGGACGGCGATCACGATCAGCGCGCCGGTCGCCGCGGCGCGCTTTAGGGCCGTTTCCAGCTCGGTGGTGGCGTCGAATCCGTCGGCGACTGCGGCGTTCACCCCGTCGGCCGACCTGTTGTAGCCGAACGCTGTCCGGCCTGCCGCCGCGGCTGCACGCAGCACCGAACCGCCGATCAGGCCGAGCCCCAAAACGCACACCGGAGTTTTCACTGTGCTTACTGCCACCTGTCCAGGTTGGCACACGCTGGTCAAGGGCGTAAGCGGCGACTACCGTAGGCGCCCATGGGAGCACAGAGCTCGTCTGCACCGGGCCGGCCGGCAGAGACGCTGGACGGTTTCGGAGTGGCTGTTGTGCGAGAAGAAGGCAAGTGGCGTTGCACGTCGATGCGTGCCGCGGTCCTTACCAGCCTGTCCACAGCAGAGACCGAACTACGTGAACTACGCAGCGCCGGAGCCGTTTTCGGTCTGATCAATGTCGACCACGAGTTCTTCGTGATCATCCGCCCGGGACCGGCCGGCACCCGCCTGCTGCTCTCGGATGCCACCGCGGCCCTGGACTACGACCTCGCCGACGAGGTGCTTGAGGAGATCGACGCCGACATCGACGCCGACGACCTGGAGGACGCCGACCCGTTCGAAGAGGGCGATCTGGGGGTGCTGTCCGACATCGGCCTGCCCGCCGCGGTCCTCGGCGTCATTCTCGACGAGTCCGACCTGGCCGTCGACGAGCAGCTGCACCGAATCGCCAACGAGATGGGATTCGACGAGCAGCTCACCGCGGCGCTGCCGCGACGCAGTCGGTGAGCGGCCCATTCACCGACGAGGACCTGATCCGCGCGGCCCTGGTGGCCGCCGGCCAGGCCGGGCCGCGCGATGTGCCGGTGGGTGCCGTGGTGGTCGGTCCCGACGGCACCGTGCTGGCCCAGGCGGCCAACGCGCGCGAAGCTCTGGGAGACCCGACCGCGCATGCCGAACTGCTGGCCATCCGCGCCGCTGCCGCCGTCCTCGGTGACGGTTGGCGGCTGACCGGCGCGACGCTGGCCGTCACCCTGGAGCCGTGCACCATGTGCGCAGGAGCGCTGGTGGCCGCGCGGGTGGAACGACTGGTGTTCGGGGCCTTCGAACCCAAGACCGGGGCGGTCGGTTCGCTGTGGGATGTGGTGCGGGATCGCCGGCTCAACCATCGCCCCGAGGTGCGTGGTGGAGTGCTGGCCGCAGAGTGCGCTGCGCCACTGGAAGCGTTCTTCGCCCGGCAGCGATTGGGCTGATGGCCCTCTCGTTGGGTACGCTGTCCCGCGGTGGCGTGTCCGAGCGGCCTAAGGAGCACGCCTCGAAAGCGTGTGTGGGGTAACCCCCCACCGAGGGTTCAAATCCCTCCGCCACCGCCAAGTGATGTTAGTGATCACCCCGGCCGCTGCCGGGGTGATCACTAACTCGCGAGATCCGATTCACGCAGGAAAAGTTCGAGTAGCGGCCTGCGTCAGCCCGATATCGCGGACTTATGGGTTGAAGTACCAGGGCGGACGCCGTGTCTGCCGGATGCGCCGTCAGACGCCCGCCGCCACGTCCTTCTGCACCGCCGCAGCGTTGCGTTTGGGTGCGGTCCGCGAATGCGTCGCGTACATCGCCAGCCCGGTGAACGCCAATCCGCCCACCAGATTGCCCAGCACCGTGGGAATCTCGTTCCACTCGATGTAGTCCAGGATGGTGAAGTGCCCGCCGAGCATCAGGCCGGAGGGGAACAGGTACATGTTGACGATCGAGTGCTCGAAACCCATTGCGAAGAACAGTGACACCGGCAGCCACATGGCGATCACCTTGCCGGTGACGTCGGTGGCCAGCATGGCACCGACCACCCCGGTGGACACCATCCAGTTGCACAGCATGCCGCGCACGAACAGGGTCAGCATGCCCTGATAGCCGTGCGCGGCATAGCCGAGCGTGCGGGCCTCGCCGATGTGCCCGATCAACTGACCGACTTCGTTGGGCGGGCTGGAGAAGCCGTAGGTGAACACGATCGCCATGAGCACCGCGACGGTGAAGGCACCGGCGAAGTTGCCGATAAACACCAGCCCCCAGTTCCGCAGCACCCCGCCGATCGTGACACCCGGGCGCTTATCGAGCCAGGCCAGCGGCGCCAGCACGAACACACCGGTCAGCAGGTCGTATCCGAGCAGGTAGAGGATGCAGAAGCCGGCTGGAAACAGCAGTGCCCCGATGATCGCCTGACCGGTCTGCACGGTCATGGACACCGCGAACGCCGCGCCCAGCGCCAATGTCGCACCGGCCATGAATGCGCGGATCAGGGTGTCGCGGGTGGACATGAAAATCTTCGACTGGCCGGCGTCGATCATCGCGTTGATCAACTCGGGCGGCTTGACGTAGGTCATCGAACTCCTCAGATACCGCAGGGCAGTAGTTTGGATCGGCGCGTGTGACCCTACGTCGCAGCGGCCCGCCCGAAGGAAGATCGTCAGCCAACTCCTAGTTAGCCCACAGACGTTGCCCAACAACGCCTTTACCGGGACTTTTCCGCGTTTTACCAGCTAAGACATCACCGCGGCCGGTCGACCGCATACGTCCCGGCGTCGTCGGTGAACTCCGCGAGCACCCGGCGCTGGGCGCCGTCGACAGTGACCACACAGCTGAAACTGGTGCCCTTGCGCACGGTCGGGTTCACCCCGTTGTTGCACCGGACGTTGGTCACGTCGTCGCGGCCGTAACCGTTGATCGGGTCGGTGAGCACCTGGCGGACCCTATGACGCGACGCGGCACCCAGGGCGGGGCGCCGGTTTTCACCTATGCCCCAATGCATGTATCAGCTATGTCGTGAACTCACACGCCCCATCACCCCGAGCGGAACACGCGCCGAATGTGCGGTTCGACGGGTGGGCCCCGCTCAGCTGCTACTGACCGCCGAGGCCGTCGCTAGTCCTCGTGGCGAGAAAGACTGCCTTATCTTTGAATGGCCAGAATCCACTGTCCATCAGCGGAGTCCCCGAAGAGCTGGTGGCTGAGGTAATGGTCGGACTGGAGCTACCGTATCCGGTGTAATAGTCGTACAGGAACACTCCGTCTGACCGGTAGACCGATACATGGGTGCCAGGCGGGACGGAATCACCTGGAGCGCCACCGGTCAGTAACGTGTTCGGAACTGTTCCGGATTCGCCGGTAGTGTTTAACAACAGCCGTACGGCTTCCGCATCACCGCCGTTGATCCGTACGAATGCATCGGAATACGGAGCCGACCCCTCTTCTCCGAAGAGAGTGCCGTACGGATTCAGCGGATCGCGTCCGAATTGCGCAAATCCGTAGCTTTCGATCAGGGTGATGCCGTCGCCGAGATGGCCGGGCAGTTGGGCTACCACGTTAGGCCCGGGCCCGGGTGCGGAGAGTCCGAACCCTAGTACGCCGTCAGCATTGCCGTGCAAGTAGTCTCCCAACGACATCGGGTAGTCAGCGAGGTAATCGACGACCAGGAGCTTTGCGCCAGGGATAATCCCGATTATGGAGCTGACCAGGTCGGTGTTCAGGAGGTATTTCAATCCGGACTCGGATATGAAATCGTTCGGCGGTAATGCCGTCAGAACGGCATGAACATCGGTCGGTTCTGTGACAATATTGCCGCTCGATCCGACGTAGTTTATGTAAAGGCCGTAATCGGTAGGAAGAATTCTTGCTCCGCTGTCGGCACCGAAGTTTACAGGCGCTTGGAACGTTAGGTACAAGAAATTCGGCAGGTCATCGTCTCCGAAATTTGTGCTGGCAATTCCAGTCGGCAAGCCGAATTGTGTAATAGCTCCGATTATGCCATCTGCGAATGATGCTGATTTGACGATTGGGTCCAACCAGGCGGGAATGCCCGGGATTTGAAGAAGCGAGGCAAGTTCAAGCACTGAGCCGACAATCGAGAATTCGGGTGAAGCATTGCCGAGGCTCTCGATTGGGACAAAGAGTCCGTTGGTCGAGCTGTCCAGTGCGACGGATATCGACGAGCTGTTACCTATTGAAATATCGGCCACCGGATAGGTGCCGGACACGTGGATGGGTATCGAGGCGACATCCAAGGCATGGCTAACGTCATCGAAACCTGAAGCAACCGCCGGCAGTGGCACGGTAACGGCTGCGACCTGTTCGGCGGCGTCGGAGATGGCGTCGCTGACGAGATCGTCGAAGTCGGCGTGCGCGGCGGGTAGGGCGATCAGGGGGAGGGTGCTGAGGCCGAACAACGTAGCGAGCCTGCGAGGCGTGACGCCAAGCCTCTCGCGCGGACCCGCAGGCGCATAGGGCGACATAGTGTGAACTTCCTGTCGTATGCCTAAGCAAAGGATAAGTTGGAGCAATAACTACAACAGGCTCTCGTGCTAGTTGTCAACAGTTCGTTATTAGAGACAAATTGATGTGGGTGCGGACTCGTGGTGTCGTTGGGTGACAGGTAGGCGGCCTCCGCTGGGAAAGCGGTGAAGGATCATGTGACCCTGCAACCGGTCCCGAGCATCACCGCGGCCGGTCGACCGCATACGTCCCGGCGTCGTCGGTGAACTCCGCGAGCACCCGGCGCTGGGCGCCGTCGACAGTGACCACACAGCTGAAACTGGTGCCCTTGCGCACGGTCGGGTTCACCCCGTTGTTGCACCGGACGTTGGTCACGTTGTCGCGGCCGTAACCGTTGATCGGGTCGGTGAGCACCTGGCGAACACCCTCTTGGGCCTTGAGCACATCGAGTTCGACGGGGCCCGAGCCGCCGACGGTGCCGCGCAGCACCAACGTCAGAAGCACGCCGAGGGCGAGCAGTCCGGTCAGGCCCGCGGCGATCAGCAGGGCACGGTTCGACGGAGGTTGTGGGCTCGCCGGGTTCGGGGCACCGGCATCCGAGCCCGCCCGTGGCTGGCGCCGGTCCGGCGGTACCGGAGGCCGAGGACCCGACGGCGGCGGCCGGTGCGGCCGCGCGGGCGGTGGCACTCGGTGCGGCGGGGGCGTCGGGGGCCGGCGGACTTCGAGATACCAGGGCCGTTCGGGCGGCCGCGGTCGCTGCGGTGGTGGCCCCTGCGGACCACCCGGCCCACGTGGTCCCTGCGGCTGCTGCGGTGGCCGCGGTATCGGCGTGATCCGCCGCTCCGGCCGTTCGCGCGGGTCGTCTGGACGGTTCATGACCTCACGCCCATCACGGGAACCGCTCGAAGCATCCGTCGATGTCGCCGTGCAGGCCGGAGCGGAACGCGAGGATCCGGGTGAAGCCCGCCGGCACGGTGTTGTCGTCGGCGTCGCTGGCGACTATGCCGTTCATCAGCAGGCCCGTCACCGCCTCGTCGAGGTCGCCGCCGGCCAGCGTCAAGCCCGGGCCGGATGACAGTGTCATGGGCTCGGCCATCCGGCGCTGGGCCACCCCGGTCAGGCACGCGGTGCGTAACGCCGCCGCCGCCGACTCCAAGCCGACCTCGCGTTCACGTTGCACCGCAAGCGCATACCGCGACGTGACGGCCGACAACCCAGTGTTGTCGCCCTGCGGCATCCCCAGCGTCGACTGATCGGTCGGCGCGCTCATCTCCTGCAGTCCGGCCAGATCGACGACGATGCGGTTGGACTCCGGGCAGTAGGCCACCGGGTCGGGCTGGTGACCACTGGGGCATTTGCCCGACGTGGACAGCTCCGGCGGGCGGGACACGCCGAAGATCTGGCCCAGCTGCTCCATCAGGGTCGACAACACCGACTCGTCGATCGTGAGGTCGCTTTGCGGGTTCTCCGAATCGAACAGGGAATTGGGCAGATTGCCACGGCGCTTACGGATCTCGTCCATGTCGATCTCGGCGCACATCGCCGCGCCGCCGTCGAAGCCGGTTTGGAAGGCGCCGACCCGGTCCAGTGCGGTGCCATGCTCATCAGAGATCGACACCGGATTGTCCGGCGTCGACACCGGGTCGCGGATCACGATCAGCCCGGCCAGGACATGGTTGAGGCCGTCGCCGGTGCTCAACTGCACCCGCGAGGAACTGCCCGCGGCCACCCATTGCAGATACACCCCGGCAAAACAGTCGGCCTGCTGTTCGCGGACCAGGGTGCGCGTCAGCGGGTTGACGATCCCCGCCATGTTCTGCAGGGCGTGCCCGTATTCGTGCGCCAGCGTCCCGTTGATCGCCATGTCGCCGAAGTACTTTCGGGCAGTGGGCAAGAACTTGGCGCGGTCCCAGGCCATGGTGTCCATCCGGCGGCAATACATCGCGTTCGGCAGGTGGTAGACGTCGCCGCCGCACACCGACGGTCCGTCTGCGTCGGTGGAGTCATACGACATCAGCGTCGAGACCGGCTGGAAGCGTCCGCGCAGCGCCTCGGCGTAATGCTGCGTCCAGAAGTCCTCGATGTCATCGATTGCCAGCAGCGACAGTCGGTCGATATCACCGCCGTCACTGTTTCGCACCCGGGCGGTGACCGGCGGAACGTCGCCACGCGGGCCGCTGGGACCCTCCGCGGTGGGCAGTCCGCCGACCCGTCCAGGGTCATACAGCATCGATATCGCATGCCCGTCGATCACCGTCGGGGCGCTGCCACCCGAGCAGCCCGTTACAGCCAGGGTCAGGGCGGCCACCCCGAAAAGTGTTCTGGCGGTAAGGCCGAATCCGCGTTGAGACATCGTCACCTGCTGAGGTAGGCCACGATCCCGCTGGTGACCGCCGCGGCGTACTGCGCTCGCCCGTCGGCACTTTCCAGCAGCGCCGCGTCCTGGGCATTACGCATGTTGCCCAGCTCGACCAGCACCGCCGGATACTCGGCCAGATTCAGCCCGGCCAGATCCGCTCGCCCGTACAGGCCGTCGGCGCCGAGATAGCTGGATGGGGGAATTCCCGCGGCTGTCAAGGAATCCCGGATGTCGCCGGCCAGGACCACCGCCGGTCCGGACTGGGCGTCGTTGAGCGCCGGGCTGGAGTAGTTGACGTGAAACCCGCGGCCTGAGGCGGGCCCGCCGTCGGCGTGGATGGACACGATCGCGTCCGGATGCGCGGCATTGGCCGCGGCGGCGCGCGCGTCGATACACGGGCCTACCGAGGTGTCATCGGCACGTGAGAGTGCGGTGTGCACGCCGAGCCCCTCGAGTTCGGTCCGGATCCGGTTGGTCACGTCCCAGTTCAGGCTGTGTTCGGGGTAGCCGTCATCGGCGGCGGTTCCGCTGGTCTGACAGGGCTTGGTGCCCCCGCGCCCGTTGGGAACCTGCCGGGCGATCGAGGCGTCGTTGGCGCCGCTGTGCCCAGGGTCCAGAAACACTGTCTTGCCGGCAAGGGCGGGGTTTGCGGGATCTGCCGGAGCGGCGGGCGCGACAATGCCGGCCGCGAGCAAGCACGCGGCCGAGGCGACACAGACAACGGCCCGGCGACGCACGGGGCAAGACTAGCAAGCGGCCATGTGCCCCTCCGGGGTCTAATGGGTTGATGCAGCTGATGTCACCGCTCGACTCGGTCTTTTTGCTGACGGAAACACGTGAGCACCCCATGCACGTCGGCGGGCTGATGTTGTTGGAGCCGCCGGCGGGCTCCGGACCGGAATTCGTCGGCGAGATCTACCGGGGCCTGCTGGGCGCCCGTGATCTGCAGCCGGCATTCCGGAAGCGCCCGGCGTCGCTGTTCGGTGGCATCTCAAGCGTGCGCTGGGCCTTCGACGACGACGTCGACCTCGAATACCACGTGCGGCGCTCGGCGCTGCCGGTGCCCGGGCGAGTGCGCGACCTGTTGGAGCTGACCTCTCGGCTGCACGGCAGCCTGCTTGACCGGCACCGCCCGCTGTGGGAAGCCCACGTGGTGGAGGGTCTGGCCGACGGCCGGTTCGCCGTCTACGTCAAGATCCACCACTGCCTGATCGACGGTGTCTCGCTGCTGCGGCTAATGCGCCACACGCTCTCGACCGACCCGCGCGAGTCGGAACTGCGCACCCCGTGGTCGGTCCGGCCCCCATCGCGGCCGCGCCCCGACTCGCCGTCCCCGTTGAGCGAACTGACCTCGATGGTCAAAGGCGTTGCCGCCCTCGGGCCGTCGACGGTGAAGCTGGCGCGTGCCGCACTGCTGGAGCAGCAACTGACCCTGCCGTTCGAAGCGCCGCGAACCATGCTCAACGTCAAGATCGGCGGCGCCCGTCGGTGCGCGGCGCAGTCCTGGCCAGTGGAGCGGGTGATCGCGGTCAAGCGCGCGGCCGGGGTGACGGTCAACGACGTGGTGCTGGCGATGTGCGCCGGGGCGCTGCGGGCCTACCTCGACGAGCAGCACGCCCTGCCGGATCATCCCCTGGTGGCGATGGTCCCGGTGAGCCTGCGCACCGAAGCCGAGGCCGACGCCGGCGGCAACATGGTTGGCGCGATCCTGTGCAACCTGGCCACCGATCTCGAGGACCCGACGCAGCGGCTGGAGACCATCAGCGAGTCGATGCGCCGCAACAAGAAGGTGTTCAGCGAGCTGCCGCGTACCCAGGCGCTGGCGTTGTCGGCGGCGAACATGGCGCCGCTGGCCTTGGCGGCCATCCCCGGATTCGTCTCGGCGGCCAAGCCACCGTTCAACATCGTCATCTCCAACGTGCCCGGCCCGGCCGAGCCGCTGTACTGGCGCGGCGCCCGCCTGGACGGCAACTATCCGATGTCGATCGCGCTGGACGGGCAGGCCCTGAACATGACCGTCGTCAGCAACGCCGGCAACCTCGATTTCGGGCTGGTCGGCTGCCGGCGCTCGATTCCGCACCTACAGCGCCTGCTCGGGCACTTGAACACCGCGCTGGAAGACCTGGAACACGCCGTGGGGGTGTGAGGCGTGGCGAAGCGCAGCGCCGGGTTGCTGGTGTACCGGTCGAGCGCCGACGGCGGAGTCGAGGTGTTGATCGCCCATCCCGGTGGACCGTTCTGGGCGCGCAAGGACGACGGGGCCTGGTCGATTCCCAAGGGCGAACAACCCCAGGGTGAGGACCCGTGGGACACCGCGCGACGTGAATTCGCCGAGGAGCTCGGCCTGCAGCCGCCGGACGGCGAGCGAGCAGATCTCGGTGAGGTGCGCTCACCCGGCGGAAAGGTGGTCACGGTGTTCGCCGTACGTGGCGACCTCGACGTGACCGACGCCCGCAGCAACACCTTCGAATTGGAGTGGCCGCCGCGGTCGGGACAACGGCGGGAGTTTCCTGAAGTCGACCGGGTCGGCTGGTTCTCGGTGGCCCAGGCGCGAATCAAGTTGTTGGCCGGGCAGCGGCCATTCCTCGACCGACTGGTGGATCTGCTGGGTGCCACGTGCGCCCAACGGTGCGACTAGGAACGTGGCGCCTCTGAATGGCCG
Organism: Mycobacterium sp. SVM_VP21; assembly: GCA_024758765.1. Lineage (NCBI taxonomy): Bacteria > Bacillati > Actinomycetota > Actinomycetes > Mycobacteriales > Mycobacteriaceae > Mycobacterium > Mycobacterium cavoris. Next base: position 1,998,871 of record CP101406.1, read on the forward strand.
GCGCACCACTGCTCCGGAGGCACCTGGGCCTTCACCTCTGCGATGTGCTCGCCGCACCCGTCCCAGGTGGTCTTACCGCAGACTCGACAGGGCACGGGGTAGCACATCGGCGGTCCTTTCAGGTGGTGCGCAACGCAACCGTCAGCGTATCGATGACGGTGCGGATTTTCTCGCGCACCTCCTCGGCGATCGCCGCTAAAGCCGGATTGTCGATGACCTGGGCCATCAGTTGCGGATTCATGGCCTCCACCAGCACCGTGCCCGGATGCTCGGTGTCTTCGCGGACCACGACGTTACAGGGCAGCAGCACCCCGATGCGCTTCTCAGCGGTCACGGCCCGGTGCGCCAGCGGTGGATTGCACGCACCCAGGATCAGGTAGCGCTCCATCTCCTCGCCGAGCTTGGCTCTCAGCGTTGCCTGCATGTCGATCTCGGTCAGCACGCCGAAACCGTTGTCCTTCAAAACCTCTCGAGTCTTCTCGGTGACTGCGTCGAAATCGGCGCCGGTCAGTGCTGTGCTCATTGCCACGGACATTCCAGACCTCCTTGATCGCGGTGAACCCAGTCTATCAGACACCCCCGGGGGTATATACCAGCGCGGTATCGTCGCCACATGCAGACGCTGCGTACGCCTGAGGACAGGTTCATCGGCCTCCCGGATTTCGCCTACCCGCCGCAGTTCTGCGACCTCGACGACTTGGACGAGGATGAGCCCGGCGGCACGCTGCGGGTGGCGTGGGTGCAAGACGGTCCCGAGGATGGGGACCCGATCCTGATGCTGCACGGCGAGCCGTCGTGGTCGTATCTGTACCGCAAGATGATGCCGACCCTGGCCGAGGCCGGGTATCGGGTGATCTGTCCGGACCTGGTCGGATTCGGTCGTTCCGACAAGCCGACCCGTGCCGAAGACCACACCTATGCGCGTCATGTCGAGTGGATGCGTGCGCTGGCGTTCGACGTCCTCGACCTGCGCAACGTCACGCTGGTGTGCCAGGACTGGGGCGGGCTGATCGGGCTGCGCGTGCTCGCCGAGAACCCGGACCGGTTCGCCCGTGTCGTCGTGGCCAACACCGGTCTGCCCACCGGCGACATTCCGATGCCGGAGGTGTGGTGGCGCTTTCGGGAGGCGATCCAGACCGCGCCGACGATCAACGTCGGATGGTTCGTGCAAGCCGGATGTCGCCGGCCGATGAGCGACGCCGTGCGGGCCGGCTACGACGCCCCGTTTCCCGACGACAGCTATTGCGTCGGTCCCCGGACGATGCCGTCGCTGATCCCGACCACGCCCGAGGATCCCGCGGCCCCGGCCAATCGGGCGGCGTGGGCTGCGCTGTGCGCATCGCAGACCCCGATGCTGGTCGCGTTCAGTGACGGCGACCCGATCACCGGTGCCATGGCGCCGATCTTCGAGCGCGAGATGGTCGGGGCGCACGGCCGGGCGCATCCGATGATCCACGACGCCGGGCACTTCCTGCAGGAGGATGCCGGCGTAGAGCTCGCCCGCCACATCGTGGAGTTCCTGCATTCTCAGCGGTAGCAATCCGTTCTTACCGCTAAGTCCGCTGGTCCGGACGTAGTTCCCGTTCCTGAAACCATTACCGTAATGTTAACGTTGGTGCCCGCCTAGGAGCTTGGGAAAATTTCAGGCTTGCCGGGGCCTTTTTATTATGTACAGTTTAGGATCTCTGGCGGATTGAGGGAGGGCGACGATGCTGCAGACGCTTCGTCCGTATATGACCAATGGCTTGGCTGTTGCGGGTGCCGCAATGGTCGCGGTCGTGCCGGTAGCACCTCGGCTGCCTGAAGTCGCGCAGCAGTCGCCGCAGACCCGCCACCTGCCGGTCAAGTTAACCGGCGATCCGACCGGGCTGTTCGCGCTGACGGAGTTGCTTGGCGCGACTGGGCTGGGGGGGCCCGGGCCCGCCGATGCCGCGGTGACTATCGCTCCCGAACTGTCGCAATCGATCATGCTTGCCCTGGCCTTCATCGGCCCCTTCGTGACCGTCAACGAGGCGATCAACGAGATCATCGCCCAGGTCTTCGACTGGAGCCAGCCGCTGCAGGCCTTGCTGGCGCTGATCCAGGCCCCGTTCACCATCCTCAACGCCTTCCTTAACGGCGAGGCCAGCCTGAACGTGTTGGGTGTGAGCATCCCGCTGTTCAACGGCATCCTCGTCGCCCCGCACGACGTCGACGTCGACGTGCAGGCCGGCCAGTTGCTGGAGGAACTGGGCCTGGCCGACCAGACCCTGCCTCAGCTGCTGACCCAGCTCGGGATCGGCGACCAGCAACTCGTGACTCTGGCGACGAACCTGCTCAACGGCCTGGGGCTGGGCAACCCGACGATCACCGACCTGGTCGACATGCTTGGTCTCGGCACGGTTCCGGTGGCCAGCCTGGCCGAATCGGTCCTGAACGCGTTGCAGATCGGCAATCCGACCATTCTCGAGCTGACCCAGCAGTTGGGCCTGGCCAACACCGAGGTTGCGGATCTGGCCAAGGACATCCTCGACGCGCTGGGCATCGGTAACGCCACCATCGGCGACCTCACCGACGACGTCGGCCTGGGCAGCATGACCATCCCCGACCTGCTCAGCGACGTGTTCAACGCGTTGGAGATCGGCAACCCGACCATCCTCGACCTGGCCACCGACGTCGGCCTGGCCCAGCAGCCGCTGGCCGACCTGGCCAGCACCCTGCTCAACTCCCTGAACCTGGGCCAGCAGACCCCGGTCGACCTGCTCGACGCCCTGGGCGTCGGCGGCCTGGGCGTGGGCGACGTGGCGACCACCCTGCTCGACGCGTTGAGCCTCGGCCAGCGGACTCCGGTGGACCTCATCGACGCCGCGGGCTTCGGCAGCTTGAGTGTGGGGCAGATCGGCGTCGACCTGCTCACCGGGCTGAACCTGCAGGACCTGACCTTCAACGGACTGCTGCAGGCCGCCGGTCTCGATGACCTGAAGGTGGCCGACATCCTGGGCGCCGCGCACCTGGAGACCACCACGCTCGGCGACATCATCAGCAACCTCGGTTTCGGTGGGCTCACGATCAACGACGTGATCAACGCGTCCGGCCCGGGCGCCGACCCGCTGCCCGGGTCGATCCACATCACCGGCAAGCTGACATTCGCCGTGGGCGACCAGCTGCTGGCGCCGAATATGGGTCAGACACTTCTCAGCTTCCTGCCAGACCCCAACGCGACGTTGGGCGACATGCTCGGGGACTTCGGTAACACCAAGATCAGCGACATGCTGGAGACCAGCCTGACCATGTCCCTGTCGCAGTTGCTCACCGACATGGGTCTGAACGACACCACCCTCGACGACCTGGTCGGCCAGCTGCTCGGTGACCAGACGGTGTCCGAGCTGCTCACCAGCATGGGCCTGAACACCTCGACGCTCGACGACCTGGTGGCCAGCCTGCTGGGCACCACCACCGTGGGCGACGTGCTGGCCGAATCCGGTTTCGGCAGCCTGGATCTGAACTCGATCTTCGAGCAGCTGTTCGGCGGCATGACCGTCGGCAACGCGCTGGACGACTGGGGTCTGGGCAACACCGACCTGTACTCGCTGATCGACCAGCTGCTGGGCACCACCACCGTGGGCGACCTGCTCACCCAGTCCGGCTTCGGCAGCATGGACCTGTTCGGGATCCTGGAATCGGCGCTGGGCACCACCACCGTGGACGACCTGCTCAGCAGCTCCGGGTTCGGCAACCTGGACCTGGACACCATGCTGACGCAGCTGTTCGGCGACGCGACCGTCAATTCGCTGCTCGACGACCTTGGCCTCGGATCGCTGGATCTGAGCGGGCTGCTCGACCAGTTGGGCCTGGCCGACATGGATGTGCTCAACCTCCACATTGCAGATGTCGCGGGCCTGATTCCCACCCTCTTCAACTTCTGATCGTCCCGATTACCGATGGGGAAAGCTATGACGCACAAGTCGCTTCGGCCATATGTGACCACCGGAATGGGCATCGCCGGTGCTGCGATGATCGCGGTCGTTCCCGCCGCACCGCAGCTCCCGGAGGTCGCCCGGCAGCTCGACCACGCCCAACACCGGGCGGTCGCACTGACCGCGGATCTGGGCGACATCTTCACGCCCTACACCGACCTGATCACCAACACGGCCAACAACCTGGCCAGCCTGGGACAGCACGCGTTCGACTTCCCGATCCTGACCCAGTTCTTCAGTGATCCCCTCGGGTCGCTGATGCATATCCCCGACGCGCTGATCATGTTGAACACCCTGCTGCCCAGCGTCGAGACCATCTCGTCGGGGCTGCCGATCGAGATCGGCACCGAACTGACGCCGACGCTCGGCCTGCTGCTCTCGGCGATCGGCCCCTTCGTCACCCTCGGCAACGCCTTCAGCGACCTGATCAGCCAGATCTTCGACTTCTCCGACCCGCTAGGCGCACTGTTCGCGCTGCTCGGCGCCCCCGCCACCCTGCTGGATGCCTTCCTCAACGGCCAGGACGGCCTGGACTTCGCCGGCATCCACCTCCCGGTCTTCAACGGCCTGCTGGCTCCCGCCCAGCCCTTCGACCTCACCCTGACCATCGGCCAGCTGGTCGACATGGCGGGCATGGGCAGCCTGACCGTCGGTGACCTGGCCGACCAGACCGGCCTGGCCGACATGCCGGTGGCCGGCGTGGTGACCGGAGTCCTCGACGCCGTCGGCCTGGGCGACTCGTCCATCACCGATCTGGCTGACCAGTTCGGCTTCGGTGACCTCTCGCTGTCCGAGCTGATGATCGGTCTGCTCGACACGATGGGCATCGGCAACCCGACCATCAGCGGCTTGGCCGACATTGCCGGCCTGGGCGAGATGTCGGTGTCGAGCCTGCTCATCGAGGTGCTCAACCAGGTCGGGATGGGCACCAACCAGTCGATGACGAGCCTGGCGATGAGCGTGCTGGAAGCCGCGGGCTATGGCTCCGACCCGACGGTGGGGTCCTTGGCGGTTGCGCTGATGGACGCCATGGGCATGGGCGACCTGACGATCACCGGTCTGGTCCAGCAGTTCGGCATCGGCGACATGACCCTGGGCGACGTGCTCAAAGAGGGCCTGCACGCGGTGGCCGGCGACGACGCCACGATCACCAGCCTGATGGAGTCCATGGGCATGGGCGGCCTGACCATCGGCAGCATGATCAACTCCCTGCTGGACTCCACCGGCTACGGAGACCTGACCCCGGTCGACCTGGTCGACTCGATGATGGGCACCGACGCCGACCTCACCCTGACGCACCTGCTGGTCAACATCATGCAGGGCCAGGGCATGGACTACACCCTGGTCGAGCTGCTGCAGCAGATCCCGAATGCCGCTGACCCGGGTACAACCTATGCCGACCTGACGCTGGGCGAGCTGCTCAACACCACCCTGGTTCCGCCGGCCGACCCGGCCAACCCCGACCCGGTCCTGGACCCCTATGCCGGCCAGCCGCTGGGCAGCGTGCCGTGGGCGGACTTCCTGGCCAGCAACATGGCGATGAACTACGGCGCCAAGACCATTCAGGACCTCGCGGCCGAAGCGGGCATGCCGCTGGACAGCACCACCTGCTCCCTGGCCATCGTGGTCGGCATCGACTGCTCGGCGACGCTGAGCTCGCTGATGGGCAGCAACACCGTCTACGAGACGCTGCACAACCTGAAGGCCGACGGCAACGGCATCGCCGGGGTTCCGGCCGGCACCTCGCTCACCGACGTCAACCTGGGCCAGTTGGTGGCGGCCACCGGACAGGGCGACGAGCACCTGAGCACCATCCTGTTCGGCCTGCCCGTGGACACCACGCTGCACGACTTCCTGGTCAACCTGGGCCTGGACGACGTGACGGTCACCGACATCGTCAACAACGGTTTCCCCTGGCTGGTCGACACCAACCTGGTGTCGCTGCTCAGCTCCTGGGGCCTGAACAACCTGGACCTGGACACGGTGATCGACCGACTCGGCCTGGACATGACCGTGACGCAGATGCTCAACAGCCTGGGTCTGGGGTCGATTCACGTGACCGATGTGGTCAACGACCTGCTAGGCGGCGTCTACGTCCAGAACCTGCTGAACGACCTTGGCCTGGGCGGGGTCACCCTCGAGACGTTCCTCAACAACCTGTTGGGCGGCGTGTACGTGGGCGACCTGCTCGACGACCTGAACCTCGACAACGTCCACCTGGATGACGTCCTCACCGCCCTGCTGGGCGGGGTGAATGTGAACTCGGTGCTGACCAGCCTCGGGCTGAACAACGTGTATCTCGACGACGTCGTCAACGACCTGCTCGGTGGCACCACCATCGGCACGATCCTCAACGACCTGGGCATCAGCGACGCGACGATCGCGAACATCCTGGGCAGCCTCGGCTTGAACGACACCGACATCCTGGGCGTCGTCACCGGCGACTTCTTCGGCTTGTTCGCGCAGCTGGGCCAGGGCATCCCGCAGATGATCGCGGATGCGCTCGCCGGATAGCGGTCAGTACCACCACAACGAGAACTTCAACTTCGGATAAGCACAGATAGGAAAATCCGGATGGCTGAGAACAAGAGGTCCGCGCGGGGCCGGGGTGCGCGTCGCCGGGTGGCGGGCGCCGGCACGGCGGTCGGAGCGTTTCTGGCGTTCGGGTTGAGTCCACTGGCGGCGGCCCCGCCGGCGCAGGCGGACGATCTCGGCTGGATCGCCGACCTGGTCGGGTGGGACTCGGGGGATGCCTTCGCCGGCATCGCCGATTCGACCCTGCCGTTGAGCTTCACGTTCGATGATCTGTTCAGCGCGCTCGTGTACGTGCCCATGCACGACGCGATCGAGGGCTGGATCAACAGCGATCTCGGCCTGCAGGTCAACGGTGCGATCAACGCTCTGGCCGGGGTGTATTTGATCGGTGACGGCGCGGATGGCACCGAGGCGAATCCCGACGGCGGCAACGCCGGGTTGCTGTTCGGTGACGGTGGCGACGGCTGGGGGTACAGCGGCAGCGGTGGCAACGCCGGCTGGTTGTTCGGCAACGGCGGTAACGCGGGCGGCGCGTATGACGTTGCCGGAGCGCCCTATTCGGCCGACGCCACCGGCGGCTCAGGTGTATCAACCCTGGCCGCGGACGGTTCAATCGACGGAACGGCCGGTAAGGGCGGCAACGCCGGGTTCTTCTTCGGTGCCGGGGGTAACGGATCCAACGGCGGCGACGGGCAGTTCGGCGGCGCCGGCGGGGCCGGCGGCCGCGGTGGTGACGGTGGCTTCTTCTGGGGCGCCGGCGGGAACGGCGGCAACGGTGGCAACGGTGCGGACGGTACGGCGTCGCATATCGCCGGCGGCAACGGCGGTGTCGGTGGTGAAGGCGGCCGCGGCGGCTTCTTCTTCAGCGCCGGTGGTGTCGGTGGTGCCGGTGGTGACGCCGGCTCCGGATATGCCGGTGGGACGTACCACCCCGGTGGCACCGGTGGTGCCGGTGGTGCTGGTGGTGACGGTGGCCTGTTCTTCGGTGGTGGCGGCGACGGCGGTGTCGGTGGCGTCGGCGGCCTCGGTGGTAACGGTGGTGCTGGCGGGGTCGGCGGCGCGGGCGGGTTGTTCCTCGGTGGTGGCGGCGACGGTGGTGTCGGCGGCCTCGGTGGTGCCGGCTGGACTGGCTCGGTCGGGGACTCCGGTCACAATGGCGGCGCGGGCGGCGCGGCCGGCAACGGCGGCGTCGGTGGCGCCGGCGGTGCCGGTGGAATCTTCTTCGGCAGTGGCGGCAACGGCGCTCTCGGCGGTGCGGGTGGCACGGGTGGCGTCGGTGGTGCGGGCGCTGACGGCGCGGACGCCACGGCAGCCGGCGGCAACGGCGGCAATGCCACCAACGGTGGTGCGGGTGGCACCGGTGGCGCGGCCGGTGCCGGTGGTGCGGGCGGTGCGGGTGGCATCTTCGCCAGCGCGGGCAGCCACGGCCACGGCGGTGTCGGTGGCGACGGTGGCGCCGGCGGCACGGCCGGCAATGGCGGCGACGGTGCCAACGGCAGCGCCGGCGCAGCGGGCGGCAACGGCGGTGCCGGCGGTAACCGGGGCGTAGGCGGCGCCGGCGGTGCCGGCGGTGACAACGGCGACGGCACCCGCGGCGCGGCCGGCGCGACCGGGACGGTCGGTGCGGGCGGTGGCAACGGCGGTAACGGCGGCGACGGTGGCGACGCCACCTCCGCCGGCCACGTCGGTGGTGCCGGCGGCCGGGGCGGTGCGGCCGGGACCATCGGTGCCGGCGGCAACGGCGGCGACGGTGGCAATGGAGCTGCCGGGGTGAACAGCGTGGGCGGTGCCGGTGGTGTGGGTGGCGCTGGCGGTGCCGGCGGCTCACAGTCCGGTGGTGGCGGCAACGGCGGGCACGGTGGCAACGGTGGTGCCGGCGCGGCCGGCACACAGGGCAGCACCGGTAGCACCGGTGTCGCCGGTGTCAACAATGGCCGCGGCGGTGACGGCAGCGCGGGCGGTAACGGCTACGCCGGTGGTGCCGGCGGAGCCGGCGGTAACGCCGGGACTGCGGCGCACGGCAGCGCTGGCGTCAACGGCAGCGGCGGTGACGGCGGCAAGGGTGGTACTGCCGGTGCGGCCGGCAACGGCGGTGACGGCGCGGCGGGTGTCTGGGGCAAGACCGGTTCTGGCGGCCAGGACGGCGCCGGCGGTGACGGTGGTACCGCCGGTAACTCCGCGGGCAATGCCGGCGCCGGCGGTAAGGGTGGCGCGGCCGGCACCGGTGGTACCGGTGGCACCGCCGGGCACACCGGCGCAGCCGGCGGTGCGGCGACCGGCGCGGTTCATGGCGGCAACGGTGGCGTCGGGGCAGCCGGAAACTCTGCACATCTCAACGGTGGCGCAGGCGGCAATGGTGGTAGCGGCAACCTGACCGGCAACGGTGGGCGCGGCGGCGACGGTGGGGTGGGCGCGACTGGCACCACCGGAACCACCGACCCGATCACCGGAGTCGGCAACATCGGCGGCACCGGCGGCAACGGGGGCACCGGCGGTATCGGTGGTGCCGGCGGCTCGCTGGCTGGTAACGGCGGTGCGGGCGGCCGTGGTGGCGCGGGCGGTGTCGGTGGCACCGGCGGCTCGGGTGCCTCCGGCGTGGACGGCACCGACGCGATCGCGGGCAGCGGCGACAACGGCGGCAACGGCGGCGACGCCACCGGTCAGGGCGGCGGCGGCGGCAATGGCGGTGTCGGCGGCAATGGCGGTGCCGGTGGCACCGCCGCGCACGGCAACGCCGGTGCGGTCGGCGCTGGTGGCGTCGGTGGCGCGGGCGGGCTCGGCGGCGACGCCGGTACCGGTGGCGCCGGCGGTGACGGTGCCGGCGGCGGCGCGAACGCGGTGGCCGGCAGTGGCGGCAACGGCGGCAAGGGCGGCACCGACTACGGTGCCGGCGGTGTCGGCGGTGCCGGCGGCTGGGACGCCAACCACGCGGTTCAGGCTGCCGGTGGAGCGGCCGGCGCACACGGCGCCGAAGGTGACGGCGGTGCCGGCGGTAACGGTGGCGCCGGCGAGGGTGTGATCGGCGGTGTCGCGCAGTCTGGTGGTGCCGGCGGAAATGGTGGCGCAGCCGGGCAGCACGGCGACGGCGGTGCCGGTGGTAACGGCGGCGCCGGCGCGGCTGGTGCGGCCGGGACCACCGACGGCAATGGAGTCGGCTCCAACGGCGGGGTCGGCGGTCACGGCGGTGTCGGCGGTAAGGGCGGTGCCGGCGGCACGATCGCCGGAAATGGCGGCGCGGGTGGTATCGGCGGTGCCGGCGGTGTCGGCGGTGTCGGCGGATCGGCCGCGGATGGAACGGACGGCATCGACGCAATCGCTGGAACCGGCGGTAACGGCACCGACGGCGGCGATGCCTACGGCAGCGGCGGCAATGGCGGTATCGGTGGCATCGGCGGCAACGGTGGTCTGGGCGGCAGTGTCACCAACGGCACCGCGGGCGCGCAGGGCGCCGGCGGCGTGGGCGGCGCGGGCGGCGCCGGCGGTAGCGCCGGTGAGGGCGGCCGCGGCGGTAACGGCGCCGGCGGCGGAAGTAATGCGGTGGCTGGTCACGGCGGTAACGGTGGTGCGGGCGGCGACGCGTACGGCACCGGTGCGGCCGGCGGTGCCGGCGGCCAGGGTGCCGGCGGTCAGGCCGCATCCGGCGCGGCCGGTGCGGATGGCTCCGATGGTTCCGGTGGTGCCGGCGGCAATGGCGGCGATGCGGGAAGCACCGCGCAGATCGGTGGCGACGGCGGCAAGGGTGGTGCTGCCGGCGCACTCGGCACCGGTGGTGTGGGCGGCAACGGCGGTGCCGGTGCGGCCGGCGCGAACGGAACCACCAACGGCTCGGGCAACGGCACCCTCGGCGGCAACGGCGGGATGGGCGGTAACGGCGGCATTGGCGGCGCTGGCGGCACCACCGCCGGCGACGGTGGCGCCGGCGGTCAGGGTGGCGCGGGTGGTCGCGGCGGCACCGGCGGTAATGGCGCCAACGCCAGCGTCTCGGGCGCCAACGGCGGCACCGGCGGCAACGGTGGGGTCGGCGGCAAGGGCGGGATCGGCGGCGCCGGTGGCGTTGCGACCAACGGCGACGGCGGTGCCGGTGGCCAGGGCGGTGCGGCCGGGGACGCCGGCAACGGCGGCCGCGGCGGTAACGGCCTCGGCGGCGGCGGCGGACAGACCGCCGGTAACGGCGGGGCGGGCGGCACCGGCGGCGAACGCGGGACGGCCGGTACCGGAGGTGCCGGTGGCTCGGGCGGTGGCGTCGGTCAGGTCGGTGCGGCCGGCCTGATCGGCGGCGCCGGTGGCGGCGGCAACGGCGGGGCCGGCGGCAACGGCGGCACCGGCCAGGGCTTCTACACCGTCGGCGCGGACACCTACGGCCAGGCCGGCGGCGCCGGCGGCCTCGGCGGCAACGCCGGATCGTTCGGCAACGGCGGCGCCGGCGGCAAGGGTGGTGACGGCGTGGACGGCACCACCGGCACCGTGGTCACCGCCAACGGTTCCAAGGCGGGCAGTGGCTCCACCGGCGGTAACAGCGGCGGTGCGCTGGCCGGCGATGTGAACGCGGGTAATGGAACCAACGGCTCCAACGGCGTCATCAACGGCATCCACTCGCAAGACGGCGGCAATGGCGGCGCGGGTGGTGCCGCCTACACCTCGGGCTGTGAGGGTGGCGCGGGCCCCATCGGCTTGTGCATCGGTGGCCACGGGGCGACCGCGCACGCTGGTAATGGCGGCAATGGCGGCGACGGTATCGCCGGCTCCAACGGTGGCAACGGTGCCGCCGGCGGGACCGCCTACAGTGCGGCGTACAACGCAACGGCCTATGGCGGCGACGCCGGCGACGGCGGTCGCGGTGGTGATGGCGTGAACGGCATTATCGGTGGTGCCGGCGGTGCCGGTGGTGCCGGTGGTGCTGGCGGATCGGTCTTCGGCAACGGCGGTGACGGCGGCGTCGGCGGCAACGGCGGTGACGGCGGGAACGCCACCGCTGGCGGCAACGGCGGCGACGGCGGCTCCGGTACCTGGGGCGCCAACGCCTTCAATGGCGCTCAGACCGGCCAGGCCCAGCTGATCGCGCCGACGGGCGGCCATGGCTACGCCGGCGACGGCGGCGACGGCGGCGACGCGGGCAACGGCGGTAACGGCGGCGCTGGCGGTGCCGGTGGTACCGGTGGCGCCGCGGGTGCGGCCGGCGGTGGCGGCGGGACAGCCGGTCACGCCGGTGGCGGTGGCAACGGTGGCAACGGTGGTGACGCCGGTGCCGGTGGCAATGGTGGCAACGGTGGTAACGGTGCCGACGGTTACGTGCCGGCCGGCCAGGAAAGCAAGATCACCCCGGGTGACGGCGGTATCGGCGGCAAGACCGGGCTGAGCGGCGCTTTCGGCGTCGGCGGTGCGGCCGGCCAAGGTGGGCAGGAAGCCGACGGCACCCAGGCCGACGGCGGAGCCGGCGGTATCCAGGGTGACGGAGCTTCTGCCGGCAAGGCGGGAATGTACGGCACCACCGGCGCCACCTATGCCGTGTGGGCCCCGACACCCCCGTTCTGATCGGCCGATCGTTTGACCAATTTCGAATCAGCACAGTTAGGAAACTCGGATGGCTAAGAACGACGGTCGGGTTGTGCGTCAGCGGCAGCGGGGCCGTCGGGTGGCAGGCGCCGGTACGGCGGTGGGCGCGTTTCTGGCGCTTGGCTTGACGCCGTTGGCGCTGCCGCCGGTCGCGCATGCCGATGTGGAATTGGACTGGATCGTCGATCTGCTGGGGCCGACGCTCGGTGACTCGTTGATCGGTTCGTCCGGCGATTTGCCATGGACAGCGGAGTCCACCAATCCGGATACGTTGACCGATTTGGTCAATAGCTGGTTCTACACCCCGATGTATGACCTCGGGCAGCTGTGGATCACCAGCTCGGTCGGTGCGTTCCTCGACGAGTACCTGATCAACCCGCTGCCGCAGTTGCTCTTCGGGCAGGACCTGATCGGCAACGGAGCCGATGGTATCGATGGCGGCACCTTGGCCGAGGCCGCCGGCGGGGCCGGCGGCTTGTGGTTCGGCGACGGCGGTGCCGGTGGTGTCGCCGCTGACGGCACCGGTGGTGCCGGCGGGGATGCGGGGTCGTTCGGCAACGGTGGCGACGGTGGTGCCGGTGTCCTCGGTGGCGATGGTGGTGCCGGTGGCGCTGGCGGCTGGTTCATGGGTATCGGCGGCGACGGCGGTTCCGGTGGGGCCGGCGCGCTGGGTATCGACGGCGGCCTCGGCGGCGCCGGCGGTGCAGGCGCGGGCCTGCTGTTCGGCAACGGTGGTGTCGGCGGTGCGGGTGGCATCGGCGGAACCGGCACGGTGGGCGCCGCGGGTGGTGCCGGTGTCACCGGCGATAACGGCGGTGTCGGTGGTGCCGGCGGCAATGGTGGTGCCGGCGGCCGCGGTGGCTGGCTGATCGGATCCGGCGGCAACGGTGGTGCCGGCGCACTGGGCGGCACCGGTGGTGTCGGCGGGGCCGGCGGTAATGGCCTGGACGCCATCGTGGCCGGGGCGGCCGGCGGAGACGCCGGTGACGGCGGGCTCGGTGGTACCGGTGGTGTGGGCGGATCCGGTGGTGCCGGCGGTGCGAGCGGTTTGCTGGGGGCGACGGGTTCGACCGGCGTCGGCGCTATCGGCGGTAACGGCGGTGCCGGTGGCGCGGCCGGTAACGGCGGCGCGGGCGCCGACGGCGGTGCCGGATCGGCCGGAGGCGCCGGTGGTGCCGGCGGTGACCAGGGTCTCGGTGGCGCCGGTGGTGCCGGCGGCGCCAACGGCGACGGCACCCATGCCGCGAGTGGCGTGACGGGCGGTACCGGTGTCGGCGGCGGCAATGGTGGCGCGGGTGGCGACGGCGGCGACGCCATGGTCGCCGGTCAGGCCGGTGGCCAAGGCGGTGCCGGCGGTGACGCCGGGCGCAGCGGTAATGGCGGTGCCGGTGGTGACGGTGGCGCCGGTATGGCCGGTGCGGCCGGGGTGACCAGTGGCAACGGCAATGGCACCAACGGCGGCAATGGTGGTGCTGGCGGCAACGGTGGTGCCGGTGGTGCCGGTGGCTCCGAGGCCGGTAACGGTGGGGTCGGCGGCAATGGTGGTGCCGCCGGTGTCGGTGGCGCCGGTGGGGCCGGAGTCGCCGGAACCAACGGCACGGACGCCGTTGCGGGCAGCGGCTCGGCGGGCAACGACGGCACCGACGGTGGCAACGGTGGCGTCGGTGGTAAGGGCGGCGTCGGCGGCAACGGCGGTGTCGGCGGTGCAGCGGCCAACGGCACCGTGGGAGCCCACGGTGTTGGCGGGGTCGGCGGCACCGGTGGCGCTGGTGGCGCGGCGGGTGCCGGCGGCAGCGGTGGTGACGGAGCCGGCGGCGGCAACGCTGCGGTCGCCGGTCACGGCGGTAAGGGCGGCAACGGCGGAAATGCCGGAGCGGCCGGGGCCGGCGGCAGTGGCGGCCAGGGCCCGAACGGTGCGCTGGCTACCGGTGGCGCCAACGGTGCCGCCGGCAGCGGTGCTAACGGCGGGGCCGGTGGCGATGGCGGCGCGGGCGCGGGTGTGATCGGTGGCGTTGCCCAGTCCGGCGGTACCGGCGGAGCGGGCGGTAACGCGGGGACGCTCGGCAACGGTGGCGCCGGTGGTAACGGTGGCGTGGGCGCGGCCGGCCTGGCCGGAGTTACCAACGGTTCCGGCAACGGCACCGGCGGTGGGCTCGGTGGCAATGGCGGTAGCGGTGGTGTCGGTGGCCTCGGTGGCACCGTCGCCGGTAATGGTGGCGCCGGCGGGCAGGGTGGCACCGGCGGCGCAGGTGGGGCCGGCGGCTCCGCCAAGGACGGGATCGACGGCATCAATGCCGCGGCGGGCAGTGGCGGCAACGGCACCAATGGTGGCAACGCCACCGGCACCGGTGGCAACGGCGGTGCGGGCGGTGTCGGTGGCACCGGCGGCGCGGGTGGCGCCACGGTGGGTACCGGCAAGAGCGGGATTGACGGATCCGGTGGCGTCGGCGGTGTCGGTGGTGCCGCCGGCGACGGCGGTGACGGTGGCCGCGGTGGCGACGGTGCCGGTGGCGGCAACAATGCCGTCGCCGGTGTTGGCGGTAGCGGCGGCAACGGCGGCACGGTGGGTCAGGCCGGCACCGGTGGGGCCGGCGGCTGGAACGCCGGGCACACGAGCCAGGCGGCGACCGGTGTGGCCGGTGCGGCGGGCAGCGCCAATGGCGGCGCCGGCGGCAACGGCGGCACGGGTGTCGGCGTGATCGGCGGTGCCCCGCAGTCCGGCGGCGCCGGCGGTGCGGGTGGTAACGCGGGCACTGTCGGTACCGGCGGTGCCGGCGGCAACGGTGGTGCGGGTGCGGCCGGCGTGGCCGGAGGACGGGACGCGTCCGGCGCCGGCCTCGCCGGTGGGCAGGGCGGTAATGGCGGCCTCGGCGGTCACGGCGGCAACGGTGGCACGGTCTCGGGTGACGGCGGCGTCGGCGGTGCCGGTGGTGCCGGCGGTGCCGGCGGCACGGGCGGCAACGCCGGCTTCGTGGCGCCGGGCACCGGTGCCTCCGGACTCAGCGGCGGCAACGGCGGGGTGGGCGGCACCGGTGGGCTCGGCGGGGTCGGCGGCAACGCGACCAACGGCGCCGGCGGTGTCGGTGGCCAGGGCGGCGCGGCAGGTGCGGCCGGTAACGGCGGCAATGGCGGCGTGGGCACCGGCGGTGGGGCCGGCGCGGTGGCCGGCAGCGGCGGCAATGGCGGTGCCGGTGGACAGGCCGGGTCGGCCGGGAGCGGCGGGCAGGGTGGTGTCGGCAACGGCACTCAGGCCTCGTCCGGAACCATCGGCAGTGCCGGCGGCGGCGGCAATGGCGGCCAGGGCGGCCGCGGCGGCGACGGCAAGATCGCGACCGACGGCACGGCACAGGTCGGCGGCGCCGGCGGTGCGGGCGGTAACGCCGGGCCGACCGGTAACGGTGGACGTGGTGGCGACGGCGGTGCGGGCTCGAACGGCGTCTCCGGTGCCGCGGGCAGTGGCCTGGCCGGCACCAACGGCGCGGTCGGCGGCGCCGGCGGTGCGGGCGGTGCGGGCGGCGCACTTTCCGGCAACGGCGGCGCCGGTGGTGTCGGCGGGCACGGCGGCAACGGTGGTGCCGGCGGTACCGGTATCAGCGGTGTCGACGGCACCGATGCGATTGCCGGCAGCGGCGGTAACGGCGGCAACGGCGGGGACGCCAGCGGTGTCGGCGGTAACGGCGGCGACGGCGCGGCCGGCGGTACCGGCGGTGCGGGCGGTGCGGCGGCCAACGGCATCGCGGGTGCGGCCGGTGTCGGCGGCATCGGCGGCGACGGCGGATCGGGCGGTAACGCCGGGACCGGCGGCCGCGGCGGTGACGGCGCCGGCGGTGGCGCCAATGCCGCCGCGGGTAACGGCGGCAACGGCGGTAAGGGTGGTGAAGGCCCCGGCGAGGGCGGTGCCGCGGGCCAGGGTGGCATGAGCGGTGACGGAGCTTCCCAGCGTGCCAACGGCACAGACGGGGTGGATGGACACGCGGGAACCGGCGGTGCCGGCGGTAACGGCGGTGTCGGTCAGGGCATGATCGGCGCCACCCCGCAGGCCGGCGGCGACGGCGGCACCGGCGGCCAGGGCGGTTCGACCGGCAATGGCGGTGCCGGCGGTAACGGCGGCGTGGGTGCGACCGGCGTGGCCGGCGTGACGGACGGTTCCGGCAACGGCACCAACGGTGGTGTCGGCGGGGCCGGCGGCAATGGCGGCGTCGGTGGCCTGGGCGGGAGTGTCTCGGGTAACGGCGGTGCCGGTGGCCAGGGCGGCGGCGGCGGCGCCGGTGGCGCCGGCGGCTCAGGCAAGGACGGGACTGCCGGCATCGATGCCACGGCAGGCAGCGGCGGCAACGGTGGTAACGGTGGTGACGCCACCGGTCACGGCGGCACCGGCGGGCAGGGCGGTGTCGGTGGCACCGGCGGTCTGGGCGGCGCGGCGGTAGGCATCGGCAACGTCGGGGTCGGCGGTGCCGGCGGTGTCGGCGGTGCTGGCGGCGCGGCCGGTGACGGCGGTGACGGTGGCCGCGGCGGCAACGGTGCCGGTGGCGGCGCCAACGCCGTGGCCGGCTACGGCGGCAACGGCGGCAGCGCCGGTGCGGTGGGCCAGGCGGGCACCGGTGGGGCCGGGGGCTGGAATGCCGGACACACCAGTCAGGCGGCGACCGGTGCGCTCGGTGCAGCAGGCAGTGCGGACGGTGGCGCCGGCGGCAACGGCGGTACCGGCCAGGTGCTGGGCGGCGGGATCGCGCAGACCGGCGGCCGCGGCGGTGATGGTGGAAAGGCCGGCGATGTCGGCACTGGCGGGGCCGGCGGCAATGGTGGTGCCGGCGCCACCGGTAACACCGGCGTGGTCGACGGCAACGGCAACGGCACCAACGGCACCAACGGTGGCCTAGGCGGCAATGGCGGTATCGGCGGCGCTGGCGGCACCATCTCCGGTGACGGCGGTGCGGGCGGTAAGGGCGGCGCCGGTGGCAATGGTGGCGACGGTGGCAAGGGTGCCGACGCCAGCAGCGTGAGCGTCAACGGTGGCAAGGGCGGCAACGCCGGCAGCGGCGGTGTGGGCGGCATCGGCGGCAACGGCGGCGCCGCGCACAACGGCGACGGCGGCGCCGGCGGTGCGGGCGGAGCAGCCGGCAATGCCGGTAACGGTGGCTGGGGCGGTAACGGCACCGGCGGTGGCGGCACCGCGATCGCCAGCAATGGTGGTAACGGCGGTGCCGGTGGCGAGCGCGGTACCGCTGGAACCGGTGGTATCGGTGGCGCCGGTGGCGCCGGTGGGTCCAACGGCACCGACGGCGCTCAGGGCGCTGCCGCAACGGGCGGCAATGGCGGTAACGGCGGCGCCGGTGGCAAGGGCGACGGCGTAACCGGCAACGTCGGCCAGGCCGGCGGCAACGGCGGTCTCGGCGGTGCGGCCGGCAGCCAGGGCAACGGTGGAAACGGCGGGTCCGGCGGTGCCGGTGCGGTCGGCACCAACCCGGCCACCCCGACCTCGGGCGGGAGCAGCCCGAACGCGAGCAGCGGCGGCAGCGGCAGTGACTGTGGTGGCGGCGGTAGCACTTCCTCGTGTACGGCCGGCACCGGCGGAGTCGGCACGGCCGGCAATAACGCCAATAACGGCGGGCACCTGCAGAACGGTGGCACCGGCGGCACCGGTGGTGAAGCCAGCACCGGGGCCTGGCTGGGGCAGACGGCGACCGGTGGTAAGGGCGGGTCCGGTGGTACCGGCGGGGTGAGCGCCAACGGCGGCAATGGCGGCACTGGCGGCTATGCCTACGTCGGTGGTAGCTCCAGCTCCGCGGTCGGCGGTGCTGGCGGCACCGGCGGCAACGGTGGCGATGGCATCAGCGGGGTCACCGGCGGTGCCGGTGGTGCCGGTGGTGCCGGTGGTGCTGCCGGCTCGGTCTCCGGCGTCGGCGGTGACGGCGGCGTCGGTGGCGCCGGGGGTAACGGTGGCGACGGCACTAACGGCGGCAATGGCGGCACCGGCGGCCACGGCGGCGAGGCGCACATGCAAGCGCCCATCGCCGCCACCTCGGCGACCGGAGGCAAGGGTGGTACCGGTGGCGTCGGTGGTGATGGCGGCGATGCCGGTAACGGCGGTGCCGGTGGTGCGGGTGGTGCCGCGGGAGCGGCTGGCGGCCAGGGGGTGGCCGGTCAAGCCGGGCGCGGCGGTTTCGGTGGTGACGGCGGCCAAGCCGGCAACGGAGGTTCCGGCGGTAACGGCGGTGATGGTGGCGACGCCACGCGCAGCACTAGCTACGGCGACCGCAACGTGGGTGCCGGCGGCACTGGTGGTGGGGCGGGTACCGGCGGAACCGGCGCGCAGGGCGGTGCCGGTGGCGCCGGCGGACAGCAGGCCGACGGAACGTTTGCCCCTAACGGCAACAACGGCAACAACACCACGAACGGCAACGACGGGTCCGCGGGCGGTAGCGGCAGCAGCGGCCACCAGGGCTAGCCACCGTCAGCGGGTTCTACAGTCGACGAATGACGCCCACCCCGGACACCCTGCTGGACCTGCTGCTGCAGCAGGCCGACCGCCGGGCCGATCAGGTTGCGTTTCGGTACTGCCCCGAAGGGGACGCCGAGCAGGGTCGGCTCACCTACCGGGAACTGGACACCAGGGCGCGGGCGATCGCGGCTGGCCTGCAACGCCACGGCGCTGCAGGCCAGCGGGTGCTGCTGTTCAGCCATCCGGGTCTAGACAGCGTCGCGGGCTTCTTCGGCTGCTTCTACGCGGGAGCGGTGGCGGTTCCGGTCGACGAGCAGTGGCCGACGAAGCGGGCAGCGGCCGTCATTCCCGACGCTCGGGCCCAGTTCGCGCTGTCCACGGCCGACCGGCAGGCGAAGTTGCGGGCCAAGGTGGAAACCCTGTCGCAGGGACCGCTGCACTGGGCGACCCTCGACGAGCCGGAGGCGGACCCCGACAGCTGGATACTGCCGCCCATCGACTCCCACATCCCCGCCGTGCTGCAGTACACCTCCGGTTCCACCGGGTCCCCCAAGGGTGTGGTGCTCAACCACAGCAACTACCTGCACAACCTGGCGGGCATGTGCGCGGCGTGGCGACTCGGCTTCGACGGCTCACCGATCGACGACCCGACCATCGGGGTGTCCTGGCTGCCGAACTTTCACGACCTCGGCTTCGTCGGCGGTGTGCTGGCCCCGCTCTACATCGGCGGCACCATGGTGCTGCTGTCCCGCAGTTCCTTCTTCATGCGCCCGATCCGGTGGATGCAGGCCATGTCGAAGTATCGCGCCGAGATCAGCGCGGCCCCCAACCTGGGCTATCACCTCTGCGTCAAACGCACCAGTGAGGCCGAGCGCGCCGGCCTGGATCTGTCGCACTGGAAGGTCGCGGTCAACGGTGGTGACCCGGTGGATGCGGCCACCCTGGACAGCTTCGCCGAGACCTTCGCACCGGCGGGGTTCGCCCCGGAGGCGTTCCTGCCGGCCTACGGGCTGGCCGAGGCCACCCTGGCGGTCACCGGCGGATCGGCTTCGCCTATGCCGGTGATTCGACACATCGACCGTCGTGCGCTGGGCGAGGACCGCGCGGTCGACGCCGTAGCCGAGAACCCCGAGGCCGCGCCGGTAGTGGGCTGTGGTCGACCCGGCGGAGGCCAGGAGGTCGTCGTCGTCGACCCGGACACCCGTCGGCGCTGCTCGGACGACGAAGTGGGCGAGATCTGGGTGGCCGGTCCCAGCGTCGCGCAGGGTTACTGGCGCAAGCCGGCGGACACCGCGCGGACCTTCTCGGCGTTTTTGGCCGACACCGGGCAGGGCCCGTTCCTGAGGACCGGGGATCGGGGATTCCTGCATGATGGCGAACTGTTCATCGTCGGCCGGTGCCAGGACCTCATCACCATCGACGGCACCCACTACTACCCCAACGACATCGAAATGACTGTGCAGGCCTGCGATCCGGTGCTGTTGGCGGGCCGCGGCGCGGTGTTCGCGGTCGAACCGAGATGGAACGCCGTCGAGCAATTGACGGTGGTGCAGGAAGTGCACCGCCATCACACGGTCGAGCTCGGCGAGGTCATCGAGAAGATCCGGGCTGCGATCGACACCCACCACAAGATCCAGGCGCACACCGTGCTGCTGGTCAAGCCGATGAGCATTCCCACCACGACCAGCGGCAAGATTCAGCGCAACGCCTGCCGGGAGAAGCTCCTCGCTCGCGAGCTGACGGCGGTCGCCGAATGGCGAGCGGATCCACCGGGTAGCCGGGGCGTCGACATGCAACAGGTGAAGGCTGGCCTGGCCCGGGCCATCGGCGGGATGTTGGTACGCCGGTATTGGGAGCCCCCCGAAACCGGGGTATAGCCGCACAGCGAACCCCGCTGTCGCGCGAAGGCGGGCAACAAACACATCCCTTGCTCGTCGTGGCTGCTGTGACAGATGGGGCCGCAGCCTCCATCATGGAGACCATGGACCTGCCTGTGGTGCCGCCGGTCGATCCGATGCTGGCCAAGGCGGCCGTCAAGGTTCCCCAGGACGCGGGCTGCTGGTCCTACGAACCCAAATGGGATGGCTTCCGTGCCATTGTGTTTCGTGACGGCGACGACGTGCTGCTGCAGTCGCGCAACGGCAAACCGCTGAGCCGTTATTTCCCGGAATTGCTGACCGCGCTGCGCGCCGAGACCGCCCCGCGTTGTGTGCTCGACGGTGAAGTGGTGGTGCCGCGCCAGATCGGCGGGCGGACCCGGCTGGACTGGGACTCGCTGAGCCAGCGGATTCACCCCGCGGACAGTCGGGTGCGGTTGCTGGCCGAACAGACGCCCGCGCAGTTCATCGCCTTCGACGCATTGGCCACCGGTTCGGCCTCGCTGCTCGACGAGCCGTTTCGGGTGCGGCGCGATGCGCTGGCCGATCTGATCACCGGCGGCGCCAGCTGTCACATCACCCGGGCCACCGCCGACCCCGAACAGGCCACCCGCTGGCTCACCACGTTCGAAGGTGCTGGGCTGGACGGGGTGGTTGCCAAGCGGAATGACGGGCCGTATCTGCCCGGCAAGCGCGAGATGGTGAAGGTCAAACACCACCGGGACGCTGACTGCGTGGTGATGGGTTACCGCATCCATAAGAGCGGCGTCGGCATCGGTTCGCTGCTCTTGGGGCTGTATCGCCCCGACGGCGAGCTGGCGATGGTGGGCGGCTCGTCGGCGTTCACCGACGCCGATCGGCTCAAGCTCCAAGCCGAGCTGGAGCCGCTGCGCATCGGTGACGTCCGCGACGGCGAACCGAGCCGATGGAACTCTGCCTCGAAAGGGAAAGACAAGCAGTGGGTCCCGATCCGGCCCGAGCGTGTCGCCGAGGTCGCCTACGACCAGATGGAAGGGGTGGGGGTACCGCCCGCTTGCGGGGGACGCTTTCGGCACACCGTGAAGCTGCTGCGGTGGCGCCCCGAGCGGGACCCGGCTAGCTGCACCTTCGATCAGCTCGAGGTGCCGCTGAACTACGACCTCGCCGACGTACTGGAGACCTGAGATGGCCGGCCCCGAAGAATTGGACGTCAGTGGCACCGCCGTCCGTTTCACCAGCGGCGACAAGGTGTACTTCCCTCGGTTGGGTGACGACGGCACCAAGCGGGCACTGGCCGATTACTACCTGGCGGTGGCGGGCGGGCCGCTGCTGCACGCCCTGGCCGACCGGCCCAGCCACCTGCAGCGGTTTCCCGACGGGATTCAAGGCGACGAGGTCTACCAGAAGCGGCTGCCGCGGGGGCATCCGGACAGCCTGCAGTCCTGCCAAGTGACCTTCCCGTCCGGCCGTACCGCCGACGTCCTCAAGGTCACCCGGCCCGCCGACATCCTGTGGGCCGTGCAGATGAGCACCGTGACCTTCCATCCCTGGCCGGTACGCTGCCCCGACACGGACCACCCCGACGAGCTGCGCATCGACCTGGACCCGCAGCCCGGCACCGGCTTTGCCGAGGCACGTGCGGTCGCGCTTGAGGTGGTGCGGCCGCTGCTCGACGAGCTCGGGCTGGTCGGCTATGTCAAGACCTCCGGCGGCCGCGGCCTGCACGTCTACCTGCGGATTAAGACCGACTGGGATTTCATCGAGGTCCGCCGGGCCGGTATCGCGCTGGCCCGCGAGATCGAGCGGCGCGCACCGGACGCGGTCACCGCTGAATGGTGGAAAGAAAAGCGTGGTACGAGGGTCTTTCTGGACTTCAACCAGAATGCCCGCGACCGCACCATGGCATCGGCCTATTCGGTGCGGGCCACGCCGATCGCCACCGTGTCCACGCCGTTGACGTGGGACGAGTTGGCCGACGGCGCCGATCCGGACGACTACACCATCGGCACGGTGCCCGACCTGATCGCGCGGCGCGGTGACCCGTGGAGCACCATCGACGACCTCGAGCAGTCCCTCGAGCCGTTGTTCGACATGGTGGCTGCCGACGAAGCCCGCGGACTGGGGGACATGCCCTACCCGTCGGTGTTCCGTAGGAAGTAGGTATGTGCGGGCGTGTCGCGCCCGATGGACTTTTGATCCGGTTTACGGTGCAGTCATGCTGTCCGCCGCCGCTCCAGCAAAGACGTGGACAGTGCTGACAACCAGTAACGCGGGTACCTGGCCGTCCGGGTATTCGGATGTGCTGGATGACTGCAGCGCGGTGGACGGACGTGATCATCCACCGGGGCTCGTGACGGGTACGCCGATCCTGCTGTCGAGTAACGGCGAACTCGATGAGTGGCTGGTGCTCTATTTCACTTCGTGCCCGAAGTTCACCTCCTTGGACTTGTCGTCCCGAAAAACGTACGCACTCGAGATCGCAAAGTGGTGCGGCTTTCTTGGAGGTCAGGACGATCCGCTGACCTGGCTGGAAGCAACGGAAGACGACTTCATCGACTACAAGATCCGCCGAACTGATCACCTGCAGTTCGCTGATTCGGTGACGGGCGCAACGTGGAACAAGGCGGTCTTCGCGCTCAGGGGTTTGTACGACTGGGCCGTGAGCCGCAAGGTACTGATCACACCGAATGGCCCTGTGATTGAGGCGAGTCCAGTGCCCGGCGGGCACGGTGCCACAAGGGTGCCCGGGGTAAGGGCCAACGCAGCGTTCGTGCGCAAGGACAGGGACCGGTGGATCGTCCCCGGCACCTACCGGCTGTGGCGTGACGTTGGCTTACGTGGCCGCGGTGTTGAACGGATCGGTGCGAGCCAGTGGCGAGCGGCTGGCGACGACGAGTCGTGTCGCGCCCGCAATTCACTGCGCAACACGGCATTCACCGACTTCGTCTATTCAACCGGTCTGCGCGTGCAGGAAGCAGGCGCGCTGCTGCTGGCGGAACTGCCATCAGCGGACGCGATTGAGGCGAAGTTGCCGGCAGCGATCGCCAAGTACAGCAAGGCGCGGATGTGGTACGCGGCGCCCACTGTAATGCAGACATTGCGCAGCTACATGACTGTCGCCCGGGCCGCAGCCGTCCGCCGGGCAATACGGGAGGGCCGCTACGACGCGATCGAGGACATCATCTGGGTAACGGAGGTCCGGCGCTCTCGCAAGGGAACGTTCGAAGCCGTCCGAGACGACGGCGCTGTGATGTCGCTGAACACTCTGAAGCCAGCTCTGCGCCGCCGCCTGTTCTGGCTCCGCGACGGTCGCCCGGAACCGATGGCGTTGTGGCTCAGCGAAGGTGGAACCCCGTTTCATCACGAGTCGTGGATCGGGGTTTTCGATGCGGCCAACGAGCGGCTTTGGTCAGCAGTTGAAGCCACCGGCGGGGCGGCCAGTGACGAGTTGACCGTGACGCCGCATTGCCTTCGTTTCAGTTTCGCGCTGGCGCTGGCAGTTCAACTGCATCAGCGGCTCGACGCCGCGCACGGGTGGGACGAGAGCATCGCCTACGGGGATGGGTCTCGCTACGACGAGGTCTTCCGCACGGTGAAGGACGTTTTGGGTCACAGGTCGGTGGAGACGACGCGGAATACCTATATGCCGCGGGTGCAACGGCTGCGTTTCGACCGGCTGTTCGGCCTCCCGAATGCCCAGATGGCCACCACGAGCGATCTGGTGTCAGCCCTGGCGCGCGACCTTGTTGAGATTCGCGATTTAACCGGGTCCGGCGCATGACGGCAAGTTCGCGCCGAGAGTCAGCTGACGGCGTTGTCACGCGCCGCGAGGATCCGCAAGTGGTGGTCGCCTCCCTTCCAGGGGCGTATGCGCCTACTGTCATTGATCTTCGGGAGTGGCCGTGTGATGCGCGTCTCCGGGTTCAATTCGCCGATGCCGTCGAGGCCCTTACGGGAGTGAACGGAGTTTGGAAGAGTGCCCAATCGGCACGGCAAAATCGGGACAGGACGAAATATTTTGCGAGGTGGTGCGGCGAACACGATGTGCGCGACCTGGACCAGTTGAGCCCGGACCGGTGGAACGACTACCTGCTGCACTTGGCGGCGAAGGGAACCAAGAGCAATACCCAGCACAGGCAATTGGTCACGGTGCGGCAGGTGCTTCGTCGGTATCCACGTCGACTTCACCCCGACCTGCCGAAACACCTCAATCGACGGCTCCCGAAGAGGGACGCCGCCGAAAGTCAGCCCTATCCAAAGGTTGTGTACGACGCGATCCTCAAGGCAGCAACAGTCGCCGTCAATGCCGAGTACCAGCGCATCTATCCAAATCTCCTCATGCTGCGGCGGCGTGACAGTACGAAACTCCCACCTGAGCAGAGGGCTCGCGTCGACGCGCTTCATGAAGTCGCCACGGCCGGTGCTCCGCTATCGGATGCGACTCGCGATGCGCTGGGAATCACGGTCTCCGACTACAGATATTCGGGGGTCAACGCGGCACGACCGATGCTGTTCGTCAGCCAGGAGGGGGCAGTCGCTATCGCTGTGCTCATCGCCTGCCTGGAAGGAGCGAACTTCACCCCGATCAACGAACGGAAGGTTCCATCGGCCGCTCCGGGGCTCGGTGTCAGTGAAGATATTTGGAGTGTCGAAGATGAAAAGCGGCGGCGACACGATCACCCATACGACTTCCATGCGATACCGAAGAACGCGCGCCGGGCGATGACAAAAATCATCCAGATGACGCAACCGGGACGTGACTACTTGGCGGCGAACGACCTGCCCGGAGCTGATCGCCTCATCGTCTACTGGCCTGTGATGAAGGCTCTGGACTCGTCTCCTTCGGTCGGCCTGACCCCCAGTCACCTCAAGCTGAGCAGGCTCAAATGGTGGCCGAACCAGGACGAGCCGATCTCGTTCACCCGCATCCGCAAGACGGTCCGAGTACTCGTTGACCGGACGCCCCAGGGCCATTCGCGCGCAACGTGGTCCACAAGCTACATCGAAGCGTCGGAAGTCGAACGTGAGCGCCTTATGACTGAAGCGGTCGAAACGGGACTGTGGGCGGTGATCAAGAACGCCGAGCGCCACCTCAAAATGCGGTTTGAGCGCGGCATGGCGATGGCCGACACCGATACGACTATTGGCGGCTGCATCGACTGGGAGCACCACCCCCTAACTGGCAAGCCATGCGGTGACGACTTCCTGCTGTGCCTGCAATGCACTAATGCCTTCGCCACCTCGCGCCACCTTCCCCGGCTCATCGAACTTCGGCACCAGTTGGAAGCCATCGCATCCACCGACGGGCCGGACTGGACAGACTTTCGAGCCATGGCCTACGGGTGCCTGCTCGCCCTCATCGACGACCGCACACTCATTAGCGCCGACGAATACGCTGTCGCCGAACAAACCATCACCGACGAAGATCGAACCGAAATTCATCTGCTACTCAACGGGCGATACACGTGAGCCGAGGCACTACGAACGCCCGTGATCTTGCCGGCAGCAACGACATTAGAGCCGCCGTCGACTGGGCCGCCGTCGAGGCCGGCCCGGTCATCGTGCATCCGCTGCGAGTGAAGCACCCCGATCTTCCAGGAAGCGTATTCGCCGATGACACATGGTCGCTTCGTCCCATGGGGGTCACCCGCGGCACCGTCCAGAACCTGCACTGGATCCCCGGGCTCAAAGAGCAGCAGTATTCGGTCCCGCCGCATCTGATCACACCATTCAAGCGCGTCGTATGGCTGATCATTAACAGGCCGGCCCCGGTGGCCTACCTTGCGGGAAGCAACGGTCGGAGGTGGCCATCGGCAGCATCGGTGTACCAACGGTTCGCGGCGCTGCGCCGCTTTGCTCATTTCCTCGGACAGCATGGGATCACCCAACTCTGCGACGTGAGTACCGACTTGCTCGACACGTATGCAACGGCACTCCTCGCTGACGAAACGCGATCCAGCCAGTCTGCGAAGGCGCAGCACTTGGGGTATACAGCGGTGATTGCGCACCTGGCCGACGATCTCCCAGAAGCCAACCGCATGGTTGAACCGTCTTGGTCTGGCGAATACCTCGGAGGGGGCCGCCGTGCGCGTGCCGCTGACAACAGCAAAGAGATCATTCACCCGGACGCATTCGCGCCGCTGCTGTGGTGGTCTCAGCAGATACTCAAATGCACCCCTGACATCGTCGCCGCCGTGAAGTGGCGGAACGCGGTTTCGAGCTGCCCCCAACCTAAAGAAAGTTCACGCGCGGGCTTCGACGCGGTCGAACAGATTGTGGCCTCCCGCGGTGGGATCCTGCCTCAAGGCGAGATCACGGGGCATATCGCTGCGCAATACCTCATCGCCCTCCACGGAGGAGAGATCCATGTTCGCGACTTCAGCAGTTGGCGCCGGCAACGTGGCGGCACGTTCTCAGTGAACCCGGCTCTGCCGCAGCCGATTCCGGTGCCGGTCGCGGGCGTCATCGAGGGGCAGCCCTGGCTTCAGCTGATCGACTACCGAGATATCGGGAAATTGCAGCGCGTCCTCCAGGCGGCGGCGGCGATCCTGATTTGCACGTGCACAGGAATGCGTGGCGAAGAGTGCGCGAAGCTGAAGCGCGGCGCGCTGCGGACAATTCCACGCCCGGACGGTGCCTACTCCTACCGGATCGACGGGCGCATCTTCAAGGCTGTCCGTGACGACAACGACCAACAGGACCGCGGCGGCAAGCAGTGGGTGTGGGCCACCATCAAGCCCGGCGCCGACGCGATCACGGCGCTCGAACGCCTCGCCGAAATCACCGGCTCCGCTGGGCTGATGACTTACCCAAAGTCGCACGATCAACCAGTATTGACCACGACGATGACTCGATGGATCAAGGAACTCATCGAGTTCGCGAACGGTTTGAGTACCGAACTCGGCATCGATCAGACCCATCACATCGACCCCGAACCGGCGAGAAACGTCACGCTCGACCGCTTTCGTCGCAGCGTCGCCTGGCACATCGTCAATCAACCAGACGGTCTTGCCGCCGCGGGCGTCCAATTCGGCCACATGCAGTCGACCACCACCGATGGGTACGCCTCCACGATTACCTCCGGCATCGCCGCGACAATGGACGAAGAACGCACACGTGCTCTCTACACCACACTGCAAGACCATGCGAACGCCGCGAAAACCGGAATGAAAGCGTCCGGCCCAGCGGCCAAACAGCTCGGAAAGGCTCTCAACCGGTTCGGCGCCAAACGGTTTCCCGGCACCTATGCCGACCTGTCAAGGAAGGACGAACGCCGACTTCGTAGCGACCCCGATCTGATCGTCCGGGAGAATCCAGGCCATGGCTGTCTTTGCCTGGCCAATCCTCTGAAGCCGGAAACGATGGCCTGCTCGCGAGAAAACGACGGTGAACCGAACCGAAACGACTGCAAGGTCTACTGCGGCAACCGTGTTTACACCGACGCGACGATCGCCCAAGACAAAGAAGAAGCCACCCAACTCCGAGCGCGAGTAAAGAACGCGAACCCGATCCTGGCCGCGCGGATCAACAAGCGGATCACGCACCTCGAAGAGCACATCGCCGACCACGAAACCACAGCGTTGCCCCTACTGGACATCATGACCGCCGAACAGGCTATGACAAGCACGGCCAGCACGGGAGAGTCGGAAACTGATGTCCGAGACGAATGAACGCTGATGCAATCGCCCCGCTTCACAAAGCAGGGGTACCTGGCATGACATCCGGCTCTGAGATCCCCATCGCGGAACGGAACTGGCCTCCCACCGACGACGAGATCAAAGCAGAACGTAACCCCACCCGCAAGGCCGTCCTCGTCGCGATGCGCAGCCTGCTAACCGGTGATCCGGCCCCGAAGCCCATAAACCGGAGCAAGCGCAGCATCGTCGCTTTGGCCAACGAAGCGGGGGTGGGACGCACCCGACTCGTGCGGGGCGCACTCAGCGATCTCGGTGACTGGATGGACCGGGCAGTAGCGAAGCAGAACCAGATCGTGACGCCGCAAGAACATGAATGGCACAAGAAGCTCCAGGCGATGACCGAACGTGCCCTCGATGCTGAACGGCGCTACAAATCAGCTCGTGAAAAGCGCACGGAGCTTGAAGCCGTCGTCCAGGCCCTGTCCGAGCAGCTTCAGGTCAGTATTCGAGATCGGGCCAGACTCCAAGGCAAGCTCGATCGAATGGCCAGACATTCTGTCGATGTTCTCCCACTGAATGAGTCCAGTCCGTCTTAGCTTATGGGTCGAGCCTCACAAGCAACGCGGGACTGACACCGATGACGAGGGTTTGTGCCTAAACTCAACCCGTGTGGTCGCCAATGCCACGGACGGCCTGCGCTGGTAGGCGGCAATCTTTATGCCGCTGCGAGCGTGCCCGGGAGCCAGCGTAGGTGTTCGAACGGGCCCAGTAGTTCCAGGCGCCGCCACAGCACACTGGTTGGCAGCGCTTGGCTCAGGTGGCGGCGCACCGCCTGGTATTGCTGACGCCGGTTAACCGGCACAATCAAGTCGATGTCGGTGATGCCATGCCCGACGAACGACGTGTGATATTCGCCGTTGAGGGCGTCGGCAACTGTGGTGGGCAGCGTCCAGCCCAGCACCGGCAGGCCAACCTCGGCTGCGGCGGCCCGCGCCGCAGCGGTTGCTTGCCGGTGGTCGGGGTGCCCGGTGATACCGCTCGGGTCGAACACCAGCAGCCCCTGTGCGCCGAATCGTTCCGCGAAATCGATAATCGGCATCGTCAGCTCCTCGGGGAGCGTGTCGGCGAGGTGCCCGTCCGGGTAATCCAGCAGCTGCACGGCCGACACCCCGAGTACCTCGGCGGCAGCAGCCAGCTCGCCGGCCCGTATGTCACGCAGGTCACCAGTAACCCCGTGCAATGTTGACGCCTCGCCGCGGGTCAGGCACAGCACAGCCAGCTTCGCCCCTTGGTCGGCGAACGCCGATAGGATCGCGCCCAAGCCGAACGACTCGTCGTCGGGGTGGGCGACTACGACCAGAACGGATCGCCATTCGGGCAACTCCCTGTTGGTCATCGCGATCACTCTTTATGCGCCGTGGACGATGCGCCGTGGATGGCGGATTCGACCTCGTCAGCAGAAAGCTCTTTGGTGCAAAAGAACCAGTCTTGACACTCGACGCCGTCTGCGGATTCGTCCATGCGCTCCTGCGCATCGTTGGAGGAGCCGGGCGTGGGCAGGATGACGGGCTCGCCGGGTTGCCAGTCCGCCGGCGTGGCGACGCCGAAATGGTCGGTGGTCTGTAGCGCCTTGACGACACGCAGCAACTCATCGAAGTTGCGGCCGAGGCTTAGCGGATAGTAGATGATCGCGCGGATGGTGCCCGTCGGGTCGATGACGAAGACCGCGCGCACCGCCTTGGTGGAATCCTTACCGGGCATGATCATCCCGTATTTGTCGGCGACAGCCATGCCGACATCGTCGATCAGCGGAAAGGCGACGTCGACGGCTCTAAGGCCGCGGAACGTGATTTTGTCTTTGATCGCCCGCAGCCAGGCGATGTGGCTGTAGAGCCCGTCGACCGAGAGTCCAAGCAGTTCGGTGTTGTAGGCCTTGAATTGCTGCTGCATCGAGGCGAAGGTCATGAACTCGGTGGTGCAGACCGGGGTGAAGTCGGCTGGGTGGGAGAAAAAGATGACCCATTTGCCGGCGTAGTCGGCGGGAAAGTTGATCTCCCCCTGCGTGGTGACAGCCGTAAACGTGGGCGCTGGGTCGCCAATGCGGGGCATGGCTCTTGCGGCGGGCGCCTCGGTGGGAGTGCTCATCACAACCTCATCCTTATTCGTAGAGTGGTTCTCATCCTTATTCGTAGAGTGGTTCTCACTTCATCAACGGATACCCGTAGGGGTATATTCCGGGGAAGTTTGTCACTGTCGGGCCAGCCATCCGGGCGCCTAAGACGGCCGGTGTCTCACCGGTTCCACGGTCGCTGGGGTTATCGCTCGCCTCCGATTGCTTCACTCGGCGGTGTCTGCGAGGACGGTTGTCGTGTTTCGTTAAGTGAATCCGAGGCGGCCGACAGCTGACACGTCAGCGGCGGGGTCGGTTGCGACCGGCTTCGCTGCGTACCGGACCGGTTTGACGCCCGCTACTGGCCGTGGCGGCCGATATGGACTTCGGTGCGTAGTCGTTCGATCATGTGCGGGTAGTGCAGTTCAAAGGCGGGGCGCTCCGATCGGATCCGGGGCAGCTCGGTGAAGTTGTGGCGCGGCGGCGGGCAACTGGTGGTCCACTCCAGCGAGTTGCCGTATCCCCACGGGTCATCGACGGTAACCACCTCGCCGTACCGCCAGCTTTTGAAGACGTTCCAGATGAACACGATCATCGACACGCCGAGGATGAACGATCCGATGGTGGAGACGATGTTGAGGCCCTGGAAGCCGTCGGTGGGCAGGTAGTCGGCGTAGCGGCGCGGCATGCCGGCGTTGCCC
The DNA here is from genome assembly GCA_024758765.1 of Mycobacterium sp. SVM_VP21. Lineage (NCBI taxonomy): Bacteria > Bacillati > Actinomycetota > Actinomycetes > Mycobacteriales > Mycobacteriaceae > Mycobacterium > Mycobacterium cavoris. The sequence continues at coordinate 2,029,661 of CP101406.1, forward strand.
AGCCAGTGCTGCACCAAAAACGTGGTGTGAAACCCGATGAAGGTCAGCCAGAAGTGCAGCTTGCCCACCTGCTCGTCGAGTAGCCGCCCGGTCATCTTCGGAAACCAGAAATATACTCCGGCGAAGGTGGCGAACACGATGGTGCCGAATAGGGTGTAGTGGAAGTGGGCCACCAGGAAATAGGTGTCGTGGACATGGAAGTCCAGCGGTGGGCTGGCCAGGATTACCCCGGTCAGGCCGCCGGCTAGGAACGTGACCGCGAAGCCGACCGAGAACAGCATAGGCGTCTCAAACGTCAGCTGGCCCTTCCACATGGTGCCGATCCAGTTGAAGAACTTGATGCCGGTCGGCACTGCGATCAAATACGAGGTGATGGTGAAGAACGGCAGCAGCACCGCTCCGGTGGCGAACATGTGATGCGCCCACACCGCCGTTGACAGCCCGGCGATGGCCATCGTCGCATAGACCATGGTGGTGTAGCCGAATAGCGGTTTACGAGAGAAAACCGGGAAGATCTCGGTGACGATGCCGAAGAACGGCAGCGCGACGATGTAGACCTCAGGGTGGCCGAAGAACCAGAACAGGTGTTGGTAGAGGATGACGCCTCCGTTGGAGGCGTCGTAGATGTGGGCCCCGAGGTGCCGGTCGTAGGCCAGCCCGACCAGTGCCGCTGTCAGAATCGGAAAAGCCGACAGCACCATGATCGACGTGATCAAGATGTTCCAGGTAAAGATCGGCATCCGAAACATCGTCATGCCGGGGGCGCGCATGCACACCACGGTGGTGATCATGTTGACCGCACCCAAGATCGTGCCTAGACCAGAGACAACCAGACCCATGATCCACAGATCACCACCGGCGCCGGGACTGTGGATGGCGCTGCTCAGTGGCGGATACCCTGTCCAGCCGAAGTCCGCGGCCCCGCCGGGGGTGATGAAACCGGCGATCACGATCATGGCACCGAGCGCAAACAACCAGAACGAAAACGCATTCAGCCGCGGGAAGGCCACATCCGGAGCGCCGATCTGCAACGGCAGCACCAGATTGGCGAACCCAAACACGATCGGGGTGGCGTACAACAGCAACATGATGGTGCCGTGCATGGTGAACAGCTGGTTGTACTGCTCGTTGGACAAAAACTGCAGGCCCGGCGCCGCCAACTCGGTGCGCATCAATAGCGCCATCAGACCGCCCGCGAAAAACAACACGTAGCAGGTGATGACGTACATGATCCCGATCAGCTTGTGATCGGTTGTCGTCACCAGCTTGTAGACGAGACTGCCCTTCGGGCCCAGCCGGACCGGAAACGGCCGATGCGCTTGCAACGACGCAACAGGCGGTGCTTCAGCAGTCATGGCATCTCCAGACCTACCCGACGACGGGCGGGCTCAAACGCGTGTAACCGTTAGCTCTGGGAGTCGCCCGAGGTGCCTCTACGGGGGTTAGGTGTTGCCTTGCGGGGTCCGTACGGCAGGTGCATCGCTGGCTAGGCGGCAGGGGGTTCATGACATTGTCGGCATGGCGGCCACAGCCCGCCCAGGTCGTTTTACCACAGTCTGGGCAGCGGACGGGATAACACATGGTGCCTCCGGAATTATGTGAGAGTTGTTGGGCGGCTATGTGTTGGCGGCGGTTTCGCGGTCGACGATCTTGGTGCGTGCCGCGGCCATACCGAGGACCTTGATGTCGATGAGGGCTTTCGCCCGCTGATGGCATCGCTTCGGGCTGACTGTCGACAAGAAGGATGCCGGCGCGAAACGCCGTGATGGTGGGGAGCCGAGCGGGTCCGCGCCATAGCCGCCAGATCCCGCTCAGCCTCGATATCGACCGCTGGCGTGCACGATGCCAGGCTCAGGCTGGAGCCGGCCATGGCGCCCCCTTTCGGCCTTGGAGGTGGCGATGACTGGCCCCTGACCCTGCAGCGATTGTTGGGGCGAGTCCCCAACCCGAAGCACCGACGCGTTGCGAGTCTGTGCGCCACGCGGTGCTCATTGGGGCGATCCCGCCGAAGCACCGGCGGCATCGGCGAATTCGCAGAAGGCGGTGTAGGCCCGGGCACCGTAAATGGTGGCCGGCCCACCGTGCATGAAGATGCTGACACCGATGGCTTCGGCGGCTTCTTCTTTGGTGGCGCCGGCACGAGCGGCGGCTTGGGCGTGCGAGGCGATGCAGCCGTCGCAGCCTGCTACGACCCCGATGGCCACCGCGATGAGTTCTTTGACTTTTTTGTCCAATGCGCCCGAGGTCAGCGCGGCGCTGCTCATCTCAGCGAATCCGCGGTAGACCCCGGGGATCATCTGCCGCAACGCGCGGTGTTGCGGATTGAGGTCATCGAGTACGTCGTGGTAGTGGTCGTGTTCGTCCATGACGGCCATAATACCTATACCCGTATCAGTATGCTAGTGCGGTAGCTTGATCGACTCAGCGGCGTGGACGTTTGGCGCGCTTATACCCCAGGGGGTACGCTTACAGCTATCAACCGGATGTGGAGGAAACGATGATTGGTGACGAGGACAGCATCACCGCGGTTCTCAACAGGTTGCGGCGTGCCCAGGGGCAGCTGGCCGGGGTGATCGCCATGATCGAGCAGGGCCGCGGTTGCAAAGACGTGGTGACCCAGCTGGCAGCGGTGTCACGCGCCCTTGACCGGGCCGGCTTCAAGATCGTCGCCTGCGGGCTTCGGGACTGCATCAGCGATACCAGCTCGGGCGGCGGGCCACGTCTGACCGAAGCCGAACTGGAGAAGCTTTTCTTGGCCCTGGCCTAAATTTCACCCGTGCGCGATCACCAACCGACACCGTGACACAGACGACATAGAGGAGGACGAAATGACCTTGGGGTTGAGCACCACGTTGCACACCTCGTTCGCCGATGCCGTGGAGCGGACGACTCAGGCGCTGGCCGATCAGGGCTTCGGTGTGCTGACCACGATCGACGTTCAGTCCACGCTGAAACAAAAGCTCGGCCAGGACATGGAGGACTATCTCATCCTGGGGGCCTGTAACCCGGAGCTGGCGCACGGCGCTTTGGATGTGGATCGCCAGATCGGCCAGTTGCTGCCGTGCAACGTTGTTGTGCGGGCCGATTCAGCCAATAACCAAGGCGGCACGGTCATCGTCGAGGCGATGGACCCGCAACTCATGGTGCAGGTCACCGGCCAGCCGAGCCTGCAAGATATAGCCGACCAAGCCGCCGCTAAACTGCGCGCCGCGATCAGCGCGCTCTGATCTGAGCTGATCTGTGGCGACCTCCACCCCGTCAGCCCCCACCGGGAAAGGGTTGATCACCGCCATCATTCCGCTGAGACTTCTCGGCTACGTCGCGCCGCGCTACCAGCCGACGCAGCTACCTGACCTGACGACTTGACCGATAAAGAACAAAATGAGCCGGTAGCCGAAACGACGAGGAGGGCTGCGATGCAGGACCAGATGTTAACGGAGCGCGGCATGTTCGGTATGCCCAATCCGCAGGGATGGACGATCGAGCGGATCGTGAGCCTCATGGCCGGCACTGTGGTGCTGGTAACTCAGGTCGCGCAGTCTGGGCATGTGAGTCGCCTGCGGGTGCTCGCGGGGTGGGTCGGGGCGAACTTGGTGCTCAATGGGGCGCTGGGCTGGTGTCCGATGAGTGTGCTGTTGCATCGGCTGGGGTTCGTAACGGCCGCCGAACGCGAGCGCCGAAACTACTACACTACGTAGTAATAAGTTCGCGGCGGCTGGGGAGGTGACCGATGAATACCCTTGATGTTTCCCGGTGGCAGTTCGGCATCACCACCGTCTACCACTACATCTTCGTGCCGCTGACCATCGGTCTGGCGCCGCTGGTGGCGCTGATGCAGACGGTGTGGACGATCACCGACAACCGGGCGTGGTATCGGCTCACCAAGTTCTTCGGCAAGCTGTTCTTGATCAACTTCGCGCTGGGTGTGGCCACCGGCATCGTGCAGGAGTTCCAGTTCGGCATGAACTGGGGTGAGTACTCCCGGTTCGTCGGCGACGTGTTCGGCGCCCCGCTGGCCATGGAGGGTCTGGCGGCTTTTTTCTTCGAGTCGACCTTCATCGGGTTGTGGATCTTCGGGTGGGGCCGATTGCCCCGGTGGGTGCATCTGGCCTGCATCTGGATCGTGGCGGCCGCGACCAATGTGTCGGCGTTTTTCATCATCGCGGCCAACTCGTTCATGCAGCACCCGGTCGGCGCGCACTACAACCCGGAAACACACCGCGCCGAGTTGGACAGCATCATGGCGATATTCACCAATAACACTGCGCAAGCAGCGGTTTCACACGCTATAGGCGGGGCATTCCTCACCGCGGGGGCGTTCGTCGCCGCGGTGTGCGCCTGGTGGCTGGTCCGCTCCCGAAACGGGCGTGCCGCCGGCGCGGGCACCGACACCACGACAGCCCAATCCGACGCCGGCAGCATGTATCGCCCGGCGACCATCCTGGGCTGCTGGGTGACGCTGATCGCCGCGGTGGGGTTGTTGTTCACCGGTGACATCCAGGGCAAGCTGATGTTTGCCCAGCAGCCGATGAAGATGGCATCCGCGGAAACGTTGTGCGACACCCAGACCGACCCGCATTTCTCGATCCTGACGATCGGCCGGCAGAACGACTGCGACCACCTCACCCGGGTGATCGAGGTTCCTTATGTGCTGCCATTTTTGGCTAAAGGGCGGTTCAGCGACGTGCAGCTGCGGGGTGTGCGCGACATCCAGCAGGACTCCGAGCAGCGGTTCGGGCCGAACGACTACCGGCCCAACATGTTCGTCACTTACTGGTCGTTTCGGGCGATGATCGGGCTGCTGGCGGTGCCGGTGCTGTTCGCGCTGGCCGCGCTGTGGCTGACCCGCGACGGCCAGGTCCCGAATCGGCGGTGGCTTTCCTGGTTTGCGCTGCTGACCATTCCCACGCCGTTTTTGGCGAACAGCGCGGGCTGGGTCTTCACCGAGATGGGGCGCCAGCCGTGGATCGTCGCCCCCAACCCGACTGGTGACCAGCTGGTCCGTCTTACCGTCGCCGACGGTGTGTCGAGTCACTCACCCGGGATGGTGGTCACGTCGCTGGTGATGTTCACCCTGGTCTATGGGGTGCTCGCGGTCATCTGGTTCCGGCTGCTGCAGCGCTACGTCGTCGAAGGGCCGCAGGAGCACGACGCCGAACTCGCACCGCCGGCTCCGCCCGGTAGCGACGAGGTGGCTCCGCTGTCATTCGCCTACTAAGAGCAGCGAATTTGGGAAGGAGACGATCGAGATGGGCCTGCACGAGCTGTGGTTCGGTCTGGTTGCGGTGCTGTTCTTGGGGTTTTTCATCTTGGAGGGCTTCGACTTCGGCGTGGGCATGCTGATGGAGCCGTTCGGCCGGATCGGCAGCGGCGACGCCGAGCAACATCGCCGGGCGGCGCTGAACACCATCGGCCCGGTCTGGGACGGCAACGAGGTCTGGCTGATCACTGCCGGTGGCGCAATGTTCGCCGCGTTTCCGGGCTGGTATGCCACCGTGTTCTCCGCGTTGTATCTGCCGCTGCTGGTGATCCTGTTCGGCATGATCGTGCGGGCGGTCGCGATCGAATGGCGCGGTAAGATCGACGATCCGAAGTGGCGAGCCTGGGCTGACTTCGGTATCGCGGCTGGGTCCTGGCTGCCCGCGGTGCTGTGGGGGGTGGCGTTCGCGGTGCTGGTCCGCGGGCTGCCGGTAGGCGCCGACCACCAAGTTCACCTGTCGGTCACCGATGTGCTCAACCCCTACACGCTGGTGGGCGGGCTGGCCACCGGCGGGTTGTTCTTGTTGTACGGCGCGGTGTTCGTGGCGTTGAAAACCGCCGGTGCGATCCGCGATGACGCGTTGCGATTTGCGACGTGGTTGTCGCTGCCGGTGGCCGCGCTGGTGGCCGGTTTTGGGTTGTGGACCCAGCTGGCCTACGGCAAGAGCTGGACCTGGCTGGTGCTGGTCGTCGCGGTCGTCGCCCAGTTGGCGGCGGTGGGGTTGGTGTGGCGCCGCGGCTCTGACGGCTGGGCTTTCTTCTCGACCGCGGTGGTGGTGGCCGCGGTGGTGATCCTGTTGTTCGGTGTTCTGTATCCGAACCTGCTGCCGTCAGCGCTGGACCCACAGTGGAGCCTGACGATCTATAACGCGTCGTCGACCCCCTACACGCTGAAGATCATGACATGGGCAGCGCTGATCTTCGCCCCGTTGGCGATCACCTACCAAGGTTGGACGTATTGGGTGTTCCGGCAGCGGATCTCGGCCGAGCGGATACCTCCGTCGATCGGCCTTTCGAGGACCCCTTCTTGAGCGGACGCGACTCGTCAGGCCATCCACCGCTGGACCCACGCTTGTGGCGGGCATCGACGGCGATGCGCCGGTTCCTGGCCGCCACGGTGGCCTACGGTGTGGTGATCTCCGGCTGCGCGGTCGCCTCGGCGATGGTGTTGGCACAGATCGCCTCCCAGGTTATCACCGACCCGTCCACCCGCAGCGTCGAGCGTTGGATGCCGCTGATCTCAATCCTGGCGGCACTATGGGCAATTCGCACAGCGGCCCACTGGCTGCAGGCGCGGCTGGGCCAGCGGGGCGCCAGCGCGGTGATCGCCGATCTGGCCGGTCAGGTGCTGACCGCCGTGACCGCGCGAGCCCCCCGTGAACTAGCCGCCCGGCGCGACGCCGCCGCGACGGTGGTGACCCGCGGCCTGGACGGGTTGCGCCCCTACTTCACCGCCTACCTACCCGCATTGGTGCTGGCCGCGATCTTGACCCCGGCAACCGTGGCGGTGATTGCGCTCTACGACCTGAAGTCGACGGTGATCGTGGCGTTCACGTTGCCGCTGATCCCGATCTTCATGGTGCTGATCGGCCTGGCCACCGCCGACCGGTCGGCGGCGGCGCTGGCGGCCATGACGAGCTTGCAGGCCCGGCTACTGGATCTGATCGCCGGCATTCCCACGCTGCGCGCGCTGGGTCGGGCTGCCGGGCCCGAGAATCGCATCGCTGAATTGTCGGCCGCGCACCGCCGTTCGGCGATGGCCACACTGCGGATCGCCTTCTTGTCGGCACTGGTGCTGGAGCTGCTGGGCATGCTCGGCGTTGCCGTGGTCGCGGTCAGCATCGGGCTACGCTTAGTGTTCGGGCAGATGAGCCTGACCGCTGGGCTCACAGTGCTGCTGCTGGTGCCGGACGTGTACTGGCCGCTGCGCCGAATCGGGGTGGAATTTCACGCGGCCCAGGACGGCCGCGCCGCCGCCGACAAAGCTTTCGCGCTCATCGACGACTCGCCCGGCCCTACCACGGGACACCGGAGCGTGTCCGCGCGCGGTGCGGTGATCGGCACCGAACGTCTTAGCGTCGCCGGCCGGGACGGCTTTGCGCCGCGCGATCTCACCGCGGTGATCGAGCCCGGCCAGGTGACGGTGCTGACCGGCGCCAACGGCGTCGGCAAGAGCACCATGCTGGAGTGCGTCGCCGGGCTCACTGTGCCGACGTCGGGGCGGATCACCGTGTCCGGGATCGACGTCGCCGATCTGGACCCGGCCCGGTGGTGGCGTCAGCTGTCCTGGCTGCCGCAGCGCCCGATGCTGATCCCGGGCAGTATCGCTGAGAACCTAGCCCTGTTCGGCGAACTTGATGACGCAGAAACGTCCTGTGCGACATCGGGTTTCGACCTGGTATTGGCGGAGCTGCCCAGCGGCGTGCACACCCAGATAGGGGGCGGCGGCGTCGGGCTGTCGCTGGGGCAGCGACAGCGGCTCGGCCTGGCCCGCGCGCTCGGATCCACCGCACCGGTGCTGCTGTTCGACGAGCCGACCGCCCACCTGGACGCCGAGACCGAAGACGCGGTGTTGCGGGCCCTCGTCGAGCGGGCGCAGGCCGGCGTAACGGTGATCGTCGTCGGCCACCGTGACCCGGTGCTGGCGATCGGCGATCGAGTGATCGATGTGGAAGCGAGTCGTCATGCGCCGGCCTGATCTGCTGAGCGCGTCAACCCTGCTGCGCCCGCGACTGCCCCGGCTGGCGCTGGCAATCACGCTGGGGGTGTTGTCGCAGGCCAGCGCGCTGGGGCTGGCCGGGGTGTCGGCCTGGCTGATTACCCGTGCCTGGCAGATGCCGCCGGTACTGGACCTGTCGATCGCCGTCGTCGCGGTGCGTTCGCTCGCGATTTCCCGAGGCGTGCTGCACTACTGCGAGCGGCTGGCCACCCATGACACCGCACTGCGCGCGGCCGGCACCGGCCGCGGCGCAATCTATCGCCGGCTGGCCCACGGACCCGCAGACGTCGCGACCCGGCTGCACAGCGGTGAGCTGGTGGCGCGGGTCGGCGCCGATGTCGACGTGCTGTCCGACGTGCTGGTGCGCGCCCTGCTGCCGATCGGTGTCGCGGCGGTCCTGAGCCTGGCCGCTGTGGTGGTGATTACGGTGATTTCGCCGGCGGCCGCCGCGGTGCTGGCGGTTTGCTTGCTTGCTGCCGGAGTGATCGCACCGTGGTTGTCGGCGCGGGCGGCGGCGGCGCAGGAAGCCGTTGCCCGCCAACACCTGGCCGAGCGTGACGTGGCGGCGATGCTCGCGCTGGAGCACGCCGCGGAGCTGCGCGTCAGCGGCAGACTGCCCGCTATCATCGCCGAATCGCAGCGTCGGCAACGCGCCTGGGCCGACGCGGTCGACGCCGCGGCAACACCGGCCGCGGTGGCCGCCGCCATGCCCACCGCCGCGGTCGGGGTCAGCGTGCTCGGCGCGGTGATAGCCGGCATCTCGATTGCGTCCACCGTCGCGCCCACCACCCTGGCGATCCTGATGCTGTTGCCGCTGTCGGCATTCGAGACGACCGCGTCGTTGCCGGGCGCGGCGATCCAGTTGACCCGGTCGCGGATCGCGGCACGGCGGCTGCTCGACCTGACCCCCGCAGATCAGCCGGGCACCGACCCGGCTCGCCCGCCGGCGCAGTCGCATCCACCGGTGACCCACCGGCTGTGCGCCGCCGATATCCGCGTCGGTCACGGTGCCGAGCGCTCGACCCTGGTGACGGTGGACTTGCAACCCGGTGCCCGGCTCGCGGTCACCGGCCCCAGCGGCTCCGGCAAAACGACGCTGCTGATGACGCTGGCCGGCCTGTTGCCGCCACTACACGGCCAGGCCGAGTTGGACGGGAGGGCGCTCAGTGATTTCGACGAAGACCAATTGCGCAATGCCATCACCTTTTTCGCCGAAGACGCACACATTTTTGCCACCACCGTCCGCGACAACCTGCTGGTGGCCCGCCGCGACTGTCGAGACGACGAGCTGATGGCGGTCATCCACTGGGTCGGGCTCGGTGGGTGGCTGGCGGGCCTGCCCGACGGCTTGGCCACGGTGTTATCCGGTGGCGCGCACGCGGTGTCCGCGGGTCAACGCAGGCGGCTGCTGCTGGCCCGGTCCGTGCTCTCACCAGCGCGCATCGTTTTGCTCGACGAACCCACCGAGCACCTCGACGCCGGCGACGCCGATCTGCTGCTGCGCCGGCTGCTTGAGCCCGAAGGCGGGCTGATCGAAGCAGAACGGACGGTGGTGATAGCCAGCCACCACCTACCCAACGACATCCGCTGTCCAGTACTCGGTATCAACCCTGCTCTACCTCACCACGCTGTGTCGGCGGGTCCAACATGAGTGCACGGTCCGGGCAGTAGAACGTGAGCGCGGTGGCCAGAAACGCCCACGCCTGCGCCTGGCTGGTATTCCGGGCAAGGTTGGTGGATAGGAAACGGGTTGAGTCGGCGGTGGTGGCGTCCACGCCGCGGCGCAGTCGTTCGCAGGTGATCTTGGCCAGCCACGCGTTGTGGTCGCGACTGCCGTAGATGCCGTGGCTGTGGAGTTGATCAGCAAACTCGGTGTCGATGTCGGCATGCGCAGGCGCCGCCAAGGTGATCGCGGTAGCGACAATCGCCGCGAGTCCTGTCTGTCTCATCACGGCGTCTCACCAGTCCCATAGGGAGTCATCGTCGGGAGGATATTGGGAGCACGCGCCAGTGGTCTTTGCGACGATTCCCTTGTTGTTGAAGAAGATCTTCCCCCAGTTCGGCCACGCCGCGGTCAGGGGGTCAGCGAAATGAGTGGCCCATTCCTCGGATTGGGCTCTGCGGCCGTCGGGGCTCAGCGAAAGAAACCAATGTATTTCCTCCTTCGTCGCCCGCTGAACTTCTAACGGGTGATTACGAAAGTCGGTCATATACCGGTCGTAATATACGGGAGATCGGTCGCGCGCGGCGCCCAAGAGTTGCTCTGCGGTGCACGTTGTCTGAATGATCCTGCGTGGTATCGGGTAGTCCTGCGTGGAATCAGCCGCCGCGACACCGGGCAACACCGTCGCGGCGATGGTGCTGGCCAACAGGATAGTGGCCGCGCTCAACACCCGGCGCTGTCGGCGCCAGTAGCCGCCGATGCCACTTTTGGCGCGCCACGCCGAGTAACCGAACCCGCGCACATTGTTCCCGCACATCATGGGTGCACTCCTTATATGTCGGCAGGGATAACGGTTGAAACTCGGCTTATTTCGTCGGAATCTCCTCGGTAGGAGCTTCCGAGCCAGCCGACGGGCTCCGAGGAGCCCGAGACATATAACTGGCCGGGCGTTGGCGCACCTTCTGCGGCCACCAGAACCAGGGTCCGAGCAGCGCCGCGGAAGACGGCGTCAGGAATGACCGCACGATCAGGGTGTCGAACAGCAGTCCGAGCCCGATCGTGCTGCCGGCCTGGCCGATCGAGTAGAGGTCACTGGCGACCATGGACATCATCGTGAACGCGAAAACCAGTCCGGCCGCGGTGACCACCGATCCGGTACCGCCGATCGAGCGGATGATCCCGGTCTTGATCCCGGCACCGATTTCCTCTTGGAAGCGTGAGACCAACAGCAGGTTATAGTCCGAGCCCACCGCAAGCAGGATGATGACGCCGAACACCGGTGCGATCCAGTTCAACTCCAGGCCGAACAAGTGCTGCCAGACCAGCACGGTCAGCCCGAACGCCGCACTCAGTGACAGCAGCACCGTTCCGACGATCACCGCCGAGGCCACCAACGCCCGGGTGATCAGCAGCATCACGATGAAGATCAGGGTCACCGCCGCTGCTCCGACGATCAGGATGTCGTAGGTGGAACCGGACTGGATGTCGTTGTACACCGCCGCGGTTCCGGTGAGATAGAACTTGGCAGTGGTCAGCGGGGTGCCCTTGACCGCGTCGTGCGCTGAGGCGAGCATCGGCTCGACGAACGAAATACCTTTGGGCGTGGCCGGGTCCGCGTCGTAGGTGACGATGAACCGTGCTGCCGTGCCGTCCGGGGACAAGAAGAGTGCTAAGCCCTTCTGGAAGTCCGGGTTGTCGAAGGCCTCCGGTGGCAGGTAGAAGTAGTCGTCGGCTTTGGATGCGTCGAAGGCCCGGCCCATCTCGCTGGCGGTGTCGGTCATCCGCGCCATCTGGGTCACCAGTCCGGCGAAGCTCGAGTGCATCGAGAGCAGATTGGCCTGCATGGATTTTGCGACCGCGATCATCGGGTCGAACTGCCCGACGATCTGCGGCATCACCGTGTTCATGTCGGCGATGTCGGCGAGCAACGGCTCCATGTTCTCGCTGAACTTGTCCATCCCGTCGTAGGCGTCGAACACCGACCGGACCGCATGACAGACCGGGATGTTGAAGCAGTGCTGCTCCCAGTAGAAGTAGTTGCGGACCGGGCGCGCGACGTCGTCGAAATCGGCGATGTGGTCGCGGATCTCGTTGACGGTCTCGTCTATCGCCGCCATGTGGTCGGTCATGTGCGCGGTGGTGGTGTTCATTTGCCCAACAAGATCCCGCAGTCGCACCATCGAATCGATGGTGGCGCCCAGGTCATCGCTCATCGTGACCATGTCGGCGAGTCGGTCGGTCATGAACTGCAGATTCTCCTGAATCGGGACGGCACCCATGCTGATCTGGAACGGGATCGAGGTGTGCTCGATGGGGCTGCCCAGCGGCCGGGTGATGCTCTGCACCCGCTCCACACCGCGGGTGCGGAACATGTTTTTGGCGATCCGATCCAAGATGATCATGTCGGCCGGATTGCGCAGGTCGTGATCGGCTTCGACCATCAGCACATCGGGATTCATCCGTGCCGCGCTGAAATGGCGTTCGGCGGCGTCGTAGCCGACGTTCGCCGGCAGATCGGCCGGAATGTAGTAACGGTCGTTGAAGCTGATCTTCATGCCCGGCACTGCGAGCATGCCGGCCAGGGTGACCAGCAGCGCGGCCACGAACACCGGCCCCGGCCAGCGGACGTTGGCGGTGCCGATGCGCCGCCAGCCGCGACCCTCCACCCGCTTGGGATCCAGCAGCCCGAACCGGCTGGCGACCGCGACGACAGCCGGGGCGACGGTCAGCGCACCGGCGACCACCACCACCAGACCCAGGGCCGACGGGATGCCCAGCGCTTTGAAATACGACAGCCGGGCGAAGTGCAGGCACAGCGAGGCCCCCGCGATCGTCAACCCCGAACCCAAAATGACATGCCAGGTACCGCGGAACATCGAATACCAGGCGGTTTCGCGGTCCTCGCCAGCATTGCGGGCCTCGTGGTAGCGCCCGATCAAAAAGATCGCATAGTCGGTGCCGGCCGCGATCGCCAGCGACGACAGCATCGCCACCACGAACGTCGAGAACCCCAGCAGGCCCAGGTCTCCCAGCAACGCGACCAGGCCGCGGGCGGTACCCATCTCGAAACCGACCATCACCAACGCCAGCGCCACGGTGCTGGCCGACCGGTAGACGATCGCCAGCATGATGATGATGACCAGGCCGGTCACGCCCATCATCTTGAGCATGCTGTGGTCGGCGGCCTCGGTCATGTCGGTGGTGAGCGCCGCCTGCCCGGTGACGTACGCGCGCACCCCATCCGGTGCCGGCACCGAGGCGACGATCTTGCGCACCGCATCGACCGACTCGTTGCCCAGAGTGCTGCCCTGATCACCGGCGGTGTTGATCTGCGCGTAGGCGGCTTTGCCGTCGCTGCTCTGCACGCCGGCGGCGGTGATCGGGTCACCCCACAGGTTCGCGATGTGCTGGATGTGTTCGTGATCGGCGGCCAGTTTCGCGATGAGCGTGTCGTAGTAGCGGTGGGCATCCGGGCCGAGTTCACGCTCACCTTCGAGCACCAGCATGACCATGGAATCGGAGTCGAACTCCTCGAACTTCGCACCGGTGCGCTTTGCCGCGATCATTGCGGGCGCATCCTGCGGGGACATCGTCACCGCGTGGTCCCGCGCCACCGATTCGATCGGCGGCACCAGCACATTGAGGCCGACGGTCAGCAGCAGCCAGCCGATGATCAGCGGCCAGGCGAGGCGGCGAACCAGACGCATGTACCCCGGACGGAGGTTCTCGTGGCTGCTCATGCGGCTTTCACCAGACAGAAGACCTGGGCGTGGTGACCGGTGGCGAAGTGTTCATCTTTGACGTCGCCGTTAACCGTGATGCGGCAACCGATCTCATCGCCGTCCCCCTGGGCCACCAGATTGCCGATCACCGCCGGACTCGTCGTGGTCATCGTGTAGCTCCACGGCAGGGTTGTGAACGATGTCTGCACCGGCTGCGTCCCCTCATTCAGGTAGCTGATTCCCCCGCTCGCGTCACCAGGCCCGAAAACCTCATACACGACCCGCTTTTCATTGATCGACTCGATCACCGACGAGCCGCTGCCATCCCAGCGGAAGATCTCGCCGGAACCGAAAACGCCGCGAAGGTTGACTACCGCCAGGGTCCCGGCGACCGCCACCAGCGCGACGACCAGCGGCACCCAAACCCGCTTGAGAAGGGTCAACATTCAAGCCTCTCCATCCGTGGCCGCCTCCCACTACAGCCTCCCGGCCGCCGTGCACCCGTCCCAAGTGGATCGGCTACAGAGATATATCTTACCCGAGGGGGTATATGCCAGTGAAGCACCTCGGCGGCTGCACCCGCTGGTCCCGTCCAACTTGCACGACGCAAAACGGATTCAGGCCACGCCGCGGGGATCACAGCCGCGGGTGTACAACTCGGTATCCTCACCGAACTCGGTGAGCTCAGCCTGCGTCAACGACGGGCAGGTTTCGCTGATCGCCCGCAGGTAGTCCGACGTCTGCGCCGCTTCGTCGCGGCGGAACTCGATTTCGCGTTCGAATCCGAACTGCGCACCCTTGCGCGCAGCAAACTCGATATCTGCCGGGGGTGAACATCGCGGTCTCGGCGACCAGCGCGTCAACATCGACGGTGTCTGCGGCCGAACCGAGAAATCGCTCCCACATCGCAATGCGGGCCGTCGCATACGGCGGGCCAATCGGAATGATGCAGTCGAATCGTCCTCGTTGCAGGAATGCCGGATCCAGCGCCCGCACCGAGTTCGTGGCACAGATCAGCAGCCGATCGTCGGCCTGCCGAAACATGGGTATCAGCTTTGGCAACTCGTTGGTGACGCCGTGCACAGGGTCCGATGGCATCCCTGACCGCGATCCGGCAATCTCCTCCACCCCTCGCCGATGAACACCACCGCGGCTTCCAGCTCAATCAAGATGGTGAAGGTGTCCCGCAGCTCCCACGGCGGCGACAACTGCCGGACGCCCCGACCGAGCTGAGGGCACCAGCTCAGAAATCGTAAAGACCGGCGGCGCCCCTGGGGGTATGAATCTGCAAATTGCGCAGTTGCGCGCGGTGGCCGTGGCGCAGGCCAAGGCATAGTGGCGAATCATGTTAGCGCCGGCCCGATCTGGGGGCCTGGTCGTCAAGGTGGCGGACGCATACTCGACGTTCGTGGCACACATGGATCGAGGTCAAGGGCGTTAAGGGGCCGCGCGGCAATTGGCGCGTATACCCCATGCGGTATACCATGGGGGTCGGATCGTACTGTCGACCGAGGAGCACCAATGGCACGAACCGTAATCCTCGGCGCGGGTATCGCCGGGCATACCGCCGCGCTGCACCTGCGCCGAATGCTTTCCCGCGCACATGAGGTCGTCGTGATCTCACCGGAGCCCGACTGGAACTGGATACCGTCGAACATCTGGGTCGGTGTCGGCCGGATGGACGTCGATCAGGTGCTGATTCCGCTCAAGCCCGTCTACAGCCGAAAGGGCATCGTCTTCCATCAG
Source organism: Mycobacterium sp. SVM_VP21 (assembly GCA_024758765.1). Classification (NCBI taxonomy): domain Bacteria; kingdom Bacillati; phylum Actinomycetota; class Actinomycetes; order Mycobacteriales; family Mycobacteriaceae; genus Mycobacterium; species Mycobacterium cavoris. The sequence continues at coordinate 2,044,770 of CP101406.1, forward strand.
GGTCTTGCCACCGCGATCCGTCCCGAGGGTACGGGCGAGCAGTCGTCGCCGTCGGTGGACTTCACCTACACCGACGAGGAACACCGTGGTGAGACCGGAAATCTCACCTATGACTACCTCATCAACGCCACCGGACCGCAGCTGAACTTCGCCGCCACTCCCGGCCTCGGACCCGATGGGCACTCCTGGTCGGTGTGCACCGCTGCCCACGCCGCAGCAACGGCCCAGGCATTTGAACAAGTCGTCGCCAAGCTGAAGGCCGGCGAGAAGCAGCGCCTGGTCGTCGGCGTCGGCCACGGCAACTGCACCTGCGAGGGCGCGGCGTTCGAGTACACCTTCAACGTCGAGCGCACGCTGCGCAACGCCGGGGTGCGCGACCTCGCCGAGATCTACTACCTCACCAATGAATACGAATTGGGCGACTTCGGCGTCGACGGCATGCAGTTCGTCGAGAAGGGCTTCGTGCAGTCCAGCCGGATGTGGACCGAGTCCCTATTCCGTGAGCGCGGCGTCAAAGCCATCACCCAGGCTCATGTCAGCAAGGTGATGGAAGGCAAGCTGCGTTACGAGCAACTCGACGGCAACGAGCACGACCTGGACTTCGACTTCGCCATGCTCCTGCCACCGTTCAAGGGCGTGACCCTCGCCGCCTACGACAGGGACGGCGCGGATATCACGTCCGCCATGTTCGCGCCATCGGGATTTTTGAAGGTCGACGCCGACTACTCGGGCAAGCCCTACGAAGAATGGTCTGCCGAGGACTGGCCGCGCACCTACGAGTCGCCGGCCTACCCGAACATCTTCGCGCCCGGCATCGCGTTCGCGCCTCCACATCCGATCTCGAAGCCGCGCAAGAGTGTCAGGGGAACGGTCATCACCCCAGCCCCGCCGCGCACCGGCATGCCGTCGGGCATGATGGCCAAAGCGGTCGCCGAGACCATCCGCGACCGGATCACCAAGTCCACCCAAGTTCCTGCGCACGCGGCCTCGATGGCGGCCGTGGGTGCCGCGTGCGTCGCCTCGGCCGGCACCGGCTTCCGGCAAGGATCGGCCGCCGCGATGACGATGTACCCGGTCGTCCCGGATTGGAAGACGTATCCGCAGACCGGCCGCGATCTCGCCGGCACGTCCGGAGAGATCGGCCTGGCCGGGCACTGGATGAAACTGCTGCTGCACTACCTGTTCATCTACAAGGCCAAAGCCAGGCCGTTCTGGTGGCTGATCCCCGAATGACCCGTATGGAAGGTGCTCCCGTGGACGACGACAGCCTCCACCCAACGGGCAACGACCGGACTGCCGAAGGCATCGCCGCTGCCCCGTTGCCCACCCGCAGCAAACTGCGAGCGCGTCAGAACCTACTCATCCAGTCCTGGCGGTTCACCCGCTTCACCCTCAAGATGATGCGGATAATCTTCCGCGGGCACGGCTGACCCCGACCGGGAAATTCAGGATTGCTCGTCGAGGTAGTGGACAGCTTGCGCAGTGTAGGTGGGTTCGATCTTCATGATTGCGTCGATGCGGACTCGGTCTCCGACGGCGAGTCTGCGGGTTTCTTGTCCGCCGATCCGCATGTCCACGCCATCGACGTCGACGTCGCAAACGTCGAGATGGCTCTCCAGGCCACCAGTCATGCCGCGGGGCACGCGGCCGAGAAGCACCCCCGCCAATTGGGTCAGCGGTGTACTACCCAACGAGATCCGGCTCGATACCACGCACTGAAGTACCGAGGTGCCTGGTCACGGGTCCTCGATCACTACCGCGAGGCACCTCATGTTCAGTGAGGACGTGCCACCTGATGTCGGAACCAGGCTTCCGAGGCAAACATGCTGACTGCTCGCCGATCCCTGGGAGGACGGTCCGATCTGGTGGGGGGCGAACCTAAAACCGCACAGGGTTGAAATGCCCTGAGAACCGAATTACCCGAAGATGCCGGGCGAGCCCAAGCGGGTGCAGCCCAGCCGGGAGAAATCAGACTGACGGCTCCAACAGGCCGATGCAGGTGGCGGTGAGCAGCCGGGTCAGCGCAGTGCTGAAGTCCAGATTCCAATCAGGCGGAACCTGGGACTCCGCGGAGTAGGCGTCGGCAAGGTCGGCCGGCGGATGGGCGATCTGCCACAACGGCGCCGCCAGTGAGTACGAGGCCAGCAGCAGGTCCAGCGCGCGTTCCTTGCCGAGGCCGGGCAGAGCCCGCTCGATGGCATCGGCCATGGCCAAGCCCGCTGTGGAGCTCCTGCGGCGAACCTCGATCACCCGGTCGACGTCGACCTCGTGCTCCAGATGCAGGTGCAGATTCGCCAGCATGTCGCAGAACAGGGGGTCCGCGACCAATCCGCTGGTCAGGATCGTCGCGACCCGCGCCGGAGACATCGGCCCGGGCTCGCTCAGCGCCGCGCAGACGGTGGCAGACCAGCGTTCCCAGCTTTCCGCGGCCAGGCGCAGCAGCACCTCTTTGTGCGAGCTGAAGTAGCGCCGCACCGCGGAGTAGTGCACTCCGGCGCGGCTTGCGACCGCCGTCAGGGTCACCGAGGCGACACCGGTCTCCAACGCCACCGAACGCGCCGCCTCCATCAGTGCTTCGGCCCGCTGACGTTTCTTCTCGTCGCTGCGGGCGCGTTGGAAGGTCGCCTGGCGCACAGCGCGAGGATAACGCACACAGCGTGCGTTGCAGGCGTCCTCAGAAGTGCTGTAGCGTGCGCTTACGCTCGTCGACGTGGGTTAGGGTGCCCAAAGATGTCTGGTAAAGGGGACTCCGATTTTCAAGGTGCTGAGCCGGGTGTGGATACCCCTGGTGATACTGGCCGTGGTCGGCGTTGCCGGCTTCACGGTAACGCGTATCCACGGCATGTTCGGATCCGAGAAACGCCCGTCGTACTCCGATGGCAAGGTCGACGAAACCAAGCCTTTCAACCCCAAGCGGATGACCTATGAGATCTTCGGTCCGCCCGGGACCGTCGCGGACATCAGCTATTTCGACGTCGACTCAGAACCACAACGGGTCGCCGACGCCGTGCTGCCGTGGCAATTGGAGATCGTCACCACCCTGCCGGCGGTAGTGGGAAGCATTATGGCCCAAGGCAACAGCGACAGCATCGGCTGCCGAATCATCGTCGATGACGAAGTCAAGGCGGAACGCGTCTCCAACGAGGTGAACGCCTACACGTTCTGTCTGTTGAAGGCCGCATGAGTCCGTCGACGATCCAAGGTATCGGCGGGCAACCTGAGCGGACGTTCATCGCGCGCACCATTCGCCGACTGTCGGTGCCGATCATCCTGGGGTGGCTGGCGCTGATCGTGGTGTTCAGCGCCATGGTGCCCCCGCTGGAGCAGATCGGCAAGGAGAACGCCGTCTCGGTCAGCCCGACGGATGCCCCCTCGGTGCAAGCCATGACCCAGATGGGCAAGGTCTTTCAGGAGTCGGATTCCGACAGCACCGCGATGATCGTGTTGGAAGCCGATCACGAACTCGGCGACGCCGAGCACGAGTACTACGCCGAGTTGGTCGCCAAGCTCAAAGCCGACACCGCGCACGTTCAGCACGTGCAGGACTTCTGGGGCGATCCGATGACTGCGGTCGGAGCCCAGAGTGCCGACGGCAGAGCGACTTACGTGCAACTGAACCTGGTCGGCAACATCGGCGAGGCCGCGGCGAACGACTCCATCGAGGCGGTCCGCAACGCGGTGGACTCCATCGAGAAACCCTCCGGGTTGACGGTCTATGTCACCGGCACCGCGGCGCTGGCCAACGACATGAACCATGCCGGCGACAAGTCCATGTTGAAGATGATGGCCGTCACCGTCGTGGTGATCCTGACCATGTTGCTGGCCGTCTACCGGTCCATCACCACCGTCGTGCTGCTGCTGGTCATGGTGTACCTGGAGCTGTCCGCCGCGCGCGGTGTAGTGGCGTTCCTCGGGCATAACCACCTGATCGGATTGACCACGTTCGCCGTCAATCTGTTGGTCTCACTGGCCATCGCCGCCGGTACCGACTACGCGATCTTCCTGATCGGCCGGTATCACGAGGCCCGGCACGCCGGCGAGGACCCGGAAACCGCGTACTACACGGCTTTTCACGGAGTTTCGCACGTCATCCTGGGCTCCGGCCTGACGATCGCCGGCGCGCTGTTCTGCCTGCACTTCACCCGGATGCCCTACTTCATCTCGCTGGGCATTCCCTGTGCGGCCGGCATGCTCGTCTCGGTGGCCGCCGCGCTGACTCTGGGCCCAGCGATCATCACCGTCGGCAGCCGGTTCGGCCTGTTCGAGCCCAAGCGCAAGATGAGCACCCGCGGCTGGCGCCAGTTGGGGACGGCCATCGTTCGCTGGCCGGGACCGATTCTGATTGCCTCGCTGATCGTTTCGACCGTCGGTCTGCTGGCCCTGCCGGGCTATCAGCCGGCCTACGACGACCGGAAGTACATTCCGACCGATATCCCGGCCAATGAGGGCTTCGCCGCAGCGGATCGGCACTTCTCGCAGTCCCGGATGATGCCAGAGGTGCTGTTGATCGAGTCCGATCACGACATGCGCAACCCGTCGGACTTCCTGATCATCGACAAGCTGGCCAAGTCGGTGTTCAAGGTCGTCGGGATCTCCCGGGTTCAGGCGATCACCCGCCCGCAGGGCACCCCGCTGGAACACACCTCGATTCCGTTCCAGATCAGCATGCAGAACGCCGGCCAGCTGCAGACCATGCAGTTTCAGAAGAAGCGCATGGACGACATGCTCACCCAGGCCGAGGCGATGGCCGAGACTATCGCCACCATGCGCCAGATGTACGGCCACATGAGCCAACTGGCCAACACCACCCACGAGATGGTCGTCGACATGGATGACCTACAAGCTCAGATCTACGACATCCGGGACCACATCGCCGATTTCGAAGACTTCTGGCGGCCGATCCGCAACTACTTCTACTGGGAACCGCACTGCTACGACATCCCGATCTGCTTCTCCCTGCGCTCGGCGTTCGACATGGTCGACAGCGTTGATCCGATGAGCGAGAGCATGGACAAGATGATCGCGCACATGGGCGATATGGATGCCCTGATGCCGCAGATGCTGAGTACCTTCCCGCCGATGATCGACACCATGGAGACCATGCGGACCATGATGCTGACGATGCACAGCACCATGGCCGGCATCTTCTCCCAGATGGACGAGATGAGCGATAACGCCACCGCGATGGGCAAGGCGTTCGACGAGTCGAAGAACGACGACTCCTTCTATCTGCCGCCGGAGGTATTCGAGAACCCGGACTTCAAGCGTGCGATGGACATGTTCATCTCCCCGGATGGCAAGGCGGTGCGGATGATCATCTCGCACCGGGGCAATCCCGCCACCGCGGAAGGTATTTCGCATATCGACAAGATTCGTGAGGCGGCCGAGGAAGCACTCAAGGGCACCCCGCTGGAGGACGCCACGATCTACCTCGGCGGGACGGCCGCGATGTTCAAGGACATGCACGACGGTTCCTTCTACGACCTGCTGATCGCCGGAATCTCCTCGCTGTGCCTGATCTTCGTCATCATGCTGTTGATCACCCGTGCACTGGTCGCCGCGGCGGTGATCGTCGGCACCGTCGCGCTGTCGCTGGGAGCGTCGTTCGGATTGTCAGTGTTGGTTTGGCAGTACCTCATCGGCATGCCCCTGCACTGGCTGGTGATGGTGATGTCGGTGATCGTGCTGTTGGCGGTCGGGTCGGACTACAACCTGATGCTGGTCTCCAGACTGAAACAGGAGATCCACGCCGGGTTGAACACCGGCATCATCCGGGCGATGGGCGGTACCGGCAAGGTGGTGACGGCGGCTGGCCTGGTGTTCGCCTTCACCATGACCTCGATGGTCGTCAGTGACCTGCGCATCATCGGGCAGGTCGGCACCACTATCGGCTTGGGCCTGATGTTCGACACGTTGATCGTGCGGGCGTTCATGACGCCGTCGATCGCGGCGCTGCTGGGCCGGTGGTTCTGGTGGCCCATCAACGTGCTGCCGCACGTCGGCGGCAAAGCCGCCCGGCACCGAGAGGCCGCCGCTCTCGCACCAGCGGATAACACCGAGGAGCTGGCCCACAACCGGTAGCCGAGTGTGAGCGATCGCATGCTCAGAGGCCAGAAAACCAATTAGGTAGCATGGCTAAAGTTATGTAGCATTGCTTACTGAGTTCGGATGGCTAAGCGGCCATTTGCTGGCGCATTCGCCTCACCTGCTTCACCCGACTCAGCGGTCTCACCGGCGGGTTTAGCGTCCGAGAACTGACAGAGTGAAAGGACCGGGGGAATGGCTACAGTGGACTCCATGCGTACGCACCGCTCGATTCTGCGGGGCATCGTCGTGACCGCTGCTGCCGCGGGCGCAGCCGTGGCCGCGGTGCTGTTGCCCGCCACCGCCTCCGCCGACGCGACCGACGACTTCCCGATCCCGCGTCGCGTGATTCGCACCGACTGCAGTGCCGAGCAGATGCTGGCCGCCAGCCGCGACCTGTCGCCGATCTACTACGAGCGCTACATGATCGACATGCACAACAAGCCGGTCCAGGTGCAGCAGGCCGCCATCGACAAGATGCACTGGTTCTTCTCGCTGAACCCCGATCAGCGCCGGGCCTACTCCGAGGAACTGGCGACCAATTTCGCCGACCCGCTGACGGTGTCGTGGCCCAACCACGCCAAGATCTTCTTCAACAACAAGGGCGTCGTCGCCAAGTCGACCGAGGCCTGCAGTCAGTACCCGCGCGACGACATGTCGGTGTGGGACTGGGCCCCCAAGCCGTAACAGGAGACCGATGAACGGTTCCGCCCGTCGAGTCATGCGGGTTCTGCTCGTCTCCGGCGCGGTGGGCGGCCTGTTTCTGGGGGCCCCGGGATCACCTGCGGGCGCGCAACCTGCGGGGTTCCCCAACTTCGACGACTTCACCACGGTTCCGGTGGACAACTACATCTCGACGGGCCCCAAGGGGCCGGGGCGCTGGGTGAACTTCTCCACGCCCTACAACGTCGCCTGCCAATTCGACGCCATCGACCCGCCCGCGGGATCGTCGCAGGCCATCATGTGCGACGGCGATATGCCGGGCTTGGCCAACGCGCCGCTGGGTTCGGGCGCCCCGGTGCCGGGCGGCTGTGTGATCGGGACGGTGCGCTCGCAGGGCGCGGCGGGGCTGCGACTGAACCGTGAATCGACCGGCTGCGGCCGCCAATTCTCCAACGGAGCCTTCCTGGGCGTCGGGCAGAAGTTGTCGTACGGCAACGTCACCTGCGCGGTGGGCACCGACCAGCTTGTCGCCTGCCTGGACACCTCTCTAGGGCATCACGGTTTCGTGCTGAGCCCGTCGGGCAGCACGGCATTTTAGAGGTCCTGCGCTACGGGTTGACGTTGAACGTGGTGGTGTAGGTGCGTGGGCGATAGGGCGGCGGCGGGGCATCTGGCCCGGTCGGCCAGCCCTCGGGTCTCGGCCACGTGCTGAGCCGCATCGTGACCTGCTCTTGCCCGTTGGGAAGCGTCTCGATGTTGACAATGCTCGGCCCGTACGGGACGGCCGGCTCATTACCAGGGCTCGGGATGAATCCGGGGCCGGTGAGATCCTGCGAGGGAGCCTGCAGCAGTCCCTGCGGGCTGCCGGCGGTGACCCCCACGGCCTGGCCGTCGTCGCTGGCGCTGGCCAACAGATACCCGCCCTGGGGCAGCGACACAATCTGATTCTCCCGATCGGCTGGACCCAGATTGTTGAAGGTGCCGACCTCGTGCAGGCTGTTCATCCAGGCATTCGGCGGGTCACCGGCGGCGACCGGGGCCGACTGCCACAGGGCGCGCTGGCCGTCCTGGCCGACGTTGCCGACGATCATCATGGTTCTGGATGCCGGGTCGTAGACGCCGCTGGCCTGGGAGATGCCCACCTTGGTGTCCGAGCCGAGCGGAGTGCCCAGCAGCGGCCCCAAATCCGTTGCCGGATCGGCCAGATTCTGGACCCGCGATTCCGGCGCGATGTAGTTCTCCGGTGAGGTGCCGAGCCCGTAGGGCCGCACACTGTAGAAGGCGTATTGCTGGCCGTCGGGGCCGATCGCGGTGCCGGTCGGCAGTGCCCGGAAACCCTCGTCGACGGGGAACGGATTATCGATGTCGGGCTTGCCGGGGGTGTGCAGACGGGGGTGGCCGCTCTCCGGGTCGCCGGTGATGACGATGCCGGTGCCCGGGATCGTCGCGCCCAGGTCATACGGCGAACCGTGCTGCTTCTCCGGCATCGGTGGGCTGCCCACGCCGGCGATGGTGGGATCGCGGGGCTGCTGGCCGTTAGCAGGAATCGTGCTGTCCACCAGTCGGATGTGCGGGTCCTGGCCGTCCTCACCGCTGCCCAGCTTGTAGTGGTTGGTCAGGGTCTGCGCCAGCTGCGCCCGGTGCCGGCTGTCGGCGGCGGCATCGGAGACCACCCGGTAGATTTCGCGGGTCTTGGCGGTGAGGAATCGCTGGAACTGGCGGGAACCGGTGGGGGTGTCCAGTCCTGGCCAGGTGGCGGCCGATTCGCGGATCTCGGCCTCGATGGCGTCAAGGCGTTGCCGTGAACTCACGGCATTGCGTACGGCCTGCTGCAGGATCGTCTGGAGTTCTTTGTCGGCTGCTACCGATGTGGCCAGCCGGTTTGCGAGCTCCTCTTCACGCGCGCGCGCCGCATCCGCGAAGGCACCGCGTTGACGCGGCGGTTCCAGCTTCGCCTCTCCTGCGTCGAGCCTCGCTGAACCGCCGAGGTTCTCGGCCATAGCGAACAGGGTAGCCGCGCCAGATTGGGCTTACTGGCCCTTCTTCGCCCGGCGCTTTCCGGACGGGCGCGGCTTGTCCTCGCTGGTTGAGGCCGGCTCGTCCGGTTCTTCGCTCGTCGGCTCGGCGATCTCAGTGGCTGCAGGCTCGTCGGCAACCGCAGCGTCGGCGTCGTCGTCGGTCTCGTCGCCCGACTCTTCGTCGGTGTCAGCGTCCTCGGCGTCTTCGGCGTCTTCGGCGTCTTCGGCCTTTGCGTCGCCGGACTTCTTGCCCCGCCGACGCTCTTTCTTAGGCTGCTTTTCGGCCTTCGGCTTGATCGGTTTGGGCGGCGGCGGCGGCATTTCGGCGACGAACGCCAGGTAGAACGCGCCGATTCCCAACAGGGCGATCGCGGCCGCGGCCCCGTAAATCCCGAACAGCCACATTCCGAAACTGTCCAGCGACAACCAGATCTCGCTGATCGCGGTGCCGGCGATCAACGCTGCGGCCACCAGGTGCGCCACGATCGAGCCGGTCCGCAGCGACAGCGCAAGCTGCGGGGTGCCGTACTCGGGCTTGCGGGACTGCTTCAACACCGCTGCCACCGGCAGGGCCATCGCCCCGACCAGCAGTCCGAGGAGGACTCGCATCACGGTGCCCAGCACATGCGGGCTGAAGCCGGTCAGCTCCCACCACCGCGGCAGGACAAAGAGGAAATACAGGATGGCGGCGAGAGTCGAGAGCGACGCGTGCCAAACCGTGGCGACGGTACGACTCACGCCACCTCCCATGCTCGTCAGCTAGTGAGTCAGGTGCGACCGGACCTCGATCTTTCGGTCCGGCCGCACCTGAATCGGGTGCGGAGGATAGGGGATTTGAACCCCTGAGGGCTATTAACCCAACCCGCGTTCCAGGCGAGCGCCATAGGCCACTAGGCGAATCCTCCGTCGGCAATGGTAGCTGAGTCTCTTGGATGCCCTGCGCACTCCTCTTCCTGCCCGCCTCCACCGCGCTCTGCTGGACTGCCCGACTCCTCAGCTGTCTGCTCCGCCGACCGCATCGTCGCCGGGCGCCCGACCACCGCTGTGCTCCATGGCGGTGGCCCGCAGCGCCCGGCTTCGCCGTGCTCGCGACCACCGCTAGACTTGCCCGTGGACCCCGCGCGGCGTCCATCCTGTGAACTCCCCTAGGGCCGGAAGGCAGCAAGGGTCAATGGGCTCTGGCGGGTGCGCGGGGTCCCCTTATATGTCGGGCCTTCGCCGGCTGATCGCGCCTGATAAGGGACTTGAAAGGGACAGAGTGTCGCTGCATACCCTCAACCGTGCCGACCTGACCGCGCAATATGAGCGCTACCAGCGGGACTACGCCGAGCTGCAGGCCAAGAAGCTCGCACTGGACCTCACCCGCGGCAAGCCGGCGCCCGAGCAGCTCGACCTGGCCAACGGCCTGCTGGCCCTGCCCGGTCCGGACGACTACCGCGGCGACGACGGCACCGACACCCGCAACTACGGCGGCCTGCAAGGTCTGCCCGAGCTGCGCTCCATCTTCGGGGAGCTGCTCGGCATCGCGGTGCCCAATCTGATCGCCGGCAACAACGCCAGCCTCGAATTCATGCACGACGTCGTCGTCTACTCGATGCTGCACGGCGGCGTGGACTCGCCGCGGCCCTGGAGTCAGGAGCCGGTCGTCAAGTTTCTGTGCCCGGTGCCCGGCTATGACCGGCACTTCGCGATCACCGAGACCCTGGGCATCGAGATGATCCCGGTCCCGCTGCGCGAGGACGGCCCAGACGTCGACCTGATCGAAGAACTCGTCGCCGCCGACCCGGCCATCAAGGGCATGTGGACCGTGCCGGTGTTCGGCAACCCGACCGGCATCACCTACTCCTGGGAGACCGTGCGCCGACTGGTCCAGATGAAGACCGCCGCACCCGACTTCCGGCTGTTCTGGGACAACGCCTACGCGGTGCACACCCTGACCACCGAGTTCCCCCACCAGATCGATGTGCTGGGGCTGGCCGCGGCCGCCGGCAACCCGAACCGGCCGTACGTGTTCGCCTCGACCTCGAAGATCACCTTCGCAGGTGCCGGCGTCAGCTTCTTCGGTGGCTCGCTGGGCAACATCGCCTGGTACCTGCAGTACGCCGGGAAGCGCTCGATCGGCCCGGACAAGGTCAACCAGCTGCGTCACCTGCGGTTCTTCGGCGACGCTGACGGTGTGCGGCTGCATATGCGCCGCCACCAGGAGATCCTGGCGCCCAAGTTCGAGTTGGCCGCCGAGATCCTGGAGAACCGGCTCGGTGACTCCAAGATCGCGTCGTGGACCGACCCCAAGGGCGGCTACTTCATCAGCCTGGATGTCTGGCCGGGCACCGCCCGACGCACCGTGGCGCTGGCCAAGGATGCCGGCATCGCGGTCACCGAAGCCGGCGCCTCGTTCCCGTACCGCAAGGACCCCGACGACAAGAACATCCGGATCGCTCCGTCGTTCCCGTCCACCGAGGACCTGCGCAACGCTGTCGACGGACTGGCCACCTGTGCGCTGCTGGCCGCCGCCGAGCACCTGCTGGGCTGACATGCCACGTGCTTGGGGCTGCGCGGTACTGACGGCAGCGTTCTGTGTACTGGGCCAGGTGCCCGCGGCGCACGCGGTGCCGGATCGGCCGGTCGAACCTGCGCCGGTGCAGGCGGGGCCCGACGAGACCGGGGCATTGTCGCCGAGGGCAGCCGAACAACTCGATGCCTTCCGCCGCGATGCCGCCGAGGGCGCGCTGGGAAATCCGGTGGTGTACGGCGACGGCCAGTGCTATCCGCTGGTCCAGCAATACATTCATGCGCTCGGTTACCCCTGGCAAAATAGGGATCCCAGCGGCAATGCGTTCGATCTCTACGAACATTTCCCCACCAATGGCCTGGGTGAGTACTTCGAGCAGATCCCGTTCGACGGCGGCCTGAACCAGCCGCGGGTCGGCGACATCGTCATCTACGGCCCCGGTGGGTATGTCAGTGAGCACGGGCATGCCGCAGTTGTCACCGCCGTTCGGGGCAGCGGTCCCCTGTTCGGCTACGAGGTCGCCGAACAGAACTCCAGCGGCCGGTTGTTCGTGACGCTGAACTGGCGTGACGTCAGCTCCATGTGGAACACGTTGGGGTATCTGCGCCCCAAGGCGTAGCGCTTCGGCTGCCGGGCCTGCACCGTCGTCGGGCCGAGCAAGTACCCTGCTGGCGTGGCGCTTTACCGCAAATACCGGCCGGCATCCTTCGCCGAAGTGGTGGGGCAGGAGCACGTCACCGAACCCCTGTGCACCGCGTTGTCGGCGGGCCGGATCAACCACGCCTATCTGTTTTCGGGACCTCGCGGCTGCGGCAAGACCTCGTCGGCGCGCATCCTGGCCCGATCGCTGAACTGTGTGCAGGGGCCGACCCCGACACCGTGCGGAACGTGTGACTCGTGCGTGGCGTTGGCCCCCAACGGCCCGGGCAGCATCGACGTCGTCGAACTCGACGCGGCCAGCCACGGTGGCGTCGACGACACCCGCGATCTGCGGGATCGCGCCTTCTACGCACCCGCCCAGTCGCGCTACCGGATCTTCATCATCGACGAAGCGCACATGGTGACCACCGCGGGTTTCAACGCGCTGCTCAAGATCGTCGAGGAACCGCCCGACCACCTGATCTTCGTGTTCGCCACCACCGAACCGGAGAAGGTGCTGCCCACCATTCGGTCGCGCACCCACCACTACCCGTTCCGGCTGCTCGCGCCGCGAACCATGCGCGAGCTGATCGGCCGGATCTGCGCGCAGGAGAACGTCGCCGTCGACGACGCGGTGTTCCCCTTGGTGATCCGGGCGGGCGGCGGCTCGCCGCGTGACACCCTCTCGGTGCTCGACCAGCTGCTGGCCGGCTCGGAGAAAGACGACGCCGGCATTGACCACGTCCACTATCAACGGGCGCTGGGTCTGTTGGGGGCCACCGATGTCGCGCTGATCGACGAGGCGGTCGACGCCTTGGCCGCCGGGGACGCCGCATCGCTGTTCGGAGCGGTGGAGGCGGTCGTTGACGCCGGCCACGACCCGCGCCGGTTCGCCATCGACCTGCTGGAGCGGTTCCGGGACCTGATCGTGCTGCAGGCGGTCCCCGACGCGGTCGCCAAGGGTGTGGTCGACGCGCCCGAAGACATGCTGGAGCGGATGCATGAGCAGGCCGCCCGGCTGGGCCCGGCGACCTTGGCCCGCTACGCCGAGGTGGTGCACGCCGGCCTCGGCGAGATGCGCGGCGCGACTGCTCCCCGGTTGCTGCTGGAGGTGGTGTGTGCCCGGCTGCTGCTGCCGTCGGCCGCCGACACCGAAGCCGCACTGCTGCAACGGGTTGAGCGCATCGAGGGCCGACTGGACATGTCGATCCCGGCGGCACCCGCACGGACCGGGGCCGCCCCCGCGGCGAGCTCGCCGGCTCCGGCCGCTGCCGCCACGCAAGCGGCACCCGCCGCGTCACCCGCCAAGCAGTTCACCCGTCGCTCTACCCGGGCCGCTGAGCCCGCGCCCGCGCCTGCGCCGGAGCCCGCCGCCACACCCACTCCCGAGCCGGTGCCGGCACCCGCCGCGACGGCGCCCGAACCCGAACCCGCTGCACCACCCGCGCCGGCCCCCGCGCCGCCGCCCGAACCGGAGCCCGCTGCGGCGCCGCCGGCACCCGCACCCGCTGCGGTGGTGACTCCGGGCGAGCCCGATGCCGCCGCCGTGCGCGCGATGTGGACCACGGTGCGCGACAAGGTTCGTCAGCGCAGCCGCACCACCGAGGTGATGCTCGCCGGCGCGACCGTGCGCACCGTGGACGGCAACACGCTGGTGCTCAGCCACGAGTCCGCCCCGCTGGCCCGGCGGCTCTCCGAGCAGCGCAACGCCGACGTCATCGTCGAAGCGCTCAAGGATGCCCTCGGGGTGAACTGGCGGGTGCGTTGTGAGGCCGGCGGACCCGCTCCGGACGCGGGCCCGGCGGCGGCGCCCGCTCAGGTCGACGTGGAGTCGGCGCGCCGCGCCGACGAGGAGGCCATGCTGGCCGAGGCCGCCGTAGATGCCGGCTCCGACGCCCCGCCTCGTCGCGACCCCGAAGAAGTGGCCCTGGAGTTGTTGCAGAACGAGCTGGGTGCCCGCCGGATCAGCGGCGACTGATCGGCTAGGGCTGCCACCAAGGCCTCAGCGGCAGATCGTCGTCGCCGTCACGGTCGACGTTGCTGGCCAACACCTGATGCAGCTGGAACAGGTTGCGTTCGAAGCACAGCACCGACGCCGCCATGTACAGCCCCCACACCTTGGCCCGACCCAGCCCGACCTCGGCGACGGCCTCGTCCCAGTGCGACACCAGGTTGCGGCCCCACTGCCGCAGCGTCATCGCGTAGTGGTGGCGGAAGTCCTCCTCGTGCAGCACTTCGAGCCCGGACTGCTGAATGTCGGAGATCACGCGGCCCGAGCCGGTGATCTCGCCGTCGGGGAAGACATAGCGGTCGGTGAAGGCGTCGCCGCGGTAGATCGAGTTGTCCGGCATTGTCACGCATTGATTGAGCAGCAACCCGCCGGTGCGCAACTTCGACTTGAGGAAGCCGAAGTAGGAGCGATAGTTCTTCACCCCGATGTGCTCGCTCACCCCGATCGATGAGATGGCGTCCAACCCATCCTCGCGGATGTCGCGGTAGTCGCAGTGCCGCACCTCGGCCAGGCCCGCGAGTCCCTCGTCGGCGATTGCCGTTCGTGCCCACTCGACCTGTTCGGCCGACAGGCTCACCCCGAGCGCCTGAACGCCGCGGCGGGCGGCGTAGCGCACCATGCCGCCCCAGCCGCAGCCCACATCGAGCAGCCGGTCGCCGGCTTGCAGGCGCAGCTTTTCGAAGATCAATCGGTACTTGTTCTCCTGCGCTTCCTCCAGGCTCGCACCGGGATTGGGGTAGATCGCGCAGCTGTAGGTCATCGACGGACCGAGCACCCACTCGTAGAAGGTGTTGGAGACGTCGTAGTGGTGATGAATCGCATCGGCGTCGCGAGCCTTGGAATGCCGCAGTCCCTGCGCGGTACGACGCCATCGGGGTGGGGCTTCCTCCGGTGGTGGCGGAATCGGCTTCAGGTTCTTCAGCCCGACGGACCGGACGATGTTGGCCAATTCGCGCGGCGACGGGTGCTTGAACTCCAGATCCGCCATGGCGTTGAGTACCGGGTACGGATTGCCGGGATGCACGCCGCGCAGTTCCAGGTCGCCGGCGACGTAGGCGCGGGCGATCCCGAGTTGACCGAGTGACGTGGCCAGATAGGCGGTGGCGCGGGGGTTCAGCAGATCGACGCCCAGCTCCGTGTCGCTGGGTCCGACGCTGCTGCCGTCGTAGGCGGAGATCTTCAGTGGTGGCTGGCCTCCGCCCGCCAGGAGCATCAGAACCTCGGCCAAGCCGAGCTTGCCGTTCGTGGTGGTTTTCGTACTTTTGGTCAGTGTCTTGGCCGTCATGATGTGCCCCCCTTGCCGAGTTGCGAATAACCGCCCGGGCGCCGCCTCAAACACGCGTAACGTGGCACCCCAATGGGCGATATCACCGAAACAACCACCTGCGCGATCGTCGGTGGCGGACCGGCAGGCATGGTTCTCGGGTTGTTGCTGGCCCGGGCCGGCGTAGAGGTGACGCTGCTGGAGAAGCATGCCGACTTCTTGCGCGATTTCCGTGGCGACACCGTGCACCCCACCACCCTGCGCCTACTCGATGAGCTCGGGCTCTGGGAGCGTTTCACGACGCTGGCGCACAGTGAGATCCATCAGGTCAGCCTTGACGTGGCCGGGCGCGACGTCACGGTGGTCGATTTCGGCCGGCTGCGTCGCCAGCCGCACCCCTACGTTGCGATGGTGCCGCAGTGGGACCTGCTGAACCTGCTCGCCGAGTCCGCGCAGACCGAGCCGACGTTCACCTTGCGAATGCAGACCGAGGTCACCGGGCTGCTGCACGAGAACGGTCGGGTGGCTGGAGTGCGCTACCGCGACGCCGAGGGCACCGGAGAACTGCGTGCCGACCTCACGGTGGCCTGCGACGGGCGCTGGTCGGTCGCGCGGCATGAGGCGGGCCTGCACTCACGCGAGTTTCCGGTGAACTTCGATGTGTGGTGGTTCCGGCTGCCGAACGACCGCGCCGCCCAGCCCACCTTGTTGCCCCGCCTCGGGCCGGGGCGGGCCGCGATCATGATTCCGCGCGACAGTTACTTTCAGGTCGCCTACCTGGGGCGCAAGGGCACCGACGCCGACAAGCGGGCGCGCGGTATCGAGGGGTTCCGCCGCGACGTGGTCGAGCTCATCCCCGAGGCCGCGGATTCGGTGGAGGCGCTGCAGAGCCTGGATGACGTCAAACACCTCGATGTACGGGTGAATCGGTTGCGGCACTGGAGCATTGACGGGCTGTTGTGTATCGGCGACGCCGCACACGCGATGTCGCCGGTGGGTGGGGTCGGCATCAATCTGGCGGTGCAGGACGCGGTGGCCGCTGCGACCATCCTGGCCGAACCGCTACGGCAAGGGCGGGTGACCGCTCGGGATCTGGCCGCCGTGCAGCGACGTCGGGAGCTGCCCACCGTCGTCACCCAATCGGTGCAGCGGGCAGCGCACCGGGCACTGAACCCCATCCTGCGCGGCCAGAACCTCAGCCCGCCGGCGAGCGTGGGCAGGCTGTTCGCGATATTGCCCTGGCTCTCGGCAATTCCGGCTTATCTGGTCGGTGTGGGCGTTCGCCCGGAGCGGGCCCCGGCCTTCGCGCGCCGACCCTGAAGTTAGGGCCGCCACCACGGCCGCAGCGGCAGGCCGGCGTCGTCGCCGCCGTTGACCGCCAGCGCGTGATGAAGCTGAATACCGTTGTGCTCGAAGCCCAGCCGGGAACCGGCCATGTACAGGCCCCACACCTTGGCAGTGGCCAGCCCGACCTCGGCCACGGCGTCGTCCCAGTGCGCCACCAGGTTGGCGCACCAGTCGCGCAGGGTCAACTCGTAGTGATTGCGCAGGTTCTCGGTGTGCAGTACCTCTAGGCCGACGTCCTGAATCTCGCTGATGATCCGGCCCGATCCAGCCAGCTCCCCATCGGGGAACACATAGCGGTCGATGAAATCGCCCGCGGTCGCACTGGATTTGTTGTCCGCTCGGGTGATGCAGTGGTTCAGCAGTAGGCCGCCACGACGCAGCTTGGACTTGAGGAAATCGAAATAGGCGGGGTAATTGGCCACGCCGATGTGTTCGGTCATCCCGATCGAGGAGACCGCGTCGAACCCGGATTCGCCGACATCGCGATAGTCGCAGTGCCGCACCTCGGCTCGGTCGGCCAGGCCAGCGTCGGCGATCGCGCGCTGCGCCCACTGGGCCTGCTCGGCCGACAGCGTCGCACCGATGGCGCGCACCCCGTGCCGCGCCGCGTAGCGCACCATGCCGCCCCAGCCGCAGCCCACGTCGAGCAACACGTCGCCGGGGCTCAACCGCAGCTTGTCGAAGATCAGCCGGTACTTGTTCTCCTGGGCCTGCTCCAGCGTCGCATCCGGAGTCGGATAGACCGCGCAGGTATAGGTCATCGACGGCCCCAGCACCCACTCGTAGAAGTCGTTGGACACGTCGTAGTGGTGATGGATCGCCCCGGCGTCCCGAGACTTGCTGTGTCGCAACCCTTCCGCGATACGTCGCCACCGGGGGAGTGCCTCTTGGGGTGGCGGGGCGATCGGCACCAGATGCTCGATCCCGATCGAGCGCACGATGTTGGCCAGCACCCTGGGCGAGGGCCGTTTGAAGTGCAGTTCGTCGGCCAGTGCCTTGAGCAGCCGATAGGGATCCCCGGGGTGCACGCCGTGCAGCCCCAGGTCGCCGGAGATGTAGGCGCGGGCCATCCCCAGGTCGCCGGGGGCGGTGGCCAGATAGGTGGTGCCGCGCGGGGTCAGTAGGTCCAGGCCCAGGGGTGCGTCCTCGGGGCCGGTGCTGCTGCCGTCGTAGGCGGTGAAGCGCAGCGGCAGGCGTCCGTCGGTGGCCAGGGTCTCCAGCACCTGGGCCAGGCTCAATCTGCCGGTCGAAGTGCGTACCTGCTCGCTGTCGATCGTCATCGTCGTCGCACCGCCTTGGCGTAGAGGTCCAGTAGCCGCGAGTCGGGGTCGTAAGTCTTTTTGATCCTCCGATAGGTTTCACCGCCGTAGAGCTCGTCAAACTCCGCGGCGGTGTAGTAGGAGTCGGAGTACAACGACTTGTGGCCGTCGAGCTCGCTCACCTTGGCCTCGATCAGGCGATTGGTGGCTCCCTCGGTAGCGCCGGCCGGGACCGACGACCAGAAGCCGACGTTGACGTAGGTGCGATTGGACCGGATCGGGTACAGCGGCCACTCCTCGTCGCCGCGCAGCCGCAGCGGGCACAACCACACCGGCTCGATCGGCACGTGGGCGAAGAACCAGTCCAGGAATTGCCGGCAGCGCTCCAGCGGGACCTCGACGTCCTGCACCACTCGCTCACGAGGCGGGCGGTGATGCCGCTTCTCGATCCGGTCGGCGATGGCGAAGCGCTGGTCGTAGGCGATCAGCTTCGAGTAGACACTGCTGCGCCGGTAGCGCCGCGGCCACCACCGGCGCACCAGGGGGCGCTGTGCCCCGAACGCGCGCGAGCACCAGAACCAGTCGGTGTCCCAGCGCCACAGGTAGTCGTGGATGGTCAGCCGGTCGTCTTTGATCCCGTGCGCGTGCCTAATCGAGCGGTAGTAGATCTGCTGGCCGGTGTAGTCGCTGACGGCGCCGGGAGTATCGGTCGCGATACCGACACACAGGTAGCACTCTCGGGGGCTGAACACCACCCCGTCGAGGTAGTCCACCGGAACGCCTTCGAGTCCGCCGGTGTCGATGATGCGGTCCATCGTCGAGACCAGCTCGTCCAGGGAATCGAAGCGGATGTGCCGCAACGCGACGAATGGCTTGACGGCCTCTAGCTCGATCCGCAGGCGCGTCGAATATCCCAGCGTGCCATAGGAATTCGGAAACGCGTGGAATAGATCCTCATGCCGGTCGCGCGACACCGTCAGCAGTTCGCCGTCGCCGGTGAGCACGTCCATCTCCAGCACCGACTCGTGCGGCAGCCCATTGCGGAACGACGCCGACTCGATTCCCAGGCCGCTGACCGCACCGCCCACCGTGATCGTCTTGAGCTGCGGGACCACCAACGGCGCCAGACCGTACGGGAGGGTGGCGGCGACCAGGTCCTCGTAGGTGCACATGCCGTCGACGTCGGCGGTGCGGTTCTCCGGGTCGATCGCGATGACGCTCACCAGGCCCGAGGTGTCCAGCCCGGGTGCCTGGCGCTTCGCGCGAGCCCGAAACAGGTTGGAGGTGGGCTTGGCCAGCCGGACCGATTCGTCGGCGGGGATGTTGCGGTAGCTGTCCAGCAGCCGACGCACCCCCCGCGCGTGGGATGTCGGTGTATCGGCCGGCCGAACGGACATCACCTCCCACGCTAACGGCGGATCGGCGGGCGTGCACGCAGCAGCGCTGCGAGTTAGGGCACTTGTGTCTGAGCGCTCAGGAAGCTGGCGATGCCGCGCGCCACCGCGTCGGCGTAGCGCTGGCGGCCCGCCGGGCTCTCCATCAAGGCCGCATCGGTGGCGTTTTTCATGTTGCCCAGCTCGACCAAGACTGACGGGTATTCGGCCAGGTTGAGCCCGGCGAGGTCGGCGCGCCCCTTCAAGCCGTCGGTGCCGATATAGTTGGCCGGCGGAATGCCCGCGGCCTGCAACTGGCTGCGCATGATCTGGGCGAACCGCACCGCCGGGCCCTCCTGGGCGGGGTTCAGCGGAGGTGCGGAGTAGTTGACGTGGAATCCGCGGCCGGCGGGCTGCCCGCCGTCGGCGTGGATCGACACGATGGCATTGGGGTGCAGCGCATTGGCCGCCGCGGCGCGTGCGTCGATGCACGGAGCCGGCCCGTTGTCGTCACCGCGCGACATTGCGGTGCGGACCCCGGCGGAGTTGAGGGCTTGGCGGATCCGCAGCGTGGTGTCCCAGGAGAAGCTGTGCTCGGGATAGCCGGAGTTGGTCGCGGTGCCGCTGGTCTGGCAGTTCTTGGTGCCGCCCCGGCCGTTGGGCACCTGACGCGACAGGGCAGCGGGGTCGCCCGCGCCGCTGTGGCCGGGGTCGAGGAACACGATCATGCCGGCGATATTGGCCGGACCGGCCCAGGCCAAGGGAGCCAGCGGGGCGTTCGGCACCGCGGCGGCCACCACCAGGCCGGTGGTGATCGCGATACCGACACGGACAAGAACTGGTACGCGCACGCCGCCAACGTAGGCCGGGGCCGACTACGCTGGAATTCTCACACGCACCGGGTCTCGGAGCTGAAACCAAGCCGCAACCCAGTCGAGACCACGCACACGACAACGCAAGGGGAGTGTCATGCAACCAGGAGGCCCGCCCGACATGTCGGCGTTGCTGGCCCAGGCTCAGCAGATGCAGCAGCGACTGCTGCAGGCGCAGCAGGAGCTGGCCGTCACCGAGGTGCAGGGGGAGGCCGGAAACGGCCTGGTCAAAGTCACCTCCAATGGCAGCGGCGAGGTGCTCGCGGTGCACATCGACCCCAAGGTCGTCGACCCCGAGGACATCGAGACCCTGCAGGACCTGCTCGTGGGAGCGCTCGCCGACGCGTCGAAGAAGGCGCACACGCTGGCCCAGCAGCGGCTCTCGCCGCTGGCCGGCGGCATGGGCGGCGCGCTCGGCATGCCGGGAGCCTAGGTGTTTGAGGGTCCGGTTCAGGACCTGATCGACGAGCTGGGCAAGCTGCCGGGCATCGGCCCCAAGAGCGCCCAGCGGATCGCTTTTCACCTGCTGTCGGTGGAGCCGCCGGAGATCGACCGGCTTACCGCGGTGCTCACCAAGGTCCGCGACGGGGTGCGGTTCTGCGAGGTGTGCGGCAACGTCTCCGATGCCGAGCGGTGCCGGATCTGCGGGGACCCGCGCCGCGACTTCGCCCAGATCTGCGTCGTCGAGGAGCCCAAGGACGTCGCCGCCATCGAACGCACCCGGGAGTTCCGCGGTCGCTACCACGTGCTCGGCGGCGCGCTGGATCCCTTGTCGGGGATCGGCCCCGAGCAACTGCGGGTGCGTGAGCTGCTGAATCGGGTCGGGGAGCGGGTCGATGGGGTGGACGTCAGCGAGGTGATCATCGCCACCGACCCCAACACCGAGGGCGAGGCCACCGCCACCTACTTGGTGCGGGTGCTGCGTGACATTCCCGGGCTCAGCGTGACGCGTTTGGCGTCCGGGCTGCCGATGGGCGGCGACCTGGAATTCGCCGACGAGCTGACCTTGGGCCGGGCCTTCACCGGCCGCCGCGCCATGGCCTGAGTCCCTACTGCCGCGAAATCGACGTTTTGGCGGGTCCTTCTCGCACTTTTCCTGCAAAACGTCGGTTTCGAGGAGGTGTCAGAGGGGCCTGGCACCATCCCGCCATGGACGGGGTATTCATCGGCAGCGAGGCGATCGCCGACGGCCGCCTGACTCGCCACGAACTGCGCCGCTGGTATCGCCCGCTCCACCGCGGGATCTACCTGAGCAAAGACGCGACTCCTACGCTGCGTGACCGCACGATGGCGGCTTGGTTGAGTGCCGGGCGCAAAGGAGTGATCGCCGGGGTCGCGGCGTCTGCCCTGCATGGCGCCCAATGGGTCGACCACAACATCGCTGTCGAGCTCATCGCGACCGATATACGGTCACAACGCGGTTTGATCGTGCGCGACGAAACGCTGCGTGACGACGAGATCACTCATGTCGGGCGACTACCGGTCACCACCTCGGCCCGCACCGCCTACGACCTGGGCCGCCATCTGCCCCGCGGTAAAGCACTCGCCCGGCTCGATGCCCTGGCCCGCGCCACCCCGTTCAGCGCCGAGGACGTGCTGCTGATCGCCAAGCACCACAAGGGTGCACGCGGCCTGAAACGGCTGCGGGCGGTGCTGCCGCTCGTCGACTCCGGTGCCGCCTCACCCAAGGAGACCTGGCTGCGATTACTTCTGGTCGACGCGGGTCTACCGACTCCGACCACCCAGATCCCGGTGTGCGGCCGCAGTTACCGGCCGTTCGCTTACCTCGATATGGGCTGGGAGGAATACCGGGTCTCCGTCGAGTACGACGGCGACCAGCACCGCAAGGACCGCCCGCAGTACGTCAAGGACCACCGGCGTCAGCGCAAGCTGGAGGCCATCGGCTGGATCAATATCCGGGCGATCAACGAGGACTCGCCCACCGGCGTCATCGCCCGGGTTCGCACAGCCCTGCAGTCTCGCGGCTGGCGGCCCTAGACAGGTTGCAGCACCTCGCTGATCGACGCCCCTGAGGCGATCTTGCCGCGCGCCGTGCGGACTAGCTCCGGGATGCCCGCACCCACCGCGGCGACCACGACGCCGTCGCGCTCGTAGTACCCGGCGAAGCGCCGGCCGTCGTCTTGCACCAGGTGCACGGTGTCGCCGGGCAATGGGTGGCCCAGGCACTGGATCTTGAGGTCGTACTGGTCGCTCCAGAAGTACGCCACGCCCGCGCCGGCCACCGCGTCGAGATTCAGCATCGCCGCCACCAGGATCCTCGCCTGCTCGGCGACATTGCTCCAATGCTCCACGCGCACACCGTCCCAGGACGCCACGTCACCGATAGCCCAGACATCCGGGGCGCTGGTGCGGCCCACCTCAGAGCAGACGATGCCGTTCGCCACCTCGATGTCGCTACCGGCCAGCCAGTCGCAAGCCGGACGCGAACCGATCCCGACCACCACCAGATCGGCGGGGATCATCGAGCCGTCGGACAGCGTCACCGACTCGACGCCGCGTGTCCCGGCCACCGACGCCACCCCGACGCCGGTGCGCACGTCGACGCCCTCGGCCTGGTGCAGCCGGGTGACCAACGCCCCGACCTGCTCGCCGAGCACCGAGGCCAGGGGCGTGGCCTGCGGCTCGACCAGCACCACCGACACCGCGGCAGCGCGCAGGGCGGCAGCGACCTCGCAGCCGATGAAACCCGCGCCGACCACCACGGCCTGGCGTGAACGGGCGGCTCGGGAGCGCAGCGCCACGCAGTCGTCGAACGTCCGCAGCACGTGGATGCCGTCCAGCTCGACGAACGACGGAATCCGTTTGGGCACAACGCCGGTGGCGATCACCAGCTGGTCGTAGCCGAGCACCTCGCCGTCGGCCAGCGTCACGGTGTGGGCCGCGGCGTCGACGGAGCGGGCGCACACACCGAGGCGCAACGTGATGCCGTTGTCGTCGTAGAAACTCGCTGGTTTCAAGGCAACGTCATCTACCTCGCCACGCAGCATCTCCTTGGACAGCGGCGGCCGGTCGTACGGTGGGTGATCTTCGGCGCCGACGATCGTGATCGGGCCGCCAAAGCCGTTGCGGCGGAGCTGTTCGGCGGTGCGGACCGCGGCCAGGCCTGCCCCGACGATGAGCACCCCGCTCACGGCCGGGCCACTTCCACCATCTCGAAGTCGGCTTTCGCGGCGCCGCAGTCCGGGCAGCTCCAGTCCTCGGGGATGTCGGCCCAGCGGGTGCCGGGTTCGATGCCGTCCTCGGGCCAGCCCAGCGCCTCGTCGTACTCGAAGCCGCACTGCAGGCAGCGGAACAGTTTGTAGTCGTTCATGAGCTCTCTCCTATCAGTTCGAAATCCAGCTTTTCGCGTACCGCGCAGTCCGGGCAGGTCCACTCGTCGGGAACCTGCTGCCATCCGGTGCCGGCGGGGAACCCCTCGCGGGGTTCCCCGGTGGCCTCGTCGTAGACGTAGCCGCAGCCCGGGCAGCGGTAGCCGGCCATCAGGCGGCCACCTGGTAGCGGGCCAGGATCTTCTCCCGGCGCCGCGGCGAGATGTTGGCGCGGGTGATGTCGCCGTTGTAGTGCTCGAGCACCCGGTGGTCCATCAGCTTGCGCCACACGGTGGGGAAGTAGGTCACCCCTATGAGCGCCCCATATCCGGCCGGCAGGTTCGGTGAGTCTTCGAAGCTGCGCAGCGTCTGGTAGCGCCGGGTCGGGTTGGCGTGGTGGTCGCTGTGCCGCTGCAGGTGGTAGAGGAACAGGTTGGTCACCATGTGGTCGGAGTTCCAGCTGTGCTGCGGTGTGCAGCGCTCGTAGCGGCCGCTGGCCTGCTTCTGGCGCACCAGCCCGTAGTGCTCCAGGTAGTTCACCGACTCCAGCAGCGACGACCCGTAGAAGGCGTTGATCAGCACGTAGGGGATCAGCGCCACGCCGAACACCGCGATCATCACGCCCCAGAACAGCACCGACATCGCCACCGCGTTGATCACGTCGTTGCCGGCCCAGGTCCGCGGGTCCCAGGGGTTCTTGCCGGTCCGGCGGATCCGCGCCGCTTCCAGCTCCCATGCCGAGCGGATGCCGCCCCAGGTGCTGCGCGGCAGGAACTCCCAGAACGTCTCACCGAAGCGGGCCGACGCCGGGTCCTCCGGGGTGGCCACCCGAACGTGGTGGCCGCGGTTGTGCTCGACGTAGAAGTGCCCGTAGCAGACCTGGGCCAGGGTGATCTTGCCCAGCCACCGCTCCAACGATTCCCGCTTGTGGCCCAGTTCGTGGGCGGTGTTGATGCCGACCCCGGCCACCACTGCCGCCGACATCGCCACACCGATCTTGCCGAGGGCGCCCAGCGACCCGTCGAAGCCGAGCCAGCCCAGGTCCGAGGCGGTGAACAGGTAGGCGCCGAAGATGGCGCTGGCGTACTGGAACGGGATGTAGGCGTAGGTCGCGTAGCGGTAGTACTTGTCGTTCTCCAGCGCGGTCATCACCTCGTCCGGCGGGTTCTGCCCGTCGGCCCCGATCAGCAGGTCCAGCGCCGGCAGGATCACGTAGAGCAGGATCGGCCCGATGTACAGCGGCAGTTGCGCCGCAGTGTGCCAGCCGGCCTTGTTCATCGCCCACACCAGCGGCAGCACCAGGAACATCATGGTGGGCACCACCAGGCCCAGCAGCCACAGGTGACGTTTCTTGTCCTGCCAGAGCTTCGGTTCGCTGGCCATCTCGGTGCTCATCGCATTCAACCCCTTGCCTTGGTCACACCACGTGTTTTCGGATGTGCCTGACGTTAGGTAGTAGCGCCCCCTGGCCGCTCGTCTCGCGAAACCGGAATTCTGCCGGCTATTCGTCCTCCGGAGACAACACACTGTGGCCATACCACTGACACAGCAGCAGGGCGATCTCGACGTCCAGGCGGTCCTCGGCGATCGGGCGGCCGCGGCGTTCGACCGCCCGCTGGACCCGGTACTTCATGGTGTTGACGTGAAAGTGCAGCTGCTCGCCGGCAGCTTTGAAACTGGAGCCGGTCCGCAGGAACACTCGCAGGGTGTCCCGGAGCCGTTCGTCGCCCTCGGTGGCGCAGGCCAGCGGGCCGAGCACTTCGGCAACCCAGGCCCGGGCGGCGGGCAGGTTGTCGGCGCCGAGCAGTGCCGCGGCGGCCAACCCGGGATCGCCGGCCGCGCTGACCCGCGCCGTACCGGAGGCGACCGCCAGCGTGTGCGCCGCCAGGGCCTGCTGGTGCGACCGGCGGAAGCCCTCGACTCCGGGCAGCGGGTCACCGATCGCCACCCATGGCTTGTCGTCCGCGGAGTGTGCGAAAGCCCGGATCTGCTCCACCACGTCGGGCGCGTCGGCTGACGGTAGTGGAAGCCATGCCCACCCGGTGGTGCTGTCGGCCGGGACGAACAGCGGTGCGCCGTGCACCGCCAGCGATTCGGCGAGTTGTTTGACGAAACCCTCGGCGGCGGCCAGTTTGTCGCCGCCGGATTCGGGATACCACACGACCAGCGCCACGTGGGTTCGTCGCAGCGGGTAGCGGATCGCGGTCGTCATCGTATCGACATCCAGGCTCTCGCCGGCAAGAATCTCTCGGACCCGTAACGCGCGCACCGCATTTCGGCTCTCCAACCAGCGTTCCCGCTCGGCCTGGTAGACGGTGACCACTTGCTGCGACATCTCGTCGATATAGCCAAACATGAGCGTCGACATGGCGCCGAGCACGCGCAGGCTCAGGTCCGGGTCCAGCTCCGCGGAGCGAACCTCCTCCAGCACCAGTTGTAGCGCCACCGAATGCCCGAGCCGGTAGCCGCGCACCAACGCGTTCACCGGCACCCCGCGCTGCGCCAGCCGGCGAGCGTGCTCCAGGGCAACGGTCGGCGCGGCGATCTCGGCCACCGGAATGTTGTGGCGGATCGCCGAGAAGTACGCGTCGACGTTCGCCGCCACCGTCTCGTGCAGCAACTGCAGCAGCGGTGAATCCACCGTCAGCTCCGGCGACCCCTTGGCCACCAGATCCTCGATCACCCGGGTCGTCTCGGCCAAGCGGTCATCGAGGCGCTGCGAGATCAGCACCGCGGTCTCGGCAACGGCCGCGTCATCCGCGACGTTCGGCTTCGCCATGGGCCCGACCGTAGTCCGCGTACCAAGCGGCCACCGACGATTTCGGCCAGCGCGCCGTCAAGGCAGGGGGTACGGTGTGACGGGGAGCACATCGGCAGTGGTGTTCGAGGACTACATCGAGAACTCATGGGTGACAAGCACAAGAGGAAGCGCAAGCAAGCGCAGGCGGCCGGTGGGGCGCCGTTACTGGCTCTGTTGGATGTCGTAAACCGGCTCGGCGCCGTTCCGGCGCCCGCGGACGATCGTGGCAAGGCCGGCAAACCCACCCGTAAGCGGAAGAAGAAGTCGAGCGGGGAATCGCCGTCAGTCGAGTTTGCCGGGGCCGGCCCGGCCAATCCGCTGAATGTGCTCGGTCAGCTGGCGTCCGGTGCGACGGTGGTGAACAGCCTGCTGAACGTGCCGGGCAGGCCACTGTCCGACGCGCCCTCGCCGGCAGCCGGTTCGCCGATACCGGTGGTGAATGAGCTGGTATCCCGGTTGGGATTGCCCCTGGGCAACACTGCGCTGGGCGGCTTGGCCGATACCGCGATCACCCCAGTAATCGACACGGTGGGACATGGTCTGCGGCAGGCCGGGGAGCTGGCCAACAGCCCACCGCTGAGCGAGGTCACCGACCTGATCGCTCGGGTCATCAACGGCGGTGGGCCGGCGGAGGCCGCCGAAGCGCTCCGGCATCGCGGCACCGCCCTGGTGCGGGTGTCCTACAAGCCCGAGTTGCAGCGCCGCGATGTGCACCCGTCGTTCTCTCGGATCATCGATGAGCTTGTTCCCGACGAAGCGCGGATTCTGCGGTTCCTCAAAGTCGCCGGAACCCAGCCGATGATCGATGTGCGGACCAAGACGTGGTTTCAGATCGGTTCGGAGCTGGTGATCAGCGGCGTCAGCATGATTGCGCGGATGGCCGGTTGTCTGTGGCCCGACCGCGACCAGCACTACTTCGCCAATCTGGACCGCTTGGGCCTGGTGGCCATCTCGAACGAGCCGGTTGACGACTATCGGCGATACGCGTTGTTGGAGGTGCAGCAGTCCGCGGTGGAAGCGATCGAGAGCGTGCCCAAGGCGGTGACGATCTACCGGAGTGTCCGGCTGACCGCTTTCGGCGAGCAATTCGTCGACGTGTGCATCGACTGTGACGGATACACCGCGGGCGGCTGGGATACCGATGGGCGCCAGGACAAGATCAAGGGCAAGGGACCGCCGGCCACGCGTGACAGGGGTGACGGGAAGGCGCTCGCGCAGATCCGCTAACGCTCACGCGCCGAAGATCAGCAAGTGGGCGGCGCCGACGAGAATTCCGAGCAGCCCGCCGTGGGCGTACAGCAACCAGGCATCCTGTTCAATTGCGGCGTAAAGCATTTCGCTGAACTCCGCGGGTGGTAGTTTGCGGAATTTTTCGGTGGCGAAGTCCGCGATCTTCTTCGCCTTGTCCTCGTTGAACTCGGTGGAATAGAACACCTCCGGCGCGAAGTTCATGATCTCCGCGCTGGCGTTCCGTTGGATCGCCTCCATGTCGACCGCGCCCGTCGCCTTGCCGATGGCGGCGACGACCGGGGTGAAGATGACGTCGATTTCTTCGGCGATGGTTTCGGCGAGAAAGCCCGCCGTTTTGTCGCCGCTGGCCCCGAACAGCAGCTCGCGGGTGAAGTTGGTGACCGTCAGCACCTTCTCCGACATCATCGTGGCGACTTGCGCGGCGGCTTCGTGTTGGCGTTTGGGAAACAGTCCCTGTTTCCATGGGTATCTCAGGCTGCGTTTCGGATCGCCCGGCTCGAAGATGACTTTGATCGCGAGAATGTTGACCAGGACCCCGATGGTGGCTGCTCCTCCGAGGACGACGAGCCACGAAGGGACCATGCTCAAAACCGGCGGGTGGTAGTAATGAATCCAGCTCAGGTACAGCGCCAGGGGGATTCCGAAAACGAATCCGAGTGCCCCGATCTTGACCATGAAACGCAGTTCCGGGGCGCCCATGCCGCGGAAGATGTCGCTGAGCACCTTCGGATTACGCCGCAGGTGATTGACCGTCATCAGTTTGACGTCGAGCAGCTCGTCGATGTGGTTGCCGACTTTGGCGAACGCCGCCCGGGAGATGTGGGGCAGTCGTTGGTCGATGGTGGCGAGCACGCTCTCCTGGACCACCAAGGGCAACGCGTACCACAACCAGCCGTGGTTGTTCCTGATGATGTCGGTGGCGATCTTGCGGATGCTCGGCCGCATCTTGTCGGCCATCAGGTCGGCCATCTTGTTGGGTTCGAGTTGTTCGTAGAAATCGCCGATGCTGCCGATCCGGGCAATCGACATGTCCACCATGAGGCTCGCCATCTTCTCCGCACGGCAGGGAATGAACCCCTGGAATCCGAGAATGCCGTTCGGGGCGAATGTCGGCAGGATCTGGACTTTGCGTGGAAGCAGTGGGAAGACGGTCTTGAGGCCGGGAACATAAAAGCCGGTGAAATGGGTGGGGGAGAACAGCATGATCACGCCGGTCCAGTTGGTTATCAAGCCGGCGATGGCGCTGAAAATCGGGATGCTGACGATATCGATGATGAATTTGGACTGGCCGGTCAGCTCTTCCCAGTCGACCAATCCGGATGCGACCGCGCTCTGGATCATGTCAAGCCGTTTCTGTCGTCGCAGTTGGGAAAGCCGTGCGTAGCCCCACTGGCGGCGTGATCGTTGTCAGTGGGGCTCTCGCCGGGCACCGGAAGTGCTACTTCGCGGCCTTCTTGGCCTTCTTGGACTCCTCGACCTTGGCGAGCTTCTCGATCTGCTCGTTGAGGCTCTTCGCCCGTGCGCGCAGGGCCTCGATGCTGGAGTCTTTGGTGTCCTTGGTGATGTCGGTCAGATCCGACTCGAGGTTCTCGGCGTTGTCGAGCAGCTCGTCCACGAATTCCTTGGTGCTGTCGAGAACCTTCGAGACCAAATTGAAAACACTCGGGGTTGCCATTTTTTAATTCCTTGTCCTATTCGGTTTCCGTCGTCTACGGATGTATGCGACGTCGGAAACGCTACGGAGATGGACAGGCAATTACTTGTCCTCGGAAGCCAGGATGTCCGCACCGATTCGTCGGCCGAGGACATCGGGGCCGCCTTAGACCCGTCGGGGTGCGGCCAGCCGTTCGCGGCGCAACACGTCCACTTCCGGCAGCTCCAGGGGTGCCAGCTCGCCGACCACCTTCGACAGCAGCAGATCGGCCAGTTCCGGGTTGCGGGCCAGGCACGGCCCGTGCAGATAGGTGGCGACGATGCTGCCCTGCACCGCGCCGTCGTAGCCGTCGCCGGCCTTGTTGCCGGCGCCCTTGGTGACAGCGCTCAGCGGCGAGGCGTCCGGGCCCAGCACGGTGCCGCCGCGATGGTTCTCGAAGCCGGTCAACGGCGCCGACAACCCCGCCAGCAGCGGCGTGGCGACCACCTCGCCGATGGTGCGCGATTCCTGCGGAGAGGTCGTCACATCGAGCAATCCGACCCCCTCGACGCGCTCGCCGGCCGAGGTCTCATACCAGTGCCCGAGCACCTGGATTGCCGCGCAGATCGCCAGCACGGGCGCTCCCCGCGCCGCCGCGCGTTGCAAGCCCGGGTGGGTGATCAGATGCCGGGTGGCCAGTCGCTGGGCGTAGTCCTCGGCGCCGCCCAGGGTGTAGAGGTCGAGGGATTCCGGCACCGGGTCGGCCAGGGTGATCTCGACGATCTCGGCGGGAATGCCCCGCAGCAGCAGCCGTTGCCGCAGCACCACCGCGTTGCCGCCGTCGCCGTAGGTGCCCATCACGTCGGGCAGCACCAGCCCGATCCGCACCGGCTCAGCCCTGCTCATAAGGGGCCCAACCTCCGCTGCAGCGCCAGGAACGCGGTGTAGTTGGCGACGACTTCGACCGGCCCGGGCGGGCAGGACTCAATCGCATCGACGGTGTCGTGTACCAGGGTGTGCTGCACGCCGGCGTAGCCCAGCCGCACCGCCAGGTCGGTGCCGCGCTCGCCGGCCGCGACCACCGGAACCTCCTCGAAGTGCTCGAAGCGCACGTCCCAGAGCCAGGACAGGTCCTCGCCGTCGGGCACCTGTCCGTTGACGGCGATCACCACCCCGGCGGCGTGCTTGTCGACCATCGAGAGCGCCTCCTGCCAGCCGGCCGGGTTCTTGGCCAGCAGCATCCGCACGGTGTGGTCACCGACCCGCACGCTGCGGTAGCGGCCGGCCACCTCGTCGACGGCGGAGACCGCCGCCACCGCTTTGACCGGATCGGCGCCCAGGGCGACTGCGGCAGCGACGGCCTGGGCGGCGTTGCCGCGGTTGACGGTGCCGGGCAGGGCCAGGCGCATCGGCAGCACCAGACCGTCCGGCCCGTAGAGCGAGTCGTCGTCGAACCACCAGTGCGGGGTGGGCCGGCTGAACTCGCTTCCGGTGGATCGCCAGTGGCCCTCGTGGCGGTCGATCACCTCGCCGCTGCGCGGGCAACTGACCGAGTCGCCCGACCAGCCGGCGCGGGCGGCGACCCAGACCACGTTGGGGGAGTCGTAGGCGGCCGAGGTCATCAGCACGTCGTCGCAGTTGGCGACGACCACCGTCTGCGGATGGCGGGCCAGGCCGGTGCGCAGCGCGCGTTCCACGGCATTGATCTCGCCGACCCGGTCCAGCTGGTCCCGGGACAGGTTGAGCAACACCACCACGGCCGGCGATACCGCATCGGCGACGTGCGGGACGTGCATCTCGTCGACCTCGAGCGCCGCCAGTTGCGCGGTCCGGTCGGCGGCCAGCGCCGCCACCAGCCCGGCGTCCATGTTGGCGCCCTCGGAGTTGGTGGCCACCGCGCCCAGGTCGCTCAGCGCGGCCGCGAGCATGCGGGTGGTGGTCGACTTGCCGTTGGTGCCGGTGACGATGGCGGTGCGCCGGCCTGCGCCGAGCTGACGCAGGATCGATTTGTCGAGGGTCATCGCGATCAGACCGCCGATCATCGCGCCGGCGCCGCGGCCGGTCACCCGCGACGCCCACCGGGCACTCGCGCCGGCGGCCAGGGCCAGGCGTCCTCGGGCGGTGATCACGGCGTGAGTTTAGGGCGATCACAAGCGCGGCGCTCGCGCCGGGCGCAGTGGGTCGCCCTCGATCAATTCAGTGCCCCGACACGGGCCATCGCCGGCCGGCATCGTCCGACCCGCATGCCATCCTCGTCACATGAGTGCTCGGTGGGGCCGTCCGGCTCGCGAACCCGGCGACGGCTGGGTTGTGGTCGACGTCGAGACGTCGGGGTTTCGGCCCGGGCAGGCGCGGGTGCTCAGCGTCGCTGCGCTGGCGCTCGACGCCGACGGCCGGGTGGAGCAATCGGTATCGCACCTGCTCAACCCGGGCACCGACCCGGGCCCCACCCACGTGCACGGACTGACCGCAGAGATGCTGGCCGGACAGCCGCAGTTCGCCGATGTCGTCGACGAGGTCGTCGCGCTGCTGTCCGGCCGCACCCTGGTGGCCCACAACGTGGCGTTCGACTACACCTTCCTGGCGGCCGAAGCCGAGATGGCTGGCGCCGCACTGCCCGTCGATTCGGTGATGTGCACCCTGGAACTCGCGCGACGGTTGGACCTGGGCCTGCCCAACCTGCGGTTGCAGACGCTGGCCGCGCACTGGGGCGTGGTCCAGACCCGGGCGCACGACGCACTCGATGACGCCCGGGTGCTGGCCGGCGTGCTGGCGCCTGCGCTGCAGCGGGCCCGGGAGCGCGATGTGTGGTTGCCGGTGCGGCCGGTGACCCGGCGGCGCTGGCCCAACGGGCGGATCACCCACGAGGAACTACGGCCGCTGAAGGCGCTGGCGTCGCGGATGCCGTGCGCCTACCTCAACCCGGGCCGCTACGTGCGGGGACGCCCGCTGGTGCAGGGTATGCGGGTGGCGTTGTCGGCGGAGTGCACCCGCACCCATGAGGAGCTCGTCGAACGCATCCTGCACGCGGGGCTGGCCTACAGCGACGTCGTCGACACCCACACGTCACTGGTGATCTGCAACGACGACCGCCCCGAGCAGGGCAAGGGCTACCTGGCGCGCGAGCTGGGTGTGCCGATGGTCTCTGACTACGACTTCATGGCCTGTGTCGACCGGGTTGCCCAAGGCACCGACATCGAGGAGTTCGTCGACACCGGGGTCGCCGGCGATCAGATCTCGCTGTTTTAGTGCCCGCCCGAGGCGGCGCGTGTCCCAAATTGGGACATCGACAGGTGAACGGATAACGCCATGCTGTTAACCGTGACGAAACATTTGCGGTCATCGGCGGTACAGCGATGACCACCGCTGTACGCGAAGACCGGGCAACCCCCGGCGTGACCCCGCTGCTAGGACGGGCTCGTCGAGGCGCGTCGAGCCCGGCGCGCCGGCGGGATTCCTCGATGCCCGACGAGGTCGTGGAGGACGGCCCCAGTCTCGCCGGCCAACTCGTCGGGCTCGCCGCCCGACTCAGCATCTGGCCCATCCTGGCCATCGGCAGTCAGCTGCCGAAGGCGCCATGGCCGTGGGGCCTGGTGGACCACGCTGCCCGGGTCGTCCCCTCCGCCCCGGGCAGCGTTCGCCACACGGTCCGGTTGTCGCGCTGCAGGGCACGGCTGGTCCGCGCCGCCGGCGTGCTGCCGGCGGACGGCACCGGGCGCGTCGTGCTCTACCTGCACGGCGGCGCATTCTTGACGTGCGGTGTCAACACCCATGACCGGTTGATCACGATGTTGTCGAAGTATGCGGACAGCCCCGCATTGGCGGTCGACTACCGCAAGATCCCCAACCACTCGGTGGGCGCCGCGCTCGACGACTGCTACGAGGGTTATCAGTGGCTGCGTAGCCAGGGGTATGCACCGGACCAGATCGTGGTGGCCGGTGACTCCGCCGGCGGCTACCTGGCTCTGGCGTTGGCCCAGCGACTCCTCGATGAGGCCGAACAACCCGCGGCCCTCGTCTGCATGTCACCGCTGACCCAGATCGCCAAGGCGTCTCGGCGCACCCACTCCAATAGCGGCACCGATGCGATGTTCCCGGCCAGGGCCTTCGATGCGCTGGTCGAGCTGATCACCCACGCTGCCGAGCGCCGGCGGGTGGACGGCACGCGTGAGGAGGTCTTCGAACCTCTGGACCACATCGAATCCGGGATGTGCCCCACCCTGATCCACGTCTCCGGCTCCGAGGCCATGTTGCAGGACGCCCAGCTGGTTGCGCACAGCCTGGCCAGCGTTGGCGTGCCGGTCCAACTGCGGGTGTGGCCGGGCCAGATGCACGTGTTCCAGATCGCCGGCCCGATGGTGCCGGAGGCCACCCGATCGTTGCGCCAGATCGGCCAGTACATCCGCGAGGCGACCGATTGGATGACGGTTCCGGACGCGATCGACGACTACGTGGTGATGCCGTAGGTCTTCAGTTTCCGGTACAGACTCGACCGCGACATCCCCAGGTGCATCGCGGCGGCGGCCCGGTTGTCGCCGGCCTGTCGCAGGGCCGCGACGATCGCATCTCGTTCGATGACTTCGAGCTGAGTCAAGGCCCGGCGGGCGACGCTCTGGCAGTATCCGGGTAGGTCGGTGTCGGCGATCTCGCCGATCTGGCGTTGGCGAAGCGCATGCATCAAGGCCGCCCGCAGCTGAGTAATGTTGCCGGGCCACGGGTATCGGCTGATGAGCCGGTGCGCCGCCGGGCTGAGCCGTACCTTGCGTTCCGGTGCGATCCCGCGTAGCAGGGCGGCGGTGATGCCCGGCAGATCATCGGTGCGGTATCGCAGCGGCGGCACGGTGATCGCGGCATGAAAGTGGCTCAGCAGCTCACCGAACTCCGGCGCTGATGGCGTTGAGCCGTACGGGTCCTGCGACACCGTCGCGACCACCCAGCTGGGTAAGGCGAGCGCTTCGACCGCTGCGAAGTAGGCGTTCAGTGCTGCGATGCCCGCCGGGCTCGCCCGATCGATGTCACGCGCGATGTGCAAAGCGGGCCCACCCGGACCGCTGGGGGGCGGGCTGGCCGCGCCGTGTGCCGCAAGCTGTTCGGCGTCGATGGTGATGCTGCGAGCGCCGGGATGGACCGATTGAAAAAGCTGCGTCGCCAGAGTGAACTTGCCAACTCCGGATTCGCCGACCAGCAGTACCGGCATCTGGCTCTCCAGTGCCTCGCGTAGTTCGTCGCAGGCCCGCACCCATGCCGGGGAGCGACCGCCGGCCAGGGATTTCTGCGAGCCGAACAGCGTGGTCACCCCGAGTGGGACCACGCCGGGCTCAGCGGCGGCCCCCGCCGATCCGGCGCGCCCAGAGGTCGCCGGTTCGGCGATCACCAGCATGCCGGCGACTTCGGTACCGGCGAAGACACGGGTTCCGCGAATACGAACGATGCGTTGGCTGCTCGGCAGCACGACTGTGTCGCTGGCGCGTTCTCTGCGGGCCAGCAGGAACGTCGCGTGGTCGCGGAGCACCTGCTGTTCCCCGGCGTCGAACATCTGCTGGGCGGCGGGGCTGGCGATCAGTAGCGCGGCACCGAAGGCGAACACCGCCGCGCGGGCCGACCGGGCCGTGACGCGTAGGTAGGCGTCGAAGACGGCCTGTTGCGTCTGGCTGCGGTCCAGCAGCAGGTTGCGGCTGATCTCCTTCGCGGCGTTCTTGACCAGAACATGCATCACGGGGTTCCACGCCTGGGTCAAGGTGGCGATCGCCACGACGCCCTCGACACGGCCGGTGACCGGGTCGAGGATCGGAGCGCCACAGGCGGCGAAGTTCTCCAGGCTCTCGCTGTAGTGCTCCGGGCCGACGATGCTGACGGGCTGGCCCGACTCGAAGACGGTTCCGGCCCCGTTGGTGCCCACGGCCGCCTCCGAGAAGTCGAATCCGGGCGCGTATTGAACCCGGTCGAACAGGCGGGTGGCCGTCGAGGAGGAGTCGATCCGTTGGACGACGCGCACCTTGCGGTCGCTCAGGCCGATGGCCAGCGGCAGGTCGGCGGCGGAGGTGTCGTCGCCCAACTGCTCCAGCACTGGGCGCGCGCAGCGCGCCAACAGCGAATCGGTGTCGATCTCACCGGTGAACGTGGAGATCGGGCGGACGGCATCCACACCGGCATCCCGGCTGCGCTCCCACGAAGCGATAACCAGGTCGGATACTCCCGCCACGCTTGGCCGGCCGAACTCCAGGAATGCCATCCGGTCGGCGGCAGCCCTCAGCAGCGGGTTGTCATCCCCGGACATCGCGTCACTCGCGTCATGCCTGCCCCCCCCGTAGGTCGCGTCAGCCGAGCCGGGCCGCCCGGTTCACCGCGGAGACCACCGCCCGCAGCGACGCGGTGGTGATCGACGGTGCGATCCCGACGCCCCAGACGGTGTTGCTCTGCTCATGCGTCCGACCCGCTTCGCCCGGCTCCGCCGCGCTCGCGATCGGCCGGCTGATCCGAGCCTCCACGTACGCCGCGGCCTGAGCCTCCTCACCGGCACTCATCGCGTGCTCCGAATAGTCCAGCACATGGACCTGGACATCGACGCTGCTCAGTGCGTCGACAAACGCGGCCAGCGGGCCGTTGCCGGCCCCGGTGATCTCGGTCTCCACGCCGTCGACCAAGACGGTGGCCTCGATGCGGTCGGTGCCGTCGTCGGTCTCGGCGGCGAGCAGCTTCTGGTGCATGCGCTCCAGCGGACGGATCGGGTTCAGGTACTCGTCGGCGAAGGCATCCCACATCTCCTTCGGCGTGACCTCGCCGCCCTCGCCGTCGGTCAGTTGCTGGATCACACGCGAGAACTCGATCTGCAGCCGGCGCGGCAGCACCAGGCCGTGGTCGGTCTTCATCACATACGCCACGCCGCCCTTGCCGGACTGCGAGTTGACCCGGATCACCGCTTCGTAGGTACGGCCCACGTCGCGGGGGTCGATCGGCAGGTAGGGCACCTGCCAGAGCATGTCGTCGACGTCGGAATCGGCTTCGTCCGCGTCGATCTTCATCTGGTCCAGGCCCTTGTTGATGGCGTCTTGGTGGCTGCCGGAGAACGCGGTGTAGACCAGGTCGCCGCCGTAGGGGTGGCGCTCGGGCACGTTCAGCTGGTTGCAGTACTCGACGGTGCGGCGGATCTCGTCGATGTTGGAAAAGTCGATCTGCGGGTCCACGCCGCGAGAGAACAGGTTCAGCCCCAGCGTCACCAGGCAGACGTTGCCGGTGCGTTCGCCGTTGCCGAACAGGCAGCCCTCGATCCGGTCGGCCCCGGCCGCATAGCCCAGCTCGGCCGCGGCCACCGCGGTCCCGCGGTCGTTGTGCGGGTGCAGGCTCAGGATCACCGAGTCGCGACGCTTCAGGTTGCGGCTCATCCACTCGATCGAGTCGGCGTAGACGTTCGGGGTCGCCATCTCCACGGTGGCCGGCAGGTTGAAGATGATCGGGTTATCCGGGGTCGGCGCAATCACATCGCCGACCGCGTCGCAGACCGCCTTGGCGTAGGCCAGTTCGGTTCCGGTGTAGGACTCCGGCGAGTACTCGTAGCGCCACCGGGTGTCCGGGTACTTGGCCTGCTCCTCCAGACACTTGCGTGCCCCGGCCACCGCGATGGCCTGCACCGCCGCCTGATCCGCGCGGAACACCACCCGGCGCTGCAGCACCGACGTGGAGTTGTAGAAGTGCACGATCACGTTCTTCGCGCCCGCGCAGGCCGCAAAGGTGCGCTCGATCAGCTCGTCCCGGCACTGGGTCAGCACCTGCAGGGTGACGTCGTCGGGCACGGCGCCCTCGGTGATGATCTCGCGGACGAAGTCGAAGTCGGTCTGGCTGGCCGACGGGAAGCCGACCTCGATCTCCTTGTAGCCCATCGCCACCAGCAGGTCGAACATCCGGCGCTTGCGGGCCGGGCTCATCGGGTCGATCAGCGCCTGATTGCCGTCGCGCAGATCCACCGCGCACCACAGCGGGGCGCGGTCGATGACACGGTCCGGCCAGGTGCGGTCGGGCAGCGTGATGTTCTCGACTTCATCGGCGAAGCTGCGGTACCGGTTGACCGGCATTGCCGACCCGCGCTGAGGGTTCCAGGTGGGTTGGCCGGGGCCCCGTGGTCCCGCGGGTTTGGTGATGGCACGGGTGGACGTGAAGGCGTCAGGGCTAGAAGGCTGGGAAAAGGTGGTCACGATTTTCGCTCCGGCTTGTCAGGGACTTGTCCAGTGGACTCAAGAACCGGCGCATCGGCGAAACCCGCGACGGGGAGCCGGTCCTGGTCAGACCCCGTCGCGGCGTCCGAGCAGGAGCGCGCGCTGCACGTGGAGAAGCTTACACGCCGATCCTGCGGCCGCAGCGCGATGTCCTCGCACGTCCTCGCCCCGGAGGCCGAGTGAACCGGCGAAGTCCTTCCCCTATCCTTGTTGAGGTTCTGGTAGAGGCCCGATCACCCAGATCGGCGGAAAGGACGACCGTGGCGCTCGTCGTGCAGAAATACGGCGGATCGTCGGTGGCCGACGCCGACCGGGTCCGCCGGGTCGCCGAGCGCATCGTCGAGACCAAAAGAGCTGGTAACGAGGTTGTAGTGGTCTGCTCGGCGATGGGCGACACCACGGATGACCTTCTGGACCTCGCGCAGCAGGTCTGTTCCGCTCCGCCGGCCCGTGAACTGGACATGTTGCTGACCGCCGGGGAGCGGATCTCCAATGCCCTGGTCGCGATGGCCGTCGAGGAGCTGGGCTGCAACGCTCGCTCGTTCACCGGGTCGCAGGCCGGAGTCATCACCACCGGTGCGCATGGCAAGGCCAAGATCATCGACGTCACCCCGGGCCGGCTGCAGGCCGCGCTCGGCGAAGACCAGGTGGTGCTGGTTGCCGGTTTCCAGGGCGTCAGCCAGGACACCAAGGACGTCACCACCTTGGGCCGCGGCGGCTCGGACACCACCGCGGTCGCGCTGGCCGCAGCGCTCAAAGCCGACGTCTGCGAGATCTACACCGACGTCGACGGCATCTTCAGTGCCGACCCGCGCATCGTGCCCAACGCCAAGCGCCTGGACACCGTCACCTTCGAGGAGATGCTCGAACTGGCCGCGTGCGGCGCCAAGGTGCTCATGCTGCGCTGCGTGGAGTACGCCCGCCGCTACCACCTGCCCATCCACGTCCGGTCCTCCTACTCGGACAAGCCCGGCACCATCGTTTCCGGATCGATCAAGGACATCCCCATGGAAGACGCCATCCTGACCGGAGTCGCACACGACCGCAGCGAAGCCAAGGTGACCGTGGTCGGCATCCCCGACCTGCCCGGCTACGCGGCCAAGATCTTCCGCGCCGTCGCCGACGCCGACATCAACATCGACATGGTGTTGCAGAACGTCTCGAAGATTGAGGACGGCAAGACCGACATCACCTTCACCTGCCCGCGCGACAACGGGCCGGCCGCGGTGGCCAAGCTGGAATCGCTCAAGGGCGAGATCGGCTTCACCGAGGTGCTTTACGACGCCAAGGTGGGCAAGGTGTCGCTGATCGGCGCCGGGATGCGCAGCCACCCGGGCGTGACGGCCACCTTCTGCGAGACGCTGGCCGACAACGGAGTCAACATCGACCTGATCTCCACCTCCGAGATTCGCATCTCGGTGCTGTGCGCCGAAGATGATCTGGACAAGGCCGTCGTTTCGCTGCACGAGGCCTTTGGTCTCGGCACCGACGAGGCGGCCACGGTCTACGGCGGGACGGGGCGCTAAATGGTTTCCATCGGTGTGGTCGGTGCGACCGGCCAGGTCGGCCAGGTGATGCGCGCCCTGCTGGAGGAGCGCAGCTTCCCGGCCGAGCAGGTGCGATTCTTTGCCTCGGCGCGTTCGGCTGGACGCAAGCTGGAATTCCGCGGCGCCGAGATCGAGGTCGAGGACGCCGAGACCGCGGACCCGTCCGGGCTGGACATCGCGGTGTTCTCCGCCGGGGCAACGATGTCGCGGGTGCAGGCGCCGCG
This sequence comes from Mycobacterium sp. SVM_VP21, assembly GCA_024758765.1. Lineage (NCBI taxonomy): Bacteria > Bacillati > Actinomycetota > Actinomycetes > Mycobacteriales > Mycobacteriaceae > Mycobacterium > Mycobacterium cavoris. The sequence continues at coordinate 2,083,806 of CP101406.1, forward strand.
GTTCGCTGCCGCCGGGGTCACGGTGATCGACAACTCGTCGGCGTGGCGCAAGGACCCCGATGTCCCGCTGGTGGTTTCGGAGGTGAACTTCGACCGCGACGTGCGCGGGAAGCAGTTGGCCAAGGGCATCATCGCCAACCCGAACTGCACCACGATGGCGGCGATGCCGGTGCTTAAGCCGCTGCACGACGAGGCCGGCCTGACCCGGCTGATCGTCTCGACCTACCAGGCGGTTTCGGGTAGCGGGCTGGCCGGCGTGCAAGAGCTGGCGACGCAGGTCCGTGCGGTCGTCGACGGCGCCGAGCAACTGGTGCACGACGGTAGTGCCGTGGATTTCCCGGCTCCGAACAAGTACGTCGCACCCATCGCGTTCAACGTGGTCGCGCTGGCGGGCTCGCTGGTTGACGACGGCTCGGGCGAGACCGACGAGGACCAGAAGCTGCGCTACGAGAGCCGCAAGATCCTGGGTGTGCCAGAGCTTTTGGTGAGCGGCACGTGTGTTCGCGTGCCGGTCTTCACCGGGCACTCGCTGTCGATCAACGCCGAGTTCGCCCGCCCGCTGTCGCCGCAACGGGCCGCCGAGATCCTGGCCGACGCCCCGGGTGTGACGCTGACCGACGTGCCGACCCCGTTGGCTGCCGCCGGCGCCGACGACTCGCTGGTGGGCCGAATCCGGGTTGACCCGGGCGCCCCCGACGGGCGTGGCCTGGCGTTGTTCGTCTCCGGGGACAATCTGCGTAAAGGTGCGGCGCTCAACACGATTCAGATCGCCGAGCTGCTGGCTGGATCTTCCGGGTCCTGACGCGGCCCTGCCGAGGCGCCGAACGTGTACTCAGCCCGAAATTTTCCGCGATTTTTCGGGCTGAGTACACGCTCGGCGGGCGCGGCGTTGATGGCGCTGCTGTTGGCGCTACCTGGGGTAGCGCACGCCGAGCCGCCCGCACCCATTCCGCGTCCGGTGCTGTGGCCCCTGGCCGAAGGCCAAGTGGTGCGAATCGGGCCCAGTGCCGGAACCGGAACGCCCACCGGCGATTACGGTATCGGCGCCACCGACCTGTGTGAGTTCATGGAGTTCCCCAGCGCGGTACTGCAGATCTGTGGGGATAGCTTCGCCGGTCAGGGCGTCGGGTATGGCGGCTGGTATTCGCCGATCGCGCTGCGGTTGGATCCCGATTCGGTCGATGACTCCGACGGGGTGCGCTACACCGGGGTGCTCGGGGTGGACAAGCCCTTGTTGGCCGACCCGGGCCCCGCGGGCAGTACGCAGCTGCCGGCCGGGATCGTCTCGATCAACCGGACCAATTATCTGATGGTGACCACCGCCGAGATGCTGGTGCCGCAAAGCTCACGGCTGGTGAAAGCCGATCCGGCGCAACCGGGTTGGCAGACGGTGCCGGGATCGGTGCGGCCCGCGTCGTATCAGGATTACGGTCAGTCGCAGATCAGTGGTTACTACGATCCGGTTCCGACCCCGGATTCGGTCACCGGCTGGGTGTACGTGGTGGCCAACAACTTTGACCGCAGCGCATCGGTGACGCTGTACCGGGTCGCGCCGGCCAAGTTCACCGACCGGGCGGCCTGGCAGGGCTGGTCGGCCACCGCGGGCTGGGGCCATGCGCCCACGCCGCTGTGGAACGACCAGATCGGTGAGCTCAGCCTGCGCCAGATCGACGGCAGGCCGGTGCTGTCCTACTTCAACGGCACCACCGGGAACATGGAAGTGCGGGTGGCCTACGAACCGACCGGGTTGGGCACCGCCCCGGTGACCACGGTGGTGCAGCACGCCGAGTGGCCGGATCCGCCGGTGCCCGTCGAGACCCTGCCGTCGCCCTACGACAACCGGCTGGCCCAGCCCTACGGCGGCTACATCTCGCCGGGATCAACCCTCGATGAGTTGCGCGTGTTTGTCAGCCAGTGGAATACCCAGCCGCGTGACCGCGCGCCCTATCGGGTGATCCAGTTCGCGGTGAACCCGTTCAAGCCCTGGTCGGTCAGCTGAACAGGTGCCACAGGTCGGCCCAGAAGCCATCGTCGAACAGGTCGGCGCCCGCGACGCCGGAGCTGGGGACGACGTCCGTCGTGTAGTCGCCGATGGCGCTGGCCACGTTGCCGCTACTGCCGTCAAGGCCGGTGGTGGCGAAGGAGTGCGCGCCTTCAACTGTGGACGAGTTGAAGCTGCCGCCCGCAATCCCCCCGTTGGGGACTCCCGCGTAGGCCGTGGAGAAGTCACCGGTGACGCTGGCGACATTGCCGTTCGCGGTGACTCCGTTGACCCACCCCGCATACGCGGCGCTGTTCTCACCCTCCACGGTGGCGGTGTTGAACGATCCGCCGCCAGTCCCGGCGCCGGCGACGCTGTGGTCGCCGGTGGCCGAGGCGTAGTTGAACAGGCCGTGCCACGCTGTGGCGACGGCGCCGTCACCGTGGGCGATCGCAAGGTTGCCGAAGTCTGACACGGCAAACGCGGTACCGGACTGGTACAACGGAATCCCGCTGAACGAGATGGCGAAGTTGGCATAGTCGGTGGGGATGGTGGGCGGGGTTATCGAGCCCGCCGCACCGATCCCAGCGACCGCGTCGCTAACGTCCGCCGCTGCAAAGGCGGCGACGACGCCCAGTGCGCCGGCACCGCCGTCCACCGACGATGTCCCGGCGAAAGCGACCCCCGGTGTAGCCGCCAACGCGGCACCGATGCCCGCCGCGGCCGCCAAGACGCTAAGGCTGCCCACACGTTTGAGATTCCCCATTGTTGTGCCTTCCCCTGCTGTTCCCGGCCCTGATGGCTGGTTCTGAGGGCGATGCTAGGAGTTCGGGGCGGGACGGGGATACAGGGTTTCCCCTGGACTTTCTGACCCAATTTATAGGGTGGCTGGGCGCTCCGGCTCATAGCTGATGCATAGCCAAGACCTAGCGGCGCCGGGTGTTGCCCCCGGCAGGATGCCTTGTATGAGCGAAACACCTGACACCACAACCACCCCACCGGCACCGCCGGGTGAGCCCAAACCCTACTGGCTCTACCGGCTCGCGGCCTGGGTCGCCATCGTCGCCGGCATCGTCTTCATCGTCTCGTCGATCTTCTTCGCCGGAGTCTGGGTCAGCCGCGGCGGCCCGGGCGGGCACCACTGCCACGGACATCACGGGCATCACGGCCAGCACGCGATGTTCCACAAGGGCCACCACCGCGGACCGGGGCCGATGGGACCCGGCCCGGACCAGTGGGGACCCGGTGAGTTGCCGCCTTCGGTGACCACCCAGGCCCCGCCATCCGGCCGGTAGCCCGGTCCGGCCACGAGCAACCGGCCGCCGCCCCTCCCGAAGGGCGGCGGCCGGCGTCGTTGTGGGGCATGATGGATCGGTATGAGCGAGTCGCCAGTTTCCACCACACCGCCTCCTCCGTCACCACCGCCGAACCGGCTCTACCAAGCCGCCGCCTGGGTGGTGATCGTCGCCGGAACCGTCTTCGTCGCGGCCGTCATCTTCGGCACCGGCGTTTACCTCAGCGGCGGCGGTTGGTACGGGCATCACCACCACGGACCGTGCATGATGCATCACGGTCCTCCGATGGGCCCCGGCTTCGGACCCGGCGGCCCGGGTTTCGGGCCGATGGGCCCCGGTGAGGAACCGGGGTGGCCGGGATTCCGGCCGGCCGGCCCGGGTAATGGCCCCGGCGGGCCCGGCGGGCCACCAGCTCCGCCGTCGGCACCCGCGCCGCCACCCCCGCCGTCGCCGCCCCCGCACCGCTGATCCTTTCCAAAGCTGCCGAGTGTGCGGTTTCCTGCGCGACGTGCCATGTCAGCCGTAGGTAATCGCACACTCGTTGGCGGTCTGAGTCGAACGCGTTGAGTCACAGGCTCTTGAGCGCAAGAGGAGACAAGCAGATGACCGAGCACCACACCACTACCGATTCCGGAATCCCGGCGCCCAGCGACGGTGAGTCGCTGACGATCGGCCCGGATGGTCCCATCCTGTTGCAGGATCACTATCTGATCGAGCAGATGGCGATGTTCAACCGGGAGCGCACCCCGGAACGTCAGCCGCACGCCAAGGGCGGTGGGGCATTTGGGCACTTCGAGGTCACCGCAGACGTCACCAAGTACACCAGGGCCGCGGTGTTCGCGCCGGGCGCCAAGACCGAAACGCTGACAAGGTTTTCCACCGTCGCCGGCGAGCGGGGCAGCCCAGACACCTGGCGGGACCCCCGCGGTTTCGCGACGAAGTTCTACACCTCTGAGGGCAACTTTGACCTGGTTGGCAACAACACCCCGGTCTTTTTCATGCGTGATCCGTTGAAGTTCCAACACTTCATCCGCTCGCAGAAGCGTCGCGCGGCCAGCAACTTGCGCGACCACAACATGCAGTGGGACTTCTGGAGCCTCACACCGGAGTCGGCTCACCAGGTCACCTGGCTGATGGGAGACCGGGGCATCCCGAAGAACTGGCGTCACATGAACGGCTACTCCAGTCACACCTATAGCTGGATCAACGCCGCCGGAGAGATCTTCTGGGTCAAATACCACTTCATCAGCGACCAGGGTGTGGAGTTCCTCGCCCAGGATGAGGCCGACCGGTTGGCCGGCGTCGATGCCGACTACCACCAGCGGGACCTCTACGAGGCGATCGAGCGCGGTGAATATCCGAGTTGGACGCTGAAGATGCAGATCATGCCGTTCGAGGAGGCAAAGACCTACCGCTACAACCCGTTTGATCTGACCAAGGTGTGGCCGCACGCCGACTACCCGCTGATCGACGTCGGCACGCTGACCCTGGACCGCAATGTCAGCGACTATCACAGTGAGATCGAGCAGGCGGCGTTCCAGCCCAACAACATGGTGCCCGGCACCGGTTTGAGCCCGGACAAGATGCTGCTGGCTCGAGGTTTCTCCTACGCCGACGCCCACCGGGCCCGGATCGGGACGAACTACAGTCAATTGCCGGTCAATGCACCGAAATCCGAGGTGCACAGCTACTCCAAAGACGGTGCCATGCGGTTCGTCAATGCGACGGACCCGGTGTACGCGCCGAACTCGATGGGCGGCCCCAAGGCTGACCCGGCGCGTGCTGCCGAAGTGCGATGGCACGCCGACGGGGACATGGTGCGCTCCGCCTACACGCTGCGCCCCGACGACGACGACTTCAGCCAGGCCCGGACTCTGGTCCGCGATGTCCTCGATGACGACGCTCGGAAGCGGTTGGCTGCCAATATTATTGGCCACGTGTCGGCCGGTGTCACCGAGCCGGTGCTGTCCCGGGTGTTCGAGTACTGGCGCAACGTCGACCCCGATCTGGGTCGCGCGGTGGAGGCCGGGGTGCGAGCCAACCTTGCCTGACGGCCGGCGGTCCGCCGCGACTTTGCTGGCGGGGCTGGGACTGGCCGCTGTCGGTGCAGCGGTCACTCCGGTCGCCGCCGCCGGGCCCTCCGAACCCGGCGTGGTCTCCTACGCGGTGCTGCCGAAGGGTTCGGTCGGCAACATCGTCGGGGCCCCGATGGGCTTCGAAGCCGTCTCCGGCCAGCCGTTCCAGGCTTACTGGGTCGATGACCCGGCATGCAACAACTGGGCCGACGTCGGACTGCCCGAGGTCTACAACGATCCCGACCTGGCATCGTTCAACAGCGCCGTCACCCAGACCTCGGCCACCGATCAGGGCCATTTCGTCAAGCAGGCGGTGGGGGTGTTCGCCACCAACGATGCTGCCGCCGCAGCGTTCCACCGTGTCGTCGACCGGACCGGCGGCTGTTCGGGCCGCACCACCGCGATGCATCTGGACAACGGAGTTACCCAGGTCTGGGAGTTCAGCGGCGGGCCGGCCACGGCTACGGACGCGGCCTGGACCAAGCAGGAGGCCGGCACGGACCGGCGCTGTTTCAACCAGACCCGGCTGCGGGCCAACGTCTTGTTGCAGGCCAAGGTCTGCCAGTCCGGTAACGCCGGCCCGGCGGTGAACGTGCTGGCAGGAGCGATGCAGAACTCCCTAGGTCAATAATCACCGGTCCGCTTGTCGCCCCTCTCCGGTAGCGTCGGGAAGATCGACGGGCGGAGGGGTTGATATGGGGTTCGCCGCGGCGACGCAACTGTCCCGCGGAGATGAATCTTGCCTGGGCGGCCCCGAGCTGTCCGGTGCCGCCGACGCCGCGGACTACATCACGCAGCGTTGCCTCACCGACGCCCCGCACGGCCGGGTGGGTTTGGAGATCGAAGCACACTGCTTCGACCCGACCGACCCGCACCGTCGGCCCGGCTGGGCCGAGATCGGTGACGTGCTGCGGCCTCTGCCGGCCTTGCCGGGCGGCAGTGTCGTCACGGTCGAGCCCGGCGGTGCTGTGGAGCTCTCCGGCCCACCGCTGACCGATGCCCTCGCCGCGATCGACGCGATGGCGGCCGACCAGGCGGTGCTGCGGGCGGCGTTCGCCGACGCCGGCCTAGGGCTGGTACAGCTGGGCGCCGACCCGCTGCGGCCCACGGAGCGGGTCAACCCCGGTGAGCGTTACGCGGCCATGGAACAGTTCTTCGCCGCCAGCCACACCGGTTCGGCCGGTGCGGCGATGATGACATCGACGGCGTCGGTCCAGCTCAATCTGGATGCCGGTACACGTTCCGGTTGGGCCGACCGTATCCGGCTGGCCCACGCCCTGGGCCCGACGATGGTCGCGATCGCCGCGAACTCACCGCTGCTGGCCGGAGAGTCCTCTGGCTGGCGCTCCACCCGGCAGCGGGTGTGGAGCCGGCTGGACTCGGCGCGCTGCGGTCCCGTCCTCGGCCTAGACGGCACCGACCCCGCCACCGACTGGGCGCGGTACGCGCTCAAAGCGCCCGTCATGCTGGTGCACACTCCCGAAGCGATTCCGGTCAGCCGCTACGTGCCGTTCGCCGACTGGGCCGACGGGCGGGTGCGGCTCGGCGATCGCCGAGCCGGCACCAAAGACCTCGACTACCACCTGACCACACTGTTTCCGCCGGTGCGGCCGCGCGGATGGCTGGAGATCCGCTACCTCGACAGTGTCGACGACACCCTCTGGCCGGCACTGATATTCACCCTGGCCACCCTGCTCGACGACCCGGTCGCCGCCGACAGCGCCGCCGACGCCGTCGCCCCCGTCGCTACCGCCTGGGACGTCGCCGCCCGGATCGGCCTGGCCGACCCGCGGCTGCATGCGGCGGCCGGACACTGCGTTGGACTGGTCGCTGATCGGGCACCGGCATCGCTGCGCGACGGGATGGATCGGCTGGTCGGCATGGTCGAACGAGGTCGCTGCCCGGCCGACGACGTCACCGACGAAGTGACCCGGACCGGCGCCACCGCGATGGTGACCCGATTGGCACGCAGACAGTTATGACCACATCCGAAATATTGGCCCGCGACCTGACCCGGGCGCGGCAGCGCACGCTGGCGCTCGTCGACTTCGACGACGCCGAGCTGCACCGCCAATACGACCCGCTGATGAGCCCGCTGGTGTGGGACCTGGCCCATATCGGTCAGCAGGAGGAGCTGTGGCTGTTACGCGACGGGGACCCGGTGCGGCCCGGCATGCTCCCGGCCGATGTCGAGGGCCTCTACGACGCCTTCACCCACCCGCGGGCCAGCCGCGTCGAGCTGCCGCTGTTGGCGCCTGAACAGGCCCGGAAGTATTGCGCCACGGTGCGTTCCAAGGTCTTCGACAAGCTGGAGTCCCTGCCCGTGGAGGCGGGAGGTCCCCCGGACAGGTTCGTGTTCGGCCTGGTGCTCAGTCATGAACACCAGCACGACGAGACCATGCTGCAGGCGCTGAACCTGCGTGCCGGCGCGCCGCTGCTCGGCGCCGGGGGCGGCCTGCCCGCCGGGCGGCCGGACTGGGCGGGAACCTCGGTGCTGGTACCGGGCGGTGAATTCGTGCTCGGCGTCGACGCCGCCGATGAGCCCTTCTCGCTCGACAACGAGCGCCCCGCGCACCGCGTCGAGGTGGCGGCGTTCCGGATCGGCCGAGTGCCGGTGACCAATCGCGAATGGCGGGAGTTCATCGACGACGGCGGCTACCGGCGCCCTCAGTGGTGGAGCGAACGGGGTTGGCGTCACTGTGTGCAGGCCGGGTTGACCGCGCCGGAGTTCTGGGGCCCCGACCATCGATCCCGGGTCCGGTTCGGCCACGCCGAGACCCTCCCCGACGACGAGCCGGTGCAGCACATCAGCTACTTCGAGGCGCAGGCATACGCGGCATGGGCCGGGGCCCGGCTGCCCACCGAGATCGAATGGGAGAAGGCCTGCGCCTGGGATCCGTCCGCAGGCGCGCGACGCCGCTACCCCTGGGGCGGCACCGATCCGTCGGCCGAGGTGGCCAACCTCGGCGGGGCGGCGCTGCGACCGGCGCCGGTCGGGGCCTACCCGGACGGGGCGTCGGCCTATGGCGTGCAACAACTCCTCGGCGATGTCTGGGAGTGGACGAGCTCGCCGCTGCGGCCATGGCCGGGCTTTTCTCCGATGATCTACCAACGCTATTCGGAGCCGTTCTTCGGTGGCGACTACCGGGTGCTGCGCGGCGGCTCGTGGGCGGTGGCCGGCGAGATCCTGCGGCCGAGCTTCCGCAACTGGGACCACCCCTATCGGCGGCAGATCTTCGCCGGTGTCCGACTGGCCTGGGACGCCTGATGTGCCGGCACCTGGGCTGGCTGGGCCGGCCGCGGTCGTTGGCCGAGCTGATGCTGGAGCCGCCGCAGGGCCTGCTGGTGCAGTCCTACGCTCCGCGCCGACAGCAGCACGGGTTGCTCAACGCAGACGGTTGGGGTGCAGGACTTTTCGACGGCGACGTGCCGCGGCGGTGGCGCAGCGCGGCGCCACTGTGGAGCGACGGGTCGTTCGCCTCGATCGCCCCGATGCTGGCCAGCCACTGCGTGGTGGCCGCGGTGCGTTCAGCCACTGTCGGGATGCCCATCGAGGCCAGCGCCACCGCGCCGTTCACCGACGGCAGTTGGCTGCTGTCGCACAACGGCGTGGTGAACCGCGAAGTCCTGACTGTCACCGATCGTGCCGAATCGGTGTGTGACAGTGCCGTACTGTCGGCGGCGATCTTTGCCCGCGGGGTGGCATCGCTGGGCGAGGTGATCACGGAGATCGGTGCGGCTGACCCGCAAGCGCGACTGAACATAGTGGCTGCCAACGGTTCCCGGATGTTGGCGACGACCTGGGGAGATACCTTGTCGATGTTGCACGGTGCCGATGGGGTGGTGCTGGCCAGCGAGCCCTACGACGACGACCCACGCTGGGTGGATATCCCAGACAAGCACCTGGTGGAAGCGTACGACGGCGAGGTCCGTGTCACGGCCTTGGATGCCATCCGATGACGGTCTCGATAGCCAATCATCTGGCGGCCGACGCGGCGCGCACCGCACTGCGGGCCGATGTCCGCCAAGGGCTGGCGCAGCATCCGAAGTCTTTGCCACCCAAGTGGTTCTACGATGACGTCGGCAGCGAGCTGTTCGACCAGATCACCCGGCTGCCCGAGTATTACCCGACCCGCGCCGAGGCGGAGATCCTGCGGGCACATTCGGGCGAGGTGGCGGCGCTGTCGGGTGCGGACACCCTGGTCGAACTGGGCAGCGGCACCTCGGAAAAAACCCGGATGCTGCTCGACGCACTGCAGGACGCCGGGACGCTGCGCCGATTCATCCCGTTCGACGTGGACGCCGGGGTGCTGGAGACGGCGGGGGAGGCGATTGCCGGTGACTATCCCGGCGTGCGAGTGGACGGTGTCTGCGGCGACTTCGAGCACCATCTGGCGCAGATCCCCGACGGTGGCAGACGATTGTTCGTGTTTCTGGGATCGACCATCGGCAACCTGACACCGGGTCCACGTGCCGATTTCCTGGCAGACCTCGCCGCAGTCATGCATGACGGTGATGGCCTCTTGCTGGGCACCGATCTGGTCAAAGACACCGGCAGGCTGGTGTGTGCCTACGACGATGCGGCCGGGGTGACCGCGGCGTTCAACCGTAACGTGCTCGCGGTGGTGAATCGTGAACTCGATGCCGACTTCGACCTGGACGAGTTCGCCCATGTGGCGCGCTGGAATTCGGCGGAACAGCGGATCGAGATGTGGCTGAGGGCCCGCCGCGCCCAGCATGTCGTAGTCGGTGCGCTGGACATGGCTGTCGATTTCGTGGCCGGTGAGGAGATGCTGACCGAGGTGTCCTGCAAATTCCGTCCGGAGCAGGTGGCCGACGAACTGGCCGACGCGGGTCTGCGACGCAGACGGTGGTGGACCGACGCGGCAGGTGATTTCGGCCTGTCGCTCGCCATCAAATGAGCCTCGCCGACAGCTGGCGCGCCGCGCGCCCACCGGTCGCCGGGCTGCACCTGGACAGTGCGGCCTGCTCACGGCAGAGCTATGCGGCACTGGATGCCGCAGCCCGCCATGCCCGTCACGAAGCCGAGGTCGGTGGCTACGTCGCCGCCGAGGCGGCCGTGCCGGTACTCGATGCCGGGCGGGCGGCATTCGCGGCCTTGACCGGCATGGCCGATGCCGACGTGGTGTTCACCACCGGGTCGCGAAATGCGCTGGATCTCCTGCTGTCCCGATGGCCGGGGGTGCAGCGCACCTTGGCCTGCCTGCCCGGCGAGTACGGCCCGAATCTGGCGGTGATGGCGGCGCACGGGTTCAGCTGGCGGCTGCTGCCGGTGGACGACGCCGGCCGTCTGGTGCTCGACGAGGCGGCGACCGCACTAGCCGCCGACCCGCCGAGCCTGGTGCACCTGACTCCGGTCGGCAGTCACCGCGGGCTGGTGCAGCCCCTGGCGCAGATGGCGGGTATCTGCCGCGGGCTCGGCGTTCCACTGGTTGTCGACGCGGCGCAGGCCCTGGGGCAGATCGACTGCGCCGTTGGTGCCGATGCCGCCTATTCGTCGTCACGCAAGTGGCTTGCCGGGCCGCGCGGTGTCGGGGCGCTGGCGCTACGGCCGGCGTTGGCCGAACTGTCGGCGGTCGGACCGGAGGCCGGTGACGTCAACGTCGCTGCGCAGGTAGGGTTCTCCGTTGCACTGGGGGAGCACCTGGCGGCCGGGCCGGTGGCGGTTCGTGCTGCGCTGGCCGACGGGGGCGCCCGGAGCCGACGGGTGCTGGCTCAGTTGCCCGGCTGGCGGGTGGTCGAGCAGCTCGACGAACCGAGCGCCATCACCACCTTGGTACCGCCCCCGGGAACCGATCCGGTGGCGGTACGGGCATGGCTGATCGCTGAACACGGGATCGTCACCACCGCAGCCGGAGTCGAACGCGCACCGCTGGAGCTGACCGTGCCCGTGCTGCGAATCTCACCGCACGTCGATACCACCGAGGACGACGTGGAGGTGCTCGCTACGGCGTTGGCCGCTGCGCCGCACGGCGGATGAAGACTGTTCTGGGCGAACGCTAGTGGCCGAACAGGCCGCCGCCGTGGCCGCCGCCGAACAGGCCGCCACCACCGCCGCCGAACAGTCCACCACTGCGGGATCCGCCGCCGCCGAACAGGCCGCCGCCACCGCCGCCGAACAGTCCGCCGCCGGGCTTGCCGCCGCCGAAGATTCCGCCCGGCTTGCCGCCGCCGCCGAACAGGCCACCACCCAGGTTGGGCATGGACGGTGCGCTCGGTGCGGGCAGCGAGGGCAGCGAGGGTGCCTGCGGTGCGGTGAACGACGGCAGCGAGGGCAGCGTGGGCGCCTGGGGTGCCGGAATCGACGGGAGCGAGGGTGCCTGCGGTGCGGTGAACGACGGCAGCGTGGGCGCCTGGGGTGCGGGCAGCGACGGCAGTGACGGCGCCTCGGGAACCGGAAGCCCGGCCGGGGGGCCCGAATTCGGTAGTTGGATGGGCAGATTCGGCAGCTGGATTCCCGGGTTGGGGTTGACGGCGGGCGCGTCGGGAACCTTGACCGGCAGCTCCGGCAGCTGAATGCCCGGGTTGGGGTTGACGGCGGGAAGATCCGGCACCTGAACCGGCGGATCCGGCAGTTTCACTACCGGGGGGTTCGGGTTGACCACCGGGATTTCAGGTTTGACGACCGGTGGGTTCGGCTTGACCACCGGGATTTCCGGCTTGACGACCGGTGGGTTCGGCTTGACCACCGGGATTTCGGGTTTGACCACCGGGGGATTGGGCTTCACGACCGGCGGATCGGGTAGCTCGATCGGCGGGTTCGGTTTCACCACCGGGGGATGCGGCTTCACGACCGGCGGATTGGGCTTGACCACCGGGGGATTGGGCTTCACGACCGGCGGATTGGGCTTGACCACCGGGGGTTCGGGCTTGACCTCGGGCGGTTGGGGCTTGACCACCGGGGCAGGTGCCGCCGGCTTCTTACCGGGCAACCCCCACAGGAATGACAGATCGGGCATCCCCGACAGGACGGGCCGGTGTGGGGCCGGCTGCGGAAGAGGCGCCAACAGGAAGGGCGACGGAGTCTGCGCCGCCGGCGGGTGGATGGGCAACGACGGACCGAAGACCGGGGCGGGAACGAACAACGGTCCGGTGCTGGCCCCGGCCGCCACCGGCTGTGGAACCGGCGAACCGGCCGCAGGCGCACCCAGCGGCACTGCCGCCGGAAGGTCGGGTGCCGACGGCAGGCTCAACGGCGGCAGCGGAATCGAGTCCGCTGGTGCCTGCCCCATCACCGGTGGTTGTCCCCCGAACGGCTCGGTGGCGGGTACCTGAAGATTCGGAGCCCGGTGCGGAATGGTCAGAGCCCGCCCCAGATCCGGCCGCAGCGCAACCAGGTTGGGAGTGATGTCCAGCGTCATGGCCACCATCAGCGCCGACGCTGCGGCGAAAGCGGCAGACGCCAACGCCGCGCCGGCCACCAGCAGCGGACGGCGGGGCGGGTGGCCCGCCGCTTCGAAGAGCTCGGTGGCCGCTTCGGCGTCTTCGTCGGGCACTGCGCTGTAGGCCAGATCGTCGGCGTCGAATCCGGGGATGTCGTAGTAGCGGGGCCCGACGGCACCGGATGCGGGCTCTTGCGTGTAGGCCAGCGCGGCGGACTCCGCCTCGACACCGACCAGGCGGGCAGAGGCCAGTGCCGCACCGCGGGCCAGCGCGGCACGTGGCTCCGCGGGTTCACACACCTCGTGGTCGACCGTCGCCTCCAACCGCGGCCGCAACGCGGTCGAATCGCCCTCGGCGCAGAGCAGAAAAAGACCGTCCGGAGACGTGTGGGCGGCGTTGAGCCGATCGGCGACCGTGTCGACCGCGGCGGTGGCGTCGCCATCATCGAGGGCTTGCCGAAAGATCCGGGTGACGGTGCCGTCGGTGCAGTCGACCATGGCCAGTGTCGCGGTCGACGCCTCGACGGACAGCAGCCCCATCTGGTCGCAGCCGACCGTCTGTCCCAGGTTGTGGGCCAAGCTTGCCGCCGCAAGCACGGGGGAGACCAGAGCCACGTTTTCCAATCCATCGAGGGCGCCGCTGGAAAGCCGTGAACTCAGTGCTGCTGCGTCGAGCGGATCGGTCACCGTGACGCCGGTCGACACCAGGTGAAGACCGGCCGAGTCCGCGGCGTCACGCGCCCGCAGGATGGCCGCGATCAACGCGTCGACGGCGGCGAATTCGACGGAGTCGTCGGGAGGCACGTCAATGCTGAGCTCTTCCAGCGTGACGCCGTCCCCGCGTTCGCCGCAGACCAACACGGTGTGGATGGTGGCGGGTGTGCTCGACGCAAGTGCCACACCGAGGACGGCGTCCATGTCTTCTCCGATTCAGTTCTGACCTGCACGCGGTCGGCCACGGCGGCTTTTGGGGGGCATAGACATCGGCGGCGTTCCGACACCGTTTGTTCACCATTACGACATCTACTCGCAATACTTCGAAATATGCGCCGGAGTGAATGAATAGCGTCTGATGGGTTCGTGAAGAACGTCTAATTTTGTGGACTGACCGGTCCCGGTCGTCGCGATCCTGTCGGGTAGCGCCACCCCGGTCGGACTAGGTGGGCCATGATGGACGCGGCACCGACCGGCACCGGTATGGACAGGAGTCAGACTTGGCCGATTTCGTCGCGTCGATCGACCAGGGCACCACCAGCACTCGCTGCATCATCTTCGACCATGACGGTGCAGAGGTGGGCCGCCATCAGCTCGAACACGAACAGATCCTGCCGCGAGCCGGCTGGGTGGAACACGATCCGTTCGAATTGTGGAACCACACCGCGGCGGTGCTGGTCTCGGCGCTCAACACCACCAAGCTCCACGCATCGGACCTGGCGGCGCTGGGCATCGCCAACCAGCGCGAAACGACGGTGGTGTGGAACCGCAAGACCGGTCAGCCCTACCACAACGCGATCGTCTGGCAGGACACCCGAACCGACGCCATCGCCGCGGCCCTGGAGCGCGACGGCCACGGGGAGGTGATCCGGCGTAAGGCGGGATTGCCGCCGGCCACCTACTTCTCCGGCGGCAAGCTGCAGTGGATTCTCGACAACGTCGAGGGGGTGCGTGCCGATGCCGAACGTGGCGACGCGCTATTCGGCACCTGCGACAGCTGGGTGCTGTGGAACCTGACCGGCGGGCCGCGCGGCGGCGTGCACCTGACCGACGTCACCAACGCCAGCCGCACCATGTTGATGAACCTCGAGACCCTCGACTGGGACGACGAACTGCTGGCGTTGTTCTCGATCCCCAAGGCGATGCTGCCGCGTATCACGGCGTCGTCGACGCGACGCCGGCATGCGGTCACCGCGAGCACCGGACCGTTGCGTGGCGAGGTGCCGATCGCCGGCATCCTGGGCGACCAGCAGAGCGCCATGGTCGGCCAGGTGTGCTTGTCGGCGGGTGAAGCGAAGAACACCTACGGCACGGGAAACTTCTTGCTGCTCAACACCGGTGAGCAGATCGTCCGTTCCAACAACGGATTGTTGACCACGGTCTGCTACCAGTTCGGCGACGCCAAGCCCGTGTATGCGCTGGAAGGCTCGATCGCGGTCACCGGCTCCGCGGTGCAATGGCTGCGCGACCAACTGGGCATCATCAGCGGCGCCACGCAGGTCGAGAGCCTCGCCCGCCAGGTCTCCGACAACGGCGGGATGTACTTCGTGCCGGCATTCTCCGGGTTGTTCGCACCGTACTGGCGTTCGGATGCGCGCGGCGCGATCGTGGGGCTGTCCCGCTTCAACACCAACGCGCATCTGGCCCGGGCCACCCTGGAGGCGATCTGCTACCAGAGTTGCGATGTGGCCGAAGCGATGGAAGCCGACTCCGGTGTGCACCTTGGTGTTTTGAAGGTCGACGGCGGTATCACCGCCAATGACCTGTGCATGCAGATTCAGGCCGACGTGCTCGGGGTCGACGTGGTCAAGCCGGTTGTACCCGAAACCACCGCGCTGGGCGCGGCGTATGCGGCCGGGCTGGGCGTCGGTTTCTGGAAGGGGCCCGACGATCTTCGCGCCAATTGGCGCGAAGACCGGCGCTGGAGCCCGAACTGGTCGGATGAGCAGCGCGCCGAAGGCTATGCCGGCTGGCGAAAGGCCGTGCAGCGCACGCTGGACTGGGTCGAGCTGCCCTGAGAATGGCCGCACGCAAGCGGGTGCTGCCCGGCGCGCTGGTTGCGCTGGTGGTAGTGGCCGCGGTCGGCTGGGCGTGGTGGCAGCAGGCCGGGTGGTTTTCGCAGCCGTCGGAACCATCGCCGACTCCGACGCCGCCGATGCCGAGTGCGGTGCCGCTGGACCCTGGCTATGACGACGCCCGCCGGCTGCTCGAAGCGCTGCCGGTCAAGGGCTGGGATCGTGAGAAGGACTTCAAGCGCTACCGGTTCGGCGAGCGATGGAGCGACGACGTCGACGTCGAATTCGGCCACAACGGCTGCAATACCCGCGACGACATCCTGCGCCGCGACCTGACTCAGGTCGAACTGCGACGGGGAACCTGCCTGGTGCAGCGTGGCGTCCTGCACGACCCCTACTCCGGCGAGACCATCGCATTTATGCGTGGCCCCGAGACGTCCGAGGCCGTGCAGGTCGACCATCTCGTGTCGTTGGCCGACGCCTGGTACAAGGGAGCGCGAACCTGGGACGAGCGGCGCCGCCGCGATTTCGCCAACGATCCGCGCAATCTGCTCGCGGTCAGTGCCCAAGCCAACTTCGACAAAGCATTCCGCGACGCCGCCGGCTGGCTGCCGGCGAACGCCGCGTTCGAATGCGAATTCGTGGCCCGTCAGATCGCAGTCAAAACCGCTTACGGACTGTGGGTTTCATCTAACGAGAAGACCGCGATGCATCGGGTCCTTCGCCACTGTTGACCCTCGGGCAGTCGAGCTCAGTCGGTCTCCCCGAGGATTCCGTAGATCTCCTTGCGGGCGCTGTTGATGATGTCGACGATGCGCTGCTGCTGTTCGGGCGTGGCTGCCTGGCCGGCCTGAGCGACGGCGCCGAACAGTTGGCCGGTGGCGGTGCGCAGGTTGATCTGCCCTGGGTCGGCGCCGTCGGCGATCTGCTCCCACGGTGGGGTTTCGATCGTCTCCGCAACCCCGCGGCCTTCCTCGGTCAACTCGAAAAGCCGCTTCTTGCCATCGGTTTCGCTGCCGGCGATCAGGCCCTCATCGACCAGCATCTGCAAGGTCGGGTAGACCGATCCGGGGCTGGGACGCCACAGCCCTTGGCTGCGTTCGGCGATCTGCTGGATGATCTCGTAGCCGTGCATCGGACCCTCGGCGAACAGGGCCAGGATGGCGAGCCGCACGTCGCCGCGTCGGCCGCGGTTGCCGCGCCGGTGTCCACGGTGCCCGCCCGGACCGAAGCCGAAGCCGAAGCCGGGACCGCCGGGTCCGAAACCAGGTCCGAACCCCGGGCCGAATCCATGCCGGAAATCCGGGCCGAATCCGGGGCCGGCGGCCTCGTGGCCGGGGCCGAAGCCCAACGGCGCGCAGTGCTCGGCGGCGTGGTCGCGCAACTGCCGGCGAAACTCACGCCGGGCCTGCCGGCGCGCGATGTGTGCGGCGCGGCGCTGATGTGGCGTCGCGGGGCCGAAGCCGAAGCCGACGTGGTGTTCGGCGTCTTCGGTGAAGGGTCCGCCGGGCGGACCAAAGGGGCTGTTCATGCGTACCTCTTTGCTTGGGAAGGGGGAGCGTGATTCGCTCCCGATACGTTAACGATATATCGAGACCTATCGAGATGCAACGGTGCCGTCGAACCGACCGAGGCGGAGTCGAGGCAATGCCGAACGGGATCTGCTGCGGTAGCGCCATCGCCGGCGGAAGCCCTGCCGGCAGCGTCGGCCGCCAGGGAACAAGGGCTCGGCCCGCTAGCTCGGGGGAAAGAAACCGCCGGTATTCGGTGGCGGCCACGGCGCCGGAGGCGGCGGGAAATACGGCCCGGGCGGCACGACCTGAAACCGCGCCAGCTCGCGCTGATGTCGTTCGGCCAGCACCGCGGCCAGCACCAGCTCGGGCGGGGCATCCGGGGGCGGTGGTGGCGAGATGTGCGCGAGCACATCACCGGAGATCCGGTAGGCCATCATCTGCCGGGTATGCGGGTCGAGCTGTGCGGCCCGACCAAGGAATTGCCTTGCCAGTTCGGCGGATTCCGCCCGCAGGCCCGACAACTGCAAACTCGAGGCCCACCAGGCCAGCCCCGGCGGCATCATGGGCGGCGGCGTCGAAGCCGGCGCGCGTTCGCTGATCACCACCGTGCCGGCGAAGATGTCGCCTAGGCGCTTTCCGCGCGGCGACAGCAGGCTGCAGATCACCGCCGGGCTGCCGGTCAGTCCCCAGATCTCGATAACTGAGGCCAGCGCCCGAAAGAGTGCCTGCCGGAAGCGTTCCGGGCCGCCGTCATCAGACACCACCCGCAGCCCCATCGCCATCTTGCCCAGCGACCGGCCCCGGGTGACGGTCTCCATGATGACCGGGTAACCGACCAAGAGCAGCACCGCGAAGATGATCATGATGGCCGTGGTCAACGCGTCGTCGAACCGGCCGAGCGTGGTGGCCCACAGCACGATCGCGCACAGGTATCCCACTATCACGACGGTGATGTCGATCAGCGCGCTGACCGCGCGTACCGGCAGCTGCGCGATCGCGATGTCGAGGACGACGGCGTCGCCGGTCACCAGCTCGGGGCTGCGGTTCGCCATAGCTCAGACGCTACTCGCCGAACAGGTCTCATCGAGGCGCTCGCGGCTGTGCCGCAGGGCGCAGATCTGTATCGCCTGGCGTGGCCGTGCTCACGGCTAGGCCTGTTGGCGTGGACCTGCGTCGCCCGGCTTCGCCGTGCTCGCAGTCCTCGCTGTGCCTGTTGGCGTGGACCTGCGTCGCCCGGCTTCGCCGTGCTCGCAGTCCTCGCTACGCTCGGCAACGTGGATGTCGACGCCTTCGTGCTGACCCATCGACCGATCTGGCACCGGCTGGAGACACTAGTCAAGAATCGGCGGCGGCTCACCGGCGCAGAGGTCGACGAGCTGGTCGACCTCTATCAGCGTGTGTCCACCCATCTTTCGGTGGTGCGCTCATCGTCTTCGGACGCAGCGCTGATCGGCCGACTTTCCGCCCTGGTGGCGCGGGCGCGTGCCGCTGTCACCGGTGCCCATGCGCCGTTGGCCTCGGAAGTCGTCCGGTTCGTGACGGTGTCGTTTCCGGTGGTTGCCTACCGCGCCTGGCGGTGGTGGCTCGGCACCGCCGTGGTGTTTCTGGCGGTGTCGGCGGTCATCGCCTGCTGGGTGGCCGGCAACCCCGACGTGCAGGCGGTGATCGGCACCCCCGCCGAGATCGACCGGCTGGTCAACCACGACTTCGCCGCCTACTACAGCGATCACCCGGCCGGATCCTTCGCGCTGCAGGTCTGGGTGAACAACGCCTGGGTGGCCGCTCGCGCCATTGCGTTCTCGGTGCTGCTGGGCCTGCCGATCCCGGCGCTGTTGTTCTCCAATGCGGCCAACCTCGGCTTGGGACTCGGACTGATGTTCCACGCCGGACGGGGCGGTTTCATGCTGGGACTGCTTGCCCCGCACGGACTGCTGGAGCTGACGGCGGTGTTCTTGGCCGGCGCGGTGGGCATGCGCCTGGGCTGGACGGTGATCGCCCCGGGAGATCGGCCCCGCGCCCAGGCACTCGCCGAACAGGGCCGCGCCGTCGTCGCCGTCGCGGTGGGGTTGGTGGTGGTGTTCGCCGTGGCCGGGCTGCTCGAGGCGGTGGTGACCCCGTCGCCGCTGCCGACGTGGCTGCGGATCGGCATTGGGGCCGTAGTGGAGGTCGCGTTTCTGGCCTATGTGGTGTACTTCGGGCGCAAGGCGGTGGCCGCCGACGAAACCGGTGACATCGCCGATGCTCCCGACGTCGTCCCCACCGGCTGATTTCCTCCGCCGAGCAGACATGAAAGCCCCTTTTTCAAACGCAATTCGGGGGCTTTCGCGACTGCTCGCCGACGATAAGGATCAGAGCTGTCCCGCAGCCTTCATCGCCAGATAGGCATCGGCCAGCGCCGGCGCCAGATCCTCGGGCGGGGCGTCGATGACCTGCACGCCGTTGCGACGCAATCGGGCCGCCATCGCGCGGCGGTCATTGCGGGCCCGCTCGGCAGCGCCAGCGTCATAGACCGCGGCCGCATCGCCGCGTCCTTGAGCCAGCCGTTCCACTCGCGGATCGGCGACCGCCGCGAGAATCACCTGGTGGGCTGCGGTCAGATTCGGCAACACCGGCAGCAGGCCCTCTTCCAGGGCGGAGGGGTTGAGATCGGTCAACAGCACAACGAGGTTGCCTCGGCGCGCCCGGCGGGACAACGTGGCCAGCATCGCCGCGGCATCGGATTCGACCAGCGCCGGCTGCAGTGGTGCCATCGCGTCGACCAATTGAGCGAACAGCCGAGTCCTCGACGCCCCGAACACCCCGGCCCGGGTCACCTGGTCATGGGCGAGCAGATCGACGTGATCGCCGGCGCGTAATGCCAACGCCGCCAGCAACAGTGCGGCATCCATCGACCAGTCCAGCCGCGGCCAGCCCGCGGGATCGCGTGCGGTCGGGTCGACACCGATCCGGCCGGCAGCCGTGCGGCCGGTGTCGAGCACGATGACGACCCGCCGGTCCCGTTCGGGCCGCCAGGTGCGCACCACCACCTCGGAGCGCCGTGCGGTGGCCCGCCAGTCGATCGAGCGCACGTCGTCGCCCGCGACGTATTCGCGCAGCGAGTCGAATTCGCTGCCCTGGCCGCGCACCAGTGCCGGAAGATTCCCGTCGACCTCCCGCAGCCGGGCCAGCCGTGCCGGTAGGTGCCGGCGGGACAAGAAGGGCGGAAGTACCCGCACCTGCCCTGGCACCTGCCGAGACCGCTGCCGCCCGGCCAGTCCCAGCGGCCCGATCGAGCGGACCGTGACCCGGTCGGCCTGCTGGTCGCCGCGGCGAATCGGCCGTAGCTCGGTGACTACCCGGGATAGCTGGCTGGCCGCCAGCTCCAGCGGATGGGAGCGCGGTGCGGCGCGGGCGCTGGGCGACCAGGCGTCACGGATCTGACCGCGCAATGGGCGGGCGCCGTTGACGATCCACAAGGTGGTCGTGATCGTCTGGCCGAGTCGTACCGCGTTGTCCATGGACCGATCGATGTGCAGCGTGGCGGGATCTGTGGTCAACCCGACGTCGAGCAGCACTGCCGCGGTGAGTCCAGCCAGCAGCATCGCGAACGCGGCCGCCGGCCAGGGGGCCAGCGTGATCGGCACGGCGCAGAGCAGTGCGATCAGCGCGACGCGACCGGTGAGAATCACCAGCGCGGCACCGGAACCGAGGCCAGAATGCTGTCGAGAACGCCGTCGGCGGTGGCGCCTTCGAGTTCAGCCTCCGGGCGCAACATCACCCGGTGCCGCAGCGTGGAGCGGGCCATCGCCTTGACGTCGTCGGGTGTCACGTAGTTGCGCCCGGACAGCCACGCCCACGACCGTGAGGTGGCGAGCAACGCGGTCGCACCGCGCGGTGAGACACCCAGCTGCAAGGCGGGTGAGTGCCGGGTCGCCGCCACCACGTCGACGATGTAACCCAATACCTGGTCGGCCACCAGCACCTGGCGCACCGCGGCACGCGCGGCCGTCAGATCCTGCGCGCCGGCCACTGGGGCCACCGCGGACAGGTCGTGCGGATCGAAGCCCTGCGCGTGCCGAGCCAAGATGTCGATCTCGGCTTCGCGCACCGGCAGCGGCACAGTCAATTTGAGTAGGAATCGGTCGAGCTGGGCTTCCGGCAGTCGATAGGTGCCCTCGTACTCGATGGGGTTGGCGGTGGCCGCGACGATGAACGGGTCGGGCAGCGGCTTGGCCGCGCCGTCGACGCTGACCTGACCTTCCTCCATCGCCTCCAGCAGCGCCGCCTGGGTCTTGGGCGGAGTCCGGTTGATCTCGTCGGCCAGCAGCAGGTTGGTGAAGACCGGTCCGGGTCGGAACACGAACTCGGCGGTGTGGGTGTCGTAGACCAGCGAGCCGGTGATATCTCCGGGCATCAGGTCCGGGGTGAACTGGACCCGTTTGAAGTCCAACCGCAACGCAGCGCTCAGGGTTCGGACCAGCAGTGTTTTCGCCACGCCTGGAACACCTTCGAGCAGCACATGGCCGCGGCACAACAGTGCGATCACGAGGCCGCTGACCACAGCGTCCTGGCCGACCACTACCTTGGCGACTTCGCTGCGCAACGCCAGCAATGCGTCGCGGGCTGCGGCAGCGGCTGGATTCTCTGCGGGAGTGTGAGTCACGATCCGGTGACCTGCCTTTCGATGTCGTCGAGTGCGTGGGCCAGAGTGACCAGGGCATCGTCGGATTCCGGACGCGGACCGAACAGTAAGTGCCACAACCAGTCGGGGTGCGCCCCGATGCGGGTCGACACTGCCGCGACCAACGCGGGCGGTTCGGGTCCCGGGCCCAATCCCAGGCGTGGAGCCAGTCGGCGCAGGGCCGCAGTGCGCAGGGCGACGGCTGCTCGATCGCGGGCCCGATGCGAGCGGTAGAGGCGGCCGAGCCCTTCGACGGTCTCCGATGCGCGGACGACGACGGGCAATTGTTCGGCGACCAGGGGGCCGAGCCGGCGGCCCTTCCAGACGGCGGCCAGGGCCAGGGCCACACACAGTTGCCAGAACAGCCATCGCAGGTTCGGTGGGATCAGGCCGGCAATCGCGGCCTTCCCTGATTTTGCGCCTTGAATATGTTGGGGCGCATACCAGATCAGGCGATCGGAGGTGCCGGCAAGATTCATCGCCAGCGCGGCGTTGCCTTCCCGGGCCAGGTCGGCGTTGGTCATGAATGTCTCGCTGCCGATCACGGTGATGGTCCGCTTGCCGTCGCGGTAGCGCACCAGGGCGCCGTCATAGCAGCTGTCCAGTGAATGGCCTTTGTTTGCAACATAGGTCGCAGTGGTGCGCAGGTCGATTGCTCCGGCCTGTTGTGCCTCGCGCAGGTTGCAGCCGGGCTGGTGGGTGTATGCCCGTGCGGGGCCGGACCGGATGCCGGGCGCGAGGGCCTGGCGGGCCAGGGCGTCCGGTGCCACCAGAAGCAGGTCGCCGGGCAGATCTGCCAGCCGGTTCATCAGCTCACTGCCGGCGATGCGCGGGGTCTGGGCCAGCAAGACCAACGTGTCGGGACGTGCGTGCAGGGCGACGTCATCGACGGTTGCGGCGGGCACAACCTCGACCCCACGGTGGCGCAGCAGTGTCACCAGTGCGTGGGCGCCCTCGGGGCCGGTGGCATTGGGATCCATTCGGCCGCCCGGCCGCGGTGTGGTCAGGTAGGCGCCCACCGCCGAAACCGCCACGATCACGGCCAAGGCCGCCGCGACCCACAGCCACGTCCGCCGCCTGGTCGTCATCGGTATACCCGAGCCGGTGTTGTGTCCTGCACCCGTTCGTCGAGTTCTGTGACGATCCGATAGCCCTCCGGGGTGGCGGGCAGCTCGCCGTAGTTGACGTCGTTGAAACTTTCGGCAGCCCGGAACAGCGCACCGGCCAGGGCAGGTAGAGCCGCACCGGCGTCGCGGGCCAGTTCGGTGGCGGTACGGCCCGTGGCGGGACGCAAGACCCCGTTCTCCTCGAGTGCGCGGGCCACGGCCCGCAGGCGGTGCCGGATCGCCTCGCCCCAATCTGCCGATGCGGCATGCTGCTGCGCGGCGGTCCGGTGTTCGGCGGCGCTGAGCTGTGTTGCGCCGTACAACGGTTCGCCTCGGTGTCCGTCGTGCAGCATGCGGCGGCTGACGTGGACGGCGGCGACCACGGCCGCCGCGAGGACGATCAGCAACACGCTGATGGTGAACCATCCGCCGGGCAACTCCGCACCCTTGAGCACCAACCGCCGTATCAGGGTCTCGATGAAGGCGAGGAACTGCTGCTTGGGCGACGGCCGCGGGTACATCGGTTTTGCCAGCTCGCGTTCGGCCGCCTCGCGGGCGGCTTCGCGGTCGACGTCGACGGTGGGCACCCGCGATCCTTACCCCGGGGGCCGGGTCAGCCAGAGGTTGTCGGTCCACCCGCCGACGTACGGCCCACCGGTGGCGCCGGTGCGCAGCACCAGGTCGAAGGCCTCGCCCCGGATGCGGCGGTCGGTGTACAGCAGTACTGACACTCCGGCACTGAAGGGCAGCACGATGATCTGACCGATCGTGGTTCCGATCCGGGAGAACAGGCTCAACTGTGCACCGCCGGTCAGGGCGTCTGCGCCGTGGGCGACGATCATCCCGAAGATGTTGAAGGGAAACGCCACTGCGCTGCTGATCAGGGAGACGATCAGTGCCGTCAGCGCCATGATGCCCAGCACTCGCCAGAAACTGTTGCGCACCAAGTAGAACGAGCGGCGCATCGCTTCGAACACGGGTTGGCGCTCCAGCACGATCACGGTCGGCGCGAAGACCAGCACGGTGTAGCCGTAGGCCAATGCTGCGATCAGTGCCGGTACCAGCGGCACGGCGATCAACACTGCGGCGCCGGTGCCGCCCGCTCCGGCGGCGACGGCGATCAGGGCCGCCGCGAAACCACACAGCACCACCGCGGCGAGGCCGATCAGGGCGGTCAGTCCGATCAGCGGACCGAAGCGATCACGCACGATCGCCCAGGCTTCGGCGATGGTGATCGGCGACCCGAACACGGCGCGGCCGACCACCACCGTCAGCAGGCCGGTCAACACGATGGTGCCCAGGGCGGTCACGATAGCCGCGCCCACAGAACCGGTCAGCCACGCTGCCACGTCACCGCCGGAGAGCTCCGACGACGACCTACCCGGGCCTGACGGGTCGAGCGCCGACAGCAGGCCGAACAGGGCGATTCCGCTGATGATCTGGGTGGCCACCACCACCACGGCGGTAAGGCCGAGCACGGTCTTCGGGTTGGCCCGGATGTAGCCGACGGCGCCGTTGTAGATGTCGGTCAGGCTCAGTGGGCGCAGCGCAATGATGCCGGGCTTGAGGTCAGGCTGCGGATAGCCCACCGGGGCGCCGTATCCCGGCGGCGGGCCGTAGCCGGGTGGCGGGCCGTAGCCCGGAGGTGGTGGGCCATAGCCGGGCGGGGGGCCGTAGCCCGGAGGTGGTGGGCCATAGCCGGGCGGGGGGCCGTAGCCAGGAGGTGGTGGGCCATAGCCCGGTGGCGGGCCGTAGCCGGGAGGCGGAAAACCAGGTCCGGGGTAGCCGGGCGGAGGCGGATTCACCATGTGGCTGAGCGTAGCGTTATGGGGCATGGCGGAACTCAAATCCCAGTTGCGTACCGATCTCACGACGGCGATGAAGGCGCAGGACAAGCTGCGCACGGCGACTCTGCGAATGTTGTTGGCCGCGATCCAGGCCGAAGAGGTCGCCGGCAAACAGGCCCGGGAACTGACCGACGAGGACGTCCTGAAGGTGTTGGCGCGCGAAGCCCGCAAGCGTGCGGA
Organism: Mycobacterium sp. SVM_VP21; assembly: GCA_024758765.1. Lineage (NCBI taxonomy): Bacteria > Bacillati > Actinomycetota > Actinomycetes > Mycobacteriales > Mycobacteriaceae > Mycobacterium > Mycobacterium cavoris. The sequence goes on from CP101406.1 coordinate 2,108,596, forward strand.
GTCCGCGACGATCTACACCCAGAACGGCCGCGGTGACCTCGCCGCCGAAGAGCATGCCGAGGCTCGGATCATCGACGAGTACCTTCCCGCGCCGCTCAGCGACGCCGAACTGGCCGATGTCGTCGACACCGCGCTGGCGCAGGTTGCCGAGGCGATTGGGGAGCGGCCGCACATGAAGCACATGGGCCAGGTGATGAAGGCCGCTACCGCGATTGCCGCGGGCAAGGCCGACGGTTCGCGGCTGTCGACCGCGGTCCGCGAACGGCTCTAGCGATAGCCCGATGCGTCGGCGCCGATCAAGGCCGATCAAGGCAGTGGTGCTCAAATCAATTTCGGCGCAAGCGCTGATTGATGTGGCCAGCACGGAGGGGTGATCCCGGACCGGCCCCCATCGAGGCCGAATTTCGGTATCGATGTCGCCGACTCGTAACCACCGCTCAGTCGTGGTTGAAATGTGCCGAAAGCGCAATCAGGATCGTCACGATCACGAGAATGACGACGACGGGAAGCGCCCACGGGACCACCGCTTCGATCACCCCACCAGCATAGGCCGGTTCCGGCTGGCAGGAGCCGGGCCGACGTGGGAGCACACCGCTCCAGTAATCGAAGGGCGTCCGCTATTTAGCTAGGCGGAAGTACGGTTCAACCGTGCCGCTGAGCTTGACGACCATCGGATTTCCACGGCGATCCTTGGCGGTAGGCACTTCCACACGCACCCAACCCTCGGCCACGTCGTATTCGTGCACGTTGGTTCTCTCGACGCCATTGAAGCGAATACCCACGTCGCGGCGGAGCACCTCTTCGTCGTAGAAGGCGCTGCGCGGATCGATGGAGAGGTGATTCGGTGGAACGTCTGTGTTCTGATCCTCGGACATGATGGCCTTCGTTGAATGCTGCGTTACGTTCTCGGATTTGGTTCTCTGAGAACCTACGCGACCAAGCCTGGCTGGATGAAATCACAGCCACCCAGGTCACCGGGACAAACGTCGCCCCCGACGCCGCAGGCCGACGAACTTCCCGGTGGTAACGCCACACAATCTGCGACATACCGCCGCCACGTTGGCGATCCGTGCCGGCGCTGATAGCTATGGCGGACCCCAACGGAAAAAGGCCCCGACCGGATCAACCGGTCAGAGCCCTCTACCTGCAACAACCTGAGTCGGGGTGGCGGGATTCGAACCCACGACCTCTTCGTCCCGAACTCTACGAACTGGGCGTTTGCGATTAACGGCATTGTTGGCGGTGTTGGATAATTGCAGCTCAGTGCGTTGGTGGTGTTGGTCAACGATGGGGTGCGCTGAAACTACTGCGGACGCACTGCGGACGGAGCCCCGGCCGAGGCTCCCCGAAGGGTGGGGGACGGGCCCCAGCGGTCACCACACCGCCTCTCGTGGCTTAGGCATCTGTGTGTGTCACCGGGGGGTAGGGGGTACCCCTCGGGTCAAATAGCGCCTGCATACCCATGCATGATTTGCGAAAAAAAAAGACCGCTCCCTCTATTAACGCCAATGGAGTGGCGCTTGACCCTGCGGCCGGGGTCACTCCCCCACCCATCTCCGCAGGTCAGAGCGTTATCGGGTGGCTCGCGGCCGGCTGGCGATGCGTCGACCGACAGTCCTGATTGCATAGTTATGCATGGGTGCGGCCCGACACCTTGGCTGACGAGGACAGGGTGTCGGGCCGACTTCCGCCACAACCACTCGCGTGGTCGACGTCACCGGCTGGTCGAGGAGTTGGGCGACCAAGCCGGTGGTGCTTGGGGTCCGGCCGTCGGGCGGTGTCGGCGTGTACTTCCGACGGCCGGACCGGTCTAGCTGCTGCCGTCGTCGCTGGCGATGGTGAACTTGCCAATACGGGAGGCCCGCATGACCTGCCAGCCGATTGACCAGGTGGCGCGCAACATGACGCTGTCCTCGGCGAAAAGTGCATGCTCACTCTGGGCGATGTTCAGCGGGCCGACGGCGGCCACGATTGCCGCCGGGTCGATGACCAGGCCACTGCCCGCCGGGATGAACGGTGACCGCAGCACCGGTAGGCCGAGCAACATGGGCGTGGCGTCGGTGGTGCCGGCACCGAGCAAGGAGGCGTTGATCTGGTCGCCGCCCACCTTCAGCTTCCGCAGCGATGCCCACACGTCCGGCGACACCACGATGTACTGCGGGGTGGCCAGGTTGGCTTCCAGTTCGGCTACCAGGTCCACCAGGCCGTCGAGATTGGCGGCGACCTCGCCACCGTCGACAACGTTCGCGGTGTTCAGGATGCCGGTGGAGCCGGTGGCCGGCGGTGTCGGCGCGGTCTCAGCAAGGTAGGACAGGTCGGCCTTGCGAATGAGGTCGCGTGCCACGCTCTGGGCGGTCTGGGTGGCGGTCTCGGGCTTGTTGAACTGCTCACGGCTCAAGCTGACCAGGCGGGCCAGCTTCTTGACGTGCACGGTGGCCTCGGACAGTGTCGGGCCGCTGTCGGTGATCTGGGCGCCCTCTGCGACGTAGGCGGCTGATTCGTCGTCGGTGATGTACGCAACCCTCAAAGACGGGCTGTCGCCTTCGATGTGGCCGGAGACGGTGCTGGTCTTCAAAATCAATGCTTCGGGAACGACATCGGCCGCAGCGAAGCTGTACTGATCCGGCGACCAGGCGCCCGCCGTGGTCGATGTGGTCAATTCGATAGTCATGGACTGCCTTTCAACGGGTGCGGCCCGGAAGCGCGCACATCAAGTGATTGATGGCGTGGCTCCGGGCCGCGACCTATTTCCCGCATCAGGCGAGTTGGGCCAAGTCTACTACCTTTCACGCGGGGCAAATGCTTCCGCGAATCCCTTCGGCGTCTCCTGCGGGACACCGGAGCCGCTGGCGAACATATTCCGGGACCGTGGTGGCTGTGGCCGCCCGCTGACCCCGAGAGTGCTTCGCGCGGTACCGATTGCGCCCTTGACCAGTTCGGCGTCGACGCTGCCATCTTCGCCGAGCAGGGCGCCCAGTTCGGCGACCGCCCAGATAGCGGCGGGCTTGATTCCCGCGTCATCGGCCAGGCGCTCCACCTGCTGGCGCTGGAGGGCTTCAACGGCGGCCTCGGCAGCCTTGGCGCGGTCGCGGTAGCCGGCCGATTCCTTCCGTAGTTTCTCGACGTAGTCACGCGAGAATTGCTCTGCGGCATCGCTATCGGCGTCGTCCGCCGCAGGGTCCGGCGCCCGCTCGTCGGACTCAGGTTCGGGCTGAACCTCGGTCGTCGGGGTGTCGGCCACCTCGGTTTCGGTGGGGGTCTCGGTGCTACTCACTGATTTCTCCTTCGGTTGTGGCTACACCGTCGCGTAGCCATTGGACAATTTGGTGGGGGTCGGTCTCGGTGAGTTCGCCGATGCGGCGGGCGAACACTTCGGTGATGCTGAGTAATTGCCTAAGCAATACTCCCGCGTTATCGACATAGGTTCCGGCGATGAATTGCGCGGCGGCATTGTTGCCGTCGAGGGCGGCGTCGACCAGGGCGAGCGCGTCTCGGGCGGCGTCGATTTCCTCGGCTGCTTCGGGATTCATCGGTTTTCCTTTCGGGCGGCGGTTACTGCGATGGATCGGGAGCGGTCCCTCCGCGCCCAGTGCGGCGTCTCGATGCCGCGGTGGCACGGTTCACCCGGTGGTGCGTGGCATGTTGGGCAACGGGTGGCGAGAGCGGTGTCGGTCACTGGTTTCCCCCGCCACCGATGACCCGCAGCCGGCTGCGGTTGACGTTCTCGGCGCAGCGATCACGTACCGGGCATCGGCCGCAGATTTCGATGGCGTCCTCGGCGGCCTGGCGGTCACCATCTGCCGCCTGGTCGAATAGTCCGACGTGATCGCGGCAGGCGGCACGGCCGGGTAGGCGCGGGACATCGGTCAGGATCGCGCCGAGGAGCACCATCCATGGCGGTGGGGCGGTGTCCGGGCGGCCCCGGCGGGTGGGGGCGGTCAAGGCCGGACTCCCCTCGCCGCGTCCACAAGCCGGCAGGTGTGACAGCTATGGCACGGGTGCCCGTCCTGCGGTCGGCGGCAGGACCAGCACAGGTCGACCAACTCCGGCGGCATCGCAGCGATAATGTCGCGCTTGGTCAGACTCCGGGCCGGATGCGAAAGCCAGAACTGGCGGCGGCCAACGTTGGCCGCGATCCGCCAGAAAAGCTGGTCACGTACGTCGTCACGAGGTCCGGCATCGTCGGCTTGTACCCCGACGATCACGCTGGCGATGAACGGATCGGCGTGCAGGATGGCGCCCGCCCAGAAGGCGAGCATGAAGCCGTCCCAGAGCCCATGCAGGGCAAGGTCCCCATGGTCCAGCCGGCTCGCGGTGTGCGTGATCAACCCGTGGCCACCGTTGCGGGCCAGCCACTCCAAGATGTCGGCGACGGCGGCGGCTTCGGCGTCGGCGCGATTGTCCGAGTTTTGGAAGTGGACGTGATGTGTCCGGGTGGGCAGTCCGGCCTGCACCCGCTGCCAGAGACAGAACGCCGAGTCGATGCCGCCGGACAGCATCAGGAGGGTGTCGGGATGATTCACGCGGTCTCCTCGGCGTCGGTGGAAGTCGGTGGGGCGATCTTCCACACGGCGTTCGGCCCCATCGTGGAAGTGATGCGGGGCTGGTTGCGGATGGCCTTGCGTAAGGCTTCCCAGGCGTAGCCGTCGGCTTCCCCGGCGGCACGGAAGTGATCACGGTCGATCTCGGTGGTGTTTGCTGGAAGCCTGTCGATATAGGCGCTGATGAAGTCGTCGGTGCTGGGGTACGGGTCGTGTTCGCCGGTGAGTGACCACTGTCCGCGGCCGAGTGCTTTGAGGGTCGGGTGGGCGCTGGCGGCGGTGTGGATCTGGTGCTTGGTGTATCCGGCGGCTTGGCCGGCGGTGATCACAGCAAACGATTCGACGCGGGTGGTACCGGCCGTGATGAGTTGGTCGACGTGGTGGTTGAACCACTTCTGGCACGACACCTTTGGCCGCTCAGATTCGTGCGACCTGCGGGAATCCAGTTCGGTGACGGTAGCGGATGGTTCACCCTGAACTTTCGGTTCACCCTCTTTGAACTGCTGATATGCACCCTGAACCGCCGGTTCACCCTGAACCGGCGCCAAGCGGTATCGAGTACCGCGTGCAACCTCCATTGAGGCCACCAGACCCTCGTGTTTCAGCAAAGCAATAGCTTGGTCGAACATGTCGCGTCGATCTCGCTTTCCCATCTTGCTGCGCAGTTCGTTGCCAGCCTGTTCGCCATCGCGTTCGAGGGTTCGGAGGATGCTGGTGCGGACACCGTCGAGCAGGCGGCTGTCATAGACCTCGTCTCCGACAGCCCTGGCGATTGCCCGCTCCCGCACCTTTGCTCGTGCTGCTTGGCGGGCGTGCTCCAAGACGACGTTTCGGGTGGCGTCGGATACCTGCATGACGGCCTCGGACAGTGCCCAGTCCTGCTCGGAGACGACTGACCGGTGGTGCATGATCGCCAGGAGGGTGGCGACCTTGCAGCGGACCAACATCGCGTGACCATCGAGGGCGTCACCGTCGCCGCGCTGGCGGGCTAGGTGCGCGGCAATGATCGTCTCGGCGATCTCCGCCGGCCCGTAGGCGATCTCCACTACTCCGTCGGCACCGGGCGCCCATAGGGGGATGCCGGTGTCGAGCGGGCCGGGGTCAGCGGAACGTTCGTCGGGCATCTGCGGGTCTGTCGAGGGGAACCACAAGGTGCGCTGAGGGGTTCCGCCCGTCGCGTCATCGAGGATCACCCCGCAGTGTCCGAACTGGCCGGCGACCGAGAGGCACATGCGATAGGTGTGCGGCGCGACCATCCGAGACGTGGCCGACGAAGCCCCCTTGCTGCCGAGCCGTTCACCCATGATCGCGGCCTTGAGGGTGGCGCGGGTGTTGTTCCCTTGCCCTGCGTCCAGTGCGGCCAGGTGGTCGATCTCGGGCACCATGAAGATCGCCCTGCTGATCCGGTCCTCGGGGTTCTTCGTCTCCTTGAACAACTCGGAGATGCCCTGACCCGATCCGAGTCCTTCCTCGTGGATATCAGCCGGCCATGCCAAGCGGGCTGTCGCGTCTGAGATGCCCTTGCCGCCACCGGATGCCGCGACGAACACGGCCATCATGTTGAGGCTGGCTCGGCCGCCGATGACGCCGGGGAGTTGCACGTGCGGACCAGTGCTAGCGGCCACCCGGAGCAGGACGGCGCCGAATACGGCCCAGGGGGCTGCGTAGCGGGCGCGCGCCCACTGGTAGATCCGGGTGAGTTGGTCGGACTCGGATTCGAGGAAGAACTTGTTGGTCAGGGCGGGGTCGATCACGCGGGCTCCTTTCGGCGCGGAACGTATGCGCCACCGCGGCCAGCCCGGATCTGGCGGGCAAAGCTGGGCCAGTCTTCGGCGGCGGCAATAGATTTAGATGCCTCGGCTTGGGCTTCCTGGGCGGCCTCCCAGCGCAGGACCGAGTGCACTCCGGCATCGGCGAGGGCCAGCAGCTTAGCCGGATCGTCGTCGGCCAGGGCCTGCCAGCTAGGCGTGCCGGCCAGCGGAAGCGTGCCGCAGTTAGCTTGCGCAAGAGCGGCTTCCAAAAACGTGTGGACCGGCCACCATGAGACTTGGCGGCTAGTCACGCCGCCCCCTACACGTGGGGCCAACACCGAGCTGGACGCTGGCGGGGTCGGTCAACCACCGGCGGCAGCAGCGGCACTGGACGGCGATCCGCCAGGGCACGAGGTCGGCGGGGACACCGGCCCGTGTGGGGCCGGCTCCCTTCGCTCCGTTGCGCACCGCCATCAGGCACCGCCCGTGCGCGGCCCGGTGTATATCGACATCCGGGAGACCGCCCAGTCCTCGTAGACCACCATCGCGCCCCACTCGTAGCGCAGTTCCTGGAGGACCTTGGCGATGTCGCACAGCTCGTCGAGTTCGGCGGCGACCAGGTCGGTGGTGCCGTGCTGCGGCAAACCGCGGATGCGTGCCTCGTACGTCAGCTCCCCGTCGGGGTGTACCCAGCGGACCAGCTCACCCGTAACAAGGCCGTCGTACACCCCGGACAGGCACGTTGACATCACGTGCAGGACGGGTTCGTCGGCGTCCTGCGCCGCCTGGAGTGCCTCGGCGTCGGTGGGCTGGAAGTGCCGGAAGATGCCGCGTTCGCCGAGCCAGCGGCCGGTGTCTTCGTTCAACTCGACGCGGTGTGGGACGGCGGTCGTGGCCTGTTCGTTGCTCATCGGGTCACCGCCCCGTCGTTGATGACCAGCGCCGCAGCCAGGAGAACCCCGGCCAGCAGGCGGGCATTGGCCGGGGTGAGCGCTACGTCGGCGGCGGCGTTCTCGGCGCTCGTGGCGGCCATCAGGATGCTGTCGGCGTGGCGACGGAGCGCGCGGGCGGTATCGGCCTCGTCGGTGGCGCAGCTCCGGGTGTGTCCGCCGATGCCACCGCAGCAGGTGCGGGTGGCGCTGTCCACGGGGTAGAGGTGACTGTCGGGGTCAGCACCCAAGTCGGTCAGCTCGTAGCCGATGGGGTCGTGATCTGTCATCATGTTGGTTACCTGCTTTCTGTAATGGGTTGGTGGGTTTGAGCGGTCCCCGCCAGGTGTTGGCGCACCTGGGGTTCGGGGGCCGTTCTGCTATTCGGCCGAAGATCCTCGGTCAGGTCGTTGTCGACCAGGCCGAGATCCGCGTGTGATTCCTGCGGGCGGGCGTAAATCAAGCCGCACCGCCAGGATCGATCCGGCTTCTGGTGAGCGCATTGCTGCGTGCTGTGGTTCCACCAAGTTTCGGGACGGCTGCCGCGAGATCATGCTTGGCCGGCGAAGTGGATACGCCAATGGCATGGGGGTGGGCCACGAGGCCCGGTGGCTCACCGCCGCCGCGGCGGGTGGCCTGTTCCTGCTCGGCAATCCACTTCTCGAGCTCGGCGCGCCGGTAGACGACGCGCTTGCCCAGGGAGAACGACGGCGGCCCTTGATTGGTGCTGCGCCAGTAGCGCAGCGTTCCCGCGTTGATGCCGGTCTCTCCGGCAACGTCGGCGGTGGTCATGTACTCAGCCATCTCACCTCGATCTGTCGTAGTTTGCGTCAGTAAACAGATTTAGTCGGGATTACTGTCGCCAAGCACGACTATAGCCACGAGTTGGCGCCAAGCGCAACCAACACGGGCCGATTCTGTGAGAAACTGTCGCAATGAGCGACAGAGCCGACTCGGATTGGACGCTATGGACCGGCGTAGCGATGGAGCGGGCGCGGAAGGCTGTCGGTTGGAGTGCCTCAAGACTGTCGGATCGATGCCGTGAACTTGGCGTACCGATTCACCGGGTGGCACTGGGGAAGATGGAGACGGGGGAACGGACTCCGACCGTTGACGAACTAACCGTGATTGCCGCCGCGCTCAACACATCGCCGGCCATGCTGCTATTTGGGACTGACCTAGTAGAGGGTTCAGTCGCACTACTTCCATCACTACGCACGTCAGCGGACCATGCACTGCAATGGTTTTCGGGCAAATCTTCACTGACTCCCGATGCGCAGAGTGCGTATTCTCAGGCGAATCGCCCGATATCTCTGGCGCGGGATCTTGAAACCGCCCGCCATATGCTGCGGCACTCAGTTAACGACCTAGCGGCGGCGATAAGCAGGGACGACGAGCGGGTTCAGATGTTCCGCGAGATACTGCGTCGAAGCCAAGACGAGGTCGAGTTTATCGAGTCGGAAATCCGCGAAAGCGGCCTAGTGCTGAACAGCGATGATGCCTCAGACACGTAACCGCCGCTCCGGCATCGAAGATCGTTGGCACAGGGCTGGCGACGGTGAACCATGCACCGACAAGGGGCACGGCAAGCTCGGAACCCTGGTTCAGAGCAAGGCTCATGGTGTCGGGAAACGTTGGCGGGCACGATATGTGGATGCGGGCGGTCGCGAGGTTGCCAAGGGCTTCGCACGCAAAGCGGACGCGACGGCGTGGCTGGAGAACATCACATCGACCATCGTCACCGGCACCTACGTCGCACCGGGTGCTGGCAATGCCACCATCGGCGAGATCCACAAGCAGTGGGTCGGAACATTCGGGCACCTAAAGGACACGACCGTCGCGGCCAGAGCCTCCGCGTGGGCGGTGCACGTTCGTGATACCTGGGCAGAGACCGCGGTGGCGGAAGTCCAAACGTCGGCTGTGCGGGCTTGGGTAGCTGATCTGGCTGCGGCCGGTGCGGCGGCTCCGACAATCGAAAATGCCCTTGGTGTGCTCCGCATGATCCTGGCTCTCGCCGTCGAGGACAAGCGCATACCCCGCAACCCGTGCGACGGCGTGAAAGCGCCTGCCCGTGAACATTCCCAGCGGGCCTATCTGACCCATGCCCAGGTGGACGAGCTGGCCACGGCTATGGAGGGCTACGGCCTGGTGGTGCTGTTCCTGGCCTACACAGGCTTGCGGTATGGGGAGATGGCGGCGCTGACTGTCGCTGACTTCGACATGCTGCGACGGCGCGTGAATGTTCGTCGGTCAGTGACCGAGGTGGTGGGGAGGCTGGTGTGGTCGACCCCGAAGAACCACGAACGACGCTCGGTGCCCTTCCCGAAGTTCCTGGCCGACGATCTGGCAGCCGCGATGGTGGACAAGCGCCGCGACGATCTGGTGTTCACCGCGCCGGCTGGTGGGGTGCTGCGGATCGCCACGTTCCGCACCCGCGTGTTCAACCCGGCAGTGACCAACCTGCGGGCACCCGACGACGACGGTAACCCGACAACGGACTGGCCCCGGCCCACGATGCACGATCTGCGGCACACGGCGGCGTCGCTGGCGATCAGTGCCGGCGCCAACGTGAAAGCCGTGCAGACGATGCTGGGCCACAAGAGCGCGGCCCTGACGTTGGACACCTACGCAGACCTGTTTCCCGACGATCTGGAGGCTGTCGCGGACGCTCTGGACGTTGCTGCGCGGGCGGCCAGGAAAACTACTGCGGACGCACTGCGGACGGAGCGAAGCCCGGTCTCGTAGAGCAGAAAGGCCCCGACCGGGTTACCCCTGGTCAGGGCCATTCTCACACTGTCGGGGTGGCGGGATTCGAACCCACGACCTCTTCGTCCCGAACGAAGCACGCTACCAAGCTGCGCCACACCCCGTGTGAAGCCACGACAGCGTATCGCACCGCGCCGCCGGTCACCCAAACGCCCAGGCTGTGCCGATAGCGGAGACCCGTCCCCCGCAAGCGGGAGGTACCCCAGCGCCCGGCTTCGCCGCGCTTGCGAGCCCCGCGAAACGGTCATCGAGGCCCAGCTCACTAGCGCCGGGGAGCATGAAACGCCCCACATCTGGCGTGTGGAGCTCGCAAACATAGGCGGACTTAGGCAGACTGACTAACAAGGTTTAGTGCAAAGGGAGTCAGATCATGACGCTGTTAGGCGGAGCGGTGTATGCCGGCTTCTTCGCTCTGGCTGCGGTGTGGCTGGTAGCCACCAACCCCGACGCAGCCGAAGAGCGGGCTCAGGCGAACGCGAACCGGCAGGACCTCTCGAATTCGGCCAAGACTGCGGCTGGGCCCGTCGGGTCGAGTCCTTGCTGCGCCAGCCAGTCGTCGTTGTAGTAGGTGTCGGCGTAGCGGTCGCCGCTGTCAGCCAACACGGTGACCACCGATCCGTTGCGCCCGTCGGCAACCATCTCTGCCAGTAGCGCAAAAGCGCCCCAGATATTGGTGCCGGTCGAGGCGCCCACCCGACGCCCCAACACCGCGCTGACGTGCCGGGCCGTGGCCACCGAGGCGGCATCGGGCACGGCCATCATCCGGTCCACCACGTCGGGCAGGAACGACGGTTCCACCCGCGGCCGGCCGATGCCTTCGATCCGCGACGATTCTTCGACCACCACGTCGTAGCGGCACTGCGAATAGGCCGGGTAGAAGGCCGAATTCTCCGGGTCCACCACGCACAACCTGGTCGCGTGCCGGCGGTACCGGATGTAGCGGCCGATCGTTGCGCTGGTGCCGCCGGTGCCGGCCCCCACCACGATCCAATCCGGGATCGGATGGGCTTCGTCGCGCATCTGGGAGAACATCGACTCCGCGATGTTGTTGTTGCCGCGCCAGTCGGTGGCCCGCTCGGCGTTGGTGAACTGGTCCAGGTAGTGCCCGCCGGTGTCGGCGGCGATCCGCTCCGCTTCGGCGTAGACATCGGCCGAATGCGCGACGAAATGACAGCGCCCGCCCTGCGCCTCGATCAGCGCCACTTTTGATGCACTGGTCGAGGACGGCATCACCGCGACGAACGGCAGGCCCAGCAGGGCCGCGAAGTAGGCCTCCGAGACCGCGGTGGACCCCGACGACGCCTCGACCACCGTGGTGCCCTCGGCGATCCGGCCGTTGCACAGCCCGTAGAGAAACAGCGAGCGGGCCAGCCGGTGCTTGAGGCTGCCGGTGATGTGGGTGGTCTCGTCCTTGAGGTACAGCGCCACATCGGACTCGGCGGCCCACGCTGCGGGCAGCGGGTAACGCAGCAGATGGGTGTCGGCGCTGCGCCGTGCGTCGGCTTCGATCAGCCGGATCGCGTTGTCGGCCCAGCGCCGTGGATGCCCGTGGTCGGCAATCCGCCCAGTCAACGGGCCGACACGGAGGGCTGGGTCGAGCCGCGGGTGAGCTGCGAGTCGTCACCGCCGGTCGGCGCCGCCACCAGGGTCAGCAGGCTGGCCTCGGGGCGGCAGGCGAACCGCACCGGCGCGAACGGCGAGGTGCCGATCCCCGCCGAGACGTGCAGGCGCATGTGCGCACCCCACTGTGAGGGCCCCTTGACCCGGGACCGATCCAGCCCGCAGTTGGTCACCAGTGCGCCGTAGAACGGCACGCACAGCTGGCCGCCGTGGGTGTGGCCGGCCATCACCAACTGGTAGCCATCACCGGCGAACCGGTCCAGCACGCGTGGCTCCGGCGAATGGGTCAGCCCTAGGCGCAGATCGGCGGTCAGGTCGGCCGGACCAGCGATGGTCTCGTAGCGGTCCCGCTCGATGTGCGGGTCGTCGACACCGGCCGCGGCAATCCGATGGCCGGCCACATCGAATTCACGACGGTTGTGAGTCAGGTCTAGCCAGCCCCGCTCGGTGAAGGCCGCACGCAGGTCCTGCCAGGGCAGCGGGACGCCGTGGATGCGATGCGTCGGCTTGGTCAGGTACTTGGCCGGGTTCTTCAGCCGCGGACCGAAGTAGTCGTTGCTGCCGAACACGAACACGCCCGGCACCGACAGCAGATCACCCAGGGCCTGCACCACCGCCGGGACTGCCTTCGGATGTGCAAGGTTGTCGCCGGTGTTGACCACCAGGTCGGGCTCCAGGCGTACCAGTTCCCGCAGCCAGGCCTGTTTGCGGTGCTGCCCGGGACGCATGTGAATGTCGCTGATGTGCAACACCCGCAGCGGTGAGGAGCCGGGAGCCAGCACCGGCATCGTCGCCTCGCGCACCACGAACGCGTTGCGTTCGATCAGCGCGCCGTAGCCGATAGCGAGCGCCGCCGGCCCGAGCGCTGCCGAAGCGGCGACGACGGACCGGGTCAGGGCAGGTGAAGGAGCCATGGCGTTCAGACTACTGCGCCCAGAGCGCACTACCGCGGTTACGGCGGCGGCGCAGGGGGCGGCAGCAGCGGAATGGTGATCGGCGGCAGCCCGGGAATCTCCACCACCGTCGAACCCACCGGCCCGATCGGCGGTAGGCCGTCCGGCGGCGGTGGCGGTGGCGGCGGGATGCCGTTGCTGACCTCGATGGTGATGATCGAACCGGGAATGGTCTGACCATTCGGTGAGGTGCCGACCACCGCCCCGGAACGGGCGCTGCTGTTGACCCAGTTCGGCTGGTCGGCGACCTGGAATCCGACTTCCTTCAGGCGCGCCCGGGCGGCGTCCACGTCCAGGCCGGTGACGCTGGGCACCCGTGAGTTGGGGCCGCCGTCGACGTACCGCGGATCGGTCGGCGGCATGATGATGTCGCCGAAGTCGGTGGAGATCGGTTTCATTGCCGCAAACCAGGTCCGGGCCGGCTCATTGCCGCCGTAGAGGTCCCCGTCGCCGCAGTGCCGCAGCGGGAACGAGCACAGGTCGCCGGGCGAGAGGGAGTCGTCGAAGATGTAGTTGGCTGCCGCGTAACGGTTGGTGAAGCCCAGAAAGCCCGACGAGCGGTGCGCCTCGGTGGTGCCGGTCTTGCCCGCCATCGGCAGATCCCAGCCCACCGAACCGGCGGCCGGTGCCGCGGTGCCGCCGCCTTGGATGTCCTTGCTCAAGGCGTTGGCCATCGTGTTCGCGAGCCCTTCGGGAACCACTCGCTCACAGGTCTCGGTGGTCACAGCCACCTCGTTGCCGTTGCGGTCGAAGACCTTGTCGATCGGGTTCGGCGGGCACCAGACCCCACCGGAGGCCAAGGTTGCGGCAACGTTGGACAGCTCCAGCGCGTTGACCTCGATCGGGCCCAGGGTGAACGAGCCCAGGTTCTGCCGTTTGACGAAGTCGGCGAGGCTCTCGTTGCTGTCCGGATCGTAGTCGCGGGCGGTACCCGGATCGGCGTAGGAGCGCAGACCCAGCTTGATCGCCATGTCCACGGTGCGGCCGACGCCGACCTGGGAGATCAGCTTCGCGAACGCGGTGTTGGGCGAGGTCGCCAGCGCGGTGGAGACGTTCATCGGCGACCGGTAGGGCGCGACGTTGACCACGCACCAGGTCTCCTTGGGGCAGCCCTTGGCGCCGCCTGAGCCCATGCCCTTGGTCTGGAACCGGCCGGGCACTTCGAGATCGGCGCTGATGCCCATGCCCATCTCCAGCGCTGCGGCCACGGTGAAGGTCTTGAAAATCGACCCGGCGCCGTCGCCGACCAGTGAGAACGGTTGCGGCCGCATGGTTTCGCCGAGGTCAGCGTTGAGCCCGTAGGTACGATTGCTGGCCATCGCCAGCACCGGGTGTGCGTCGCTCCCGGGCTTGATCACGCTCATCACACTGGCGATGCCCTGCACGTTGGGGTTGGCGAAGCTGTCGATCGCCTCTTTGATCGGGGCCTGCACGTCGGGGTCCAGCGTGGTGTGGATGACGTAGCCGCCGCGGGCCACCTGCTCCTTGCTGATCCCCGCCCGCGTGAGGTACTCCTGCACGTAGTCGCAGAAGAAGGCCCGGTCGCCGGCCGCGATGCAGCCCCGCGGCAGCTCGTTGGGCTGCGGCAGGATGCCCAGTGGCTCCTGCTTGGCCGCTCGCAGTGCGTCGGCCTCGCCGGGGATGTTTTCGATCATGGTGTCCAGCACCAGGTTCCGTCGCGCCAGCGCACCCTCGGGATTGGTGTAGGGGTTCAGCGTACTGGTCGACTGCACCATGCCCGCCAGCAGGGCCGACTGCTGCCAGTTCAGGTCCACGGCGTCCACGCCGAAGTAGGTCTGGGCGGCGTCTTGGATGCCGAACGAGTTGTTCCCGAACGACACCAGGTTCAGGTAGCGGGTCAGGATCTGCGGTTTGGTGAAGGTCCGGTCCAGCGTGAGCGCCATCCGGATCTCGCGGAGCTTGCGTGCGGGGGTGGTCTCGATCGCGGCACGCTTCTCGGCGTCGGTCTGGGCCAGCACCAGCAGTTGGTAGTTCTTGATGTACTGCTGCTCCAGCGTCGAGCCGCCGCGGGTGTCGATGTCTCCAGAGGCGTAGCCGGCCAGCCCGGTCAGCGTGCCCTTCCAGTCCACCCCACTGTGTTCGGCGAACCGCTTGTCCTCGATGGAGACGATCGCCAGCTTCATCGTGTCGGCGATCTTGTCGCTGGGCACCTCGAACCGGCGCTGCGAGTACAACCACGCGATCGTGTTGCCCTTGGCGTCGACCATCGTCGACACCGCGGGCACGTCACCGCTGACCAGCTGGGCCGACCCATTGGCCACCACGTCGGAGGCGCGGTTGGACATCAGGCCGATACCGCCGGCGACGGGAAACAGCAGCGCCGCGAGCAATACGGCGGCGAGCAGACAACACCCGGCCAGTTTGAGCACAGTAGGGCCGGTCGGGGGGCGCTCCGACATGGCTAACACACTAGCGGTGGTCGCAAGCGCGGCGGAGCCGGGCGAAGTGGGCCACCGCCATCAACCCAGCCCCGGGGCAAGCGGGTGCTCGCCGAAGACCCCGAAGACCGTGGGGACCCTGGGCGGATTTAACTGACATAGGCGTCAAAAAATACTGGTTCATGCGGCGGTTCCAGCGTCGGCTCTCCTGCGTCGGGCCTCGCTGAACCGCGGGGTTCATGCGGCGGTCCCAGCGTCGGCTCTCCTGCGTCGGGCCTCGCTGAACCGCCGGGTTCAGGCGGACTCGCGCTGCTGATGGCGACGCAGATCATGATCGGACTGCACGGTCGTCCCAAAAAAGTGGCGATCAACCTGTTGCGCAGACAGCACCTGACCACCTAACTTGGACATCGAGTGCGATTCAGGTAACACTGATGACACGATGTGGCGTAGATCGCAGTGTGTCGATCGGCGCCGATGTTGAATAGGTGGCTGCCGGCGGCGGCCGGGACGGAGGATCGTCAGTGTCTGTTGCAGGGACAGCGGTTCACAACGCCAGCATGCCAACGGCTTCAGCATCCCAACCCCCCCGAACCGTCTTGCGCGGCGTGCAGGACGAGGGTCGAATCGCCTGGGTTTCCAAAGCCGTCTGCCGCGGTGCGGATCCCGATGAACTCTTCGTACGCGGTGCGGCGCAACGCAAAGCCGCGGTGATCTGTCGGCACTGCCCGGTCGTGCTTGAGTGTCTGGCCGACGCCCTCGACAACCGGGTCGAGTTCGGTGTGTGGGGCGGCATGACCGAACGGCAACGCCGGGCGCTGCTCAAGCAGCACCCCGAAGTGACCTCCTGGCGCGAGTACTTCGCCGCCCAGCGCAAGCAGCGTGACGCCGGCTGACGCTGGGCTGAGTCCCTCTTCGCTTCTACTTCTACTTCTTCGCCGTCAACTGATCGGCGATCGCGCCGAGCGCCTCCAAATCGGAGACGTCGAACGGCAATGACGGCACCCCTACGATGGGAACCCGCGGGTTGGCCCGGGTGAAACGCGACAGCAGTCGGATCTCACGCTTAGCGGTAGCGCCGCGCTCGGCGTGAATCTGCAGCGCCGCAGTGGTGAGCGACTTCGTCCCTTCCGGCAGCGATGCGCTGACCTTGGGCTCCTGCAGCGTCTCGATCGCGTCGATGGCGCGCTCGACGGGCAGGTCGCACAACATCGGATGGGTGCGGTTGAGAATCAGCCCAGCCAGCGGCATGTGCTCTTGGGAGAGTCGGTCGACGAAGAACGACGCCTCCCGCAGCGCGTCCGGTTCGGCTGCCGACACCACTACGAACTGGGTGCCGCGGCGCTTGAGCAAGTCATAGGTGCGGTCTGCCTTCTCCCGGAAGCCGCCGAAGGTGGCGTCGAGGGACTGCACGAAATTCGCTGCGTCGGAAAGCATTTGCGAACCGAGAACAGTCGACAGCGCTTTCATCGCCAGGCCGAGCGCACCGGCGACCAGCTTGCCGATGCCCCGTCCGGGGCCCAACAGCAACTTCCACAACCGGCTGTCCATGAAGCTGCCCAGCCGCTTCGGTGCGTCCAGGAAGTCCAGGGCGTTGCGCGACGGCGGGGTGTCGACCACCACCAGGTCCCAGCGGTCCTCGGCGAGAAGCTGGCCGAGTTTCTCCATCGCCATGTACTCCTGCGTGCCGGAGAGCGAGGTGGCGACCGTTTGGTAGAACTGGTTGCCCAGGATCGCCTCGGCCCGCTCCGGGCCGGAGTACTGCGTCACCATCTCGTCGAAGGTGCGGCGCATGTCGAGCATCATCGCGTGCAGCTGACCGGGTACTTCGGCAGGCAGTTGCACCCGCTGCGGGTGATTGCCCAGATCGTCGATGCCCAGCGCCTGGGCCAGCCGTCGCGCAGGGTCAATGGTCAGCACGACCACGGTGCGGCCGTATTCCGCGGCCCGCAGCGCCATCGACGCGGCAGTGGTGGTCTTGCCCACGCCACCGGCGCCGCAGCACACCACCACGCGATTGGAGGTGTCGGCCAGGATCGCCGCCAAGTCCAGTGCCAGCGGCTTGCCGGTCTTATCGGGTGTCATCGAACCCCCTGTTGGCCGAGAATTTCGGAGAGCTCATAGAGGCTGCCGAGGTCCACCCCGTCGGGGATCGTCGGCAGATGCAGGCGCGGCACATCCAACTGCTGCAGCTGCTCGGCCGTCTCCGTCCGGGCGCTGACGCGGGTGGCGTGCTGGATGGTTTCGGTCAGCAGACCGGCGAAGTCGTCGTCGCTCAGCGTGATCCCCGCCGCGGTCAGGCCAGCCCGGAGCGCGTCGGCGTCGACGACGCCTTCGGCGGCCTTGGCCAAGTCCGCGGGATCCAGGTGTGCGGGGATGTCGCGGTTGACGATCACGCTGCCGATCGGTAGGTCCAGCTGCCGCAGCTCATCGATGGCCTCCAAGGTCTCCTGCATCGGCAGGGCCTCCAGCAGCGTCACCAGATGGATGGCGGTCTGGTCCGAGTGCAGCAGCTTCACCACGCCGTCGGCCTGCGAGTGCACCGGGCCGCCCTTGGCCAGCTGCGATACCGCCTTGGTCACGTCGAGGAACCGGGAGATCCGGCCGGTCGGCGGTGCATCCACCACGACCGCATCGTAGATCGGCTTGTTGTTCTTGTCGGTCTGGATCACGTGGTACTTGATCTTGCCGGTGAGAATGACGTCGCGCAGGCCGGGCGCGATGGTGGTCGCGAACTCGACCGCCCCGACTCGCCGCATCGCCCGCCCGGCGATCCCCAGGTTGTAAAACAGGTCCAGGTACTCCAGGAACGCGGCCTCGATGTCCATCGCCAGCGCGTCGACCTGCCCACCGTCCTCGGCGGTCGCGACCTTGAGTGGGGTAATGGGCAGCGGCGGCACGTCGAAGAGTTGCGCAATGCCTTGGCGTTCTTCGACTTCCACCAGTAGCACTCGGCGTCCGCCGGCTGCCAGCGACAACGCCAGCGCGGCCGCAACCGTCGACTTGCCGGTACCGCCCTTGCCGGTCACGAAATGCAGCCGGGCCTTCGTCAATCGCGAAGGCCAGCCGAGAAGCGGCTCGCTGCTGGATGTGGCTGTCACCACTGCATGCTAACCAAGTACTTGGGCGTCCTAGCGATAAGCTCGCTGCCATGACTCAACGCACGGTCTGGGAGTACGCCACCGTCCCCTTGATCACGCACGCCACCAAGCAGATCCTCGACCAATGGGGAGAAGACGGCTGGGAGTTGGTGTCGGTGCTGCCGGGGCCCTCCGGTGAGCAGCTCATCGCCTTCCTAAAGCGCCCGCGATGAGCTGGCGGGTTCGGCTGACCGAACTCGGGATCGACCTGCCGGAGGTGGTGGCGCCGCTAGCGGCCTACGTGCCGGCGGTGCGCACCGGCAACCTGGTCTACACGTCCGGCCAGCTGCCGATGCGGGCCGGCGAGTTGCCGCAGACCGGAAAGGTGGGTGGGCAGGTCAGCCCGGAGGAGGGCCACGCGCTGGCCCGGATCTGCGCTCTCAACGCGCTGGCCGCCGTGGATGCCCTGGTCGGGCTCGATGCCGTGGCCCGGGTGGTCAAGGTGGTCGGATTCGTCGCGTCGGCGCCGAACTTCAACGGGCAGCCCGCCGTGGTCAACGGTGCCTCCGAACTGTTGGGTGAGGTGTTCGGCGATGCCGGCAAGCACGCGCGCTCCGCGGTCGGGGTCTCCGAGCTGCCGCTGGACGCGCCGGTGGAGGTCGAACTGATCGTCGAGTTGAAGGCCGCGGCGGAGTAGCCGAGCGGTGTCGGCTAGTCATCCCGCGTACGGTCGGCTGCGGCCGGTCACCGAGACCGCGTCGGTGCTGCTGGCCGACAATCCCGGGCTGATGACCCTGGATGGCACCAACACCTGGGTGCTGCGTGGCCGGCGCAGCGACGAGGTGGTGATCGTCGACCCGGGGCCCGACGATGACGAGCACATCGGCCGGCTGGCTGAGGTCGGCCGGATCGCCCTGGTGTTGATCAGCCACCGGCACTTCGATCACACCGAGGGCATCGACAAG
Source organism: Mycobacterium sp. SVM_VP21 (assembly GCA_024758765.1). Lineage (NCBI taxonomy): Bacteria > Bacillati > Actinomycetota > Actinomycetes > Mycobacteriales > Mycobacteriaceae > Mycobacterium > Mycobacterium cavoris. Next base: position 2,127,600 of record CP101406.1, read on the forward strand.
CTGGTGGACGCCGTCGGGGCACCGGTCTACTCCGCAGGTAGCGGATTTCAGCGGCGGCTCGGGGGCGGGTTGACCGACGGTCAGGTGATCGAGGCGGCTGGCCTGCGGATCACCGTGTTCGCCACCCCGGGGCATACCGCGGACTCGCTGTCGTTCGTGCTGGACGATGCCGTCTTGACCGCCGACACCGTGCTGGGTCGCGGCACCACGGTCATCGACTCCGAGGACGGCGACCTGACGCACTACCTGGACTCGCTGCGGCGCCTGCGCGGGCTGGGTGGACGCACGGTGCTGCCCGGGCATGGACCGGAGCTGCCCAACATCGAGGCGGTGGCCAGCGGCTATCTCGAGCATCGCGAACAGCGGCTCAACCAGGTCCGTTCGGCGCTGGCCGCGCTGGGTGAGGACGCCACCGCCCGACAAGTCGTCGAATACGTCTATACCGACGTCGACGAAGAGCTCTGGGGTCCCGCCGAATGGTCGGTGCAGGCCCAGCTGAACTATCTGCGGGGCTGAACAGCCCCGCGAGCAGACACATAAGCCCCCTATTTCGCGTGGAAATGGGGGCTTATGTGTCTGCTCGGCGAAACTAGCGGGCGCGCCTGGCCAGCCGCTCGGAGTCCGAGATCAGCACGCTCTTGCCCTCGAGCCGGATCCAGCCACGGTGGGCGAAGTCGGCTAGGGCCTTGTTCACCGTCTCCCGCGAGGCCCCGACCAGCTGGGCGATCTCTTCCTGGGTCAGGTCGTGGGTGACCCGCAGGGCCCCGCCTTCCTGGGTGCCGAACCGTTGCGCCAGCTGCAGCAGCTGCTTGGCGACCCGGCCGGGCACGTCGGTGAAGATCAGATCGGCCAGGTTGTTGTTGGTGCGGCGCAGCCGGCGGGCCAGCACTCGCAGCAGCTGCTCGGCGATCTCGGGCCGATCGGAGATCCACGACCGCAGGGCGTCACGGTCCATCGAGACCGCTCGCACCTCGGTGATGGTGGTCGCGCTCGAGGTCCGGGGGCCCGGGTCGAAGATCGAGAGCTCACCGAACATGTCTGAGGGGCCCATGATGGTCAGGAGGTTCTCCCGGCCATCAGGAGAACGCCGGCCGATCTTCACTTTCCCGGAGACGATGATGTACAGCCGGTCGCCGGGCTCTCCCTCGGCGAACACGGTGTGTCCGCGCGGAAAGTCCACGGGCTGAAGCTGCTTGGTCAGCGCGGCTACGGCGCTGGGCTCAACTCCCTGGAAGATTCCGGCCCTCGCCAGGATCTCGTCCACGATGCCCCTTAGATGTTTTTGATGAAGGTTTGAAATCGTAAGTGCGGGCCGCTACCCGGCCAGCCACCTGAGTCTAGAGCCACGCGTCAAGCGAGATTACAACGCTATAGACGGTTGGCATGCTGATTCGGGGGAAACTGAGGATTCGCCTTCTCCTCCCGGCTCAGCCCGGTTTCGATGCGTTCCAGCCCGACTGCTGACAGCATCAGCAGCGTCGGGATGGCAGTGATCAGCAACCAGGACACAAGTCGTCAGTAAACATGGGCAAGGTCTCGTTGGGGTCACAAATTAGTACCCTGTCGGAGGTGACAGTGGACAAAGCCTCCCGCGCGGCGCGGACGGAGACCCGGACCGGACTGGTCCGGCGTGCTCGTCGGATGAATCGGACTCTGGCGCAGGCCTTTCCCGACGCCCACTGCGAGTTGGACTTCACCACGCCGCTGGAGCTGGCCGTCGCGACGGTGCTGTCGGCCCAATGCACCGACGTGCGAGTGAACCTGACGACGCCGGCATTGTTCGCCCGGTACCCCACGGCGCTGGACTACGCCCAGGCCGACCGCACCGAGCTGGAAGAGCTCATTCGGCCCACCGGCTTCTATCGCAACAAGGCGTCTTCCCTGATCAACCTCGGCCAGATGCTGGTCGAACGCTTCGACGGGGAACTGCCCGACACCATGGAGGAGCTGGTGCGCCTGCCCGGGGTGGGCCGCAAGACCGCCAACGTGATCCTGGGCAATGCGTTCGGGGTCCCGGGCATCACCGTCGACACCCACTTCGGCCGGCTGGTGCGGCGCTGGGCCTGGACCAGCGAGGAAGACCCTGTCAAGGTCGAGCATGCGGTCGGCGAGCTCATCGAGCGCAAGGAATGGACGTTGCTGTCCCACCGGGTGATTTTTCACGGCCGACGGGTCTGCCACTCCCGCAAGCCGGCCTGCGGGGTGTGCGTGTTGGCCAAGGACTGCCCGTCGTTCGGGATCGGGCCCACCACCCCGATGGAAGCCGCTGCGCTGGTCAAAGGTCCCGAGACCGAGCATCTGCTGGCCCTGGCCGGGTTGTAGCCGGTTGCCGCGCCCATGAGCAGATCGACCCGGTGGACCCTGGCGGTACTGGCGGTGGTGGCGGCGCTGCTGATCGGTCTGGTGAACGAATTGCGCCGCGAGCCGGCCGGGGTCCAGCCCGGCCCGCATCGATCCAGCACAGCCGTGGCCGGAGCCGGCGCGGACCTGGCCTCGCTGCGGCAGCGCGCCGATCTGCCGCCCTGTCAGGTGGGGCCGGGAGACACCGGGCCGAGCGTCCTGCGCGGCGTCACCGTCGAGTGTGCGGCCGACGGTTCTCCCGTCGACGTGGCGGCGATGTTCGCCGGCCGGAAGGTGGTACTCAATCTGTGGGCGTACTGGTGCGGGCCGTGCCGGGACGAGCTGCGGGCGTTCGCCGAATACCAGCGCCGGGTCGGGCCGACCGTGACGGTGGTGACGGTGCACCAAGACGACAACCAAGCCGCGGGCTTGGCTCTGCTGGCCGAGCTGGGCGTGCGGCTGCCCACCCTGCAAGATGGCCGCCGGCAGCTGGCGGCGGCGTTACGGGTGCCCAACGTGATGCCCGCGACGGTGGTGCTGGCCGCGGACGGTAGCGTTGCCCGCATCCTGCCGCAGCCCTTCGCCAATGCCGAAGAGATCGCCGCTGCCGTCGAGAACAGCGGCCGCTGATGCGGGGCGATCAGGATCCGGCACGCAAGGGAGGCGCGGTGGGCGCTGGCGAGTCCCAGTCCTGGGCCCCGTCGCGTGCCCCGTCTTGGCTGCGCCCGCTCGTCGACAACGTCGAGAAGGTGCCGACGGCCTACCTGCACCGGCTGCCCGCCGATGTTCGCGCGATGATCACGGCGGCCAACGCCAAGGCCAGCGTCGCCGGACGCCGGCGTGACGCGGCCGTACTGGTGTTGTTCTCCGGCCCGCCCGGCGGCCCGCCGGAGGCGATATCGGAATCGGCTGACCTGCTGGTCACGGTGCGGGCGTCGACGCTGCGCCATCACGCCGGCCAGGCCGCATTCCCGGGCGGAGCGGTCGATCCCGGCGACGACGGGCCGGTCGCCACCGCGTTGCGGGAGGCCAACGAGGAGACCGGGATCGACCCGGTCCGGGTGCACCCGTTGGTCACGTTGGACAAGATCTTCATCGCTCCCTCGGGGTTCCACGTGGTGCCGGTGCTGGCGTACTCCGAGGATCCCGGGCCGGTAACCGCGGTGGACCCGGGCGAGACCGCGATCGTGGCCCGCGTTCCAGTCCGGGCATTCATCAACCCCGAGAACCGGTTGATGGTTTACCGTGATGCGCGCAGTCGGCGTTGGGCTATGCCGGCGTTCCGGCTCAACCAGATGCTGGTCTGGGGATTCACCGCCCAGGTGATCTCAGCGATGCTGGATGTGGCCGGCTGGGCACAGCCCTGGGACACCAGCGAGGTACTTGGCCTGGACGAGGCCATGGCGCAGGTCGGAGGAGAAGGCGAGATATGACGTCGTCGCAGTGGCTGGACATCGCCGTGCTGGCGATCGCCTTCGTTGCCGCAGTATCCGGCTGGCGTTCCGGCGCGCTGGGCTCCCTGCTGTCTTTCGTCGGTGTTGCGTTGGGGGCGATGGCCGGGGTGCTGCTGGCGCCACACCTGATCGAGAGCGTCTCCGGTGCGCGGCTGAAACTGTTCGCCGCGCTGTTTCTGATCCTGGCCATGGTCGTCATCGGCGAGGTTGCCGGGGTGGTGCTGGGCCGGGCGGTGCGCGGAGCGATCCGCAACCCCGGTGTCCGCGGAGTCGACTCCATCATCGGGGTGGTGCTGCAGCTGGGCGTGGTGCTGATCGCGGCCTGGCTGCTGGCCACCCCGCTGACCGCGTCCGATCAGCCGAACCTGGCCGCCGCCGTCAACGATTCGCGAGTGTTGCGCCAGGTCGACGATGTCGCGCCGCAGTGGCTCAAGAACGTGCCTCGGCGGCTCTCGGCGGTGCTCGACGATTCCGGGCTGCCCGCCGTGCTGGAGCCCTTCAGTCACGCCCCGATCGCCGCGGTGGATGCGCCGGACCCGGAACTGGCCGCCAGTCCGGTGGTGGAAGCCACTGCGCCGAGCGTGCTGCGGATCCGCGGTGTGGCACCCAACTGCCAGAAAGTGTTGGAGGGCACCGGATTCGTCATCTCGCCCACCCGGGTGATGACGAATGCGCACGTGGTGGCCGGCTCGGACAGCGTCACCGTGGAGAGCGGCACCAAGTCGTATGAGGCCACGGTCATCTCCTTCGATCCCAAGGAGGACATCTCGATCCTGGCGGTGCCCGATCTGCCGTTGCCGCCGTTGGCGTTCGCCTCTTCGCCCGCCCAGGCCGATACCGATGCGCTGGTGCTGGGCTACCCCGGCGGCGGGGTCTTCGAGGCCACCCCGGCCCGGATCCGCGACGTCATCAACCTTGAGGGCCCCGACATCTACCGCAACACCACTGTCACCCGCCGGGTTTACACCATCAGAGGCACTGTGCAGCAAGGTAATTCCGGCGGCCCCATGATTGACATGGACGGCCGGGTGATCGGCGTGGTGTTCGGTGCGGCGGTCGACGACGCTGACACCGGGTTCGTGATGACCGCCGAGGAGGTGGCGGGTCAGCTCGCCCGCATCGGCGACACCCAGCCGGTCTCGACGCAGACCTGCGTCGGGGGAGAGTGAGTTACGCTCTGCCGCGCAGGAATTGCGTCAGGTGGTCGTTGACCACCTCGGGTGCCTCTTCGTGAGCGAAATGTCCCGCGCCGGGAATCGACACGTACTGCCCGTGCGGCGCGTACTGCCGGGTCTTGTTGACCGGGTCGGCCAGCACGTAGGGGTCGTCCTCGCCGCGTAGGTGCAGCAGCGGAATGTTCAGTGTGCGCAGGTCCAGCGCCTTCATGAACCGTTGGCCCTCGGCGCGGAACTGACTGCGCACCGCCCAGCGCTGGTACTCCAGCGCGCAATGGGCCGCCGACGGAATCTGTACCGCGGTGCGCAGGTGCCCGATGGTCTCGGCGAAATCCGCACTTGCCTGCCAGCCCGCCCCAGCTCTACTGCGCACCAAGCGCTCAAGCTCGGCTCCATCGCGGCGGGTCAGGGAGCGTTCCGGCCAGAACGGCACCTGGTACCGCAGCAACCACGGCAACAGCGCCCGGCCCTGATCGGCGTGGGTCAGCGCCGAGTTGCGCAGCGCCGCCGGATGCGGTGAGCTGACCACGGCGATATCGCGCACCAATCGGGGGTGCAGCAGCGCGGTCGCCCAGCAGACCAGGCCGCCGTCGGCGTGGCCGACCAGGGTCGCCGAGGAGTGCCCCAGGGCCCGGATCAGTCCGGCGGTGTCGCCGGCCAGCGTCCAGCCGTCGTAGCCGCGGGGAGGCTTGTCACTGCCGCCGTAGCCGCGCAGATCGACGGCGACGACCCGGGCATCGCTAAGCCCGCGCAATTGATGACGCCAGGTCCACCAGAACGAGCCGAACCCGTGCAGCAGCATGACCAGCGGCCGTGACGTCGGCGGGGCGTCGGCGGCGCTGTTCGTATCTTTGCCGGCCGGTGTCGCCTCTACGACATGGAATCGAATGCCGTTGGCGTGGATGTCCCAGTGTCGCCACGGCCCGTCGATACGGGTGATCGACGGATCCGGTGGCGGCACTACCAGCCCGAGGGATCGGTGGTCGGCCTACCGGACGAGCCCGCCGGTGACGCCGACGAGCCGTGCAGGCGGTCCGGGTCGGGACGCAGCGCGTCGCGAGTCTCGCGCACCGATTCGATCGTTTGGCGCGGTCCGCGGATACGGCGCACTCGCAGGAAGCCGAGCAGCGCCAGAGTCACGGTCACCACCAGCATGATCCCGAACACGATCAGGTAAGCGGCCCAGTCCTGCAGCCACATGTTGAGCAGCTCGGCGACGAAGAAGAAGAAAAAGAAGGTGGAGTAGAACAGCACGACCAGGGCCGCAATGAAGAACACGCTGCCGGTCAGGCCCTTCTTCACGTCCCGTGTGATCTCGGCGCGGGCCAGTTCGACCTCCGCGCGCACCAGCGTCGACATCTGTGCCGTGGCGTCCTTGACGAGGTCACCCAGGGACGGGTCGGCGGGCAGCGCATGCGGGTCGGCCAACGGGATGGTCGCCAAGGTGTTGGGCACGCCGTTGCGGTCCGCCTTCGCTGCGGCGCGTAATGCATTCCTGCGATCGGCCTTGCTCACTGGCTGTCCTCCCGTTCGCCGTCGTCGCGGCTTAATGTTGCCATGCGGTAGCTGACCCGACGAGTGGCCCCGGAAAGCTGCGGCAGATCGCGAGCCGCCGGCGGCCCCGACGGTGCTAGCCCGCGGCGCGCCCAGCCCCGCCAGGTCACTCACCGCAGTTAGGCTGTTTCTCTACCACCGGGGGTGGAGTTGATCGACGGGAGAACCGCTGTGCAGATCGCACACCGCTGGTTGCTGCGCAGCGCGACGGCGCTGTTGGCATGGGTGACTTGTGCCGCCTTGGCCACCTTCGTCGCACCGGTGGGCCGAGTCGCCGCCGACGACAAGGTGGTGATGGGCGGGGGCGCCGGCATCGTGGTCGATGAGGACACGTTGTGCACACTGACCGCGATCGGCCATGACAAGACCGGTGCACTGATCGGTTTCACCTCGGCGCACTGCGGTGGCCCCGGCGCCCAGGTGGCTGCCGAGGGATCCGAAGGCAACGGCATCATCGGCCACATGGTGGCCGGCAACGATGGCCTGGACTACGCGGTGATCGAGTTCGACCCGAACAAGGTGACGCCGGTGTCCAACTTCGGTGGCTTCGTGATCGGCGGCATCGGCCCGGACCCGATCTTCGGTCAGATCGCCTGCAAGCAGGGCCGTACCACCGGCAACTCCTGCGGCCTCACCTGGGGGCCGGGCCAAGACCCGGGCACCATTGTGATGCAGGTCTGCGGGCGTCCCGGCGACTCCGGCGGGCCGGTCGTGGTGAACAACATGCTGGTCGGCATGATCCACGGCGCGTTCAGCGACGCGTTGCCGACCTGCGTGATCAAGTACATCCCGTTGCACACACCCGCGGTCGTGGTGTCGATCAACGCCGTGCTGGGCGACATCAACGCCAACGACCGGCCGGGCGCGGGCTTCGTCCCGGTCGGCTAGGCGATCGCAAGCGCGGCGGGTCGCCGCATTGGCTCAGTCGGCCGCCCGGATCGCGTCGAACACACTGGGGTCCACCAGGGTTGAGGTGTCGCCGAGTTCGCGGCCGTCGGCGATATCGCGCAGCAGTCGCCGCATGATCTTGCCGCTGCGGGTCTTGGGCAGCTCCGGGACGATATGGACGTTGCGGGGCTTGGCGATCGGCGAGATCTCCACGGTGACACGCTCACGTAGCTCGTTGACGATCGTGCCGCCCACGTGGCTGTGCGACGCCGCCAGCACCACGAACGCGCAGATCCGTTGGCCGGTCTGCTCATCGATGGCGCCGACGACAGCGGCCTCGGCCACCGCTTCGTGACCGACCAGCGCGGACTCCACCTCCGCGGTGGAGATGCGGTGCCCGGACACGTTCATCACGTCGTCGATCCGGCCCAGCACCCAGATGTCGCCGTCGGCGTCGTAGCGGGCGCCGTCACCGGCGAAGTACCAGCCCTGCTCGGCAAAGCGCGACCAGTAGGTCTCGATGAAACGCTCCGAGTCGCCCCAGATCCCGCGGGTCATCGACGGCCACGGCTGATCGATGACCAGGTAGCCCGAAACCGGTTCCCCGGCTGCGTCATCCGGCGACAACAGATCGCCGTGATCGTCGACGATGCGAGCGGAGATCCCGGGCAGCGGGGTCATCGCGGCACCCGGCTTGGCCGCGGCCACACCGGGTAGCGGGGTGATCATCGCCGCGCCGGTCTCGGTCTGCCACCAGGTGTCGACCACCGGCAGCGTGTCCGCGCCGATCACCCGCCGGTACCAGCGCCAGGCCTCCGGGTTGATCGGTTCGCCGACCGAACCCAACAGTCGCAGACTGGACAGGTCGTGAGCGCCGGGAACCTCGTGGCCCCACTTCATGAACGTGCGGATCAAGGTGGGCGCGGTGTAATAGATTGTCACACCGTACTTTTCGATGATCTGGAAGTGTCGGTGTTGGTCCGGGAAGTCCGGAGTGCCCTCGTAGATCACCTCGGTGGCGCCGTTGGCCAGCGGCCCGTACACCGCGTAGGTGTGGCCGGTGACCCACCCGACATCGGCGGTGCACCAGAAGACGTCGGAGGCGGCCTTGAGGTCGAAGACGTAGTGGTGGGTGTAGGCCGCCTGCGTCAGATAACCGCCGCTGGTGTGCACGATGCCCTTCGGCTTGCCCGTGGTCCCCGACGTGTACAGCAGGAACAGTGGCTGCTCGGCTTCGAACGCCTCGGCGGTGTGCTGCGATGCAGCCCGATCCACCACGTCGTGCCACCACAGGTCGCGGTCGGGGTTCCAGGACACCTCGCCGCCGGTGCGGCGCACCACGAGCACGTGCTCGACGCTCGGAGCATCGGCGACCGCCTCGTCGACCGCGGGCTTGAGCGGTGCCGGCTGGCCGCGGCGGAACTGCCCGTCGGAGGTGATGACCACCTTCGCCTCGGCGTCGTCGATCCGGGATCGCAGCGCGTGCGCGGAGAAACCGGCGAACACCACGGTGTGCAGGACGCCCAACCGCGCGCACGCCAGCATCGCGATGACCGCCTCGGGGATCATCGGCAGATAGATCGCCACCCGGTCACCGGCGACCAGGCCGAGCCCGGTCAGCGCGTTGGCGGCCCGGGAGACCTCGGCGAGCAGTTCGGCGTAGGTGATCGTGCGGGCGTCGCCGTGCCCATGCGCCGGTCCCAGCTTCGCCTCTCCTTCGTCGAGGCTCGCTGAACCGCCGTCGGGCTCGCCCTCCCAGTGGATCGCCACCCGGTCGCCGTGCCCGGCTTCGACGTGGCGGTCCACGCAGTTGTAGGCGACGTTGAGCTTGCCGTCGGCGAACCAGCGCGCGAACGGGGCGTCTGTGTAGTCGAGCACCTCGGTGAAGGGCGTTGCCCAGCTCAACCGGTTGGCCTGCTCGGCCCAGAATGCGAGCCGATCGGATTCGGCTGCGCGGTACAACTCGGGACCCGCGTTGGCCTGGGCAGCGAACTCGGCGGCAGGCGGGTACGACGGCGCTGAAGCGGCAGGTGTTGCGGTCACGGTCACCGAGCCTAATCACCTCGGCGGTAGTGTCACAGCCCGTGACCACCGCGGAGGATCCACTGGCCCCGTTAGTTCAGCTGCCCGGTGTCTCCGAGGCCAGTGAGCAGGTGCGCGACGAGCTGGCCCGGGTACATCGGCATAAGACCAACATGCGGGGCTGGCCAGTCAGTGCCGCGGAGGCCTCGCTGCGGGCGGCGCGGGCGTCGTCGGTGCTCGACGGCGGGCCGGCGGCCGTGGACGCCGCCTCGACCTCTGACCCGGTGTTCGCCGGGGCCCTGCGGGTGGCCCAGGCCCTGGAAGGCGGGGAGACCACCCTGGTCGAGGTGTGGCGACGTGCGCCGCTGCAGGCCTTGGCCCGGCTGCATGTGTTGGCCGCCGCGGACCTCGTCGACGAGGAGCGCCTCGGCCGGCCCGAAGGCGGCGCGGCGGTCGGGCGCCGGCTGGAGATGCTGGCCGACCTGGCGACCGGTGGCACGTCAGTGGCTGCGCCGGTGTTCGCCGCGGTGGTGCACGGTGAACTGCTGACGCTCGCGCCGTTCGGTAGCGCCGACGGCGTGGTGGCCCGCGGCGCGGCCCGGCTGGTCACCATCGCCAGCGGATTGGACCGCCATGGGCTGGGAGTGCCCGAGGTGACCTGGATGCGTAACGCGCGTGACTACCGGCGGGCGGCGGCGGGCTTCGCGACCGGTTCAGCCGAGGCGGTCAGCGCCTGGCTGCTGCTGTGTTGCGGCGCGATGCGTACCGGTGCGCTCGACGCGCTGGGAATTGCTGAGGCGGGTCGCTAGGCGCTGATTCGGGCCGTTTGAAGAGGTCCTGGAACGAACGAAGCGGGCGGCGTTCCGAATGATTCGGATCGCCGCCCGCTAGCACGGTACACGGTTACCAAGCGTCCAACTTGGGCTGCGTGGGTGGCCTCGGCGCTCCTGCGGTGTTCTTCGGCTGCAACCCCACCCAAAGGGCTGGCAACACCGATCACGTTCCGCAATTACGCAGGCCCGCAACACTTCTGCCATCTTCGCGGCTGTGGCTCCGCGTGGGTACCGCTCTCCGTACTGGGAAGTGCGGTTCGGGAGGTCGATCCTTCTCTTCCGGGGCGACCCTGGCCTTACCGGCTTCCGTGCTTCCTTTGTACTACGTGACGCACGACACAGCAAGGGTCAATCGCATACGGCGTGTGCCGTGTCATCGGATTGTGATCAGCGATGTTTGCTGGAGGCTGGATCAGGGCACCAGTCGGCGCAGTAGGGAGTAGGTCAGCGCGCCGGCGGCCAGTGCGCTGACACCGACCGCGGCAGTGGTGGCCAGCGCGGCACCGGAGGGCGCGGGGATGCGGTCACGCAGCGACACCGGCCGCGAGAACGTCAGCACCGGCCAGCCGTTGGCGATCGCCTCTTTGCGCAGCGCGCGGTCGGGGTTCACCGCCGACGGATGCCCGACCACCTGCAGCATCGGTAGGTCGGTGATCGAGTCCGAATAGGCGTAGCAGTGCTCCAGCGGATAGCCCTCGCGGGCGGCCAGCTCGCGGATGGCTTGCACCTTGCCTTCGCCGTAGCAGTAGAACGCGATCTCGCCGGTGTACTTGCCGTCGGCGACGACCATCCGGGTGGCCATGGCGTGGGTTGCGCCCAGCGCCCGGGCGATGGGCGCCACGATCTCCTCGCCGGAGGCCGAGACCACCACCACGTCGCGGCCGCACAGTTTGTGATCGGCGATCAGCTCGGCGGCCTCCGCGAAGATCAGTGGCGTGACGATGTCGTGCATCGTCTCGTTGACGATCGCCTTGACCTGTTCCACGTTCCAGCCGGTGCACATGTTGGTCAGGTGGGCCCGCATCCGCTCCATCTGATCGTGGTCGGCACCGGACAACAGCATCAGGAATTGCGCGTAACTGGACTTGAGTACGGTGCGACGGTTGATCAGTCCCTGGTCCATAAAGGGTTTGCTGAAGGCCAGCGCGCTGGACTTCGCAATGACCGTCTGATCGAGGTCCAAGAAGGCCGCGGTACGGGTTCGAGGGGCCGTGAAAGGTGCCGCAGGGTCGGTTGGCGACGTAGACGCTGAGTGCGGCTGCGGGGTGGATGCGGTCACCGCCACAGCATAGGTGCGAGAGGTCTGCTAACCCGGTGCTACAGGAGAAAGAGCACTTCACACGTAGTGCGAGATTTAGGTCGCCATTTGATAGCAACACTTGCAAACACTTGCGCCGGACCACCCTGTCGTGTGTATAGTGGCATCACTCGGCTTATGCTGAGGGTGTATCGGCCCGACCCCCCGGGGTTGATACGCGACGACCTCCGCCTCCTCCCCCCCTGGCGGGGGTCGTCTTTTTTAACCGGTAAATTAGTTCGCCGGAGAGCCCCCGTACTGACTGGAACGTGTTACAGATCCGGCTTTTCATCCGATTAGTCTGGTTTTATCGGTAATCCATAACTTCAAGTTATCCACAGTCGGGAATTTCATCCACACTCGCCGGGAATCGGTTGTCGTGACGAAGGCTGTCGCGCCACGGTAAGGCGGTGAGCGCAGCCACCGGCCTGTTGGCCCTCGTTACCCAACCGGCGCTGCGTGACGAACTGGACCGGGTGGCCGCGGCGGCGGGTGTGCGCATCATTCACCTCGGCGCCGAGATGCCGAACCGCAGGGCTTGGTCGGCTGCCGCGGCCGTGGTGCTCGACGAGGAGGCTGCCGCGCGGTGTGGACCGGCCCGGTTGCCGCGCCGCCCCCACGTCGTGGTGCTCAGCGGCGGCCAACCCACCACCCTCACCTGGCAAGCCGGTGTCGCCGTCGGGGCGCAACGGGTGCTGGCCCTGCCCGCCGAAGGCAACGAGCTGGTGGCCGAGCTGGCTGAGGCCGGCGAATCGGTGCGTGATGGGGTGCGCCGCGGCGACGTGATCGCGGTGATCGGCGCGCGCGGGGGAGCGGGCGCCTCGTTGCTGGCAACGGCGCTGGCCCAGCATGCAGGGGATGCGCTGCTGGTCGACCTCGACGCTTGGGGTGGGGGCATCGATCTGCTGGTGGGCACTGAGAACGCCGCCGGCCTGCGCTGGTGCGACCTGGCGCAGCACAGCGGGCGGCTGACCTGGACGGCGCTGCGCGAAGCGCTGCCCCGGCAGCGTGGGGTAAGTGTCCTGTCCGGCGCCCGTCGGGGCGACGCGGCCTACGAGGCCACGGAAGTCGACGCCGGCACCGTCGACGCTGTCGTAGATGCGGGCCGTCGTGGCGGGGTCACCGTGGTCTGCGACCTTCCCCGGGCGTTGGTCGATCCGGTCGAAACCGCGCTGAGCGCCGCCGATCTCGTCGTGCTGGTCAGCTCCTGCGACATACGGTCGTGCGCGGCCGGCGCGGCGCTCGCACCACGGCTGCGCACGGTGAACCCCCACGTCGGCCTGGTCGTGCGCGGGCCGGCTCCCGGCGGTCTCCGGGCCGCGGAGGTGGGCGAGATAGTCGGGTTGCCGTTGCTGACTGCATTGCGGGCCGAACCCCGACTGGCCGAACGCCTTGAACACTCGGGTCTGCGGTTGCATCGCCGCTCTGCGCTGGCGGCGGCAGCCGGTCGGGTCCTTGAACTGTTGCCGCAGCGGAAAGCCTTGGTCTCATGAGGGATTCGCTGATTGACCGGGTCCGGGAACGTCTGGCGGCGGAATCTTGGGAGGCCCGAGGGGCCTCGGAGTTGCGCCCCCAGGCGGTGGCCGCAGCGATCCGCGCTGAATCCGGTGGTGTGCTCGGCGATACCGAAATGCTATCCAGCCTACGGGTTCTGCAGACCGAACTGACCGGCGCCGGCGTGCTGGAACCACTGCTGTGTTCCTCGGGCACCACCGACGTTCTGGTCACCGCACCCGATGCGGTGTGGGTCGACGATGGGGCAGGCCTGCGGCGCAGTGAGATTCGGTTCGCCGATGAAGCCGCGGTGCGACGGCTGGCCCAGCGACTGGCGGTAGCTGCGGGACGCCGGCTCGACGACGCCCAGCCCTGGGTCGACGGGCAGCTGCACGGTATCGGCACCGGCGAGTTCACCGTGCGCCTGCACGCGATCCTGCCGCCGGTTGCGGCCGACGGGACGTGCCTGTCACTGCGGGTGCTGCGTCCGGCCACCCAAGACCTCGCCGCACTGACCGCCGCCGAAGCCATTGCGCCGCAGGCCGCCGCCCTGTTGTCCGACATCATCACCGCCCGGCTGGCGTTTCTGGTCTCTGGCGGTACGGGCGCTGGTAAGACAACCCTGCTGGCCGCTCTGCTCGGCGCAGTCAGCGAAGGTGAGCGGGTGGTGTGCGTGGAGGATGCGCCCGAGCTGCAACCGCGCCACCCGCACCTGGTCCGACTGGTGGCCCGCGCGGCCAACGTCGAAGGCGCCGGCGAGGTGAGCCTGCGCGAGCTGGTCCGGCAAGCGCTGCGGATGCGACCGGATCGGTTGGTGGTCGGCGAGGTCCGCGGCGCCGAAGTGGTCGACCTGCTGGCCGCATTGAACACCGGTCACGACGGCGGTGCCGGAACCGTGCACGCCAACAATTCGGCCGAAGTCCCGGCCCGCCTGGAAGCGCTTGCCGCACTGGGTGGTCTGGACCGTGCCGGCCTACACAGCCAGCTGGCGGCGGCCGTCCAGGTGCTGATGCACGTCGCCCGGGGGCGCGACGGCAGGCGGCGACTCACCGACATCTCGATGCTGCGCCGCACCGCCGCGGGGCAGGTACAGGCCGCGCCGGTGTGGCAGCTCGGACGCGGCCTGACCGACCACGCCGCTGAATTCCGCGCCCTGCTGCGCGATCGGATTCCGGCGTGAGCGGCGCCGCGACCGCAACACTGGCGTTGGCAGCGGCGATGCTGCTCGGTGCTTCGCCACGCCGCCGCATCGCACCGACGGGACAACCGCTCCGCGGTGCGGTGGCCGGACGGGCCGGTCGCTGGAGCCTTGTCGGCGCGATGGCCGGAGCCGCTGTGCTGGCCGCGCTGGTCCTGCCGCGCAGTACGTGGCTGGCCGGAGTCGTATTGGGAACCACCGCCATCGTGCGACGTCGCCGTGGTCTGCGCCGTCGTCGAGCCGTCGCGGAATCACGCGCCCTGGAAACCGCACTGGATGCACTGGCCGGTGAGCTGCGCGTCGGAGCGCATCCGGTGCGGGCGTTTGCTCTGGCGGCCGTCGAATCCGACCACCCCGCGGTGGCCGCCGGGCTGGGTGGCGTCGCCGCTCGGGCGCGGCTCGGGGCAGATGTCGCGACCGGCCTGCGTGAGGCCGCGGTGTGTTCGGCGCTGCCCTCGCAGTGGGCGCGGCTCGCCGCCTACTGGGAACTTGGGGGACAACACGGCTTGGCGGTCGCCACGCTGATGCAAGCCGCGCAACGCGATATCGCTGCCCGGCAAAGGTTCTCGGCGCGTACCGAAGCCGGCATGGCTGGCGCTCGGGCCTCGGCGACGCTCCTGGCCTGCTTGCCGGTATTGGGTGTGCTGCTGGGGCAATTGATCGGAGCCCGGCCCGTGGTCTTTCTGCTCGGCGGAACGGGCGGGCTGCTGTCGCTGATCGGGATAGGACTGGTCTGCGCCGGGCTGCTGTGGTCAGACCGGATCACTGCCCAGGTCGGCGGTGTCCCATGACCGCCGCCGCGATGTTGCTGGCCGTGGCGGTACTCACCGCCGCCGGACCGGCGACGGTGCGGGAGCGGGCGGGGCTACCTAGGCCAGGACGTCCGCCGCGGCTTCGGGTAGTCCCGGGCTCCGATGCGCTGGCGCTGGCGGCCGACCTCGAGGTGTTCGCGCTCTGCCTCACCGCGGGGATGTCCGTGTCCGGCGCAGCGACGGCCACCGCCCGGCATGCGCCACCGGTGCTGGCGGCGGCATTGTTCCGCGGTGCGGATCTGCTGGCGCTGGGTGCCGAACCGGGCATCGCCTGGTCGGCGCCGAACGGTCCGGCTGCCGGGGCGCTCGACCCGACAACCAGCGCGGTGCTGCGCCTGGCCCGAAGGTCGGGGTCATCTGGTACCGCGCTGGCCAGCGGGCTCGGTGAACTTGCCGCGCAGTGTCGCGACGAGGCGGTGCATTCGGCGACGGCCGCTGCGGAGCGGGCCGGGGTATTGATCGCCGGACCGCTCGGACTGTGCTTTCTGCCCGCATTCGTATGCCTGGGCATCGTGCCGGTCGTGGCCGGTCTGGCCGGTGACGTACTGCGGTCGGGCCTGCTGTGAACGGGCGATGCTACGCGGACCGACCGAGAGAAACCAGAAGAAGGTACCGATGAAGGAGGAGCCGTGAAAGCTCAGGTGTTGCAGGTGCGCAACATATTTCGTGTCCTGAAACTGAAGATAGTGCTGCTGGCATCCGATGACTCCGGGATGTCCACGGTGGAATACGCAATCGGGACGATCGCTGCCGCGGCGTTCGGGGCGATCCTCTACACGGTGGTCACCGGTGATTCGATCGTGGCGGCACTGAACCGCGTCATCGGGCGCGCGCTGAACACCAAGGTCTGACGGGTCGTGCGCGGCCGTGCACGATTTGTCGACGATTCCGGCGCCAGCACGGTCGAGGCGGCGTTCGCGTTGGCCGCCCTGGTCTCGGTGCTGGTGCTCTGCCTGGCCGGGATCACCGCGGTGGCCGCCCAAATCCGCTGCGTCGATGCCGCGAGGGAAGCCGCCCGGCTGGCGGCACGCGGGGACGCCGCCGCGGCCACCGCGGTGGTGCGACAGACCGCGCCCGACGGTGCGACGGTCAGGCTTCGCTCCGAAGGTGGTGTGGTGGTTGCCCGCGTCACCGCTCGGCCGATTCTGTTGCCCGGCTTGGCGATCACTGCCGAGGCAGTCGCGGCAGTTGAGCCGTCGCGGTGAATTCGGCGGAGCCACCGTGGCCGCTGCCACAATGGTCGCGGCGCTGCTGAGTGTTACCGGTGGCGGCTTCGTGCTCGGTGCCGCGGTCATCGCGCGCCACCGTGCCCAGGCCATCGCCGACCTGGCGGCTCTGGCCGGTGCGGGCCGGGTTCCGGCTGGGCCCGCCAGCGCCTGCGCGCAAGCCAAGGTGCTGGGCTCGCGGATGCACGCAGGCGAAATCAGCTGCGCGGTCGACGGACTCGATGTGGTGATCACCGTCGCGATGCCGGTGCCCGGCTGGCGACCTGGCCCCGCCCGCGCGACGGCCCGCGCGGGGCCTGTCGGCTAGGGAGCTTCGACGGTTGCGGTCAACCCAGCGTCGGCGAGTTCGGCCTCGGTAGGCAAGCGCAGCGCAATCAACCCAGCCACAGTGCCCTCGTCGAGTTCCACCCGGTTGACCGTCACGTGGACCGGCGCCCAACCGCCGTCGCTCTGCCGCAGCCGCAGCACCCCGCTCGCCGGCGCCTGGGAGCTGGCAAGGTCGGTTTCTATCCGGGCGATCCGCACCTGGTCGTCGGGATGGACCCGTGATACACCCGCCGGGCTGCGCCAGTCGTAGAACGGGCACGGCTCATCCAGCCACTTCAGCAACCGCCGGTTGGCCAGATCCACCATGGCCCGGTGTACGCCCGGCTGGGCCAGCGCATGCAGGATCTGCTGCGCCAGGAAGTCAGGGCGCTGCACTGCGCCGTCGAACTGGCCGCGCCAGTTCATCCCGCGCGTCACCAGATGCTCACGCCCGCCGGGAACGGCCTCGCGGGCCGTGCGGACCACGAAGCCCACCCGAATGGTCTCACCGTTGAAATCGGTGACATCCCAACTGCTGCAGATGGTCTGTCCGGGTTCGGCCCGGATCGCCAGGGCCAGCACCTTGTTCTCGTTAGGGCTGAACTCGCGGGCGGGCAACTCTTCGACGAACGCGCGGCCGTGAGTGGCCTCCACCTCCGGGTCCTTGCCGCTGTTGGTCAGCGACTCCCTGGTGTCGGTGGCCACCCCCAGTGTCAGGTCCCACTTCAGCGGGCCGGGGATGGGGCGCTCGGGCGGTTCCATGTCGGCTGGCCCGGTCCAGACGTGCACCCCGTGCACCCGGCCATCGGACATCACCACCGGTTCGGTGCGGATCACCCGATCGCGGCGGGGCGTGATGCTGGCCAGGCTCTGACCGGTCCGCACCGATTCGGCGATCGCGGTCTGGATCGCCGCGAGGTGTGGGCTGCGTCGCAGGAACTGGGTGAGTGACACGAGGTTCTTCAGCTGCCGGCCCTGCGCAACGACTACCGGTTCACCCCCGAGGGTCTCCACCAGCAACCAGTCATGCGCCATAAGTCGGGATATTACGGCTACCGCCCTTCTACCAGCGTCAACAGTGAATAATTTCCCGGATTTGACGCCCATTTCGCACAGTCGCGCGCGCTGCCAAGTTGCGGAGGATCCGGTGCAGCCGGTAACTTACGGCCGCATCCGGTCATGTACCGGTTTGGGAACGGCTCGCATCTCTCGACCGTTCGTCTTACTGTCCCGCGTGTCCTTTTGCGTGGTGGCGCCCGTCACTGCGACGCAGTTGACGGGGTAAGGGCTCGGGGGAGTCGGCCGTTCGGGGGGTCGGCCGACTCCCGCAGTCATTCAGAGCCCGGGTGCGAGCCGTCGAGGTTGCCGAGCACCAAGCGCAGCACTTGCACCGCGCCTTCCTTATCCAACGGGTCATTGCCGTTACCGCACTTAGGCGACTGTACGCACGACGGACAGCCGTGCGGGCACTCGCAGGATTCGATCGCCTCCGCGGTGGCGGTAAGCCAGGTGGCCGCCGCGCGAAATCCCCGCTCGGCGAAGCCGGCGCCGCCGGGGTGACCGTCGTAGACGAAGACGCTGGGCAGGCTGCCCAGCGCTTCCGGACCCGTCGCGGTGGACAGGCCGCCGATGTCGCCACGATCGCAGCTGGCCACCAGTGGCAACAGCCCGATCGCCGCATGCTCGGCGGCATGTAAGGCCCCGGGGATCGCAGGTTCGGCGACTCCGCAGGCGGCCAGGGCGTCGGCGGCGATGGTGTAGACCACCGCCATGGTCGGCAACGTCGCCGGTGGCACGTCCAGGTCGATGAAATCCAGCACCTCTCCGGTCGGCAGCCGTCGCAGATAGCCGACGATCTGGCGGGTCACCGTCACCGGCACCAGACCGAGACTGACCGGGCCGAACCAGGCGCGTTCGCCTTCCCCCGTGACGTCGATATCGGTGATCTCGCGTGCGAACGTGGCGTAGCCGGGATCCTCGGCATGCACGAACGCGATCTGACGCTCGATATCCAGCGAATCGACCACATAACTCTCGCCCTGATGCAAATACACCGCGCCCGTGTGCACCGTGGCCGACGCTCGCCCGGCATCGACGCTGCCCAGCAGGCGGCCGGTGTCGGCTTCCACGATCACCACCTGCCCACCGGCCGAGCCGCGGATCTCCACCGTCGCGTGCGGGTCGAGCCCGGGTGCCGGGAAGTAGCGGTCAAAGCGCCGTCGCAACAATCCGTCGTCGACCAGGCTGTCGGCCACCTGCTCGGCGCCCAACTGTGCCACCTCAGCGGCGGTCAATGGCAGTTCGGCGGCCGCGCACAGCAGCTGCGGCCCCAGTACATAGGGGTTGACCGGATCGATCACCACTTGCTCGATCGGCTTGTCCAGCAGCGCCGCGGGGTGATGCACCAGATAGGTGTCCAACGGGTCGTCGCGAGCGACCAGCACGATCAGCGCCGTCTGGCCGCGCCGCCCCGACCGGCCGGCCTGCTGCCAGAACGAGGTCACCGTGCCGGGGAAGCCGGCCATCACCACCGCATCCAACCCGGCGATATCCACCCCCAGTTCCAGGGCATTGGTAGTCGCCAGGCCGTAGAGCCCGCCGTCGGCCAGCGCGCGCTCCAAGGCACGGCGATCCTCGGCTAGGTAGCCGGCCCGGTAGGAGGCGACCTTGTCGACCAGCGTCGGGGCGACCGCTTCCAGCCGGGTGCGGGCCGCCAGCGCGGTGAGCTCCGCGCCCCGACGCGAGCGCACGAAGGTCAGGGTGCGTGCCCCCTCGGCGATCAGGTCGGCCATCACCCGGGCCGCCTCGGTGCCGGCGGCGCGGCGCACCGGCGCGCCGTTCTCGCCGGTCACGTCGGTGCGCAGCGCCGGCTCCCACAAAGCCACCGTCCGGGCCCCGTGCGGCGAGCCGTCCTCGGTGACCTCGGCGACGGGCTGGCCGATCAGCGCCGATGCGCTGGCCCCCGGTGACGCGGTGGTGGCGCTGGCGAAGATCACCGTCGGCCCGGCAGCCGCCCCCGGCGCGGCATAGCGCTCACACAACCGCAGCAGCCGTCGCAGCACCATCGCCACGTGCGAGCCGAAGATTCCCCGGTAGTAGTGGCACTCGTCGACGATCACGAAGCGCAGCCCGCGCAGGTAGGCCGCCCAGCGGGCGTGGTTGCGCAGCAGCGACAGATGGATCATGTCCGGGTTGGAGAACACCCAGCGGGACCGTTCCCGGGCGAAGCGGCGGATCTCGGCGGCACTGTCGCCGTCGTAGGCGGTGGGCGCCACGGCTCCGACGGCGCCAACCAGACGCGGCACCGCCGCCGTCAGACTGTGCGCCGCGCGCAGCTGATCGTGACCCAGCGCCTTCGTCGGCGACAGATAGAGCACCCGGGCGCGCGGATCGGTCGCCAGCGCCTGCAGTGCGGGAAGTTGATAGGCCAGCGACTTGCCCGACGCCGTGCCGGTGCTGATCACCACGTGACGGCCGGTGTGCGCCAATTCGGCGGCGGCCAACTGATGCGACCACGGCGCCTCGATCCCGCGCCCGGTGAACGCGCTGATCACGTCGGGCTCGGCCCAGTCCGGCCAGGCTCCGGTGCGGCCCGCCGACGCTGGCAGATCGGCCACGTGACGCAGCGGATCTTCACCCGTTTCGACCCCGGCGAGCGCGGCGGCCAGTAATTCACCGCCGAAATTCGCCGTCATTGGTCCCGTCCTCAATTGCCTGGTTTATGCGGCGGTCCCAGCTTCGCCTCTCCTACGTCGAGTCTCGCTGAACCGCCGGGTTTATGCGGCGGTCCCAGCTTCGCCTCTCCTACGTCGAGTCTCGCTGAACCGCCGGCCTCGAATGCCCGCCGACGTATTGTTCACCCTTCGGCCGAGATTTCGGCACCGCAGTCTGTCCTCGGCGCGACGAACATGGTTGACTGATGGGCGGTCGTAGCTTCTGTGTTCGTGTTAAGCCTTCGCAGGATCTGTGGTTGCGGCCGCAGTGCCCGCGGGGGAGTGTCGGTGGCAGCACCGACCGTCCGCCAGGGTACGGCGGTCGGAACAGGCCCGGGGCAGCGAAAATCGGTGCCCCGAACAACGGTGTGCACTGCACCGGGCAAGAAGAGTAAGGAAAGATCGACAAATGCCACAGGGAACTGTGAAGTGGTTCAACGCAGAAAAGGGCTTCGGCTTCATTGCGCCTGAAGACGGGTCGGCGGACGTGTTTGTCCACTACACGGAAATCCAAGGGTCCGGCTTTCGCACCCTCGAGGAGAACCAGCGGGTGGAGTTCGAGGTCGGGCAGAGCCCCAAGGGCCCCCAGGCCACGGGCGTCCGCGCCGTCTAAGCAACGGAATTTGACGTCACCCCCCGGGCAGCTCCCGCCAACGGAGCTAAGCCGGGGGGTTTCGTTTCGGGCGGGTAAGACCGCCCCGGATGCCGCCGGATGGTGGACCGGCTTACTGTCGGTGACGTGAGCCAGCTTTCCTTCTTCTCGGCAGAGTCGGTGCCGCCCAGCGTTGCCGACCTCACCGGGGTGCTGGCTGGCCCGGGACAGATCGTCGTGGTGGGCGATGGAGCGCGGCTGTCGGTCGTGGTCGACGCCCCGTGGCGAGCTGTGGCGCTGGCGGAGCTGATCGGCGAGGCCGGTCTGCTGTCCGAGGTCACCCGCACCGAGGAGGACACCCCACTGGTGCGGACTGTGGTCGACGCGCGCCTGCGCGTGCTGGCCCAGGCATGGACCCGGGGGGCGGTCAAGACAGTGCCGCCGCAATGGCTGCCGGGTCCGCGTGAACTGCGGGCATGGACGCTGGCGGCCGGGACCGCCGAGGACGACCGATACCTGCTCGGACTCGACCCGCACGCACCGGACACCTACGAGCCGCTGGCCTCGGCCATGATGCGGGTGGGCATCGCGCCCACGTTGATCGGGACTCGTGGGGGCCATCCGGCGCTGCGGATCACCGGCCGCCGCCGGTTATCGCGGCTGGTCGAAAACGTCGGGGAATCACCCGCGGACCCCGCGGCGTTGAGTCAATGGCCGCGTGTCGGAGCCACGATCCCGGGGCAGCCTGGCGGCCTCTGAGAGGATCCAGCGAGAATGCACTGCTGAACGCCGGTTTGCATCGGCACGGCCGTGAGTGCGAGATTGTCAGTTGTCCACTGGCTGCGTGACGCGGCGGTGCGGACAGAAGTGGAGTGGTAAGCGCAAGGTGGCTGACTCTAAGACGGTGAGCGCCCGCAATGGCGATAAAACACCCGTGCGGCGGCTCGTCATTGTCGAGTCGCCCACCAAGGCACGGAAAATTGCGGGTTACCTGGGCCGCAATTACGTCGTCGAGTCCTCCCGTGGGCATATCCGGGATCTGCCGCGTAACGCCGCCGACGTGCCGGCGAAGTACAAGACCGAAGCGTGGGCGCGTCTGGGCGTCAACGTCGACGCCGACTTCGAACCGCTCTACATCGTCAGCCCCGACAAGAAGAGCACCGTTGCCGAGCTCAAGGGCCTGCTCAAAGACGTCGACGAGCTCTATCTGGCCACCGATGGTGACCGGGAGGGCGAGGCGATCGCCTGGCATTTGCTGGAGACTCTAAAGCCGCGCATCCCGGTCAAGCGGATGGTGTTCCACGAGATCACCGAGCCGGCGATCCGCAACGCCGCTGAGAACCCCCGTGACCTGGACATCGACCTGGTGGACGCGCAGGAGACCCGGCGCGTTCTGGACCGGCTGTACGGCTACGAGGTCAGCCCCGTGCTGTGGAAGAAGGTCGCGCCGAAGCTGTCGGCGGGTCGCGTCCAGTCGGTGGCGACCCGCATCATCGTGCAGCGCGAACGCGAGCGGATGGCGTTCCGCAGCGCCTCCTATTGGGATGTGGTTGCCCAGCTGGACGCCAGCGTGTCCGACCCGACGGCTTCTCCGCCCAACTTCACCGCCCGGCTGGTCTCCGTCGACGAGCTGCGGGTGGCCAGCGGTCGCGACTTCGACTCGCTGGGGCAGGTGAAGAAGCCCGCCGAAGTCACGGTGCTCGACGAAGCCGCGGCCACCGCCCTGGCGGCCGGGCTGCGCGGTGCGTCGCTATCGGTGACCTCGGTGGAGGACAAGCCCTACACCCGCCGGCCCTACGCGCCGTTCATGACCTCGACGTTGCAGCAGGAAGCCGGCCGCAAGCTGCGGTTCTCCGCCGAGCGGACGATGAGCATCGCCCAGCGGCTCTACGAGAACGGCTACATCACCTATATGCGTACCGACTCGACGACGCTGTCGCAGTCGGCCATTGACGCCGCCCGCACCCAGGCCCGCCAGCTCTACGGCGAGGAATACGTCTCGCCGTCGCCGCGGCAGTACACCCGCAAGGTCAAGAACGCCCAGGAAGCCCACGAGGCCATCCGGCCGGCAGGCGAGACGTTCGCCACCCCCGACGCGGTGCGCAATGAGCTGGGCAGCGACGAGTTCCGGCTCTACGAGCTGATCTGGCAGCGCACGGTGGCCTCGCAGATGACCGATGCCCGCGGCACCACGCTGAGCCTGCGGATCGGTGGCGAGTCCGAGGGTCGGCAGGTGACGTTCGCCGCGAGCGGGCGCACCATCACCTTCGCCGGGTTCCTCAAGGCCTACGTGGAGACCGTCGACGAGTTGGCCGGCGGTGAAGCCGACGACGCCGAGCGGCGGCTGCCGCAGCTGACCCAGGGCCAGCGGGTGGACGCCACCGAGCTGACCCCCGACGGGCACGCCACCAACCCGCCCGCCCGCTACACCGAGGCGTCGCTGGTCAAGGCGCTCGAGGAGCTGGGCATCGGGCGGCCCTCGACGTACTCCTCGATCATCAAGACCATCCAGGACCGCGGCTACGTCTACAAAAAAGGCAGCGCGCTGGTCCCCACCTGGGTGGCGTTCGCCGTGATCGGCCTGCTCGAACAGCACTTCGGTCGGCTGGTCGACTACGACTTCACTGCCGCCATGGAGGACGAGCTCGACGGGATCGCCGCCGGGCGCCAGCGTCGCGTCGACTGGCTGCACAACTTCTACTTCGGCGGCGACTACGGGGTCGAGGACTCGATCGCCCGCGCGGGCGGCCTGAAGAAGCTGGTCGGGGTCAACTTGGAGGGCATCGACGCCCGCGAGATCAACTCGATCCGGTTGTTCGACGACGCCGAGGGCAGGCCGGTCTATGTGCGGGTGGGCAAGAACGGCCCGTATCTGGAGCGCATGGTCACCGGGGACGACGGCGAGCCGACCCCGCAGCGGGCCAACCTGGATGACTCACTGCCGCCGGACGAGCTGACCCTGGCGCTGGCCGAGGAACGCTTCGCCACCCCGCAGGCGGGTCGGTCGCTCGGCGTTGACCCGGCCACCGGACACGAGGTCGTCGCCAAGGACGGCCGCTACGGCCCGTACGTCACCGAAGTTCTCCCTCCGCCGCCGGACGACGAGTCCGGAGCGACTGCCAAGAAGGGCAAGAAGCCGACCGGCCCGAAGCCGCGCACCGGTTCGCTGCTGCGCAGCATGAGCCTGGAAACCGTGACGCTCGACGACGCGCTGAAGCTACTGTCCTTGCCGCGGGTGGTCGGCGTCGACCCGGAGTCCGGCGACGAGATCACCGCGCAGAACGGTCGTTACGGGCCATACCTGAAGCGCGGCACCGATTCTCGGTCGCTGGCCACCGAGGAGCAGATCTTCGAGATCTCGCTGGAAGAGGCGCTGAAGATCTACGCCGAGCCGAAACGCCGTGGCCGCCAAGCAGCTGCGACCGCGGCGCTGCGGGAGCTGGGTGCCGACCCGACCAGCGGCAAGCCGATGGTGATCAAGGACGGCCGATTCGGTCCGTACGTGACCGACGGCGAGACCAACGCCAGCCTGCGCAAGGGCGATGAGGTGGCCACGATCACCGATGAGCGTGCCGCCGAGCTGCTCGCCGACCGGCGGGCCCGGGGGCCGGCCAAGAAGGCCGCCAAGAAGACTGCCCGCAAGGCGCCCGCGAAAAAGGCGCCCGCGAAGAAGGCCGCCGCGAAGAAGGCTGCGAAGAGCTGAGTCAGTCGGCTGCGGCCGCGGGCTCGGCGTCTTCGGCGATTTCGGCCGGGATCGCTTCCAGCGCTGCGAGATGCAGCGGCCGCGCCAGCTGAGTGGGTGCGGTGCGTCCGCGCAGTTCGACGATCTCGCCGACCTCCCAGCACAGCGCCTCGGCGTCGACCGCGCCGCTGACCGCTACCGCCGAAGCCAGCACGTGGCCGTCCTCCAACTTGGCCAGCTCGGTAAGCCGGGCGGCCTCGTTGACCGGGTCGCCGATCACGGTGTACTCGAAACGGGCTCGGGCGCCGATGTGGCCGGCGATGGCTCGCCCGGCCGACACCCCGATGCCGAACTCTTCGGAACCGAGCACCGGCAGCAGACCGTCGTGCAGTTCGCGGGCCGCCGCCAAGGCCGCACTGGAGGCGTCCGGGTGCTCGATGGGCGCACCGAAGATGGCCAGCGCCGCGTCACCCTGGAACTTGTTGACGAAACCGCCGTGGCGTCCGACGGCCTCGACCACGACCCGGAAGAACTCGTTGAGCACGTTGACGACCTCGCTGGGTGGTCGCGTCGCGGCCAGCTGGGTGGAACCCACCAAGTCGATGAACAGCACCGCCACATCGCGCTCCTGGCCGCCCAGCTCGGTGCCGCGCTCCAGTGCGCGCCGGGCCACGTCCTCGCCGACGTAGCGGCCGAAGAGGTCGCGCAACCGCTGCCGTTCGGCCAGGTCACGCACCATGTCGTTGAACCCGGCCTGCAGTAGGCCGAGCTCACTGGCGTCGTAGATCTGCATGTGCGCGTTGTAGTTGCCGCGCTGCACCTCGCCCAGTGCCCAGCGCAACTGGCGCAGCGGGTCGGCGATCGACATCGACACCAGCACGGTGCCGGCCAGCCCGATCACCAGTGCGGCCAGCGCCATCAGCAGGATCGGGGTGAACAGCTTGTCCGGTGAGGCGTTGAGCAACGACGCCTTGCCGGCCAACACTGATAGCACGATCGCCAGCACCGGTACCCCGGTCGACAGCAGCCAGGTCAGCAGCTGGCGCAGGATCACGCCTGGTGCTCGCAGCTTCTCCGGGGTGCCGTCACGCAGGGCCGCGACGGCGACCGGTCGCAGCACCCGCTCGGACTGCAGGTAACCGATGATCGCGGTGGCGGCGGCACCCAGGGCGGTGGCGGTGACCACGACCGGCACCACGTCGTGTGTCACCTGCCAGCTGATGATGACGAACACCACGCCGCCGACCGTCCAGTAGCAGATGCTGATCAAGGAGCGGTAGAACGGCATCCGCAGCGCTCGGGACCGGGCCAGCTGGGTATCTGCGGGATCGGAGTCCGGGGTGGCGTCGGGGTCGAAATCGGCCAGCAGCGCCTCTCGGCGTTGCCAGCGGAACACCGGCATCAGCAATGCGGTGCTGATCGAAAAACCGAGGCCGAACAGGCACAGCAGCACGACGGCGAACAGTGCCAGGTTCAGGCGCGGCAGGTCCTGCAGATTGATGCGGTCTTCCTCGGGCAGGCCGAACCGCAGGAATCCGAACACGAACAGCGACCCGATGATGTCGGCCTGCAGCATGCTCAGCGTGAAAACCGGCCAGGGCGTGCGCACGACCCAGCGGACGAATCGGTTGATCCGCCCGACCAGGGTCGTGGTGCTCACCAGCACACCGTATCGGGCGTGAGCGGGAATGACCGAGGCTGATGGCTTGTCATGTCCGGGGCATGTCCGGTCAAGCCACTACTGTGACCCATGATGTCCGGGGTTTTCGCGCGTTTGGTGGGCCAGCAGTCGGTCGAAGCTGACCTGTTGGCTGCCGCGCGCGCATCTCGGCGTGATTCAGCACACAGTGGAACGACCGCGGGCGGTATGACACACGCCTGGCTGATCACCGGGCCACCCGGATCGGGCCGGTCGATAGCAGCGGTGTGCTTCGCCGCGGCGCTGCAGTGCACCGCCGACGAGTCCGAGGGCGGACCCGGCTGCGGTCAATGCCGTGCTTGCACCACGACCATGGCCGGCACCCACGCCGACGTGCGGCGGGTGGTGCCGGAGGGACTGTCCATCGGCGTCGACGAGATGCGGGCCATCGTGCAGGCCGCCTCCCGGCGGCCCGGCACCGGTCGCTGGCAGATCGTGGTGGTCGAGGACGCCGACCGGCTCACCGAGGGCGCGGGCAACGCCCTGCTGAAGGTCGTCGAGGAGCCGCCGCCCTCGACGGTGTTCCTTTTGTGCGCCCCCTCGGTCGACCCCGAGGACATCGCGATCACGCTGCGATCCCGGTGTCGCCACGTGGCGCTGGTGACGCCGCCGCCGGCGGCCATCGCCCAGGTGCTGATCGACGCCGACGGGCTCGACCGAGAGACCGCGAACTGGGCGGCCGCGGTCAGCGGTGGACACGTGGGGCGGGCCCGGCGGCTGGCCACCGATTCCGAGGCCCGCCAGCGCCGTCAGCGTGCGCTGTCGTTGGCGCGCGACGCGGCGACCCCGTCGCGGGCGTTCGCCGCGGTCGACGAGTTGGTGGCCGCGGCGGAGTCCGAGGCGCGGGATCTGACCGTCGAGCGCGCCGAGGTCGAGACCGAGGAACTGCGCACCGCGCTGGGCGCCGGCGGCACCGGCAAGGGCACCGCCGGAACGCTGCGCGGCACCGCCGGGGTGATCAAGGACCTGGAGCGCCGGCAGAAGTCTCGGCAGACCCGGGCCTCGCGCGATGCGTTGGATCGGGCTCTGATCGACCTGGCCACCTACTTCCGTGATGCCCTGCTGGCCGCCACGGCGTCGGCCGGGGTCGCGCGGCCCAACCACCCGGACATGACCGATGCGGTGGCGGCCATGGCGGCCCACGCGTCGCCGGATCGGCTGTTGCGGTGCATCGAGGCGGTGCTCGAATGCCGCGACGCACTGGGGGCCAACGTCAAGCCCCGCTTCGCCGTGGGCGCCATGGTGGCCACCGTCGGACAGGCGCTGCGAGACGACCTGTAGACTGACCCGGCCCGGTTTAGGCGGGGCGCGCCACCTTAGCTCAGTCGGTAGAGCAATTCACTCGTAATGAATAGGTCAGGAGTTCGATTCTCCTAGGTGGCTCCATCGCTCGCCTTTGTGCGCGCTCGCCGCTATCTCACCCAAACCGACGTTTTGCAGATCCTTACTCGCACTTTCCCTGCAAAATGTCGGTTTCGAAGGGGGCTGGGACGAGTCCCAGTCGGCAACCCCTCAGATGTACATCGCCGGGTCGATGTAACTGGTCGGGTCCACCAGTGGCTCCCGCTGCTTCTCGGTGCGATGCCGCACCGCGGCCGGTATTCCGGTGGCGATGCAATCTGCCGGAACATCCTGGGTGACAACGGCATTGGCGCCGATTGCGCTGCCCTCCCCGATGGTGATCGGGCCGAGTACCTTCGCCCCGGCGCCCACCGTGACCCCGTTTCCGACGGTCGGATGGCGCTTGCCGTGACTCAGCGAACGTCCGCCGAGGGTGACGCCGTGGTAGACCATCACGTCGTCGCCGATCTCGGTGGTCTCACCGATCACCACGCCCATGCCGTGGTCGATGAAGAATCGCCGCCCGATGGTCGCGCCCGGGTGAATCTCGATGCCGGTGGCGAATCGGGTGGCCTGAGCCAGCACGCGGGCCACCCCGCGCAGCGCCGGCTTGGCCCACAGTCGATGTGCGAACCGATGCGACCAGATCGCGTGCAGGCCCGAATAGACCAGCGCGTTCTCGAAGTCCCCGCGCGCGGCCGGGTCGTGCTCGCGCGCGTTGCGCAGGTCCTCGCGCAGCACCGTCCACACGCTCATCAACGCACTCACTGGCGAATGTGTTCGAACAGCGGCGTCGAGATGTAGCGCTCGCCGAAGTCGGGAACCACCACCACGATCAGCTTTCCGGCGTTCTCGGGGCGCTTGGCCAGTTCGAGGGCGGCCCACACGTTGGCACCGGCCGAGATTCCGCCGAGGATCCCCTCCTCGGTGCCCAGCGCGCGAGCTACCTGGATGGCGTCGTCGAACTGCGCGTCGATGATCTCGTCGTAACAGTCGCGGTCGAGCACCTCGGGGACGAAGTTGGCGCCCAGGCCCTGAATCTTGTGCGGGCCCGGGTCGGCGCCGTGCAGGATCGCGGAGTCCTTGGGCTCCACGCCGACGATCTGAACCTCGGGCTTGTGGGCCTTGAGGGTATGCGAGACACCGGTCAGCGTGCCGCCGGTACCGATCCCGGCGACGAAGATGTCGACGGCGCCGGCGGTGTCTTTCCAGATCTCTTCGCCGGTCGTCCGTTCGTGGATGGCCGGGTTGGCCGGGTTGGCGAATTGGTCTGCGGACAGGGCGTTGTGGGTGTTGGCAACGATCTGTTTGGCCTTGGCCACCGCGCCGGCCATGCCCTCGGAGCCGGGCGTCAGCACGATCTCGGCACCGTAGGCGCGCAGCATCACCCGGCGCTCGGTGGACATGGTGTCCGGCATGGTCAAAATCACCTTGTAGCCCCGGGCGGCGCCGACCATCGCCAGGGCGATGCCGGTGTTGCCGCTGGTGGCCTCGACGATGGTGCCCCCGGGGCGCAGCTGGCCGGATTCCTCGGCGGCGTCGATGATTGCGACGCCGATGCGGTCTTTGACGCTGTTGGCGGGGTTGTAGAACTCGAGTTTGGCCGCCACCTGGGCGTCCAAGCCCTGGGTCAGCCGGTTGAGCCGCACCAGCGGCGTATGGCCGATCAGCTCGGTGACGTTGTCGTAGATCCTGCCCATCAAATGCCCTTTCCTACCAAGGCCGCCATAGGTGCTATGCGCTCCCTTCGGCAATGCGCCGTACGGCCTTGATGAAGATGTCGATCTCTTCGAAAGTGTTGTAGAACGCGAACGACGGCCGCACGGTGGCCTCCAGGCCGTAGCGGCGCAGGATCGGCTGCGCGCAGTGGTGACCGGCGCGCACCGCGATGCCCTCGGAGTTGAGTGCCTTGCCCACTTCCAACGGCTCGTGGCCGGCCAGCACGAACGACAACACACTGGCCTTCTCGTCGGCGGTGCCGACGAGCCGCACCCCGGGGATATCGGCCAAGCGTGGCGTGGCGTACTCCAGCAGGGCGTGCTCGTAGGCGGCGATACGTTCGATGCCCACCCGCTCCACATAGCGCAGGGCCTCGCCCAGGCCGACCGCGTCGGCGATGTTTCCAGTGCCCGCCTCAAATTTATTGGGCGGTTCCTGGTAGAGCGAGCGTTCCAGGGTGACGTCGGCAATCATGTTGCCTCCACCCTGCCACGGCGGCGTCTCGGCCAGTGCCTCGGCGGTGCCGTAGAGCACTCCGATACCGGTGGGACCGAAGATCTTGTGCCCGGAGAACGCGAAGAAGTCCGCGCCCAGCGATTGCACATCGATCGGGATGTGCGGGATCGACTGTGCCCCGTCGATCAGCACCCGAGCGCCGTAGCGGTGCCCGAGTTCGACGATGTCGTGCACCGGGGTGACGGTGCCCAGTGCGTTGGAGACATGCGTGGCGGCAACCATTTTGGTCCGCGGGCCCAACAGGTCCTCGAATTCGCCCAGCAGCAGGTTGCCCGCGTCGTCCACCGGCGCCACCCGCAGAACCGCCCCGGTTTTCTTCGAGATCAGTTGCCACGGAACGATATTCGCGTGGTGCTCCAGATGGGTGATGACGATCTCATCGCCGGGGCCCAGATTCTTGCCGCCCCAGGCGTAAGCAACCAGGTTGATCGCCTCGGTGGTGCCGCGCACGAAGACGATGTCCTCGCTGCGCGGTGCCCCCAGGAATCGCCGCACGGTGTCGCGGGCGTCCTCGTAGGCGTCGGTGGCCCGGGCCGCGAGTTCGTGTGCGGCGCGGTGAATATTGGAGTTCTCGTGGGTGTAGAAGTACGACAGTCGGTCGATCACGGCCTGCGGCTTCTGCGTGGTGGCGGCATTGTCGAACCAGATCAACGGCTTGCCGTTGACGGTCTCGCGCAGGATCGGAAAGTCAGCGCGCACCGCGTTGACGTCGAACACCTCATGCGAATCCGGCACCGTCGGAGCCGGTTCGGCGGTCGGCACCCGCTGAGACAAGAAGGCGTAGTTCGCCTCGTCGCCACCGGAGGCCGGCGTGGGGGTGGCGTGCCAATCCAGCTGCGGAACCGCAGGCACGCCGCCGGGCCAGCCGGGGACCGATCCACGTGGCGCGATCGGGACCGCACCGGCCGGCGAACCGGCGAGCACCCCGGGCACGGTCGGCACGATGCCGCTGGGCACCGCGAACGCCGAGAAGTCGGCCACTCCCGGCGGCAGCAGTCCGGCCGGGTCGGGCATACCGCCGCGCGGTGCCACCGCGGTGGTCTGCGGCGGCGAGTCCAGACCGGGCCGGCCGCCGGCGGCGTAGAGCTGGTTGGCCAGAACCTCCAGCTCAGCGGCGCTGACCGGTGGGTTTACCGGCCCCGGATCACTTGTACTCATGGAAACGGTCCACCGAGACGTCGTCGAGCACGGCGAGCGCATCGTCGGTGAGCACGGCCAGCGAGTTGTACAGCGTGACCAGGTAGGACGCGATCGCGGACCGGTTGATGCCGGTGAACCGCACCGACAGGCCGGGCGCCTGCTCACCGACCAGGCCCGGTTGGAACAACCCGACGACGCCTTGACGCTCTTCGCCGGTGCGCACCAGCAGGATCTTGGTCTTGGAGTCCTCCACCGGCACCTTGTCGCTGGGCACGATCGGGATGCCGCGCCAGGTGATGAACTGCGCGCCGAACAGGTTCACCACCACCGGCGGCACACCGCGGCGGGTGGCTTCGCGGCCGAAGGCGGCCACGCCCAGCGGGTGGGTCAGGAAGAATCCGGGGGTCTTCCACACCTTGGTGATCAACGAGTCCAAGTCGTCGGGGGTGGGCGGGCCGGTCAGGGTAGAGATGGTCTGCTCCGGCGTGACCTGCGCCAACAGGCCGTACTCCGGGTTGTTGACCAGTTCGAACTCCTGGCGTTCCTTGATGGTTTCGATCGTCAGGCGCAGCTGCTGTGCGACCTGGTCGTGCGGGCTGGAATACAGGTCGGAAACCCGGGTGTGCACATCGAGCAGGGTGGAGATCGAACGCAGGGTGTACTCCCGCGGGCTGGTCTCGTAGTCCACGAACGTCTGGGGCAGCGGCTCCTGCGAACCGGCGCCCTGCTCGGCTGCAATGGCGACCTGGCCGGGGTTGACCACCCGATTGACCCGGTAGATGCCGGCTTCGACCGGGACCCAGTTCAACAGGTGCAGCAGCCAGCGCGGCGTGATCGTGGCCAGTTGCGGGACAGACTTGGTCGCATTTGCGAGCTGCCGTGCGGCGAGGTCCCCGAGCGCCTGAGATTCGTTCTGAGCGGACGTCATTGCTTTCCTCCTGATGAGTGACGGCGCCAATCATGGACCATGGTCCGGGTTTGCCCACCAGTTGCGCTCAAGGCGAATTGAATCCCTCGCAGTTCGCGCCGCTGCGGTACATGTCGTAGGGTATGTGCATGTCGAACGTCACGCTGCCACAGCCGCACGCTTTGTGCCGCCTCGCCGCGTGTTGTTGTTGTTGATTCTCTGACGCCCTGATTCCTCAGCGTCGCAGCCCGCCCCCTTTTCTCGGCGAGATGCTGCCGTGCGCGCTTCAGACCAGAAAGTCGACTCGGCATGACCGTTTCAACCTCCGTTTTTCCTTTTCTCGACACCGAGCCCACGGTGACCGTCCGTCGCAGGGTGCAACCGCGCCCGGCCGTCGACATCGATCGAATGACTCGCTATCACGGCGGCACGTATTCGCACACCGTCGACCGGATCGTGTTCACCGACGGCACCAGCGCGCGCACCGATCTGATTCGGCTGAACCCCGGCATCGCGGCGTACTCGCTGGACTTCCACGGCATCGCGCCCACCCGGCCGTCGGCGTACCGGATCGACACCTGGTCGGCGGTTCCGAGCCTGCGTGCCGGCGCCCGTGACCCCCGCGAAGTTCAGGTCGATTGGATCCTGCGCAACTCGGTCCCGCGGCTGACCACCGTCGAGTTGAGCCGTCGGCTGCGGGAGGCCGGCCACCGGCTGGGACGCGGCAACATCACCGAGCACGAGGCGATAGCCGCCACCCAGGCCGCGATCTGGCGGTTGACCAACGGTTTGGAGCTGGACACCCGCGCCCGTACCGAGCCGGTCCGGGTGCTGCGCGACGCCGACGGGGTGACCGTCGAGTTCGAAGAGTCCCTCGAATTGGGCGGCTACACCCTGGAACTGGTCGCCTCGGAGCCGGTAACGATGACCCTGCACAAGTCCGACGACGGCCGTAGCTGGCGGGAGGTGCCCTCGTCGCGGCTGGCCGCCGAGGCCGCCGGCGCTCATCGCAAGGCGCTAGGCGTGGGTGCCACCGTCGGCGGCCACCGGTTCTACCGCCTGTCGGCGGCCGGACCGCGCACGGCGGCCACTCTCGGCGACGTCGACTTTTGGCTCAACGGCACCAGCACCTATCGCAATGCCGACCGCATCGTGGCCCTCTACCGGTACCTGCTGGCCGGTGCGGCCCGGGCGCGCACCACCGCACCCGGATTGAACGTCTCGGCCGCCACCATGGTTAAGGGTCTGGTGGGGCCGCTGCGCCTGTCCGTCGCCGACTCTGCCGCACTGAGCGCCGAAGGTGCGGCGCTGCTGGACGCCGACGGCAACGAGCTGATCGGCCCGGTGGAGCCGGGCAGCGTCTTCTACCTGCGTCCGCGCCCGGGCGCGGTGTCGGCACGGGTGCGCGTCACGGTGCCCGGCACCGATGACGGCTACGGCGGTCGGGTAATCACCGGTATTGCCGGAGAACAGGACTCGCAGATGTTTACCCCGGTGGCGCTGGCGGTTCCGGCCGCGCTGGTCGTCGACTTCGAGCTCTCTTGGTCGCAGCGGCGGGCCTTGCCGCACCGGTCCCGACGACCGCGGTCAGGAGCTCGATCCACTTAGCACCGGATCCACCGCCGGCAGAGTTAACGGGGTGCTGCCAGCGGTGGAACGGCGGCGGAATACAGCCAGTCCTGCCACAGCGGCCGCAGCGATTCCGAGGTATAGCCGGCGGCCAGCGCGGTGAAGTCTTCGGTGCCGGCGTTGCCGTGGCGGTAGCGCGATGTCCAGTCGCGCAGCAGGGCGAAGAAGGCGTCGTCGCCCAGCCGTTCGCGCAGCAGGTGCAGGGTGATCGCGCCGCGCTTGTACACCCGGTCGTCGAACATGTCGGCCGGCCCGGGATCGGCCAACAGCAGATCTTGTGGCAGGCCCGCCAGTTGTCGGTGGTAACGCCGTGCCAGCTGGTCGGCGCTCGGCCCGCCGGAGTGCTCCGACCACAGCCATTCGGCGTAGCAGGCGAACCCCTCATGCAGCCAGATATCGCTCCAGCGCCGCAGGGTGACGCTGTTGCCGAACCATTGGTGGGCCAGTTCGTGGGCGATCAGTCGGTTAGATCTTCCGGTGCCGTCGCAGTGGTTGGCGCCGAAGATCGAAATCCCCTGTGCTTCAAGGGGTATCTCCAAGTTGTCGTCGGTCACCAGCACGGTGTAGCCGGCCGCCAGCGGATAGGGCCCGAACAGCCGCACGAACAGCTCCATCATCTGTTCCTGCTCTGCGAAATCCTGCTCGAACTCGGTCTGCAGGCGCGCGGGCAGCACCGCACGAATTGCCACCGCCGATCCCGGTACCCGGCGGGCCACGTACCGGCCGATCTGCAGGGTGACCAGATACGTCGGTGTCGGCTCGGGCTGCTCGTAGGTCCAGGTGGTGCGGGTGGCGCGGGCCCGTCGCGATATCAGTTCGCCGTTGGCGACCGCGTAATACGGACTGTCGGTGCTGATCTCGATCCGGTAGCTGGCCTTGGAATAGGGGTGATCATCACAGGGGAACCATGACGGTGCACCGTTGGGCTGGCCGGACACCAGCGCACCGTCGGACAGTTCCTCGAAACCCACTTCACCCCAAAGTGTTTCGCTGGGGCGCGGTGATCCAGAGTATCGGACGGCGATCACCAGTGCCGCACCCGTCGGCACCGTCGCGGCCAGCGTGATCCGCAGTTTTCCCGCCGAGGTGGCGAAGCGGCGCGGCGGGCGGCCGTTCACCCACACCTTGGCCACCGACAGGGTGTCGGCAAGGTCGAGTGTGACCTCGCGCAGTGCGGCCAGCGCGACCGCGGTGATGGTCGCGGTGCCCGAGAGCCGGTTACTGCTGACCTTGTACTCCAGATCGAGTTCGTAGCGCGACACCCGGTAACCGCTGTTGCCACTGTCGGGCAGATAGGGGTCAAGAACAGGTGCCGGGGCCGTGACCGACTTCGCGGGAATCTTTGTGGGTTTGCTCATGCCGCGGGCTCCTGACTCGCGGCGGCCGAAGAGCCACGCTTCTTGCCCGACACCGGCCACGGTGCAATCGGATTGCCCTGCCATCGGGTCGCCGCCGGCACCTCGTCACCGCGCATCACCAGCGAGGCCGGCCCGACGGTGGCGCCGGCGCCCAGCCGGGCCGCGGGCAACGCCACGCAGTTGGGACCCAAAGTGGCGCCCGCGTCCAGCGTGACGGTGTCCATCTGCATGATCCGGTCGTGGAACAGGTGGGTCTGCACCACGCAGCCGCGGTTCACCGTCGCGCCGGCGGCCAGCGTCACCAGGTCGGCTTCGGGCAGCCAGTACGTCTCGCACCATACGCCGCGGCCGATGGTGGCGCCGAGCGCCCGCAACCACAGGTTCATTACCGGGGTACCGGTTGCGGCGCGGGCGAACCACGGGGCGGCAACCGTTTCGACGAAAGCGTCGGAGACCTCGTTGCGCCACACGAACGACGACCACAGCGGGCGCTGTGACGCCCGGATCCGGCCCACGGTCAGCCATTTCGCCACCACCGCGCTGCCGCCGGCCACCGCACCCGCGGCCAGCAGCGTCACGCCGCTGCCCAGCGCGGTCCAGCCGTAGCCGAACCGCGTTGCCCCCCACTGCAACGCGCCCAAAACCGCGGCTCCGATCGCAAACGTGACGATGACCGGGATCAGCCGGAATGTCTCCATGAGGGCGCGCATCAGCTTCAACCGCAGCGGCGGTTCGAAGGTGCGCTCGGCATCAAGGTCGGCAGCCTTGCGCCGCAGTCGCACCGGCGGGCTGCCCAGCCACGACGAGCCGGTCTTGGCCTTGTGCGGTGCGGTTGACAGCACCGCTACCAATGAGTTGTCGGGGACCCGCCTGCCCGGCTGGGTGATCCCGGAGTTGCCCAGGAACGCACGCTTGCCGATGGTGGCCGGCGCGACGTGGATCCAGCCACCGCCCAATTCGTAGGAGGCCACCATGGTGTCGTCAGCGAGAAAGGCGCCGTCGGCGATCGTGGTGAACTTCGGGATCACCAGTGCGGTGGAGATCTCGGTGCCGTCGCCCACCTTGGCCCCCAACAGCCGCAGCCACCAGGGCGTGATCAGGCTGGCGTACACCGGAAAAAGATAGTCGCGCGCGTCGTCCATCAGACGTTCGGTGGCCCACAGCTGCCAACCCACCCGGCTGCGCACCGGGTGGTAGCCGTCGCGCAGCCCGATCGACAACAGCCGCACCCCGACCACGGTCAAGGCGGCGTAGCTGAACATCGCGACCAGCGCGGCCAACGGGGTGGCCAGCACGGCCGGCCGGATCGCGTCGGCCAGGGTGACGCAATCCCGCACCGCCCAGCCCAGCACCGCCAGGCCGACACCTAAGGCCAACAACGGCAACCCGCCTAGCAGGATCGACGTCAGCCCGTACACCGCGGCCCACACCGGTTTCGGCGGCGGCCGGTGATCCGGCCAGGGGTGGTGCGCCTTACCGGATTTCACCGCCGGCGAACCGGTCCAGTACTGGCCCTTCTTCACCTCGCCGACTACCCCGGACCCGGGAGCGACGTCGGCGTCCTTGCCGACCGCAGCGCCGGGCAGCAGGGTGGTGCGGGCACCGATGGTGGCGTCGTTGCCTACCGTCACAGGACCGACGTGGAACGCGTCGCCGTCGATCCAGTGCCCGGTCAGGTCCACCTCCGGCTCGATGGAACACCGGTGGCCCAGCGTCAGCATCCCGGTCACCGGCGGGGCGGAGTGCAGATCCACTCCCTCGCCGATCTTGTTACCCAGTGCCCGCGCGTAATACACCAGCCACGGTGCGCCGGAAAGGTTCTCGGCTCCGCTGGCGGTGGCGAGCCGTTCGGCGATCCAGACCCGCAGGTGCTCGGGGCCGCCGCGCCGATAGGTGCCCGGCTGCAGGTTGGAAAGCAGGGCGCGCGCCCCCAGCGCGGCGATACCCATCCGGCCCAGCGGGGTCACGAACAGCACGAAAGCGGCGATCACCCACCACCAGTCGAGCCGCACCAGCCAGGGCAGCGGATGCATCAACGACACCACGTTGTTGATCAGCGTCAGCCACGTCACCCACTGCAGCCCGGTCAGCGTGGCCAGCGGCACCGACAGCAATACCTGTGCGGCCTGGGTCTGCCACGGTGTGGGCGCAACCGCGCGGGACGCGGCGTCGGCTCCGGTGTCACTGCGGCCCATGTCGTCGAGGAATCCGGCCAGGGAGCCGAGCCGCGGACGGTCGTAGAGCTGGGCGACCGTGGTCTGCGGGTAACGCTGCCGCACCGCGGCCACCAGCTGTGCCGCTTGCAGCGATCCGCCGCCGAGGGCGAAGAAGTCGGCCTGCTCGTCGTGGACCGGGGCGCCCAGCACGTCGCGCCACAGCCCGGCCAGCCAGCCCAGGGTGCTGTCCGGGTCGTCCCCGAGAACTCCGCCGGGCAGGGCACCCGGCTCCGGCCCCACCGGCCACGGCAGCGCATCACGGTCCACCTTGCCCGACGTGCGCGTCGGCAGTTCGTCGACCAGCACCAGCCGGGGAACCAGCGCGGCGGGCAGTTGCCGGCCCAGCTCGGCGCGTGCGGCCCCCAGATCGAAGTCCGGATCGGTGCTGACCAGATAACCGACCAGCAGTGGGGTCCCCGCGGCGCTGGTCCGCACCGCCGCCGCACCACCGCTGACGCCGGGCAGCATCACCAGTGCGCTGTCCACCTCACCCAATTCGATGCGCCGGCCGCCGACCTTGACCTGGTCATCGGCCCGGCCGCAGAACACCAGCCCGTCGGCGTCCAGGCGCACCAGATCGCCGCTGCGGTAGGCCCGCGGCCAATCCAGCTCGGGCAGCGGCGCGTACTTCTCGGCGTCGCGGTCGGGGTCCAGGTAGCGGCCCAGCCCGACCCCGCTGATCACCAGCTCGCCGACCTCGCCCGCGGCCACCGGTGACCCATCGGGGCCGAGCACGGCCAGATCCCAGCCCAACAGCGGCAGTCCGATCTGAACCGGGCCGGTGCCGTCGAGCTTCGCCGCGCAGGCCACCACGGTGGTCTCGGTGGGGCCGTAGGTGTTCCACACCTCGCGGCCGTCCACCGCCAGCCGGGCCACCAGCTCCGGCGGGCAAGCCTCCCCGCCGAAGATCAGCAGCCGGACCGCCTCCAGCGCCTCGGCCGGCCACAGTGCCGCCAGGGTTGGCACAGTCGAAACCACGGTCACGTCGCGCGCCACCAGCCACGGTCCCAGGTCCATGCCGCTACGCACCAGTGACCGTGGCGCCGGCACCAGACAGGCGCCGTAGCGCCACGCCAGCCACATCTCCTCGCAGGAGGCGTCGAACGCGACCGACAGCCCGGCCAGCACTCGGTCGCCGGGCCCGATCGGGTTGTCCTGCAAGAAGAGCTGGGCTTCGGCGTCGACGAAGGCCGCCGCGTTACGGTGCGTGATGGCCACGCCCTTCGGGGTGCCGGTGGACCCCGAGGTGAAGATGATCCAGGCGTCGTCGCTGGTCTGCGGTGCCGTGGCCCGCCAGCCGCGTGACGCGCCGGGTCCGCGGATCAGGCCCTGTTCGGTGATCACCGCTGCCACCTGGGCTTCGTTGAACACCAGCTCGGCGCGCTCGGGCGGATCGTCGGCATCCACCGGCACATACGCCGCGCCGGTCGCCAGCGTGGACAGGATCGCCACATACAGTGCGTAATTGCCCGACGGCATCCGGATGCCGATGCGATCGCCGCGGCCGAGACCGCGGGCGGCCAGCCATGCGACGCTGTCGGCGATGTCCTCGATCAGCTCCGCGTAGGTCAACACCACGTTGCCGTCGTCGATGGCGGGAGCGTCGGGGTAGCGGGTAGCGGTCTCTTGCAGAATGGCGATCAGGGTGCGGGGCTGCGGCGCCGAGGAGCCGCGCAGATATTGCGCGGGGACTTGCAGTGAGGGCACGACTGTAGAACGTACCTAGCACGGTCGGGGAGTGCAGCGCTCAACTGTCACAGTCGTCAGCGGGGCGCGAGGTAGCCGATCGGGCCTGCCGCGATGCACACCGACAGCGCTGCGGTGTCGGCGCGCGCGGACACGTTGTATCCGGCGCCGGGCAGTCGCACGAAGACGCGGTTGAGGCCCGGGCGGACCCGCACACGCACGTCGGGCCCGTCGGACAGTGACAGCGTCATCGCACCGTCGACGTTGGCCAGGTAGTTGATCTCGGCGGTCCAGTCCGCGGGCAGCAGTGGGCCGTCCAGCGGCATTGTCACCGGCCGGTCCGGCTGGATCAGATAGCCGCAGTGCGGCACCGGTCCGGGAACCAGGGAGCGGACCCATGTCACCTGGGCGTCGGTCACCGTCCCCGCGTTGGTCAGCATCCGCAACTGTGTCGTCGCCGAGGCGAACTCGGGACGGTCGCGCAGTAGGGCGAACATGTGGCTGGCCAAGTTCTCCGGGTAGACGACCCGCTGCAGCACCAGCGGGTCGACCTCCTGGTCCAGCATCGGCGCATCGGAGGCGGCGTGAGCCGCGGCCAGGCCATGCCGGGCGTTCTGCAGGTACGCGCGAGCCGGATCATCCCGCCAGCAGGTCAAGAACGTCACCGTCGAATACAGGCTGCTCGCGGTGAACGCCGCCGCCAGGCCGGTCACCGCCACGGTGCGCAGTGGTGAGGCATCCAGCCACCGCGACGAGTCCCGGTTCGGGGCGCACAACCCGACCGCGCCCAGGATCGCCAGCACCACGACGAGGTCGGCCAGGTAACGCAGGGTTTGCGCCAGCTCCAGCGCGGTGAACGCCGAGGAGCGCATCAGATAGATCGGCACCTGGCAGGCCGCCGCGTAGCCGGCCGCGGCTAGCCACACCGGCGCCAAGCGATGCTTGCGCGCCAGCGACACCGCCAACAGCCCGGCCAGCACCAGCCACCCCAGCGTCATCACCACTGGCCCCGGCAGCGCCCACGGCGAGGCCGGCGCCCAGCGTGCCCAGGTCCAGGGGCCACCGGCCAGGCTGGGCACGATGCCATGCGTGATCGAGCGCAGCAGCAGGTCGCGGGTCATGTCGAGGTCGAAACTCCACCGCTTCTGATTCACCACCGCCAGGTAGACCCCGATCCACCCCGCGGTCAGCACCAGCATCGCCGTCCACAACCGGACGCCGCTGCGCCACGCCCCGCTCAGCGCGGCATGCTCGCCGGCCATGTAACGCAGCAGCACCACCACCATGAACGCCACGAACGGGATCACCGCGGCCTTCTCGAAGAACAGCAGACCGCCGGCGTAGGCCAGTGCGCCGCTCAGCGTGTAGCGCCGATTCCCGGTGCGCGCCAACAGGATCGCCTCGGCACACACCCAGGACAATGCGGCGCACAGCGGTAGCGAGTTCAATCCCGCCGCCCACCAGGCGAAGGCCGGCAGGCCCAGTGGGGTCCACAGCGCGAAGGTCAGTGGTACCAGCAGCACCGGCCGCCAGCCCAGAATGACCCACAGCACGCGCAGCAGCGCGCACGACGACAGCAGCTGCAGTACCACCAGGCTGACCGCCGGCGCGGCCCACTGCAGCGGCCACAGTTTGGTGAGGGCGCCGGCCACCAGATACGCGCCGGGCATCACATGACCGTCGTGGTCGTCGAACAGGTATGCCGGCGACAACAGCGGGTGGGTCCCGGCCCGGCCGATCAGGATCAGGTCGTCCCAGTAGAAGTAGCCCCCGAACGCCACCACCGCCCGGACCACCAGCTGCGCGGCGATCAATCCCACCGCCGCCCACCAGACCCAAGGCAGGGCGGCGAATCGGGTGCGCATCAGTCTTTCTTACCTGTCGGTATGGTGGGCCGGTGCGAGCACTGGTCACCGGAGCAGCCGGGTTCATCGGATCGACGTTGGTCGACCGCCTGCGGGCGGACGGACACCAGGTCGTCGGGCTGGACAATTTCGCCACCGGCCGGGCCCTCAACATCGAGCATCTGGCAGGTGACGCCGGCTTCACCTTCGTCGAGGCCGACATCGTCTCCGCGGACCTGCAGGCGATCCTGGCGCAGCACCAGCCCGAGGTGGTCTTTCACCTGGCCGCCCAGATCGACGTACGCCACTCGGTGGCCGACCCGGTCTTCGACGCCT
This sequence comes from Mycobacterium sp. SVM_VP21, assembly GCA_024758765.1. NCBI lineage: Bacteria > Bacillati > Actinomycetota > Actinomycetes > Mycobacteriales > Mycobacteriaceae > Mycobacterium > Mycobacterium cavoris. Next base: position 2,168,577 of record CP101406.1, read on the forward strand.
CGGTTAATGTCATCGGGACGATCCGGCTTGCCGAAGCCGCCCGGACGGCGGGGGTGCGCAAGATCGTGCACACCTCCTCGGGCGGGTCGATCTACGGCACTCCATCGCACTATCCGACCAGTGAGGACGTCCCCACGGACCCCGCTTCGCCCTATGCCGCCGGAAAGGTGGCCGGCGAGATCTACCTCAACACCTTTGGACACCTCTACGGGCTGCAGTGCTCCCACATCGCGCCGGCCAACGTCTACGGACCTCGGCAGGACCCGCATGGCGAGGCCGGGGTGGTGGCGATCTTCGCCCAGGCGCTGCTGGAGGGCAGGCCTACCAAGGTGTTCGGGGACGGCTCCAACACTCGTGACTACGTGTTCGTCGACGACGTGGTAGATGCTTTCGTGCGGGCCTCGGGTGAGGATGGCAACGGGCAGCGGTTCAACGTCGGCACCGGCGTGGAAACCTCCGACCGGCAGCTGCACACCGCGGTGGCCGCCGCCGTCGGTGCACCCGACGACCCGGAGTTCCACCCGCCGCGCCTCGGTGACCTGAAGCGGTCCTGCCTGGACATCTCGCGGGCCGCGGACGTGTTGGCCTGGCGCCCACAGGTCGCGCTGGCCGACGGGGTGACACGCACCGTCGCATACTTCCGGCAGATGAAGACCGTCTGAACTTTGTGGCATACTGGCCGGTCGGAGGGGAGTATTCCCCAATTCGCAGTGTCGTCATCACGTCGCCCGTCATCGGGTGACCGGCGCTGTGGGCCGGGCAGCCGGCGGAAGAGACCTCCAGCGCTGCTATGACGCTGGAGGCAATCCATGGATGTTTTCGCAATCGGCCGTTTCGGTCTGGACGCCGTTGGTGCCGTCGCATCGGCCAGCCTGGATCTCGCCGCCATCCCCCTGCGTGAGGGCGCCAAGATCCTGGCCGGTGAGCGCTCCGATCTGACCAGCCGACGGAGTTGGCGCGGTGCGGGCCGGGCCTGGATCGAGGTGCACGGGCTCGACGACTCCGACGGCGTAGATATTGGTGCCGAGGTTCTGGAAGCCCTGGGGGCCGAGCCCGGCGTCACCTCGGTGCGGCTGAACCGTCCGCTGTCGCGGGTTGTCGTCGAGATCGGCGATCACGTTTCGCTGGCCGATCTGTGCGCGGTGGTCCAGGCCGTCGAAAAGGGGCTCGAATTGACTGCGGCCGAAACCGCGGCGCTGCCGGGCGACGGACTGCTGCTGGCCACCAAGGGCGCGATGGTGGGCGCCAACGCGGTGGGGCTGGCGATCGCGACCGTGGGCAGCGCTATGCGCCTGCCCGCCGCGCCCAAGATCTTCGACGCCGCGGCGTCGGTGGCCCGCTATCAGCCGCTTGTCCGTGACGCGCTGGCAAGCCGGATCGGCCCGGCAAAGACCGACAGGGTGCTCTCGCTGGTCTCGCTCGCGTCGCACGTCGTCACCATGTCCCCGGCGATCCTGGCGGTGGACCTGATGGTGGAGGGCCTGAAGGCCTCCGAGACCCGCGCCGGGGCGCTGGCCTGGAACCGGTACGAGCCGGAGCTGGCCCGCTTCGCAGAACACTCGGACGTGCACACCACTGCGCGCCCCGTCCCGCGGCCGGACGGTATGGGCGAGCGCTACCTGAAGCGCACCGCGGTCGCCCAGGTGGTCGCGGCCGGGGCGGTGGGCGCGCTCACTCGCAACCTGGACATGACTTCGAGTGCCATCCTGGCCACCTCCCCGAAAGCGGTGCGCACCAGTTGCGAATCGTTCGCCGCAACCCTGGGGCAGGGGTTGGCCGACACGCACGGAGTGCTGCCGCTGCGGCCGGACAGCCTGCGCCGCCTCGACAAGATCGACACCGTGGTCATCGACCCGCGGGCGCTGACCGGTGAACAACGCCGGGTGGTGCAGATCCGCGGAGCGAGCGAGCACGAGCTGCCGAAGGCCTGGAACAGCGCCCAGAGCCTGCTCGACAAGCCCGGACTGCGCCCGGGCTGGCACCGGGTTCCCGGCATGACCGTCCGCGGGTCGACCCGCAAGGAGTCGGTGGACGCGCTGATCCTGCCCGCGCACCATGCGCTGGCCTCGGCGGTGGTCCTCGAAGCACGCGCCTCCGGCGCGGAGCTGGTCACGGTGGACACCGAGATCCTCGGCGAGCTGCGTCCCGGCTTCGACGACATCCGGCCGGTTTCCGGTGAAGATCTCGACGGCGCGCTGGCCGCGGCCGTCACCGACCTGCAGCAGGCCGGCCGCACCGTCGCGGTGCTGTCCACCTCGGCAGCCCACGCGCTGGCGTCGGCTGATCTGGCGCTGGGTGTCATGCCGACGAGCGAGCATGCCGACACCCCACCTCCCTTTTACGCCGACCTGCTGCTGGCCGACCTCGCCGGAGCATGGCAGGTGTTGCGTGCACTGCCGGCGGCCCGAACGGCCACCGAGCGCGGGGTCGCGATCTCGATCGGGGCGTCGTCCATCGCCGGGCTGCTGCTGGTCCGCGGGGTTCGGGCGACCATCCCCGGTGTCGGGGCGGGGCAGAGCCGCGGCCCGGGGCCGGTGACCGTCGGTGCCGGCGCCGGAATGCTGTCGGGGTATCTGCTGGCCCGCCGGGTGCTGCGGGCGCACGCACCCAAGCCGGCACCGGCCTACGAGTGGCACGCCATGACGGTCGAGCAGGCGCGCGAGCTCTTGTCTCCGGACGCGGTGACGCCGCTGGCCGAACGCGCGCCGGTCGACGCGGAAACGCAAGGCATGTTCTGGCCGTACTTCCACGCCGTGCGGGAAGAGTTGTCCGACCCGATGACGCCGATCTTGGCGCTGTGCTCGGCGGCGACCGCCATGCTGGGCTCGCCGATCGACGCCGTGATGGTGGGCACCGTGCTCACCGGCAACGCCATGCTGGCCGCTTATCAGCGGTTGCGGGCCGAGAGCCGCCTGAACACCTTGCTGGCCCAGCAGGCCCCGCCGGCCCGCGTCGTGCTGATGGACGCCGAGGGCATCCCGACCTACCACGAAATCCCCGCCGAACAACTGCTGCCCGGTGACCTGATCGAGGTTCGCAGCAACGAGGTGGTGCCCGCTGACGCCCGGACGATCGAGGTGTCCGACGTCGAGGTCGACGAGTCCGCGCTGACCGGCGAATCGCTGTCGGTCGGCAAACAGCTGGACCCGACTCCCGGCGCCGAACTGGCCGAGCGCAGCTCCATGCTCTACGCGGGCACCACGGTGATTGCCGGTAAGGCGCTGGCGATGGTGACGGCCGTCGGCGCCGACACCCAGGCCCGCCGGGCCTCCGAACTGGCCTCCGGCGAGCTGCCCGAGGTCGGTCTGCAGCACCACCTGTCCCAGTTGATGTACCGGACCTTCCCGTACAGCGCCGCCGGTGGTGTGGCGGTCGGCGCGCTCGGCCTGCTGCGCCAGGGCGGGCTGCGTGTCGCGCTCGGCAACGCGATCGCGGTCGCGATCGCCGCCGTCCCGGAGGGCATGCCGCTGATGGCCACCCTGGCCCAGCACGCGTCGTCGCAACGGTTGAGCAAAACCGGTGCGCTGGTGCGGATCCCGCGGTCGGTGGAGGCACTCGGCCGGGTCGACGTGGTCTGCTTCGACAAGACCGGAACGCTCAGTGAGAACCGGCTGCGGGTCGCCACGGTGCGCCCGCTTGAGGGATATTCCGACGACGACGTACTCGGTACCGCCGCGCAGGCGGCGCCGGCTCCCGACGGTGCGGCGCACGCGCACGCCACTGACCAGGCCATCGTCGAGGGGGCGGCGTCCGCCGCCGGCGCCCGGCCGTGGATCGAGCCGGACGCGCACCTGCCGTTCCGCTCCGGCCGGGCCTTCTCGGCATCGGTGCTGGGATCGGAGCTGCTGGTCAAGGGCGCACCGGAAGTGGTGTTGGGTGCCTGCGAGAACGTCGACGCCGCGGTCGAGCAGCAGGTGGCCGCGATGGCCGCCCAGGGCCTGCGGGTGATCGCGGTCGCCCACGGCAAGCTGACCGCCGCCCAGGTGCGGGCCGTCCGGGACGATTCCGAACGTCTCGTGGAGGTCAGTGCCTCCGGGCTGACGCTGCTCGGGTTCCTCGGCCTGGCCGATACCCCCCGGGCCGACGCTCCGCAGCTGCTCGCCGATCTGGCCGCCCGCGGCGTCGATATCCGGATGATCACCGGTGACCACCCGATCACGGCCACCGCGATCGCCGCCGAGATGGGCGTGACCGTGGCCCCCGAGCAGGTCATCACCGGCTCGGAGTGGAATGCCTTGAATCGCAAGGAACAAGAGCGGGTGGTCTGCGAGCGGGTGATCTTCGCCCGGATGTCGCCGGAGAACAAGGTGCAGATCGTCCAGACCCTGGAGCGCGCCGGCCGAGTGTCGGCGATGGTCGGTGACGGCGCCAACGACGCCGCCGCGATCCGCGCCGCCACGGTGGGGCTGGGTGTCGTTGCGCACGGCAGTGACTCGGCACATGCCACCGCCGACGTCGTGCTGACCGACGGCAAGATCGGTGCCCTGGTCGACGCGATCGACGAGGGCCGGCGCCTGTGGCGCGGTGTGCAATTGGCCATCTCCGGGCTGCTGGGCGGCAACGCCGGCGAAGTGATGTTCTCCGTCATCGGCACGGCGATCACCGGGAATTCACCGCTGAACACCCGCCAGCTGCTGTTGATGAACACCCTGACCGACGCGCTGCCGGCCACCGCCGTGGCGGTGAGCACGCCGGCGGGCCCGATCGGTGACGCGGTGCCCGGACTCGACGAGGGCAAACTGTGGCGTGCGGTGGCGTTCCGCGGCGGAGTCACCGCCGCGGCGGGCACCGCAGCGTGGGCGATGGCTTCGGTAACCGGTTTGCCGCAGCGGGCCGCGACGGTGGCGCTGATCTCGCTGGTGACCACCGAACTCGGTCAGACCGTGGTCGATTCGCGGGCGCCGATGGTGCTGGCCACCGCGGCCGGATCGTTCGCGCTGTTCGCGGCGATCGTCTCCACCCCCGGAGTCAGCCAGCTGTTGGGTTGCACGCCGGTTGGCCCGATCGGCTGGGCGCAGGGTCTGGGCACGGCCGCGGCGGCCACCGCCGCGGTGGCTGTGGCGAGCCGATTCTCGACCCCGACTAAGGAGATCGCTGCCCCGGCCAAGGAGATCGCGGCCCCCACCAAGGCGGTGGCGGCGGTTCCGGCGAAGAAGGCTCCGGCTGCCAAGAAGGCTCCGGCGAAGAAGGCCGCGGCCAAGAAAGCTCCGGCTGCCAAGAAAGCCCCGGCTGCCAAGAAGGCCCCCGCCGAGAAGGCCGTGCCGGCCAAGAAAGCACCGGCTAAAAAGGCCGCCGCGAAGAAGTCTTCCGCGAAGCTGGAGCTGGTGCGCTGAGACTGTCCCGTTACGCCGGCTGAAGCACTATCACCTGCGGCAGTCGTCGCTTGGATGCGGGTAGGCGAACCTCCAGCAGGCCGGCGCGCCAGAGCACGGCGTACAACTCGACCACCGGCACGGTGAGGAGTGCCCCCGTCACGTCGGCCAGAGGCTCTGCCATGATGTCGGTCCCCCGCATACCTGCAACGGTGAGGGCTCGAATCGGACGAACGGCAAACCCGCTGTTACCGCTGGGACAATTGTTGCCGAATTACTGTGTTTTGGGCGGCCCGGGTGGCCCAGGCGGTTCGGGCGGTTGGGCTTGGCCGAGCGCAATCACCCTCGCCAGCCGGGCGTAGCGCAGCTCCAGATCGCGGAATCGCATATAGGTGCTCAGCGTGGTGAACGCGAAAACCATGATCAGCACGTACAGCATCAGATCGGTGCCGCGGCGCACCCCGAGCCAGTTGGCCAACACGGTGGTGTCGTCGGGACGCAACACCGCATAGATACCGGCCACCACGAACACCAGGTAGCCGACCTTCACCCAGGCCCGCGACTGGGCGGAACGGCGCGACAGCAGCAGGTAGATCAGCAGCACCAGCACCGCCGCGATGAGCAGAACCTTTATCCAGTTCATCGCGACATCCTCTTACGTAGCAACCCGTCGAACAGGATGTTGACGCCGTTGAGCAGCGGCTGCCCCTTCGACTTCGAGTAGTCGGTGTAGAGCACCTCGACCGGCTCTTCGCCTACCCGCCAGCGGTTTTCGGCAATCAGGGCGATGAACTCCCCGGCATGGCTCATCCCGTTCATGGTGAGGTCGAGGCCATCGGCCACCCGCCGGTTGAACACCCGCAGGCCGTTGTGGGCGTCGGAGAGCCCAAGTCGGCGAATTCGCGGGTTGAGCCACACTGCGGTCCGCAGTACCGCTCGTTTGAGCGGCGGCACCGTCGCGGCAGCTTCGGGTGCGGCGAACCGGGTGCCGATCACGATGTCGAGGTCGGCGGTGTCGAGACGGTCGATCATGCGTGTCAGGTCGGCCACCCGGTGCTGGCCGTCGGCGTCGAAGGTGGCGAACAGTCGGGCGCCGGGCTGGCGGCGGGCGAACTCGACCCCGGTCTGGATGGCCGCGCCCTGACCGAGGTTGACCGGATGGTGCACCACGTAAGCGCCCGCGCGCCGCGCCGCGACGGCGGTGTCGTCAGCGCTTCCATCGTCCACGCAGACCACGTAGTCGAAAACCGAACGGATCCCGGCGATCACGTCACCGATGACGGTCGCCTCGTTGAACGCCGGGACGATGATCCAGACATCGGGGTAGCGGGTATCGATGTTTTAGAAAATACACGCCCGCCCGGCTTACGAATCGGTGCGCAACGCGGCCAGATGAACGGCGATTCCCACCAGGGGACCGCACAGCAGGGCCACCACGGTTCTGGTCGGCAGGTCCAACGGCAGCAGCAGGAGCAAGGTCGAGGCCACCGTGGCGCCCACCCAGCCCAGCGCATAGGCGCGGTGCAGTGCCGCGGCCACCGTCGCCGCTCCGGTCAGCGTCAGCAGCGCGATCGCGGTGGCTGCCGTCGTCAGTCCGGCCAGCAGCAGGCCGTCGGCGCGGTAATCCGCGCCGAACACTGCGCGCAGCAGCCAGGGTCCGAGCAGGCCCGCCGCCACCGTGCCCACCGCGCCCAGTGCGGCGACGGCCGCTGCCGGCGTGCGCAGTGCCCGCAGCCGGCGGCCGCGCTGGTCGACGAAGTGCGCGATCAGGTTGCCCTGCATGGCGGTCAGCGGCACCAGCAGCGGTGCTCGGGTCACCGTGACCGCCAGGATCACCACGCCGCCGGCAGCACCCAATTCGCCGTAGGTGGCCTGCAGCAGCACCGGAAAACCCATCACCAGGATCGCGCTGGCCCCGGCTGCCGTGATCGAATGCGCCGCACCGCGCAGGAATCCCGCCGTGCTCACCGGAGTCACCAGTCGTGCTGCGGAGCGGGCCTTGGGTGAGGCGGCCAGCAGCAGCAGCCAGGCCAGTGCGCCGGCCACGGTGGCCCACAAGAATCCGACCAGGCCCCAGCCGACGACGAACGTGGCGGTGGCCACGGCCACCCTGACGCTCGCATCGGTCACCATCAGCGCGCCGTACTGCGTCCAGCGGTTGGCGCCGGCCAACATGCCGAGCAGGGTGGCGTGCACCGCAAAGTTGGCCAGCCCGAAGCACAGCAGCCCAACCGACAGCCAGCGCGCCTCGACGAACACGTGGCCGCTCCACAGCGGCGAACTGACGGCAACTACCGCGGCCGCCACCAGCCCGCTCAGTCCGGCCACCCGCAGCGGGCGGGTGTGTGGTGTGGAGGGGCGCTCGCCCGCGGAGCCTCCGGCAAACCGGACTTCCCGGGTGGTCTCCTGCAGCAGGCCGTTGGCGGCGCCGTTGACCAGTCCGAACGCACCCCAGAACACGCCGAACACCGAGAAACCCGCCGGGTCGAGGTCTCGCGCCGCCAGATACAGCACCGCGTAGCCGCAGAGCGCGCTGAGCAGGGTTGCGGTTCCGACCCGGGCCATACTGGCGCGGGCGACAGGACCAGTGGCCAGCCCACGGGGGAACCCGGGGGATCCGGTACCACCGACATCGGTCACCACGGCGAAAATACTAAGCGGGCCGCGGGGTACGGTCGGGCGGCCCGCTGAACTGACTCGCTGACCGGAGGCCCGCTGTTGGACCCGTCGCTGCTGGAATGGCTGCTGACATTCGCGGGCTTGGGCGTGGTGCTCGGTTTCGACCTATTCCTGGTCGCCCGCCGTGTGCACGAGCCGTCGATGCGCGAGGTCGCGATCCGGCTGTCGTGCTACATCGGGCTGGCGGTGGCCTTCGGCATCTGGGTGTGGCATTTTCACGGCGCGAAGTACGGCATGCAGTTCTACGCGGGCTGGCTGACCGAGTACAGCCTGTCGGTGGACAACCTGTTCGTGTTCGTGATCATCATGAACAGCTTCAACGTGCCCAAGAAGTACCGGCAGGAGGCGCTGTTCGTCGGCATCATCATGGCGCTGTCGTTTCGGGCGGTGTTCATCGCGCTCGGCGGGGTCGCCGTGCAGCGGCTGTCCTGGACGTTCTACGTGTTCGGCGCATTTATGGCCTACACCGCGATCAAACTGCTGCGTCACGACGACCCCACCGGCGAGGGTGCGGGCGAGGGGGGCAACAACGCCGTGGTGCGTTTCGCCCGCAGCCACCTCAACGCCACCGAGGGCTGGGGCTCGGGGGTTCGGTTCTTCGTCCGGGACCGCGCCGGGGCGTGGGCCATCACGCCGATGTTTCTCGTTGCGCTCGCGTTGGGCACCACCGACCTGGTGTTCGCGATGGACTCCATTCCGGCCATCTACGGGTTGACTCGTCAGCCCTACCTGGTGTTCACCGCCAACGTGTTTGCCCTGATGGGCCTGCGGCAGCTGTTCTTCATCCTCGGTCAGATGCTGAGCCGGCTGGTGTATCTGTCCCAGGGGCTGGCGGTGATCCTGGGGTTCATCGGGGTGCGGATGGTGTTGCACGCGCTGCGCACCAACGACATCTGGTTCATCAACGGGGGCCGCAACTTCAACGTCCCGGAGATCCCCACCCCGGTCAGCCTGGCGGTCGTGGTGGGAGTGTTGCTGCTGACGACGGGCGCGAGCCTGTACCGGACCCGCGGGTCTACCTCAGCCGAGTGAGAAGACCGGGAACGACGACGCCGCGGCCCGCAGTTCGTCGTCGCTGGAATCCGGTGTCAGCCCCGGCACGTAACCCTTGACCTGCCAATACCATCGTTGTAGATAGCGGCGCAGCAACTCCGGTTTGTCGTCGTCGGACACCTCGGTGACCCCAGCCGGCTGCGGACGCCACCGAGGACCGATCTCGATCTCGCCGGCGGCGCGCACATTGCGAACCCATTCGGTGTTGCCGCGCGGCGAAACCAGGTAGTCCACCCGGTCGACGGTCAGCAGATTGATCACGACGCCACGGCGCTTGCCGCTCTTGCGGCCGCGCACGGAGATCGCACGGGTGCCGGCAATGCTGATGCCCGCCTCGGCCAGCTTGCGGATCACCGTATTGGCGAATCGGGCGGCTGCATTGGGTCGGTCGTATCCGGCGGCCATGGTCGTCCCCCTTTAGCGGAAAAATTTCGAGGGCACCGCTCTCGTTGTGCTGATCGTGACACATCGTAGTGGCTAAAACAAGAGCGGTGCTCTCATATCTGTCAGACTGGTGCCGTGGGAAAACGGCAGGAGTCGCGGGAACGCATTGAGGCGCAGATCATCGAGGTCGGACGGCGTCATCTGCGCACCCACGGGGCGGCCGGGCTATCGCTGCGAGCGGTCGCCCGTGATGTGGGCATGGTGTCCTCGGCGGTCTACCGGTACGTGGGCAGCCGCGACGAGTTGATCACCCTGCTGCTGGTCGACGCCTATAGCGATCTGGCCGATGCGGTGGACCGGGCCCGTGCATCGGCGTCGTGGCGTGAGGACATCGTCGCGATCGCCCACGCGGTGCGGGACTGGGCGTTAGCCCAGCCGGCCGGCTGGGCGTTGCTGTACGGCAGCCCGGTTCCCGGCTATCACGCGCCTGCCGAGCAGACCGTGGCCCCGGGCACCCGGGTCGTCGGCGCGTTCTTCGAAGCGATCGCGGCGGGCGTCGCAGCCGGCGACATTGCGTCGGGCAACAGCGTTGCAGCGCAACCGCTATCGGCGGACTTCGAGCGACTCCGCCAGGAATTCGACTTCCCCGGCGACGATGCCGTCGTCGCGAAATGCTTCCTGCTGTGGGCCGCCCTCGTTGGCGCGGTCAGCCTGGAAGTGTTCGGCGGGTACGGCGAGGACACCCTCTCGGCACCGCGGGTGGTTTTCGACATCCAGCTCGGACTGCTCCTGGACGTGCTGGGGGTCAGTGACCGGAGGTCTTGAACCGCTCGATCGACCGGGTGATCTCGGCCTCGGCTTCGGCGCGGTCCACCCAGTCGGCGGCCTTGACGAACTTGCCCGGCTCCAGGTCCTTGTAGTGCACGAAGAAGTGCTTGATCGCGTCCAGCTCGTAGGCGGGCACGTCGCTGATGTCCTGGATGTGGTCCCACCGGTGGTCGCCGGCCGGCACGCACAGCACCTTGGCGTCGCCGCCGGCCTCGTCGGTCATCTGGAACATCCCGACCGGACGTGCCTCGACCAGCACACCGGGGAACACCGACTGCGGCAGCAACACCATCGCGTCCAGCGGGTCGCCGTCCTCGCCGAGGGTGTCCTCGATGAAGCCGTAGTCGGTGGGGTAGCCCATCGGCGTGTACAGGTAGCGGTCGAGCTTGACACGCCCGGTGGCGTGGTCGACCTCGTACTTGTTGCGCTGGCCCTTGGGGATTTCGATGGTCACGTCGAATTGCACCGGGTCAGTCTAGAGCGGCCCGGATTGACGCCCCGACTCCGCCCGTCCGGCACAATTGCGCCTGACAGGGGAGGAGCGACATGCAACCCACTCGGTGGCGAGACAGCAGTGCCCATCTGGGCATCGCGGCCGCGGTGCTGGCGTTGGCCGCCGCCGTGGTGGTCGTGGCGGTCGTTGTGCTGCCGGACGAATCCGGCGCAGGTGCGCACGTCGTGTCGCCGGCGCCGGTGGCGACCGCCAAACCCGGGGTGGTTCCGGTCTCCGACGACGCTCCGGTGCCGGTCGGCAGTGCCTTGGCGTCTGCCCTGGCCCCCGCGTTGGCCGACCCGAATCTGGGCCGGCTCACCGGCCGAATCACCGATGCCGTGACCGGCAAAGCGCTCTGGACGCAGCAGGAAGACCTGCCGATGCAGCCGGCGTCCACCAACAAGGTGCTGACCGCAGCGGCTGCCCTGCTGGCGCTGGATCAGGGCGCGCGGGTCACCACCCGGGTGACGGCCAGCGATCAGCCCGGAGTGGTGGTGCTGGTGGGTGGCGGCGACCCCACGTTGTCGACGGCCGAGGTCGGCCAGGACACCTGGTACCGCGAAGCCGCCCGCATCAGCGATCTGGCCGATCAGGTTCGCCGCAGCGGGGTGAGCGTCACCGAGATTCAGGTCGACACGTCGGCGTTCACCGGCCCGACCATGGCTCAGGGCTGGGACGCCGAGGACATCGAAGGCGGTGACATCGCCCCGATCGAGGCGGTGATGGTCGACGGCGGCCGAGTCCAGCCGACCACGGTCGAGTCCCGGCGATCGACGACGCCCGCGCTGGACGCCGGAAAGGCCTTGGCCGCGGAGTTGGGCGTCGACCCCGACAACGTGAGCATCGCGTCCGCGTCGGTGACCGGACGCGAGCTGGGCGTGGTCCGATCGGCACCGCTGGTGGTCCGTCTCGGCGAGATGATGAACGCCTCGGACAACGTGATGGCCGAATCCATTGCCCGCGAGGTGGCCGCGGCGATGGGCCGGCCCCGCTCGTTTGCCGGAGCCGTTGACGCGGTGACCAACCGGCTGGCCACCGCCCACATCGCGGTCAGCGGAGCCAACCTGCAGGATTCCAGCGGATTGTCGGTCGACGACCGGTTGTCGGCCCGGACGCTGGATGCGGTGGTGCAGGCGGCCGCCGGGCCGGACCTGCCCGAGCTGCGTCCGCTGCTGGACATGCTGCCGGTCGCCGGCGGCAGTGGCACGCTGTCCGAGCGGTTCCTCAACCCCAAGACCGGGCGCGGCGCGGCCGGCTGGTTGCGGGCCAAGACCGGCTCGCTGACCCGCACCAATGCATTGGCCGGCATCGTCACCGACCGCGACCAGCGGGTGCTGACGTTTGCGTTCATCTCCAACGACGCCGGCCCTACCGGGCGCACGGCGATCGACGCGCTGGCCGCGGTGCTGCGAACCTGCGGATGCAGATGAGCGAATCCGACGTCGGCAGCGCGGTGGACTTTGAGTTCGCCGCGACCGTCGGTGGCTGGCTGGCACGGCCCGCACCGCCGATGACCGACTACACGCGCCGCCAGGTCATCGAAGAACTGCACACCAGCGCCCGCGCGGCAGAACCGCTGGTCCGAGAGGTCACCGGTCTCGGCGAGGACGGCCCGGTCCTCGACGCTCGCGTCGTCGACCGGCGGCAGTGGATCGCCGCGGCCGCCGAATCGATGCGGGTGATGATGGGTGCCTCGGAGCGGCCCGCCGGTTTCCTCACCAGCCGGCTGACCGGGGCGCAGACCGGCGCGGTGTTGGCCTTCGTCTCCTCGGGCATCCTCGGGCAATACGACCCGTTCTGCGCCGGTGGTGGCGCGCTACTGCTGGTCTATCCCAACGTGGTCGCCGTCGAGCGCCAGCTGCAGGTGACGCCGGCCGACTTCCGGTTGTGGGTGTGCCTGCACGAGGTGACGCACCGCGTGCAGTTTCGCGTCAACCCATGGCTGGCCGGCTACATGTCGGATGCCCTGGCGGTACTGACCGGCGACGGCAGCCCGGACCTCACCCAGGTGGTGGGCCGGTTGTCCGACTATCTGCGGGGCCGCCAGAACGACGCCGAGTCGCCGGGCCCGTCGGGGATCCTGGGCCTGGTGCGGGCGGTGCAATCCGAGGAGCAGCGCACCGCGCTGGACCAGTTGCTGATGCTGGGCACGCTGCTCGAAGGCCACGCCGACCACGTGATGGACGCGGTCGGGCCGCTGGCGGTGCCGTCGGTGGCGACCATTCGGAGCCGCTTCGAGGAACGCCGTCAGCGCAGCCAGCCGCCGCTGCAACGGCTGTTACGGGCGTTGCTGGGCCTCGACGCCAAGATGAGCCAGTACACCCGAGGCAAGGCCTTCGTCGACGCCGTGGTCGGTCGCGTCGGCATGGACCGGTTCAACGCGGTGTGGTCGGGCCCACAGACGCTGCCGCTGCCCGCCGAGATCGAAGAGCCCCAGCGGTGGATCGACCGGGTGCTGTAGCCGCGCTGCGCGCCGCGTTGGGGGCCTTCGCCGAGCGGCATCTGCCGCAGGGGGGAGGCTGGGCGGTCGCGTTGTCCGGTGGACCGGATTCGCTGGCCTTGACCGCCGTTGCCGCCGCGATGCGGCCCACCACCGCGCTGATCGTCGACCATGGGCTGCAAGCCGGTTCGGCCCAGGTGGCCGAGACCGCGCGCCGTCAGGCGCTCGAACTGGGATGCGTTGACGCGCAGGTTATTCCGGTGTCCGTCGGAGTTCAGGGCGGTCCGGAGGCTGCGGCGCGCACGGCCCGCTACGCTGCGCTCGCCGATGCCCGCGGCCGGGACCCGATACTGCTGGGGCACACGCTCGACGATCAGGCCGAGACAGTGCTGCTCGGGCTGGGCCGCGGTTCGGGAGCCCGGTCGATGGCCGGGATGCGGCCATACGACGCGCCGTGGTGCCGGCCGCTGCTGGGGGTGCGGCGCGCCCAGACCGTACAGGCCTGCGCCGAACTGGGGCTGACGCCGTGGCTCGATCCGCACAACAGCGACGCTCGCTTCACCCGGGTGCGGTTGCGCGCCGAAGTGCTGCCGCTGCTGGAGGACGTGCTGGGCGGCGGGGTGGCCGAAGCCCTGGCCCGGACCGCGATCGCGCTGCGGGAGAACACCGAACTCATTGACGGCTTGGCCGAGCAGGCGCTGCTCGGCGCCACCGCGGGCGCCGCGTTGGACGTTGCTGCGCTGGCGACCTTGGCGGGTCCGGTGCGCCTGGCGGTGATCCGGCGCTGGCTGATCGATGGAGGCGGACGCGGCCTGACCGACCTGCAGATCCGTGCGGTCGACCGGCTGGTGACCGCCTGGCGTGGCCAGGGCGGGGTGGCGATCGGATCGGACCTGCGGGGGCAGCGGTTGTTCGCGGTTCGCGGCGACGGCCTGCTGCGGCTGCGCAGCGAGCCGGTCTGAGCCGCGGGCGTGATTTCCTCCGCTGCAGTTGGTTGTCGAACTCCCGCCATGGCACGCTGTGCTGGTGGCTGCGATCTTGCCGGGGGAGAAACCCGAGTTGTACGCGGGTGACATCAAATCGGTGTTGCTGACCGAGGAGCAGATCCGGACCCGCACTGCCGAACTCGCCGCGCAGATCGCCGAGGAGTACGCCGACGGCCATGCCGAGAGCGGCGACCTGCTGCTGATCACCGTGCTCAAGGGCGCCGTGCTGTTCGTCACCGATCTCGCCCGGGCGATCCCGCTGCCCACGCAGTTTGAGTTCATGGCGGTCAGCTCTTACGGATCCTCGACGTCGTCGTCGGGGGTGGTGCGCATCCTCAAGGACCTCGACCGCGATATCAGCGACCGCGACGTGCTGATCGTCGAGGACGTCGTCGACTCCGGGCTGACCCTGTCGTGGCTGCTGCGCAATCTGGCCACCCGCCGGCCCCGGTCCCTGCGAGTGTGCACCCTGCTGCGCAAACCCGACGCGCTGGGGGCCGACGTCGACATCGCCTACGTGGGCTTCGACATCCCGAACGACTTCGTGGTCGGCTACGGCCTGGACTACGCCGAGCGCTACCGCGACCTGCCCTACATCGGCACCCTGGACCCGCGGGTTTATCAGGGCTGAACGCCGCTGTATGGGCGACGGCAGCTGACCTTCAGATCTGGTGCATCGCCGGTTTGCGCCGGCCCCGCGACAGGAATCGAGTCAGGCTCGCGATTCGCCCTATGGCGCCGCCGGCGATCTGCACATCCTCAGCGGTGAGAGTCCGTTCCGATCGCAGCTCGGCATGGTAGCCGGCATCTTCGATGGCCGCGCACAGGTCGGCGACGGACACGGTGGGGTCGGCGTCGATCGTGGCGGTCGCAGTCGGAAAGTCTACCGATGCTTGCACCCCAGTGATCGAGTTCAATTTCAGTGCGATATGCGCCTCGCACATCCGGCAGGTCATACCGGTCACGTCGAGTTGGATCCGTCGAATGTCGGACAAGGCTTCTCCTTCTTCAGGTCCTCTGTTAGTGGTCGTCAGAAGGGACTGTCCGGTTCCACGCCGCAACCGTGAGCCACCAGCTCGACCAGCCGCGAAGGTGGGGCGGCCAATTCGGTGACCGTATCGACATGCAGGTCCAAACTGGCGTGGCCGGCAAGGTATTGCGCGTAGGACCGTCCACCCAGGCGCAACCCCAGGGTGAGCCAGGCGTCGATAACCGCCCACCGACGCGGGTTGCATCTGGCCCAGTCACTGGCATCCAAGTGCTGCTTCCAGCGTTCGACGTCGTATTCGCGGGAACCGAAGTGAGCCAGAAATTTCGAGTACTCGACGGGTGTTCCCCGCAGCGCGGTGAGGTTGTGTCCCAGGGGCTCCGACAGCATGCCCAAAATCGCTGCCGCTGCCGACCGGCTGCTGGTGACCTCCTCGGTCAGCTGCACGGCGGGGTAGGCGCGCAGTGCTGAGCACGCATCGGCGAGTGCGACCAGAATATCGGCCGTTATCCGCAGTTGGTGCGGCTCGCCCAACACCCGGGGTAGCCGCACCAGGGAGAAGGCCAGGTGACCAGCGTTACGCGCGACAATCAGCTCGGCCAGCGCCTTGGACGCCGCGTAGGGATAAGGCGCGGCACGCGGATCGACAACTTGCGGTGTTGCCGGTTGCGCGCTCACCACTGAGGTCGACAAATGCACCAACCGGGCGTCGTGTGCTGCGCAGGCCGCAGCGATGGTCAATACCGCTTCCACATTGGCCGGCCGCAGCTCCCGATAGGGCACCACCACATTGGTATTGCCGATGGCGTTGACCACGGTCGCTGCGTGGGTGGTGCGGATCAGCTCAGGGATGCGTT
Source organism: Mycobacterium sp. SVM_VP21 (assembly GCA_024758765.1). Taxonomy (NCBI): domain Bacteria; kingdom Bacillati; phylum Actinomycetota; class Actinomycetes; order Mycobacteriales; family Mycobacteriaceae; genus Mycobacterium; species Mycobacterium cavoris. Next base: position 2,184,597 of record CP101406.1, read on the forward strand.
GCGGGGCAATGTGTTCGATGCGAACACCGTCGACCCCGGCCAGCTCTCGCCAGGGACCGGCATCGGGCAGTTCCGAGGTGGTGGCCAAGACCAGCTCCGAATCGAATCCGTGGGTGCGCAGATCGACCGCAGCTCGGGCAAAGCCGGTGCCCAGGATTCCCGAGGCGCCGAACACCACAACGGTGCCGGTGCCATCGGAGCTCAGGCTTAATGCGGGGTAGGGCAGCGGTGGAGCCAAGATCGCGAGATCGTCGTCGATCTCGGCAGCGGTGACCTCGTCCACCCCCACCCCGTCGGTGCTTTCGATCAACCGGCTGGCACTGTCGGCGCTGATCACATCCAGCAACGACACGTGTCGGCCGAGGTAGCGTCGGGTGGCAGGCAGGATACGGATCAGATCCAGCGAGCCGACACCGTCGCCCAGCAGTGAGGAGTCCGGCCGCAGGTCACGGTCCAGATGCCGACTCCACAAATGCGCCAGGCCGTTTGCTTGGGCCGGCGCTGCGCCGGCTTCTGCTTGCTGAGTCTTGGGCAGACGACCCGAATCAACCTTGCCACCGGGCTTGCGTGGAACCTCCGGGACGCCGGACACCACGAAACCGGGGACTCTCGCCGCCAGCAGGATGCCTCGAATGCGTTCTGCTGCAGCAGAATCGGTAGACCCTATCTTGGTGTCCGGGGTCTGAAACCAAACTCCGAGCCGGGTGCCGTCCGGTTCGACCGCGACATCGCAGATCGCGGGATCCTCGGCGATCAGCCGGGTGACTTCGGCAGTGTCGACGCGCTTGCCGGCAAGCTTCACGACGGCGTCCTTGCGACCCGCAAACACGGGAAAGCCCGCGCCGTCGATGCTCACCCGGTCTGCGGTGGCAAACGCACGCAGCGGCGAACCGTCGACGGCGAGTACGGTGCCAAAGTTGGTGCTGGCAATACCCACGTAGCCCGCAGACACCTGGTCGCCGAGCAAAACCACCTCACCGAATGCGATGAAAACGGTGTTTGGAGCCGGAGGTTTCCCCAGTCGCCGTTGGCAACTGGGCTCGACCACAGTCTCCTCCCCGTTCAGCGGCAGGTACGTCACCACCACCGTCGCCTCGGTGGGACCGTAGCTGGAAATCAGCGCGACGTCTGAATCACTGCTGAACGCATGCCACCGCTCGACGGCGCGGGGGCGGACCGCCTCTCCACCGATCACGATTTGGCGCACGCGTGATTTCGCCACGGTGGCAAGCATGTCGGGTTCGTCGCAGCACAGGTGCCAGATGGCGGTAGGCAGATCGAGGACCGTAGCGCCGTGGCGGATCAGGTCTTCTCCCAGTCGCGTGAGATCTCCGCTTCGCGTTGCCGCCGAGCGAACCAGAGCGGCACCGGATTGCGCGGCGCCGAAAATCTCCTCCACACTGATATCTGACGTCAGAGCCGCACATTGCAAGACGGTGTCGTGCTGCTCCCATCCGTAGGCCAGCCGCGCTCCCCGACAGAAGATCGCCAGTGTGCCGTGAGTGATCGGCACCAGCTTGGGACTGCCGGTAGAGCCTGAAGTGGGCATGACGTAGGCGATCCGTTGCGCCAAGTCATGGTCGTCGCGGACCTGTTGAAGGCGGTCCGAAAGGCGGGAGGACGGTGCCGGCAGGTCGGTATTTCCGATGTCGACCAATCGTGCTGAAAGCCCACCTTCCGAACGGAGGGCCGCTAGGCGGCTTTCGAGTTCGTCGGCGCTTTCGCAGACGCTGTAGCCGCAACCGGCCAGATGGCATGCGACCAAGAGATCGATGGTCTTGTCGGTGTGATCGTCGGTGAATACCAACAGCTCACCGGGCTCGACGCCCGAACTCACCAGCCAAGAGATCCAAGAATCGATATACCGGCGGCGTTGGCGCCAGCCGTCGATGTCGGTGTTCGGGTCGAGAAACCACGCCGACACGGCCGGCCTTGTCGGGTTGGGCGCGATATCGGTGGCATGGCACCTTCCGTCGGTGTCAACCTCGAACCACTGGCCCACACTCATTGCGACGGGCTGATCCCAGTGGGCCGGCATCTTCAGCAGTACTTGGGCGATCAGGACTGCGATTTCCGGGGATTGGGTCCGGTTTGGGTGATCGCCATCCCAGATCGACAGCGTCAGAGTCTGATGCGGATCGTCTTGGACGGCTGCCACGGTCAGCCCCTCGATCGGCCCGATATCTGTGGTAGCCGGCATGGCGTCTAGGAACGGACGCAGTTCGGGCGCGCAGGGATCCGGAAGAAAGTTGAGCGCCAATGCGTCGGTCTGGGGAGTCCGGTTGATCGTCAGATAGATGCGGCGATACAACTCCTCCCGGAACCAGCGCCGCCGAACGGCTTTGACGTATCCGCGGTCAACATTGGCCACGAGATCTCGCAGTGATGCGAATGCCGGGAAGCGAACAGATTGGGCAACCGAGTTGACGATGCAGGTGGCCACCTCAAGAGCGGGCTCACCAAACCGATTGTCGATGGCGTGCACCACCAAGGCATCGGTACTGCTTCGACGGCCTGCATCGACCGCGACGGCGGCTGCCGTCACCAACACATGCAGCGGCACTTGTGCCCGAGCGGCCAGCTTCGTGATCGCTTCGTAGTCGGATCCGGTGATCTGGACCGACTCGCGCAGCACCCCTCGGCGAGCACTGCCTGACGTCGGTGGCGATTGCGGATAGCTGCCAGTGGTTGCCTCGCCTGCCAACTCCCGCTGCACCGATTCGGTCAGTCGCCGTTGTGCGGCGTCAACTTGTTCGGCTTCCCGGCGGTGAGCTTCGGCGAGGCGCTCGAGGCCGGCGGCTATGGCGGGCAATTCGGAGCTTCCGGCAGAAAGGTTGCGGCCCAGGTCGGCTTCGATCAGACCGGTCGCACCACCGTCGAGCAGAAGGTGGTGGGCGTGCATGTCCAGGCCCACCACGTCGCCGCTCGAATCGACTTGCACGGTGTAGCGCACCAGCGGCCGGGACAAAATCCCCGAATCCCATTCCCGCACCAGCGGTTCTGCGCCGTCATGGGACATGCGCATGAGATCGTCCGCCCGCAGCCGCGGAACCAGGTGAGGATACTGCGCTTCGGCCTGTTCGAGAACGCACAATTGCACCGGGTTGCGTTGGACAGCGGCTGCCAATGCGAGCCGGAATCGGGGAAGCGGTATGGGCGACAAGCGATACCGGCGGCCGATCAGATACAGCGTGGGATCGGCATCCTGCAGCACGCCGCGGTAAATGTTCTGCTGGGAGACTGAAAGCGGGATGGACACCGGGGAAGGGCAGTCAGACATGCCGGCCGGGATCTTCCAGCTCGGCAACCCAGCCGGTGATCGACAGGTCGCGCGCCAAACGTGCCGGTAGCTCAGACTCGCGGTCCACTCCGAGACGCTTCATCAACAAGACGAATCGAACCGAGTCCAGGCCGAGGTCCCGCAGGTCGGTGCCGTCGCCGTCGAAGAGGTCGGCTTCGTCGATGTAGAGCACATCGCAGACCGCGGCGAGGATCCGCTGGCGGATGGTCTCAACCATGTGCGCGAGCGTCGATCGCTGCGGCCAGCGATGTACGCATGACCTTGCCGGACTGGTTTCGCGGAATGCTGTTCACCAGGACGATCCGCGACGGTCGGGCGGCGGATTCCACCTCGCTTCGGTAACGGGCTGCAATTGTCTGTTTGAGGCTGCGAACACTGGCCTCGTTGAGTTTTTCCGACGCGACCACCGCCAGGCCGACGAGGGCTCCGAACTCCGGGTCTGGGATCTCGTAGCATGCCGCCTCGCGGACCCCCGGAATGGATTCTGCGACACGGTCAACCTCGTCGGGGGCAACATTGACTCCGCCGCAGATGATCATCTCCGAGGCCCGCCCCCGGATGTAGAAGTACCCGTCGCTGCCTTCGTCGAGCAGGTCACCGGTGTTCACCCACCCGTCACGCAGTACTTCGTGGGTCCGGTCTGGGTTGTTCCAGTACCCCAGCATGTTTGCCGGCGAGTTGATCCACAACGTTCCCGACGAGGCCGGCGGGCCGGCCGGTCCGCTGCCATCGCCGTCGAGGTGAACCCGCACGCCGGGGTAGGGTCGTCCGACCGCTCCTGCCTCGATGGCGGCGATCGACCCCGGCGCGGTGGGAAGACACAGTGCGGTGCAACCAGTTTCGCTCAGCCCATAGACCTGGGCGGTGCGTATACCCGCGGTCTCAACGAACTGCACGTCGGATGCGATAGCCCGCGATCCGCCGTAGCCGAGAAAACGCAGCGAAGGCGGCACCGATGCGCCGGTCGCTTTCAGCTCGGCGACCAGACGTGAGAGCAGTGTCGGGACCAGGCAGACCGTAGCGACCTCGTTGGTCGTGAGTATCTCCAACAGCGACGCTCCGTCTTCGCCGCCGGTTACGCACGTACCACCCTGCATCAGGCAGTTCAGAATCCACCACAGGCCACCGATGTGCGTGGCCGGCAACGGCGAGTACGCGACTTCGCCTATCACCCAATCGATCCACGTCAAGCCGGTCTCCCGCAAGATGTCGGCGACGGCGTAGAAGGTCCGATTGGCCAGCAGCACCGCCTTCGGTTCGCCGGTGGTGCCGCTGGTGAAGATCATCGCCAGCGGGTCGTCGGCGCCGCCGTTCGTCCCCGGGAGCACGTCGCGAGCTGTGAGCGGGGCGCTGTCTTCGGCCACCGACAGCGTCGGTACCGCGGCGAGGGTCTCCGGTGGGTCGGAAAGGGACAGTCGGGCACCCTCGGTGCACAGAACTGCGGCGGGTTGCGTGAGTTCGGCGAACCGTTCGACGGTGGCCACCGGCAGATAGCCGTCCGCCAGAACGGCAATGGCGCCCAGTCGGGCGCAGGCAAGCACCGCGAGGTATGTCTGCGGTCCGTTGTCGGAAATGACAAGTACGCGAGAGCCCAGGGACACCCCACTCGCCTGCAGTGCTGCGGCCAGGCGTTCCCATTCGGTTGCCAGCTCCTGGTAGCTAAACGGACTACTTCCGTCGCAACGACGTAACGCGATGGCGTCGGGGCGTTGGCGCACGTGTTCGAGAATGCGATCCAATACGGACGTGTGGGCCGGACTCATCATGTCAGCGTGCCTATTCTGTGTTGTCAGCCGGGGATGTTCAGTGCGGCCAGTTCGAATTCGCCGAACGCTGAACCGCCTTGTTCGTCCCAGAATTCGATTGCGCACGGCACACGCAGATACCGCACCGTGCGTTGCACGATCTCGAAGTTTCGGCATTCCAGCCGGGCACTGAACTTGTTGGCATCTATCGGCCTCTTGAACCGTGACGATGAGGTTCTGATGAACATGCTGGACAGCTGGTGCTTGCAATAGTCTTCCAGCCTCCAACCTCGGAAGGCCGGAATGATGCCATCGCCGATGGCCGGTGCAAAAGCGCTGTAAGCGAGCTGGTTGAAACACAGCACCAACTCGACCGCGTTGAAATGTCCAGTGCTACGGATGTAGGCGGACTCGGCGATCGTGAAGTTACCTTGAGCTAGAACAGAATCAGCGTCGGCCTGCGACACCGCCTCGATCAGATATCGGCATCCCTTGTAGGTATAGGGCTCCAGAACGGTGGCCAGCACGTCCTCGTCGATCGGTGCTGCGTCGCTTAGTGCGGTATGAGGCGAAGCGATGCCGCTCATGCGGCGTATCCCGGAGTCTGGTGGCCGTCGAGCATGGTCAACCGATACGTGGTCAAAGTTCCTTGAGAGCTGCCGTGCTTGGCGCGATGCATCAGAACTCGGTTGTCCCACAAGATGATATCCCCAACCTCGTAGTGCTGGGTGTGGATAAAGGGATGCGTGAAATCCGGATCAAGTTGCCCGGTCGACTCCATGAGCTGTTGCAGGATCTCTGGGTCGAGTACCCGACCGTCCTGGCCGTCGATTCGAGTGGTCCCCGACGCGCAGATATACAGGATCTCCTCCCCGGTCTTCGGATGCCGGATCACGGTTGGCCATTTGATCGGCGGCGTGGTCCGGGTAATCTCGTCCCACAGTTCCCCGATCGGCCGATATACGTCATCGGGACGGATCTTGATGTGCCGCCGGGGATCATGAGTGCTCAACGTTCCTCGGGCGGCGTCCTGCAGGGCGGCGGGCACCGACAACCACGCCTGGTTGAGGTCGATGAAGTAGGTTCCCCGGTCAGGTCCGGGAACGGTCAGGGGTAACACCATCGAGAATGCGAACGGCTCGGGCATGAACATGTAGTCGATGTGCCAGAACGCGCCGGTTCGCGGAACGCCTTGGTGTTCCTCCGTGGAAGATACGAAGATCTCCGGAAACTCGTGATGGTGGTACATGGATTCGTAATAGGGCACGATGTCGCCGACGATCCTGCCCAGCTGCAGGTACTGCTCCGGCGAGGGGTGAACGCCTTTGAGGATGACGAGCTTGTTGGCGTAAACGATCTCGCGAATTTCGTCGCGGGTGATGGTGCTCAGATCGTTGGGGTCGACCCCGGTGATCTGCGCTCCAAGGCCGGTGCCGCTGACGGTTAGCGTCATCCGATCTGGCTTTCCTTGCTCATTGTTCCTTTCCCTCCTTCATCGGTTGTGTTAGTTGCTCTACCTCGTCGGAGACGCACCAGCTGGTCGGCAAGATCGGTACTCGCCGGATTTCGCCAGCGTGCCCCGTGAGTCCAGCGGCGCGGGTGGAGGCGACCACTGCTGAGATGGCCTCGGGTCGTTCGGCAGGGCCGGCATCGGAGCCCGCCGCCATGACAGGACCATCGCCAGCCTGGAGGAACTCGTAACGGTTGCCGTGCATACGAACCCGGCCTGTGCTACGTCGACTGCGTCGGCTGCGGGCGTCAGCGGCGATGACCCGCGGAGAGGCCACGCGGCTGGAAGCCGCAGCGCTGTTGGAGGCAGCCATATCGTCTTTGGGTCCGGTCTCGACCCCGGGTGGTCCCCAGCCGGAGACAACATAGGGAATCAGCGCGGCAACGCCGTCGGCGCTCGGGATGGCCGCGGGTGCGCTCGGTCCCGGTGCACCGGCGGTGCCGCCCAGGCCGGCGGAGGAGCCGGCCGCAGCGGGCGGTGCCACGCTCGCCGCAACGGGAATGTCCATGCTTCCCTCACCGGTTAACGGAGCGATGAAGTCTGGTCCTTGATCAGCCGGGATCTGTTGGCCGTTCAGCAGCGGCAGCAACTTCAGGGCGCTCAACGCGCTGAGCGCAGGAGCGAAGAACGGCAACAGCAACAGGCCATATGACGCGTAGTAGGGGTACCACAACACGTCGTAGGCGATCAATGCGACCGCCGCCAGAAAGGCGGCGATCACCGGGTTGAAGCCTAGGTTTTGGAAGAAGTCCTCGAAGATACGCAGCAGCTCTTCGACATTGCCGGCATTGTTGAGAAGTTCACTGATGAGGCGGGAAAGTTCCTGCAGCCAATTGCCGTCTCCAACGCCTTCTTGGGAGGTGGCTGCGGCGGGGTTGGAGACGATGGGTGGGGCGGGGCGGATCTGCGGGGTCGCTGCGAGGGCTGCGGTGGCGGTGCCCTGATATACGGACATGGTCTCGGCGGCCTGCACCCACATCCGCGTGTAGTCGGCCTCGTTAGCGGCAATCGGGACGGCGTTCACTCCGAAGAAGTTCGTGGCGAGCAGCACCGCGTGGACCGCGTGGTTGGCGGCCAGTTCTTCGAGGCTGGGCATCGAGGACACTGCGGCGCTATATGCGGAGGCAGCCGTCTGGTGTTGTGCGGCAGTCGTAGCAGTGTCGGCGGCTGCCTGTTCCAACCAGGTCAGGTACGGCGTGTGCGCGGACAGATACGCCGTCGCGGTGGGCCCCTGCCAGTGGCCGGTCTGCACCGCAGCCAGTACCTGGGTCAATTCAGCGGCGGTGTCGTCGTAGATGACACTGAGCTGCTGCCACTGCGCGGCGGCTGCCAACAGCGGCCCCGGCCCTGGGCCAGCTGCGAGCATGGCGGAGTGTGTCTCCGGAGGCATTGCCATCCAGATCGGGGCGGTCAGGATGGCACCTCCTCTGATGTTGTGGATTGCGCGGAACGCAAAGCGCGGGCCAGTACCCGCCAACGAGGTGGTCGGACATGGGAATCAAAAAGTTCCGCCCGATTGTGGTTAGGTTTCTCGCAGCGACGCGCGGGGGCCCGGCGGGTACGGTCTGAAGGTGTGCCAGTCATTGACGCGCGTCATCTCGATGGGATCTCGGAGACCGCGTTACTCACGTTGTATCAGCGGGCCGCCGAGGCGAAGCGGCCGGACGGGGTGATCGATGACCCGATGGCGATCGAGTTGCTCGATAGCCTTGATTACGATTACGCCGACTTCGGCAGGACGCACCAGGCCACTGCGATGCGGGCTCTGGTGTTCGACCAGGCCACCCGGGAGTACTTGGCGGAGCATCCGCGCGCGACCGTGGTCGCTCTTGCCGAGGGTTTGCAGACCAGCTTCTGGCGGGTCGACAACGGCCAGTTGAGTTGGCTTTCGGTGGATTTGGAACCCATCGTTGCACTGCGTCAGCGGTCACTGCCGGTATCCGATCGGCTGCGGTACTGTGCCCAGTCGGCACTCGACTACTCGTGGATGGACGAGGTCGACGACTCCGCTGGGGTGTTGATCACTGCCGAGGGGTTGCTGCAGTATCTGGATCGCGAAGCGGTGTTCGCTCTTCTCGCCGCCTGCGCGGAGCGGTTTCCCGGCGGCCGGATGATCTTCGACAGCGTCCCGAGGTTGTTGAGTGCCTACTCACGCTCGCGACACGGTATCAAGTTGAGCGACAACTACACCGCGCCGCCCATGCCGTTCTGGTTCACGGCGAAGGACTACGACGAGCTGCGTGCGGTGCCCGGCGTTCGTGCCGTCTCTGAGCTGGGCGTACCGCCTGGGCGAGGCAAGGTGCTCGGCAGGGCTCTTTCGCTGGTCTACCGGTCCAATAGCCTGAGGCGATTCCGGGCGCCGACCAACCTCGTCGAATTCGGCTGACCGGTCGGGGGTGTAATCACGGCCACATGATCCGGGCGGCTTCAAAACATTCTTGCTGAAGTCTGGAACTTTTTTCATGCCCGCTCGACTTATTGGGCATGACACAGTTACGCCACTCACAGGTCAGCGCAGCACAACTCAGCAGCCGGGGCTTCATGGCCGCTGGGACTGCCTTGGTTGTTGCCGGAATGGTCGCAGTAAGCCCCGCTCTCCCAACGCTGCCTGCCACCGCAACGGTGCCGGAGGTGCAGCTCACCGCGTCGATCGACCCGTTCGGTCCCTGGGTGGATGTCTTCAACACGACCGTGGCTAACGGGTCGCAGGTCTTTGACGCAATCAAAGACTCGCTCGCCGGGTTTGCCACCACCCTAGAGGGCCAGTTCGCGGCGGCGACGTTCGTCGGTGTGGACGTGGCAACGCCCGAGGGCACCGAGTTGGCGGCGCAGACACTCGACTGGAACCACCTGTGGGGCCTTCAGTATTTGGCGGGAATGGACTTCGGAATGGGGATCCCGCAGATCGATCCGGTCGAGCCGGCAGCCACCATGCTGACGTTGTTGTCATCGCCACTTTCTGGCGTTCTGATGGGGCTGATCGGCCCGCTGGTCAGCCCCGGAGTAGAGCTGATCAACAGCATCGGGTCGATCATCGACAGCATCGGTGGCGGAGACTTCGAGGCGGTACTGCAAGAACTGCTGGCAGCACCTGCCAACGTCGTCGGATCGTTCTTCAACGGTGCCACCTTGAACCTGGATGCGTTGGTGCCCATGTTGAATGAACTCCTGCAGGTTCCAGAGGGCAACGCGGTTCTCGGTGCCAGCTTCGCCTTTGGCGGTCTTCTCACGCCCGGAGAGACAGATGCCGGCAACGTCGGCGGTTCGCTGTACAACTCGCTTGGTCTCGACCTGCAGATGGAGGGGATGGGCATGCCCTACTCGGCGCCGGGCGAGGGTGTCGGTCTCATCGCTTCGCTGGTCAATCTCGTGGATATGTTTGCGGCCGGGACGGACTGACGCCGAACCGCAGTGCAATGCGGGAAGCGGGCGTCCCGACTCACGTCGGGCCGCCCGCTTCGTCGCTACCGATGATGGTCAGCTCCCGATCGACACCGTCGGTCTTGAGTGTTGTTCCAGATCAACCGGTTTCGGAACCGGCTAGCGAGCCGGGGTCGGACGCGTCCGAACCACTTGTGGCCACCAGAACCACTTGCCGAGCAGCGCGGCGATGGAGGGCATCACAAACGACCGGATAACGAGTGTGTCGAACAGCAGTCCCAGTGCGATGGTGGTTCCAATCTGCGCCACCACCCTCAACTCGCTGACAGCCATGGACATCATCGTCAGGGCGAACACCAACCCGGCCGAGGTCACCACCGAACCCGTGCCGCCCATTGCCCGGATGATGCCGGTGTTGACGCCGGCCCGGATCTCCTCTTTGAACCTGGCCACGAGCAGCAGGTTGTAGTCGGACCCGACCGCCAGCAGGATGATCAGCGACATGGCCATCACCATGAAGTGCAACTCCAGGCCGATCATGTGTTGCCACAGCAGGATCGATAGGCCGAAAGATGCCCCCAGCGATACCGCCACGGTGCCGACGATCACCGTGGCGGCTATTGCACTGCGTGTGATGATCAGCATGATGATGAAGATCAGGCACAGTGCGGCGATTCCTACTGCCAACAGGTCATAGTTGTTGCCGTCCTGCATGTCCTTGAAGACCGATGCGGTGCCGCCTACGAAGATCTTCGAACCTTCGAGCGGAGTGCCCTTCATCGCCTCTTTGGTGGCGTGTTTGATTGCACCGACGTGTTCGATTCCCTCGGGTGTCAGGGGATCGCCGTCGTGGCTGACGATGAACCGGACGGCGTGGCCGTCAGGCGACAGAAAGGTTTTCAGCCCCCGCTTGAAGTCTTCGTTGTCGAATACCTCCGGTGGCAGGTAGAAAGTGTCGTCGTTCTTGGAGTCGTTGAATGCCGCGCCCAAGGCGGCTTGGTTGTCCTGTATCACCGCGGTCTGCTCCAGCAGGCCGTTCTGGGTGGAATAGATGGTGAGCATGGTGTTCTTGGTCGACGTCAGCGCATCGATTTGAGCAGGCAGCTGCCGGAGCAGTTCCGGCACCAGTGCATCGAGTCGATCAAGGTCGGGGACGACGTGGTCGATGTCGTCGCTCAGCTTGTCGGCGCCGTCGAGAGCATCGAAAACGGACCGCATCGACCAGCATGCCGGAATGTCGTAACAATGCGGCTCCAAGTACAGATAGCTGCGCAGTGGTCGTATGAAATCGTCGAAGTCGGCGAGGTGATTCCGCAGTTCCGCGGTGTCAGAGGCTATTTGATGTGTCTTGCGGACCATGGAGTGGGTCGTCGCGCTCATCTCGGTCATCAGCAGCTGCATCTGCTCCATGGCGTCGACGGTGCTCTGCAGTCCTTGGGCGCTGGACTGAAAATCCCGCATGCGATCTTGCAGGTAGCCTTGGTTCAGCAATTGCAGGTTGGCTTGCAGACTGAGCTGAGCCGGCAGCGTGCTGAACTTCAGCGGAGTGCCGTCGGGTCTGGTGATCGTTTGAACCCTACTGACGCCCGGCTGACCTACGACTCGCTTGGCGATCTTGTCGATCACCAGGAAGTCCGCTGGATTACGCAGATCGCGAGTGGCTTCGACAAGCAACACCTCGGGACTCATGCGCGCGGTGGAGAAGTGTCTTTCCGCCGCGGCGTACCCGGCGGTCGAGGGCAGGTCCGACGGCAGGTATCGGCGCTCGTTATAGCTGGTTCGGTAGCCGGCCAACGCCAGCAGACCGACCAGCGTCAGTGCGGTACTGGCTGCCAAGACCGGAGCCGGCCACCGGACAATGGCCGCACCGATCTTGCGCCATCCTCGGATTCGCATCGTGCGCTTGGGTTCTAGGAGCCCCCGCCGGCTCGCAACGGTGATGATGGCCGGCCCCAACGTCAAAGCCACGAGCATGGCGATCACCATTCCGACTGCCAAGGGAATGCCGAGCGTCTGAAAGTAGGGGAGCCGGGTGAAGTGCAGGCAGAACGTTGCACCCGCGATTGTGGAGCCGGACGCCAGGATCACGTGTGCCGTGCCGCGGAACATCGTGTGGTAGGCCCGCTCAGGGTCTTCTCCGGCGGCCCTGGCCTCTTGGTAGCGGCCGACCAGAACTATCGCATAGTCGGTCGCGGCAGCGATCGCCAACGTGACGAGCAGGTTCGTTGCGAAGGTCGTCAGACCGATGAGATTGAAGTAGGCCAGCGAGGCCACAGCACCACGAGCCGCGGACAGCGCCAGAAACACCAACCCCAAGACAATCAGCCCGGTGCCTATTGACCGGTACACCAACAGAATCATCGCGGTAATGACCAAGAAGGTGAGACCCACGATGACTTGCGCACTGTGGTCACCGGCTACTTGCTCGTCGGCGGCCAGAGCTGCCGGGCCGGTGACATGCGCCTTCACTCCGGGCGGGCCGTCGACTTCGGCGACGAGTTTGCGGATCGCCTCGAGCGACTCGTTTGCCAGTGTCTCGCCCTGATTTCCAGACAGGTAGACCTGCACGTACGCCGCTCTGCCGTCGTTGCTCTGCGCGCCGGCCGCGGTCAGTGGATCACCCCAGAAATCCTGGACGTGCTCAACATGAGCGGCATCGGCGTGGAGCCTGTCGACGAGGGCATCGTAATAGCGGTGCGCATCATCGCCGAGTGGTTGATCGCCCTCCAGAAGAACCATCGCCGAGCTGTCAGACGTGTACTCGCCAAAAACCTGTCCAACGCGTTTCATCGCGGTGACCGATAGTGCGAAGTCGGGGCTCATGGGTACCGACCGCATCTGGCCGACGATCTCCAGTGGCGGCACCGCGGTGCTTAGGACGGCGACGACTGCGATCCAACCCAGGATGATCGGTACGGCGAGCCGCTGAATCCATGTGGCGACGCTGGAGCGTTCGGCATTGGAAGGCGGGGTCGATGCCGGCGATGTGACATGAGGACCAGCAGAGGCTGGCATTGATGGCGGGAGCTTCAAGTGGGCACCACTGATCGGTGACCTGGTTCATGATCCCGGGGGTCGACGCGTCCTGCAGCGCTGGGGCAAGTCATCGCCTAATGGGTCGGACGACGTACGTGGAAAGTTCCCACGCTCGCAGCCCGAATTCGTAGCGGCGGGCCCGCGGGTCTGTCAGGGCTGAGTTCCGCTAGAAGGGCGGTGGGTCGTCGGGGTCGATGCCGGGGGCTACTTTCGGGAACCAGATGGCGTCGAACACAGCGCGTCGGGCTTGGCGGGCTTTGTGGTTTTGGTTGCGTTCGGTGGCGATGCGCGTTGCGCGGTGTTGGGCGCGGGTTCGTCGGCGGCGGGGCATCATCGCGGTGCGATCGCCACACCGGTCGTCGTCGCGTCGCAGCGGTGGCGGCAGTTCCCCGGTGGGTGCGCACAAGCGCGGGAAAAGCAGTGAACTGCCCGGAGTGGTGACGTAGGTCTGCCCCGCCGGCGAGGTCAAGATCACCGTCCCATCGGGCAACTGCTGATCCCGCCAGCCCCAGAAGGTTTTCACCAAATGATGTGTGCGGCAATAGCATTTGAGGTTCGACGCATGCGTGGACCCACCGTCACCGTAGGCAATCGTATGGTCCAGATCGCAGTCAACCGCCGGACGATCACAACCCGGCCAGCGACACGTCAGATCCCGGCACCGCACAAAATCAGCCAACGCCTTCGAAGGCACATACCCCGGCTCCGGCGGGGCGTCGGCGGGATGCACCAACGACACCAACCGGGCCGATCGGGCGAGCTCGGCGATCAACTCCGGCGGGATCAATCCATCGGCTTCGACCAACGAGCCCGGCTCATCACCGGTCCCATCGAGGGTGGCCTGCGCGGCGATCACATGAAGCACCACCGGACCGGCCGCCGCCCGCCCCCCCGGCGGCGCAATCCGGCCGCCCGCAGCGACACCCCAGCCGATCCGCCCGCGCCGCCAACGCCCCCATCGCATCGGCACGCCGCTGGCCGCGAGTGCGTGGATCGTGTTCACAGACCGTGGCGGCCAACGCATCCAGCGCCTTGTCCAGGGCACGGGCATCAGGGGTGAACAAGCTGCCGTAAACCTCCGAGAGCCCGCCCTCTTGGTCCTGAAACCCGATCTTCCGCTCCGCTTGGCGCTCTTTGCGGCGGCGCACCGCATCGGCGTCGGCTTTGGCCACGATCTTGTCGACCTTGCCGGCCAACCGACTCCTGGTCAGCGACGGCCACCTCACCACCTGCGCCGCCAACCGGCCATCGACCAGCGCCAACACCTCACGATCAGCAATCAGATCTGTGCGATACACCATCGTCTGAAACAGTCGGATATCGATATCGCCGGCCTTGAAAACCTCCGCCACCTGCGGCAACTGCTCACGCATCGCCCGGGCATACCGCAGTCGACTGCCCGCCAGCCCTTGGCTGATCCGCAATGCCGCCGCCACCTCCGCAGCCACCGCCGCCTCGGTATCGACCGCCCACTCCTCGGTTTCGCTGCACCGGCCCAATCGCAGCGCGAACAACTCGCCGATCGCCACCAGTTGCGCGGCTGCGGCCCGATTCTCCGCGCGCGCCGACGCGCAGATCCGATCCACCAATGCAGCCGACTCCGGCGTATGCGAGGGATACCGCCGCTCAAACCGCTCACTAAGCCGCGCGATCGACTCCGGAGACGGAACCCGCGACTGATCGAACATACGTTCGATTATAGCGTGCTCCACTGACTCAAACTATTTGGCAGGGTCGCACGTTGTGGATAACTGCGGCCATGGCTGGAAGGTTGTGGAGATGGCTCGATCGCGACGGACGAAGGTCGCTGCCGAGGAGAAGGCCCGCTTGGTCCTTGCTGTGTTGGCTGGGGAGATGACCTGTGCTGAAGCGGCGCGCCGTTGCGGTGTCACGACGGTGACGATGACGAAGTGGAAGCATCAGTTCCTCGCCGCTGGCGCTGAGCGACTTCAGGAAGTGCCCAGCGGCTCGGCCGGGGCCAAAGGCGCTCCTGAGCAGCGGCGGCTGCAGTTGGAAAACGAACAGCTCAAGCTCGCGCTGGCTGAAGCGACGGTGCAGTTGCGGATCTGGCAGCGCGGCGCCGCGCTGATCAATCAGGTCCCTGCCAGGACCTCGAAGCCCTAAGAGAGGCAGCTCAACTGCCGGTTTCGAGGTTCGCCTTGCTCGCCGGCATCCCGGAGCGGACCTACCGCCGCCGCCTGGCTCGGGCGCGCGCCGGTAACCCACCCAAAGGCCCCTGGCCGGCGCCTCAAGTCGACCGTATTGAGGCCCTGGCCGCCAAATACGCCGAAGCCTGGCCAGCCTGGGGCTACCGCAAGATCGCAGCCTTGATGCGTGCCGATGGCCACGAGGTCACCAATTCCTCGGTCCAACGCGCGCTACGGCGCCGCGGCCTGCTGCTGCCTCAAGGCTTCCGAGCCGACCGTAAATCATGGGCCGCGTTGCGTCGACAGGTGTTTCACGATCCGCCGACCGAGCGCAACCGGGTCTGGCAGACCGACTTCTCCGAGTTCGAAACAGCCCACGGGGGGATCTGGCGGATCAGCGCCGTGATCGATTACGTCTCCAAGTACTGCCTGGCGATCACCGTCACCCCCACCGGTCGCGGCGTCGACGCCGTGCACTGCATCCGACTCGCGGTCGAGGAAGCCGCCCGCGTGCTGAACCTGGCCGACCTGCGGCTAGATCGCGGGCAGATGGAGGTCCTCGACACCCAGGAGCACGTCATCGGCTACATGCCCGCCCCCATCGCCGTCGTCTCCGACAACGGGCCCTGTTACCGCGGCAAAGACTTCCAAAGCCTCTTCACCGGGCACGATCCACTACTGCGCCACATCCGCACCCGAATCAAAGCACCGCAGACCAACGGTGTCATCGAGCGCTTCTTCGGGACCCTGAAATACGAGCACCTCTTCCGCGGCTACATCGGGGACGGCGACGCACTCGACATGGAAGCTCACCGCTTCCGCATCATCTACAACACCATCCGGCCACACCAAGCCCTCAACGACCGAACCCCCAAGCAGGCCTACCTAGACAACCAAAACCTGCCATCTACTTGACTCAAGACACTTCGGGGCCGACAGGCCGACAGGAATCGTGTCATCTCTCAGGGCATCGGACGCTCACGCGTTGACCCATCAACAATGTGCGCATACGGGCAACTAGCGACAAGAAGGCCGGCGTGGCTTTCGGTCACTAGCCGTCGGCGGTCCCCTTGTCGCGCGGAATCAGATCTCTGAGTGTGGTCTTGCTAGCGGGATGTGGAGAGGGTTCGTCGTTCTCGTCGCCTTGCTCATCCCTGGCTGGCGCTTTGATTGCGTCCCATAAGAGTGTTGTTCCGGCCACCGCCAGGACGAGGCCGACCGCGGCCCAGGTAGAACCCGATTCCCAAGCTGGCCACTCTGCCGGGTGCGTCCGTTCCGTCAACCCCTATCGGATACACGGTGCGCCCATCCTTGTTGGCCCAGAGATGCACCAGGTACGCGGCGCCCAGGAACGGCATTATCCGCGCCCAGATCCGGTCGCTCTTAGTACCGCTGTCTGCACGGTAGACGCGGCGGCGGCGGAGATGATCAAACGCCAGCCATTGGCGGATTGAATCAGCGTGTTGCCCTCGATGGGGAGGAGTCGCCCCGATTCGACATACGGCAAGAATGCTGCGACCACATGGCAAGCGCCCCGAGCGCTGTAATCCCGAGGGACACGGGGTTCTTCACGTCAATACCAGCCTGTGCATCCGACGGATGCTACCTGTACGCGGCGGCCATCTGGATGGTTCCGCACACGAGGTGGGCGAAAGGTCTAGCTCAGCTCCCACACCGCCGTCACGGTGAAGCTCACGGTCTGCTGACCGGGCTCGACCGGGGGAGCGGCGGCCATCGCGCGGGGCATCGGCATCCCCACCGGCATCGGCGGCGGCGTTCCGCCGGCGATCTCGGAGATCGAGATCACCTGGCCGAGCCGCAGGCCCGACAGCTGCGCGTACTGCTCGGCACGGTCCTTGGCGTCGTTGAAGGCCCGCTCCCGAGCGCCACGCACCAGGGCCGAATCGTCCTCGATGGAGTAGCTCACCCCGTTGATCCGGGTGGCGTCCCCGCCGGCTCGCACGATCACCGCCAGCACCTGGGAGGCCGAATCGCGCTCGACCTTGACCCGGATGGTGTTGCCGGCCCGGTAGCCGGTGATGTTCGCCGACCCGCTGGCATCGGCATTGCCGTACTGCGGCTGCAGGCTGACCTGGGTGGTGCTGATGTCCTTGCGGTCCACGCCGGCATCCACCAGTGCGTCGATCACCGCCTGCTGACGCTCGCTGGTCTGGTTCATCGCGCTGGTGACGTCTCCGGCGACGAACTCGATGCCCGCCTCGGTGGTCAGCGTGTCCGGAACCCCCTGGACCTCGCCGGTGCCCACGACGGTCACCTGACGCGGGATGTCCGTTCCGCCGCCTGGCGCGGCATCGCAGCCGGCCATGGCGAGGGCGGCCACGCCGGCCAGCGCCAGCGTCATCGACCAGCGGAGAACCATCCGGGCACTGTGTGTCGGCATGAGTGGCACCCTATCGGAGTCGATGCACGCACCGGCGAAAAAGACCCGTGCGGCAGACTGAGGCGATGACCACCACCGCGCCGTCGCGAGCACTGTCCAGCGCCATCGAGCCGTTCGCCGGCCAGGTGTACTTCTCCCCGGAATGTCATCGCGGTTACGCGGCCCTCGGTTTCGGTACCAGCCCCGCGACAACCGATGGGGTCGAAATGCCGGACGGGCCGGCGTACTTCTGCAGCCGCGGCTCTGCGTTGGGGCAGGCGCCCGGCGAGGTGATCGCCGCGACGTTCGGGGTGTTCAATCCGGCGGTGGTCGTTCCCGCCGTCGGCTACGGCTGGAAGCTGACCGACGCACCGACTATCCGCGCGGCGCGCACCGAGGGCTCGGTGGGCCAGCTGCGCAGGGTCCTGGGCGCCGCTCCCGACGGCATCGAGCGCGCGGTGGAGTTGCTGCGTCGCGCAACCGACGGTCTGTCGATGGCGGGCAAGCCGCTGTTCGCCGGGCTGGTTGCCGACGGGCTGGTCGGCGAGCCGCTGACCGATGCCTGGCTATTAGCTGACCAACTCCGCGAGTTCCGTGGCGACGCGCACGTGAACGCCTGGGTTGCAGCCGGATTCGATGCCGTCGAGATCGGCCTGGTCACCGAGCTTTATCGCGGATTTCCGCCGCGCACGTATGTCCGGTCCAGGGCGTGGAGCGATGACGACTTGACCGGGGGCGAGGAGCGGCTGGCCGAGCGCGGGCTGGCGCGTGACGGAGTGCTCAGCGATGCCGGGCGCGCCGCGCGCGAGGCGGTCGAGACGTCAACCGATGCGGCATGTGCCGGGATCGTGGCCCGCCTCGGTGACGATATGGGTGAATTGGTGGAACTGGTGGGCGGGTGGTCGAAGCAGCTGGTTGACGCCGGTGGCTTCCCGAAGGCGTGGCTGGGAGCGTCGGCTACGGGGTAACCAGGATCTTGCAGTGTCGGTCGGGGTCGGCCAGGTCGTCGAACGCCGCAGCCACGCCGTCGAGTCCCACCTCGCCGGTGATCAAGGGCGCCACGTCGATCTGTCCCTCGGCGATGGCCCGCAGCGAGGCGGCGAACTCCGCCGGTTCGTAGGCGAAGACGAACTGCATGCTGATCTCCTTGGCGATTCCGTAGAAGGGGTGCACGGTGTCGGGTTCCATGCACACCCCCGCGACCACCAGTCGGACGCCTACCGGCGCGCGCCGCAGCACGTCGTCGATGACGCCCGGCACGCCGACCGCCTCGAAGATCACCTTCGGCTTGACGGTGTCGAACGGCGACCCCTGCGCCGGATCGAGTGTCCGATGCGCGCCCATTACCGTCGCCAGCTCGCGCCGGGCATGTGAATAGTCCGCGGCCACAATGTCTTCCACCCCGTGGTTCCGCAGCGCGGCGATGATCGCCATCCCGATCGGGCCGCAGCCCAGTACCAGCGCGGTCTCGCCGGGCGCGATACCGGACTTGTTCACCGCGTGCAGCCCGACCGCCATCGGTTCGGTCAGTGCGGCGTGCCGGTGGTCCAGGCCGTTGGGGATGGCCAACAACAGTGGAGCCGACAGCAGCATCTTCTCGGCGTAGCCGCCCACCGTGGTGTTGGAGTAGACGATCGGCTCAATACCTTTGGCGGCCAACAGCACCGGAATCGACGTGACCGGCGTTCCAGGTGCAAAGGTGTCGGTGTCGCGGCCGGCCTCCAATACCCGCGCACTGAACTCGTGGCCCATGAAGATGTCGGCGGACAGGTCGACCGACGCCTCGGAGGAGGGACTGCCGGACATGGCCCGCGTCGCGGCCAGTACCTGGTCGCCGTGCGCGGCGAAGTGCAGATCGGATCCGCAGATGCCGCAGGCCGTCACCTCGACCAGCACCTGGCCCGGCCCGGGCGTCGGCTCCGGCACGTCGTCGCGGTAGATCATCCGCCCGTCGCGCAGCACCGCGGCGCGCATCAACGCGCCCCACCGCCCGACTCGGTGACGTGCTCGACGACGGCGTTCTTGATCGCCTCACCGGCCCGGCCGAACAGCGTGTCACGCATGCCCCTGGCCCATTCGTGTGAGGCCTTGGGTGCGGCGAGTTGGCCTTTGAAGTGTGGAATCACCTTGCGGGCCAACAGTTCGTAACTGTGATAGGTGGCCTCCGGTGACGCCCAGTCGTGTCCCAGGAACAGCAGGGTGCCGAATCCGCCGGAGCGCTCCAGCAGATCGGTGATGTGTTCGATCGCGTCGTCGGGGGTGCCGATGCAGCAGCTTCCGGCCGCGGCGTAGGCCTCGACGAACTCGGTCGGCGTCTGCGGTGAACCTTCGACCTCGCTGGCCAGCGGGACGAATCCGGCCGCGCCGAAGTAGTTTGCGAAATCCTGCAGACCGTAGGTGCAGTCGGCCACCGCCTGCTCGCGGGTGTCGGCGACGTGCATGATGCTCAACACCCGCCAGTCGTTGCGGTCCGGTTCGTTACGCCCGGCTTTGGCGGCCTGATCGCGAACCACCTGCCAGGTGTTCTCCAGTGCCGCGAAGCCACCCGGCACCGACATCGACAGCGACAGCAGCGAGGTGCCCAGCGTGCCGGCCAGTCGCGGGCCGGACGGGGAAACCATCGCCGCCGTGGAGATCTCCGGGTACGGCCAGGTGTAGGGGCGGATGTGCAACGCCGCGTCGCGCAGGGTGAACCAGTCCGAGTACCGGGTGACCAGTTCGCCCGGCTCGGCCCGGAACAACGCCAGAATTGCCTCCAGGGACTCCTGCATCATCCGGCGCTGCTCGACCGGGTCGATGCCCATCATGTGGGCGTCGGTGGGCAGTGCGCCCGGCCCCGCGCCGAACATCACCCGGCCCCGGGTCAGATGATCCAGCAGCACCCAGCGATCGGCCACCATCAGCGGGTGGTGATAGGACAGTGAGACCACCCCGGTGCCCAGCCGGATGTGCTTGGTGCGCTCGGCGGCCGCCGCGATGAACACCTCGGGGCAGGCGATCAGCTCATACCCGCCGGAGTGATGTTCGCCGAACCAGGCCTCGTCGAACCCGAGCCGATCCAGCGCGACGACCCGCTCCAGGTCGTATTCCAGTGCGACGGTGGGTGATTGACCCAGCGCGTGAAACGGGGTGATAAAAACCCCGAACCGCAGCGGAGGCCGCGTCGTCATGCCGGTAGGCCCGCCAGGAACTCCAGCAGTTCCGCGTTCACCTCGTCGGGGCGTTCCTGTTGCAGCCAATGGCCGGCTCCTTCGATGAGCACTTCGCGGTAGGGTCCGGTGGCCACCTCGGTGGCCCGGTCGCGGCGGGTGAACGACAGCACCGGGTCGGCGGTTCCGGCGATGAACAACGCCGGGACATCGGTGGTGGCCCCGGCCAGGTGCGCGGTGGTCTCCCAGTTGCGGTCGAAATTGCGATACCAGTTCAGTCCCCCGGTGAAACCGGTCCGGGTGAAGGTGTCGATGTAGTGGTCCACCTCTGCTTGGCTGATCCAGCCCGGCAGCCGGTCGGGCTCGGCCAGCCGATCGATGAAGCCCTCCGCTCCGGGGGCCACCATCCGCAGCGCCGCGGCCTTGTCGGTGGGGCTCAGGCTGCCCAGCATGCGGCGCATGGTGCGGGCCGGGTCTGCGTCGAGTTCGGCGTCGGCGACGCCGGGCTGCTGGAAGTAGAGGATGTAGAAGAAGTTGTCGCCGAACAGCTGCCGCCACGCCTGGGTCGGCTGCTGCTGGGGCCGCGGTGTCGGGGGCACGCTCAGTGACGCGACCGCGGCCACCCGGTCGGGGTGCAGCAGGGCGGCGTTCCACACCACCGGCGCCCCCCAGTCGTGGCCGATCCAGACGGCACGGTCGGCTCCGACGTCGTCGAGCAGGCCGACCAGGTCCCCGGTCAGCGCGTGGATGTCGTAGGCGGCGATCTCGTCGGGTCGCGACGAGCCGCCGTATCCGCGCTGATCGGGTGCCAGTACGTGGAATCCCGCGTCGGCCAGTGCCGGGATCTGATAGCGCCACGAGAAGGCCAATTCTGGGAATCCGTGCGCCAGCAACACCACCGGCGCACCGCGCTCGCCCGCCTCGGTGACCCGCAGGGTCACGCCGTTGGTGTCGACGAATCGTTGAGTTGCTCGTTCGATTGCGGGCGCCACCGTCACACCAAAGCACAACCGGGCCGCTATCGAACAGGGTTCCCGAGTCCGGCCAGGCAGGTAAACCGCAAGGGACGGTAGCCTGAACATGCCCAGCTGCATGTATTGGAAGGATTTGGCCGCGCCCGGCCGATGTCTGATGAATCGCAAAAACGTGATCCGCACCGTAACCGCGATCGCAGTGGTGTTGCTGCTCGGTTGGTCGTTCTTCTATTTCAGCGATGACACCCGCGGATACAAACCGGTCGACACCTCGGTGGCGGTGGCCCAGATCCACAGTGGCAACGTCAAGAGCGCCCAGCTCGACGACCGCGAACAGCAGCTGCGCCTGGTCCTGAAGACCCCGCTCACCAGCGTTGAGGTGACCGACAAAGCCGGCAAGTCGGGTAAAGCCGACAAGCCCGGCCGCGCCGAGAAGGTCGACAAGCTGATCACCAAGTACCCGACCGGGTACGCGGTTCCGCTCTACACCGCGTTGACTGCCAAGAAGGCCGAGATCAACACCGTGGTGAACCAGGGCAGCCTGCTCGGTTCACTGCTGATCTACATGCTGCCGATGCTGCTGCTGATCGGGTTGTTCGTGATGTTCTCCCGAATGCAGGGCGGCGCCCGGATGGGCTTCGGCATGGGCAAATCCCGGGCCAAACAGTTGGGCAAGGACATGCCCAAGACCACCTTCGCCGACGTCGCCGGCGTGGATGAGGCGGTCGAAGAGCTCTACGAGATCAAGGACTTCCTGCAGAACCCGGGCCGCTACCAGGCGTTGGGCGCCAAGATCCCCAAAGGTGTGCTGCTCTACGGCCCGCCCGGCACCGGCAAGACGCTGCTGGCCCGCGCCGTAGCAGGAGAAGCCGGTGTTCCTTTTTTCACCATCTCCGGCTCGGACTTTGTGGAGATGTTCGTCGGTGTCGGCGCCTCCCGGGTGCGGGACCTGTTCGAACAGGCCAAACAGAACAGCCCGTGCATTGTGTTCGTGGACGAGATCGACGCGGTCGGTCGCCAGCGCGGCGCCGGCATGGGCGGCGGACACGACGAGCGCGAGCAGACTCTCAACCAGTTGCTGGTGGAGATGGACGGCTTCGGCGAGCGGGCCGGGGTCATCCTGATCGCGGCCACCAACCGGCCCGACATCCTCGACCCCGCGCTGCTGCGGCCCGGCCGGTTCGACCGCCAGATCCCGGTGACCAACCCCGACATCGCCGGGCGGCGGGCGGTGCTGCGGGTGCATTCGGCGGGCAAACCGATCGGCCCCGACGCGGACCTGGACGGGCTGGCCAAGCGCACCGTCGGCATGTCCGGCGCCGACCTGGCCAACGTGATCAACGAAGCGGCGCTGCTGACCGCGCGCGAGAACGGCACCGTCATCACCGGCGCGGCCCTGGAAGAAGCGGTGGACCGGGTGATCGGCGGCCCCCGGCGCAAGGGCCGGATCATCAGCGAACACGAGAAGAAGATCACCGCCTACCACGAGGGCGGCCACACCCTGGCGGCGTGGGCGATGCCCGACATCGACCCGGTCTACAAGGTCACCATCCTGGCCCGCGGCCGTACCGGCGGGCACGCGGTGGCAGTGCCCGAGGAAGACAAGGGACTGCGCACCCGCTCGGAGATGATCGCTCAGCTGGTCTTCGCCATGGGCGGGCGCGCCGCCGAGGAACTGGTGTTTCGCGAGCCGACCACCGGCGCGGTCTCCGACATCGAGAAGGCCACCGCGGTCGCGCGGGCCATGGTCACCGAGTACGGCATGAGCGCCAAGCTCGGCGCGGTTCGCTACGGCACCGACCACGGCGACCCGTTCGTCGGACGTGCGATGGGTAAGCAGGCCGACTATTCGCACGAAGTGGCCCGCGACATCGATGACGAGGTCCGCAAGCTCATCGAGGCCGCGCACACTGAGGCCTGGGAGATCCTCACCGAATACCGCGACGTCCTCGACATCCTGGCCGGTGAGCTGTTGGAGAAGGAGACGCTGCACCGCGCCGACCTGGAGAAGATCTTCGGCGACGTGAACAAGCGGCCCCGGCTGACGGCGTTCGACGACTTCGGCGGGCGTGTCCCATCCGACAAGCCGCCGATCAAGACCCCCGGTGAGCTGGCCATCGAGCGAGGCGAGCCGTGGCCACAGCCGAAGCCGGAACCGGCGTTCAAGGCCGCCATCGCTCAGGCGTCGCGCGAGGCGGCGGCCCGGGCGGGCGAATCCGGTCCCAACGGCAGCAACGGTGTGCCCGCCGGCGGTGACGCGGGCACCCAGCCCGACTACGGCGCCCCGGCGGGCTGGCACGCACCCGGCTGGCCGCCTTCGCAGCAGCAGGCGCAGCCCCCGCAGCAGGGCGGCTACTGGTATCCGCCCCAGCACTGGCCACCCAGCGGTTATCCGCCCGCTCAGCACTACCCGCCGTATCAGCACCAACCCCAGCCGTATCCCGGTGCGGGTCAGCCGCCGCCACCGCCGGCATCGTCCGGTGAGGCAGACGGCGGCGGTCACGGCACGGAGAACAACCGGTCCGAGCAGCCGTCCGGTGATTGAGAAAGCGGGGTCGACGATGACGTCGACAATTTTCGATCAGGCGCGGGCTGAGGCCGCCGTGCGCGAGCTGCTGTTCGCGGTGGGCGAAGACCCCGACCGCCCGGGTCTGCTCGACACCCCGGCTCGGGTGGCGCGGGCATATCAGGAGATGTTCGCCGGGCTCTACACCGACCCCGACGCGGTGCTGGAGACCACCTTCGATGAGCAGCACGAAGAGCTGGTGATCGTCAGGGAGATCCCGCTCTACTCGACCTGTGAGCACCACCTGGTGTCCTTTCACGGTGTCGCCCACGTCGGCTACATCCCCGGCCACGACGGCCGGATCACCGGTCTGTCCAAGCTGGCACGGGTGGTCGACCTCTACGCGAAGCGGCCGCAGGTACAGGAGCGGTTGACCGCACAGGTCGCCGACGCCCTGATGCGCAAACTGAATCCGCGCGGAGTCATTGTGGTGGTCGAGGCCGAGCACCTCTGCATGGCGATGCGCGGAGTGCGCAAGCCCGGCGCGATCACCACCACGTCAGCGGTCCGCGGGCAGTTCAAAACCGACAGCACGTCGCGCGCTGAGGCCCTGGAACTCATTCGGCGCAAGTGAGCCAGACACGCGTGCTGGTCGTCGGGGTGGTCAACGTCACCGCCGATTCGTTCTCCGACGGCGGGCGCTACCTCGACGTCGATCGCGCCGTGGCGCACGGCCGAGAGCTGGCGGGCCAGGGTGCGGCGATCATCGACGTAGGGGGCGAATCGACTCGGCCCGGCGCGGTGCGCACCGACCCGCGGGCGGAAGCGCAGCGAGTGGTCCCGGTGGTGAAAGAACTTGCTGACCAAGGTATTACGGTCAGCGTTGACACGATGAATGCCGCCGTGGCTGAAGCAGCGCTGGACGCCGGCGCCACGATCGTCAACGACGTGTCCGGGGGAGCGGCGGACCCC
This sequence comes from Mycobacterium sp. SVM_VP21, assembly GCA_024758765.1. Lineage (NCBI taxonomy): Bacteria > Bacillati > Actinomycetota > Actinomycetes > Mycobacteriales > Mycobacteriaceae > Mycobacterium > Mycobacterium cavoris. The sequence goes on from CP101406.1 coordinate 2,209,698, forward strand.
GCCATGGCTCCGCTGTTGGCCTCTTCGGGTGCCCGATGGGTGCTGATGCACTGGCGGCCGGTCGATCCCGATAATCCGCACCGGGTGCAGTGCTACGGCGACATCACTGCCGAGGTCCGTCAGGATCTGCTCGCAGCCGTCGACGCGGCTGTGGCCGCCGGCGTGGATCCGGCGCAGTTGATCGTCGATCCCGGTCTGGGCTTCGCCAAGACCGCGCAACACAATTGGGCACTGCTGCATGGGTTGCCGCAATTGGTCGACCTCGGTATGCCGGTGCTGGTCGGCGCGTCACGTAAGCGGTTTCTCGGTACGCTGCTGGCGAGCGAGGACGGCACGCCGCGGCCGCCCGACGAGCGCGAAACGGCCACCGCGGTGATATCGGCGTTGTCCGCGCTGCACGGCGCCTGGGGCGTGCGGGTGCACGACGTGCGGGCCTCGGTCGACGCGCTACGAGTCCTGGAAGCCTGGAATCAAGGAGGCGCAAGCGATGACTGATCGGATCGAGTTGCGCGGCTTGAAGGTTCGCGGCAACCACGGTGTGTTCGCGCACGAGCGTGCCGACGGTCAGGACTTCATCGTCGACATCACGGTCTGGATGGACCTCGCCGCTGCGGCAGCCAGCGACAACTTGGCCGATACCTACGACTACGGACAGCTCGCGCAGCGCGCCGCGGATATCGTCGCGGGCCCGGCTCGCGATCTCATCGAGACCGTCGCCGCCGAGATCGCCGAGGAGGTGATGGGCGACCCGCGGGTGCAGGCCGTGGAGGTGGCGCTGCACAAGCCACACGCCCCGATCCCGCTCACCTTCGCCGACGTTGCGGTGGTGGCCCGGCGCTCACGCAGCGATCGACGCGGCAGGGTGGTGCCGGCGTGAGCCGTGCGGTGCTTTCCATCGGGTCCAACCTGGGGGACCGGTTGGCCCTGCTGCAGTCGGCGGTCGACGGCCTGCGCCCAGCGGTGCGCGCGGTTTCGGGGGTGTACGAGACCGCGGCATGGGGCGGCGTCGAACAGGGGCCCTTCCTCAACGCGGTGCTGATCGTCGAAGATCCGGCCGCCGACGAACACGGCTGGCTGCGCCGGGCGCACGAACTGGAGCAGGCGGCCGAGCGGGTGCGCACGCAGCGGTGGGGGCCACGGACCCTGGATGTCGACGTGATTAGCTACCGCGATCTGCACGGGACCGAGGTGCGATCCGACGACGACGCGCTGACCCTGCCCCACCCGCGGGCCCATCTGCGTGCGTTCGTCCTGGTGCCCTGGTTATCGATCGAGCCGGAGGCACGACTGGCCGTAGACGGCCGACCGCGTGCGGTGACAGATTTGCTCGACGAGCTGGAACCGGCTGAGCGTGCCGGTGTGTCGCTGACCGACCTGGTGCTGCAGCTCTGATGGGCCCGACTCGCAAACGTGACGTGGCCGCCGCGGCAGCCGCGGTCGCCATCATCAGCTACCTGGCGGTCCCGCTGCTGTATCGATGGTTCCCGCCCATCACCGTGTGGACCGGAATATCGCTGCTGGCGGTCGCGATCGCCGAGGGGGCGTGGGGTCGCTACGTCGGGGCGAAGATCGACGACGGCCAGATCGGCGCCGGGGCCGGCCGGCTGCATCCGCTCGCGGTGGCTCGCACCGTGGTGGTCGCCAAGGCGTCGGCCTGGATGGGGGCGCTGGTGCTGGGCTTCTGGCTTGGTGTGCTCGGCTATCTGCTGCCGCGCCGGTCCACGCTGCAGGTTGCGGCCCAGGACACCGGCGGCGCCGTGGTCGCCGCGGCCAGCGCGCTGGCTCTGCTCATCGCCGCGCTGTGGCTGCAGAACCGCTGCAAATCGCCGGACGATCCGTGCCCGCCCACCGAGCTGACCGGAAACCAACCCGGGTGAGAATCGCCGGAGTGGGGCGACACGCGGATTGACCTCGTACAGGTACAGTCGGGCAATGCGCGCCAGCAACGGTACGGGACAGAGCGGCGAGGAGGGGGCACCTCCCGCTTGCGGGGGAGAGCGGCGCAGATGAATTCGGTCCTGTCCCGCGCCCCGGGTCGGCGTGGAGTTCGCAGGCCGGGCTGGACATTGATGACGGCGTTGCTGATCCTTGCGATCGCCGCGAGTTCGGCGCTGGTGTTCACCAGTCGCGTGGAGCTGCTCAAACTCGCCGTCATCATCGCGCTCTGGGCCGCGGTCGCCGCCGCGTTCGTCTCGGTGATCTATCGGCGGCAAAGCGATGTGGACCAGGCTCGGGCCCGAGACCTGAAATTGGTCTACGACCTGCAACTCGATCGGGAGATTTCCGCGCGTCGCGAGTACGAGCTGACGGTGGAATCCCAGCTGCGCCGCGAACTGGCCTCAGAACTGCGGGCACAGGCCGCCGACGAGGTCGCGGCGTTGCGCGCCGAGTTGTCCGCGCTGCGCACCAACCTGGAGATTCTGTTCGACGCCGACCTGAGCCACCGGCCGGCCCTTGAGCCTGAGCGGACCGCGGTCCGTGCCTACAGCGACTGGGCGCGCTCCGCTGAGCAACCCCACACCGGCGCCACCCGGGTCGCGTCGGCGGCCACCACGAGCTACCCGCCGGACTCGGTCACCGAGACCGCGGAGAACCCGATCATCGACGTTCCGGAGGTGCGGATCCCGGCCGCCGGGAGCCCCCTGCCCCAGGCTCCGCAGAAACCGCAGGCGCCGCACGTCGAGGGCCGCCGCGGTTCGCATCGCCGTAGCGCCGACGAATCACCCCGGCCCCCCGAGGAGGCCCCGCCGTCACAACCGGCCGCCGCCCGCTGGGCCCAACCGCCGCAGCCTTTCGTCGCGCCGGAACCCCGCCGCGAGCCGGAGCCGCCGCCACCTGCCCCGCAGCCTCCTCCCCGGGCCGCCGTGCCGACCCCATCCTGGAAACCCGTTGGCGCCGAGGGAGAATGGTTGCCGCCGGGCGCTCCCGGCAGTCACTGGTCGGCGGATGTTCCGGCGGAAGCCGGACGGCACGGCGTGTCCGAGCAGAGCGCCGAAGCGCCGAACCGCCGCGGTCGCCACTCCGGCCCGGCCGAATCCGCCGCCGGTCCGGCCAACGGCGCCGAGCCGGCACGCCACGAGGGAGGGGGGCGCCGTCGGGCGCGCTCCCGGCACGCGGCGGAGTCGGGCGGTGGCCATGCCCAGCCGACGCCGCTCGACCGGGTGCCACCGGTAGCCGCTGAGCCGCAGGCGGCCGCCCCGGCAGCTCCCGCCCACGTCGGTGGGGCCGTGTCCCGGCATTCCGCAGGCGCCGACGTGAGCACTGACGGCCCCAGCACCGGCGGCCAGTCGGTGGCTGACTTGCTGGCCCGGCTGCAGCCCACCCCGACGGAGGGTCGCCGGCACCGCCGCCGCGAGGACTGATCCCCGCTCGACTGCGACCAACGTCACTCGCAGCGCCGGGACCGATCGGGATAGACTCACCGGCGACCGTCCGGTACCCGCAACGCGGGACTGGAACGAAAACCACGAGAACCTGTGAGGTCGTCTGCATGGCGCAGTTCGACGGACTGCGGCCCGCCCGGCTCAAGGTCGGCGTCATCTCGGCTGGCCGCGTCGGCACCGCACTCGGTGTTGCGCTGGAGCGCGCCGAGCATGTCGTGGTGGCCTGCAGTGCCATCTCCGAGGAGTCGCGGCAGCGCGCCCACCGCCGACTGCCCGACAGCCTGATCCTGCCGGCGCCCGATGTTGCCGCGGACGCGGAGCTGCTGCTGCTCGCCGTCCCCGACACCGAACTGGCCGGCATAGTGTCCGGTCTGGCCGCCACGGGCGCCGTGCGCGCCGGCACGATCGTTGTGCACACCTCCGGGGCCACCGGGATCAGCGTGCTTGCGCCGCTGACCGAGCAGGGCTGCCTGCCGCTGGCCATCCATCCCGCGATGACCTTCACCGGCTCGGATGAGGACATCGACCGGTTGTCCGAGAGCTGTTTCGGTATCACCGCTGCCGACGAGATCGGCTTCGCCATCGCCGAGGCACTGACGCTCGAGATCGGCGCTGAGCCGTTCCGCGTCGAGGAGTCCGCCCGCACCCTCTACCACGCCGCGCTCTGCCACGGCGGAAACCACGTGGTCACCGTGATCGACGATGCGCTGGTGGCGTTGCGGGCGGCATTGCCGGGGCGGCTCGGCGCGACTGTGGCCGACGACCCCGACGGTATCGCCGAGCGGGTGCTCGGACCACTGGTGCGCGCCGCGCTGGCCAACACCCTGCGCGACGGTCGGGCCGCGCTGACCGGTCCGGTGGCCCGTGGCGACTCGGCCACCCTGGCCCGGCACCTGCGGGCGCTGGCCGCCGTGGACCCCGACCTGGCCGAGGCCTATCGCACCAACGCCCTGCGCACGGCGCACCGCGCGGGTGCCGCCGACGACGTGCTGGAGGTGCTGGCTCGATGAGCTCGAATACCGTCCGGGGCCCGCAGCCCACCTTCACCGCCGGCGGGTTCAACGTCTACGAACGCCCTGATGACGTCGCCCGGGTCAGCCGCGCGCTGCGGTCGACCGGTCGCCGGGTGATGCTGGTGCCGACCATGGGCGCCCTGCATGAAGGTCACCTGTCGCTGGTTCGCGCGGCGCAGCGGGTGCCCGGTTCGGTGGTGGCGGTGTCGATCTTCGTCAACCCGCTGCAGTTCGGCGCCGGAGAGGACCTGGACGCCTACCCGCGCACCCTGGACGACGACTCGGCTGCGCTGCGCGCCGCAGGGGTCGACCTGGTTTTCACGCCGACTGCCGCGGCCATGTATCCGAACGGACCTCGCACCGCAGTGCACCCGGGACCGCTGGGAGCCGAACTCGAAGGGGCGGCGCGCCCGACCCACTTCGCCGGCATGCTCACCGTGGTCGCCAAATTACTGTCGATCGTCAACCCCGACCGGGTGTTCTTGGGGGAGAAGGATTATCAACAGTTGGTTTTGGTGCGCCAGATGGTCACCGACCTCAACCTCGACGTGACGGTGGTGGGCGTCCCCACTGTGCGCGAGTCCGACGGTCTAGCGATGTCTTCGCGCAATCGCTACCTCAACCCGGCTCAGCGCGAAGCGGCGACGGCTCTGTCGGCCGCCCTGGCTGCCGGTGAGCGCGCGGCCGCGGCCGGTGCACAAGCGGCCCTGGATGCCGCCGCCGCGGTGTTGTCCGCGGTGCCTGCCGTCGACGTCGACTATCTGCAGGTTCGAGGAGTCGACCTCGGCCCGGCGCCCACCGACGGAACCGGACGCCTGTTGATTGCCGCCCGGGTCGGCTCGACCCGACTGCTCGACAACGCGGCGGTCACGCTCGGACTTCCCATCGACGCCGACGTGGCGTTAGCCGCACAAACCCGGAGGAATTGATGTTTCGGACGATGCTCAAGTCGAAGATTCACCGTGCCACGGTCACTCATGCCGACCTGCACTATGTCGGCTCGGTGACCATCGACGCCGATCTGATGGACGCTGCTGACCTGCTCGAGGGTGAGCAGGTCACGATCGTCGACATCGACAACGGCGCCCGACTGGTCACCTACGCCATCACTGGCGAGCGGGGCAGCGGTGTCATCGGAATCAACGGTGCGGCAGCGCATCTGGTGCATCCCGGCGACCTGGTCATCCTGATCGCCTACGGCACCATGGAGGACGCCGAGGCCCGCCACTACCGGCCGCGGATCGTGTTCGTCGACGCCGAGAACAAGCAGGTGGACCTCGGTGACGACCCGGCCTTCGTGCCCGATGACGTTTCGGATCTGCTGTCGCCCAGAAGCGTGCACTAGCCGTGTTGCTGGCGATCGACGTCCGCAACACCCACACTGTCATCGGCCTGATCTCCGGTTCCGGTGACAACGGAAACGTTGTGCAGCAGTGGCGGATTCGGACCGAGGCGGAGATCACTGCCGACGAGCTGGCGTTGACTCTGGATGGACTCATCGGAGATGACGGCGAACAACTCACCGGTGCCGCCGCGCTGTCCACGGTCCCGTCGGTGCTGCATGAAGTTCGGCTGATGCTCGACCAGTACTGGCCCTCGGTCCCCGCCGTGTTGATCGAGCCCGGGGTACGCACCGGGATCCCGCTGCTGGTGGACAACCCTAAGGAAGTGGGCGCCGACCGGATCGTCAACGGGCTGGCCGCATTTCACAAGTTCAAGACGGCAGCCATCGTTGTCGATTTCGGCTCGTCGATCTGCGTCGATGTGGTTTCGGCCAAGGGGGAGTTCCTCGGCGGTGCCATCGCGCCCGGCGTCCAGATCTCCTCGGACGCCGCCGCTGCCCGCTCCGCCGGACTGCGCCGGGTCGAACTCACCCGGCCGCGCTCGGTGATCGGCAAGAACACCGTCGAATGTATGCAGGCCGGCGCGGTCTACGGGTTCGCCGGCCTGGTCGACGGTCTGGTTCGCCGGGTCCGCGAGGAGGCCGCTGGCGCGGGGGACGACGTGACCGTGGTCGCCACCGGCCACTCTGCGCCGCTGTTGCTGGCCGATCTGGAGACGGTCGACCACCACGACGCCAATCTGACCCTGGACGGACTGCGGCTGGTGTTCGAACGCAACCGGGACAGCCAGCGGGGCAGGCTCCGTCCGGCGCGCTGAGCGCCGCCGGCTTTTCGTTCTCTAGCCCCTGTTCCTCTAAGCTGGCGGGTCGTGAGCTCCGCCGATGTTGCCCCCGACACGCAGGACGAATCCGACCTCCCTGAGCAGTTCCGGATCCGCCGCGACAAGCGTGCTCGGTTGCTGGCCGAAGGCCGCGATCCCTACCCCGTGGCGGTGAACCGTACTCACACGCTCGCCCAGATCCGGGCCGGTTACCCCGAGCTGGTCGCCGACACCGCCACCGGCGACGTCGTCGGCGTCGCGGGGCGAGTGGTATTCGCCCGCAACTCGGGCAAGTTGTGCTTCGCGACATTGCAGGAGGGCGACGGCACCCAGCTTCAGGTGATGATCAGCCTCGCCAGTGTCGGGGAGCAGGAGCTCGAGGCGTGGAAGGCCGATGTCGACCTCGGTGACATCGTCTACGTGCGCGGCGAGGTGATCAGCTCCCGCCGCGGCGAGCTGTCGGTGTTGGCGGATTCCTGGCAGATGGCCTCCAAGTCATTGCGTCCGCTGCCGGTGGCGCACAAGGAGATGAGCGAGGAGTCGCGGGTTCGGCAGCGCTACGTCGACCTGATTGTTCGTCCGGAGGCGCGTACGGTGGCCCGCCAGCGCATCGCGGTCATTCGCGCGGTGCGCAACGCGCTTGAGCGTCGCGGATTCCTTGAGGTCGAAACGCCGATGCTGCAGACATTGGCCGGTGGAGCGGCCGCCCGGCCTTTCGTCACCCATTCAAACGCCCTCGACGCGGACCTTTTCCTGAGGATCGCACCAGAACTTTTCCTGAAACGATGCGTCGTCGGTGGGTTCGACCGGGTCTTCGAACTGAATCGGGTGTTCCGGAATGAAGGCGCCGATTCCACGCATTCGCCCGAGTTTTCGATGCTGGAGACCTACCAGGCCTACGGCACCTATGACGACTCGGCGGTGGCTACCCGCGAGATTATTCAAGAGGTCGCCGATGAGGTGATCGGGACCCGTCAACTGCCGCTGCCCGACGGCAGCATCTATGACATTGACGGCCAATGGGCGACGGTGGAAATGTATCCATCGCTGTCGTCCGCACTTGGTGAGGAGATCACCCCCGCCACCTCGGTGGCCGACCTCTGGGCGATCGCGGATCGACTGGGCGTGGAAATTCCCAAAGATCGCGGCTATGGCCACGGGAAACTAGTCGAGGAACTCTGGGAACATGCTGTCGGCCACGCTCTGAGCGCCCCAACATTCGTTCGGGATTTCCCGGTCGAGACCACGCCCCTGACTCGTCAGCATCGCAGCATCGAAGGCGTCACCGAGAAGTGGGATCTCTATATGCGCGGTGTCGAACTGGCCACGGGCTATTCCGAGCTCATTGACCCGGTGGTGCAGCGCGACCGTTTCGCTGCCCAGGCCCGCGCAGCTGCCGCCGGGGATGACGAGGCCATGGCGCTCGACGAGGACTTCCTGGCGGCGATGGAACACGCGATGCCGCCCTGCACAGGTACCGGAATGGGTATCGACCGCCTGTTGATGGTCTTGACGGGTCTATCAATTAGAGACACCGTTTTGTTTCCGATTGTTCGTCGTCAAGGTAACTGAACTGCGCCGAAGCCTGTTGTGTTGAAGCAGGCGAATTTTTATGGCAGATTAGTCGGCGAGGTCGAATACGGCTTGCGCAACGATTGCGCGCACGAAAGCTAACCAAGGGGTACCAATGGCGAAAAAAGTGACCGTCACCTTGATCGATGATTTCGATGGTGAGGGTGCCGCCGACGAAACGGTCGAATTCGGCCTGGACGGGGTGACCTATGAGATCGACCTTTCAAGCAAGAATGCTACGAAACTGCGCGCAGAACTGAAGAAGTGGGCCGACGCGGGCCGTCGGGTCGGAGGGCGCCGGCGGGGCCGCTCCGGTGGCGGTCGCCGTGGAACCATCGACCGCGAGCAGAGCGCCGCGATCCGCGATTGGGCCCGCCGTAACGGACACAATGTGTCGACCCGCGGGCGTATCCCGGCCGACATCATCGACGCATTTCACGCCGCAACCTGATCCGCGGTTCAGCGAGGCTCGACAGAGGTTTCGCTGCTGGCGAACCTTTCGTCTGTCGGAACACATTCGGTGGGTTTAGACGTTGGTCCCTTGCATCCGGTGCCAGGTCTTTCGGGACGGGCCATCGGATGGTCGATTCAGTACGCACTGCAAGGCAGGTCACAGCGCGCTGCGCCGCCCACTAGAGTGGACAGCAGGCACGCCGGCCGAGCCGAGGCCGATCAAGTGCCGATCGCGAGGGAGAGCAGGTAGCCACCGATGTTCGAGAGATTTACCGACCGCGCCCGCAGGGTTGTCGTCCTGGCCCAAGAAGAGGCCCGGATGCTCAACCACAACTACATCGGGACCGAGCACATCCTGCTGGGCCTGATCCACGAGGGTGAAGGCGTCGCCGCCAAGTCGCTGGAGTCCCTGGGCATCTCTTTGGAAGGGGTGCGCAGCCAGGTCGAGGAGATCATCGGCCAGGGCCAGCAGGCGCCGTCCGGGCACATCCCGTTCACCCCGCGTGCCAAGAAGGTGCTTGAGCTGAGCCTGCGTGAGGCGCTACAGCTCGGCCACAACTACATCGGCACCGAGCACATTCTGCTTGGCCTGATCCGTGAGGGTGAGGGTGTCGCCGCCCAGGTGCTGGTCAAGCTGGGCGCCGACCTGACCCGGGTTCGCCAGCAGGTCATTCAGCTGCTGAGCGGCTACCAGGGCAAGGAGACCGCGGAGGCCGGCACCGGGGGACGGGGCGGCGAGTCCGGCTCACCGTCCACCTCGCTGGTGCTCGACCAGTTCGGTCGCAACCTGACCGCGGCCGCCATGGAGGGCAAGCTCGACCCCGTCATCGGCCGCGAGAAGGAAATCGAGCGGGTCATGCAGGTGTTGAGCCGGCGCACCAAGAACAACCCGGTGCTGATCGGTGAGCCCGGTGTCGGCAAGACCGCTGTCGTCGAGGGCCTGGCGCAGGCCATTGTGGCCGGCGAGGTTCCCGAGACGCTGAAGGACAAGCAGCTCTACACCCTGGACCTGGGTTCGCTGGTGGCCGGCAGCCGTTACCGCGGTGACTTCGAGGAGCGCCTGAAGAAGGTGCTCAAGGAGATCAACACTCGCGGCGACATCATCCTGTTCATCGACGAGTTGCACACCCTGGTGGGTGCCGGTGCGGCCGAGGGCGCCATCGACGCGGCCTCGATCCTCAAGCCGAAGCTGGCTCGCGGTGAACTGCAGACCATCGGCGCCACGACTCTCGATGAGTACCGCAAGTACATCGAGAAGGACGCCGCATTGGAGCGCCGGTTCCAGCCGGTGCAGGTCGGTGAGCCCACCGTCGAGCACACCATCGAGATCCTCAAGGGCCTGCGGGACCGCTACGAGGCCCACCACCGGGTCTCGATCAGCGACTCGGCGATCGTGGCGGCAGCCACCCTGGCAGACCGCTACATCAACGACCGGTTCCTGCCGGACAAGGCGATCGACCTGATCGATGAGGCCGGTGCGCGGATGCGAATCCGCCGGATGACCGCCCCGCCGGACCTGCGTGAGTTCGACGAGAAGATCGCCGACGCACGCCGGGAGAAGGAATCCGCGATCGACGCGCAGGACTTCGAGAAGGCGGCCAGCCTGCGGGATCGGGAGAAGCAACTCGTCGCGCAGCGCGCTGAGCGCGAGAAGCAGTGGCGCTCCGGGGATTTGGACGTGGTCGCGGAAGTCGATGATGAGCAGATTGCCGAGGTGCTGGGCAACTGGACCGGTATCCCGGTGTTCAAGTTGACCGAGGCCGAGACTACCCGCCTGCTGCGGATGGAAGACGAGCTGCACAAGCGGATCATCGGCCAGGAGGACGCCGTCAAGGCGGTCAGCAAGGCGATCCGGCGCACCCGCGCCGGGCTGAAGGACCCCAAGCGGCCCTCGGGCTCGTTCATCTTCGCCGGCCCGTCCGGTGTCGGTAAAACCGAGCTGTCCAAGGCGCTGGCGGAGTTCCTGTTCGGCGACGACGACGCGCTCATCCAGATCGACATGGGTGAGTTCCACGACCGATTCACCGCGTCGCGACTGTTCGGCGCCCCTCCGGGCTACGTCGGCTACGAAGAGGGCGGTCAGCTGACCGAGAAGGTGCGGCGCAAGCCGTTCTCGGTGGTGCTGTTCGACGAGATCGAGAAGGCCCACGCCGAGATCTACAACAGCCTGTTGCAGGTTCTCGAGGACGGCCGGCTCACCGACGGGCAGGGCCGCACGGTGGACTTCAAGAACTGCGTGTTGATCTTCACCTCCAACCTGGGCACCTCCGACATCTCCAAGGCGGTCGGACTGGGCTTCACCCAGGGCGGCGGGGAGAACAACTACGAGCGGATGAAGCTCAAGGTCAACGACGAGCTCAAGAAGCACTTCCGCCCGGAGTTCCTGAACCGCATCGATGACATCATCGTCTTCCACCAGCTCACCAAGGAAGAGATCATCGAAATGGTCGATCTGATGATCGGCCGGGTGGCCAAGCAGCTCAAGGCCAAGGACATGGACATCGCGCTGACCGACAAGGCCAAGTCACTGCTGGCCAAGCGCGGCTTCGACCCGGTGCTGGGCGCGCGTCCGTTGCGGCGCACCATCCAGCGCGAGATCGAAGACCAGCTCTCGGAGAAGATCCTGTTCGAAGAGCTCGGTCCCGGCCAGCTGGTCACCGTCGACGTCGAGAACTGGGACGGCGAGGGTGCACACGAGAACGCGGTATTCACCTTTGCCGGTAGCCCGAAGCCGACGGCGGAGGCATCCGACCTGGCCAAGGCCGGCGCGGAGTAGTCGCTACTGACACGAAACGGGCGGCACCTTCACTCGAAGGTGCCGCCCGTTTCGCATTCAACGGGTCTGTCGGCTGAGGCCTCGCCGCCAGAAGAAGTGGTGCACCATCCCGCTGGGGCTTGGGATCTGCTCAAGATGGAAACGGTCGACAAGCTCATCGGGGCTTGACCACAACCTTTCCCCGCGGCCGAGCTCGACCGGTGCCACCGCGACGTGCATCGTGTCGATGAGATCGGCGTCGAGGAACTCCCGAACCGTGGCAACGCCGCCACCGATGCGCACGTCTTTGCCGTCAGCCGCAGCCAATGCCTGCGTCAGTGCGTCCTCGGGGGAGGTGTTGAGGAAGTGGAATGTGGTGTCGCTCAATGTGAATGATGGTCGCGCATGGTGAGTGAGTACGAACACCGGGGTGCGGAACGGGGGCTCGTCGCCCCACCATCCTTGCCAGTGGTAGTTCTCCCATGGCCCGCGCTGCGGACCGAATTTGTTGCGCCCCATGATCTCTGCGCCGATGTTGTGGGCCCAGTCGCGGGTGATGTAGTCATCGAGGCCGTAGCTGCCGCCGGGATCGGTGCGGTTGACCCAGTGCGCGGTGGCGCCCGCCCACGACATGAGGTCCGCCGGATCGGCATGACCGAACGGACGTTCGTGGCTCTGCCCTTCTCCGGCGCCGTACCCGTCGCTGGAGATGCTGAAGTTCTGCACACGGACCAGTTGACGCATGGGGCCCCTTTCTGGGCTAGCGCTGCGTCGGCAGTAGGCCGAACGCCTGCTTGGCGACCTGCAGCATCCAGCTGCCGACGCTCTTGCCGTGATCACGCGGCCAATTGAGCTGGAAACTGACCACCCACGGTTGACCGCCCCGGTCGACGGCGTACCAGCTGAAGGTCAGGTCGCCGGGCAGGCCCCCGGCCTTGGCGCCGATATAGGGCCAGTCGGTACGCGGCAGGTCGATGCCACGCACCGCGGACAGGATCTCCCGGACCGGTGCAGCCTTGCCGACGGCAGCGGCCTGCAGCGCGACGTGTACCCGGCAGATGTCCTCCGCGCTGCCGTACCACTCGGCGCCATAGGCGGACGCCGGGATATGCGCACGAATCGGGTCCGGCTCATAGGGTCGGGAATCGGCCTGCTGCAGCAGCTTTGCCCGCTCCTGCGGTGAGCCGTGCTGCCACTGCTCGCGCAGGTCGGGCTTACCCCAGCCCACCGAGAACAGTTCGTACATGGTGGGAAACGGCGTCATGCTGGCCGGGTCGTGGTGGCCGGCCGTGGCCAGTGCACGCTCGACCGCGCGGGTCCCTACCCGGCCGATCAGCAGATCGGTCGCCATATTGTCGCTGGTGGCGATCATCTTCTCGGCGGCCCTGCGCACCGAGACATGGGCGCCGTCGGGCAGCTCCTCCAGACCGGACGAGCCGACCGATTTGGCCCGGCCAGTGATGGTCAGCGGGTCGTCCCACGACACGGTCCCGGCCTTCACCTCGTTGGCCACCGCCAGCAGCACATACAACTTGAAGATCGATGCCAGCGGCAGGGATTGGGCGGCGTTGGCGCCGGCGACCGGCTTACAGACGCCACCTTCGATCCGCGACGCCTGGTAGGAGTACCGTGCGCCGGTCTTGTTCAGCACCGCATCGAGGTCGTGCCAGGAGCCGATGGTCGGTGCCTCGGTGGTCGGTTTGAACAGGTCGACCATACCGTTGTCGTCGGTGCGGAGCCTGATGTCTTGGCGGGCACCGTAGGAGGTGGTCAGGTGCAGGGTGGCCGCGCCGGCCCGAATGTCGACGCTGTCGAGGTGGAACGGCCGATCCCACCACAGCGATTCCATGGTCGTGACCACCTGCTCGACCTTGTCCGGTGCGGCCAGGGTCGCCACCCCGATCGGACCGATCGGCCAATCGGAGTTCAGCATGTCCATGGTCTGCTTGGCGCGCAGACCCGGTGGAGTCTTGGTCGAGATCGTCACGTCGCTGTCGGAACCGGCGTCGGCGGGAGATGCCGGTGAAGGGGCGCAGCCGGCGGCTGCCCCGGCGACGAGGGCGACCAGGGTCAGAGCGGTCGTCCATGCCGCCAGGTGGCGCAGCACGGGGCTAGGCCTGTGCGGCAGTTCCGGCGACGTCAAGCACGACCTCGAACTCCAGCAATGATGCTCCGGTCGCTACCGGCTTGGCCCGCTGCCCGGCGTGGGCTTCGACGGCGGGTCCCTGTGCCCACGCCTGGAACGCTTCGTCGGACTCCCAGTGCGTCACCACGAAGTAGCGGTCGTCGCCCTTGACGGGGCGCAGCAGCTGGAAGCCAAGAAAACCGGGTTGGTTCTCCACCGCGTGCGCGCGATTTGCGAACCGTTTCTCCAGTTCGGGCCCGGCGTCGGCGGGCACCTCGATTGCATTGATCTTCACCACTGACATGGGCCTAGGCTACCGTGCCCCGGGTGGGGATCGCGTCGACCGAGCTGCTGACCTACCGCGGTGGGCACGGGGCGCCGCTGGTGTTGGTCCACGGACTGATGGGCCGTGGCACCACCTGGCCGCGGCAACTGCCGTGGCTGACCAGGCTGGGTGCCGTCTACACCTACGACGCTCCCTGGCATCGCGGTCGTGAGGTCGCCGACCCGCATCCGATCTCCACCGAACGCTTTGTCGCCGACCTGGCCGTCGCCGTCGAGCAGTTGCCGGGCCCGGTGCGGCTGATCGGACACTCGATGGGCGGATTGCACTCGTGGTGCCTGGCGGCCCGGCGCCCCGAGCTCATCTCCGCGCTGGTGGTTGAGGACATGGCGCCCGACTTCCGGGGCCGCACCACCGGCCCGTGGGAGCCGTGGGTGCATGCGCTGCCCGTGGAGTTCCCCAGTGCCGAGGAGGTGGTCGCCGAATTCGGTGACATCGCCGGCCGGTACTTCCTGGAGGCCTTCGACCGCACCGAGGCCGGTTGGCGGTTGCACGGTCGGCCCGAGTGGTGGTTGCAGATCGCCGCCGAATGGGGCACCCGTGACTACTGGGAGCAGTGGCAGAACGTGCGCTGCGCCACATTGCTGATCGAGGCCGGCAATTCGGTGACCCCGCCGGGGCAGATGCGCGAAATGCACTGTCTCGCGGGCGACAGCACCTATCTGCACGTCCCCGAGGCAGGCCACCTGGTGCACGACGAGGCGCCGCAGATCTACCGCGAGGCCGTCGAGTCGTTCCTGTCCTGACCGGGCAGCGCGAAGCGGCCATCGGCGAGCTGCTCCACCAGGCCATCGCCCAGCAGTGAGGTCAGGGCGCGTTCGCGTTGCACCGCGTCCGCCGGCCAGGCCAGGTCAAGGTCGGCGCGTGTCACCGCAACGGCGTTGTCCCGCAACACATCCAGTAGTCGCCCGCGGACCTGGCGGTCGGTGCCGGCATAACGTTGAGCCGGCCGCTTGGGTCCGGTTCCCGGCGGTGAACCGGCAAGCCGCCAGCTGCAGCTGTGCCGCAGCGGGCAGTCATCGCATCGCGGTGACCGTGCGGTACACACGATGGCGCCCAGCTCCATCAGCGCCGCGGAGAACCTGGCGGCCCGGTCGGCCTTGGGCAGCAGGGCCTCCACGTCGGCGTGGTCGCGCTTCGCCGACGGGGCGCCGGCATCGGGGTGTCCATGCACGGCGCGGGCCACCACCCGGCGCACGTTGGTGTCCACCACCGGAACCGGTTGGCGGTAGGCGAAGCTGGCCACCGCCCTAGCGGTGTAGCTGCCGATCCCGGGCAGCTGCTGCAGCACGTCGACATCGTCGGGCACCACGTCAGCGAAGTCCTGGGCGATCACGGTCGCGCATTCGTGCAGCCGTTTGGCGCGGCGGGGATAACCGAGCTTCCCCCAGGCCCGCAGGACGTCGGCCGGGCTCGCCGCCGCCGTCGCCGACGGGGTTGGCCAGCGCGCCACCCAGTCTGGCCAGATCGGCAGCACTCGTGCGACCGGAGTCTGCTGCAGCATGAACTCGCTCACCAGGATCTGCCACGGCGTGACATCGCCGGCCCTCCAGGGCAGATCGCGTTCGGCCAGGGCGAACCAGCTGAGCAGATCCTCGGCTGGAACGCTCACCAAGCGCTCGGCTCCGATCCCGTGCAGAATGTCGGGCATGCCCAATTCAAACCCGATCTCAGCGTGGAAAGCACTCAAGGAGGGTAACGAGCGCTTCGTCGCCGGCGAGCCTAGCCATCCCAGTCAGGACGTCGCGCGCCGTGCGGCCCTGGCCGCCGGTCAGAAGCCGACCGCAGTGGTGTTCGGCTGCGGCGACAGTCGGGTGGCTGCCGAGCTGATCTTCGACCAGGGCCTGGGCGACATGTTCGTGGTCCGCACCGCCGGCCACGTCATCGACTCGGCGGTGCTGGGCTCGATCGAGTTCGCGGTCGAGGTGCTCAACGTGCCGTTGATCGTCGTGCTCGGTCATGACAGCTGCGGTGCGGTCAAGGCGACGCTGGCGGCGTTGGACACCGGGGCTGTGCCGGGGGGCTATCTGCGCGACATCGTCGAACGGGTGACGCCGTCCATCCTGGTGGGTCGCCGCGACGGTCTCAGTGCCGTCGACGAGTTCGAGGCTCGGCACGTCGACGAGACGGTGGCGCAGTTGGCGAGCCGCTCTAAAGCGATCGCGGATCGTATCGAGGCCGGTTCGCTGGCGATCGTCGGCGCCACCTACCACCTGGCGGACGGGCGGGTGACCGCGCGCAATCATCTAGGCGACATCGGCGACGAGTCGTAGCTCGGTGGCTTCATCGAGATGTGAGGTGCCTGGGAAGTGGTGTGAGGTACCTGGAAAAGCTTGATCCAAACCAAAGTTAAGGCATAGCTTTCCTATGCGTTTTCACGGCCGAAAGCTGGTCGGGCGCACACGGAGGGGGAAGCAAGAAATGAAGCGCGTCGCATTAGGAATTGTTACCGGAGGGGCCGCCACCGCGGCGTACTTCGGGTCCGCGATGGCATACGCGGACGACACGACTTCCGGCACCTCGGGGGCCGAGTCGTGGTCTCCGGTCTACGGGACCGACGCCGCCACCTTGGTCCAAGACCAGGGCTCGGGGTCGCTGGCTTGGGAGTTGCCTGCCAGCTTTGCGAACGGCAGCACGACGCTGTCCGGGACGGATTACGTGATGCCGTCGACGGGCGGATACAACGATGAATTCGTCACTTCTGCCGGGGCCGTCTACGACCAGGATCAGCTGTTCCCGGGGGTCACCAACCTCTATTACGACGACGGGGTGAAAGGCGATGCCCCCGTTGACGTTCTCAAGACGTCGTTTGGGAACTTCAACGTCTCGTCGATGGCGTCGCTGTTCACGCCGACCGACCCGCAGAACTTTGTTGACTCCGGCACGGCTCTGCAGAACGCCGGCTTGTACAGCGCGTTGGACCTCGGACCGGATGGGAAGAGCGGCTCCGAGCCGACGTGGACTCCGAGCTACGGCGATGTCACCGAGGTGGCCAACAAGGGAGCGGCACCGGTGTGGGAGGTGAGCAACACCACCTTCACCCCCAGTGCCGGCACGGCACTTACCGGAACGGACTACCTGGCGCCGTCGCTGGGCGGATACGACAATGAATTTGTCACCGGCAGCGGGGCCGTCTACGACCAGGATCAGCTGTTCCCGGGGGTCACCAACCTGTACTACGACGACGGCGTGAGCGGCGATGCCCCGGTCGACATCCTCAAGACGTCGTTCGGGAACTTCGACCTCTCGTCGATGGCGTCGTGGTTCGCGCCGACCGATTACTCGGATGCCGTCGCGGCTACGCCGGATATGGATCTGACCGACGCGGGCCTCTACAGTGCGCTGGACCTCGGGCTGCCGGTGAGCTAAGGCCTGGCCGGCCGATCGGTTCTCGAATTTTCTGATCGCCACAGGCACACGAATGCCCCGGCTCTGCCGGGGTATTCGTGCTTCTCAGCTTCGGTACCGCGGGGTGACGATGCCGCGGTCAGAGACGTAGACGATGGCCGCCGCCCGGTCGCGCAGGGCGAGTTTGGCGAAGATCCTCGGGCGGTCACAGATCTGTGGGCATCGCCGCTCACCGAGCCGGAAGCCCAGAGTCGCGACCAGCATGCGATCGATTTGATAGTGCGGCTGCCCGGGCTGTGGGTCGTTAATGGCGCTGCTGGGTCGCTGGTTGTGGCGGCCGGGCCGGGTTACCGCACGGGCTGAATAGTCGCCGAAGGTCACAACGCGGCTACGACACGCCGGGACGGGTCGGACAACTCGCGGTGAGGTCGTCCTACCGTGGATGCGTGCTCGATTTGGAACCGCAGGGTCCGCTGCCTTCGCAGATCTATTGGCGACGACGTGGCCTCGCGCTGGGCATTGCGCTCATCGTGATTGCCGTCGTGTCGGCCATCATCTTCGGCGTCGTTCACGGCAGCAGTGCCGGTGCCGACAATGCGGACGGGAAGAAGTCCACCGCCGCGCAGCACGCCAAACCACAGAACCCCTCGCCTGAAGAGGTCAAGACGCCCGTGGTTGCTCCCGCGGAGCAGGCGCCACCGCAAGCGCCGACCCCGACCGCCGCGGTGACGCCGCCTCCGGTGCTCAAGGAGGGCGACGACTGTCCCGACTCGACGCTGGCGGTCAAGGGTTTGACCGGCCCGCAGTACACGGTGGGGGAGCAGCCGCAGTTCACCATGGTTGTCACCAACATCGGCTTGGTGGCCTGCAAGCGGGATGTGGGTGCCGCGGTACTGGCTGCCTACGTCTACTCACTGGACAACCAGCGGCTGTGGTCGAACCTGGACTGCGCGCCGTCCAACGAGACCCTGGTGAAGACCTTCGACCCCGGCGAGCAGGTGACCACCACGGTGACCTGGACCGGAATGGGTTCGGCGCCGCAGTGCCCACTGCCGCGGCAGCCGATCGGACCCGGGACCTACAACCTCGTCGTCCAACTCGGCAATCTGAGATCCGCGACGGTGCCATTCATGCTTACCGAGCCCTCGCCGGACGGGCCGCCGCCGGGGCAGGACGTGCCCCCGCCGGACGCGCTGCCGCCGGGCAACTAGATCGCTCCTTAGGCCCGATCCAGTAGCTGCGGCGGCGCCACATGACCGCCGCGCCGGTCGGCGATCTCGACCAGGTGGTGCAGCGCGGCAACGATGTTGGCTGCCGGAACCGTACGCAGGCCGCCAATGGTGGCCGGAGCACCCGGGGGAGTCAGCGCGATGGTGAAGCCGAGCCGGGCCGCCTCGGCGAGTCGGCGGTCCATCCCGCTGACCGGGCGCAGGTCACCGGCCAGGCCCACTTCGCCCAGCACCACGGTGGTTCCCGGCAGCGGCAGATCCGAGTACGCCGATGCCAGCGCGATCGCGACAGCCAGATCCGTGGACGGATCGGTCAACCGCATACCGCCCACCGTGGACAGGTAGATGTCGCAGGCCGCGATCGGAAGTTCGGCGTGCTTGTCCAACACCGCGGTGATCATGGCGGCCCGGGAGTGGTCAATGCCGCTGACCGCGCGGCGTGGCGAGCCGCCCGCCGGTTTGGCCAGCAGCGCCTGCACTTCGCCGATCAACGGGCGTTTGCCGTCCAGTGCCACGGTGATGGCCGTGCCGGGCACCGGCTCGCTGCGCTGCTCCAGGAACAGCCCGGACGGGTCGGTGATCGGTTCGATGCCGTCGTCGCGGAGCAGGAAACAGCCCACCTCGTCGGTAGCGCCGAAACGATTCTTGACCGCCCGCACCATACGCAGCACCGAGTTGCGGTCACCCTCGAAGTGCAGCACCACGTCGACGAGATGCTCGAGTGAACGTGGGCCCGCGATCGCGCCGTCCTTGGTCACGTGCCCGACCAGGACCAGCGCCACGTCGGCACTCTTGGCGGCGGCGGTCAGCGCGGCCGTCACGGCCCGCACCTGGGTGACCCCGCCGGCCACGCCGTCGGTGTCGGCGGCGGCCACGGTCTGCACCGAATCCACCACCACCAGGGTGGGCCGCACCGCCTCGATATGGCCCAGTACCGTCTGCAGGTCCGATTCGGAGGCCAGGTAGATCTCGTCGTGGCTGCATCCGGTGCGTTCGGCGCGCAGCCGGACCTGTCCCGCGGACTCCTCGCCGGAGACGTACAGCGCCCGGCGCCCGGCCAGCGCCCAGCGGTGAGCGACCTCGAGCAACAGCGTCGATTTACCGACACCGGGATCGCCGGCCAACAGGGTGACCGAGCCGGGGACCACCCCGCCGCCCAATACCCGGTCGAGTTCGGTGACTCCGGTGGGCGCCGGTCGCGCGCGACCCGCCTCGATGGAGCTGATCGGCACCGCGGGCCGTGCCGGTGCCGCTGGCCGCAGCCCACCCGCCGGTGCCGCGGCTTCGCCTACCGGGTCGATACCGCCCCAGCTACCGCACTCCGGGCAGCGGCCTAACCACTTCGCGGTGGTGTTCCCGCATTCCGAACAGCGAAAGAGCGAACGTGCCTTGGCCACTCGGCGACCGTATCGCCTAGGTCCGACAGTGCCGGCCGCGACGCGACGTCAGTGGTGCGAAAGCGGGCCGGCCGAGATGGGCACGTCCACGCGCACCTCGCCGGCCTTCTTGAAGGTGAAGGTGAAGTCGTAGGTGAGTCCGTTGCGGATCGCCTTGTCCAGGGTCACCGTCGCGGTGGCCGTGTTGGCGTTGGCCACCTCGGGCAGTGCCTTGGCGGCGGGAGCCGTCGGCAGGTCGGGGCCTGCCGGAGCGCTGACCACCAGGACGCCGCCGACGGGCACGGTCTTGCTGCCGGTCGGTGACACCTTGCCGATCGAGGTCGTGATGTCGCTCAGCTCGTCGTTGGCGTCGGTCGACTGGTTGCTGGCCACGAACACCAGGTCGACGGTCTGGCCGGGCTCCAACGCGTCGCCGGTCTGCGTCGCCTGGATGCGCACGTCGCGCAGTGCCAGGTCGCCGACGGTGGCCGAGGCGCCGTTGACCGCGGACGCCTGGTCGGCGGTCTGAGAGATCTGTCCGGTACCGCAGCCGGCCAGCGCCGCCGCAGCAATCAGCGCGATCGCAGCCTTGTTGAAGGCCCTGCTGAACGAGTTCACGTGTGGTCTCCTGCTCGGCCGTCGCGACTTGTGACTATGCACTGTAGTAGCAACCATCTGCCGGCGGTAGCGCAGGGTTACCGGTCGCCCGCGACCCCCGTCGACCAGCCCGGATCAGGCTCCGATCAGGTTTGGCCCAGCATGCTTCGGTCGCGGTGTCAACCCCCCTCCTGGGGTCGCGGTGCCCCTGACCTGCACCGTTGGTGGTCGAGTGTTGTGGCGGCGTGTTAGTATGGGGTAGCGAAAGGGGCTCAAATCAGATGATCTTTAAGGTCGGAGACACCGTCGTATATCCACACCACGGTGCAGCGTTGATCGAGGCGATTGAAACCCGGACCATCAAAGGCGAGCAAAAGGACTATCTGGTCCTTAAGGTGGCGCAGGGCGACCTCACCGTTCGAGTTCCCGCTGAGAATGCCGAATATGTCGGTGTGCGTGACGTTGTCGGCCAGGAAGGTCTGGACAAGGTCTTCCAGGTGTTGCGTGCCCCGCACACCGAAGAACCGACCAACTGGTCGCGTCGTTACAAGGCCAACCTGGAGAAGCTCGCCTCCGGCGATGTGCACAAGGTAGCCGAGGTCGTTCGCGACCTCTGGCGGCGTGACCAGGAGCGTGGCTTGTCCGCCGGTGAGAAGCGGATGCTGGCCAAGGCACGTCAGATCCTCGTCGGTGAGCTGGCCCTGGCCGAGAACACCGATGACGCCAAGGCGGAGACCATCCTCGACGAGGTGCTGGCCGCAGCGTCCTGACCGCCAGGAATTAGGTGGCAACCACAGTAGCCGTGGTTCCGGCCGCGGGTTCGGGTGTGCGGCTCGGTGCCGGTGTCCCCAAAGCGTTCTTTCTGCTCGGCGGGCGGACGTTGGTGGAGCGCGCCGTGGCGGGGCTGCGGGAATCCGGGGTGGTCGACCAGGTTGTGGTCGCGGTGCCGCCGGATCGCACCGATGAGGCCAAGCTGATCCTGGGCGGTGCAGCCACCGTGGTCGCCGGCGGTGCTCATCGTGTCGACTCGGTCCGGCTGGCGCTCGAGAGTGCCGGGGATCCCGAATTCGTGCTGGTCCATGACGCGGCGCGACCACTGACCCCGGCGTCGCTGGTGGCCCGGGTGGTAGAGGCATTACATGCCGGGCACCGCGCCGTCGTCCCGGCGCTTCCGGTCGCCGACACCATCAAGGCGGTCGACGCGAACGGAACGGTCCTGGGCACGCCTGAACGGGCCGGCCTGCGGGCCGTACAGACCCCGCAGGGGTTCGCCGCCGACCTGCTTCTGCGGGCCTACCAGCTGGCCGGTGCGGACACGCAGTTCACTGATGACGCCTCGATGGTCGAACACGTCGGCGGCCAGGTCCAGACCGTCGACGGCGATCCGTTGGCGTTCAAGATCACCACAGCGCTCGACGCGGTGCTCGCCGAGGCGGTGGTGAACCGGTGAGCGCACTGCCGCGGGTCGGGCTGGGCACCGATGTACACCCGATCGAGCCGGGCCGGCCGTGCTGGCTGCTGGGGTTGCGCTTTCCCGACGCCGACGGCTGCGCCGGGCACTCCGACGGCGACGTGGCCGCACACGCCCTGTGTGACGCGCTGCTGTCGGCGGCGGGGTTGGGGGACCTCGGAACGGTTTTCGGCGTCGACGAGCCCCGCTGGGCACATGTAACCGGTGCTGTGATGCTCGGCCACGTGCGCGAGCTGCTCGCCGAGAGCGGCTTCGTGATCGGGAATGCCGCAGTGCAGGTCATCGGCAACCGGCCGAAAGTGGGACCCCGCCGCACCGAAGCGCAGCAGCTGCTCTCGGAATTGCTGGGCGCACCGGTTTCGGTGTCGGCAACAACCACCGACGGCCTGGGGCTCACCGGTCGAGGCGAGGGACTGGCCGCGGTGGCTACCGCGTTGGTGGTTCCTGGGTAGTTGGCTCGGCGGGTTTAGCAGCCGACGCCGAAGATGGCGCCGACGATCCCACACGGGACCTCAGTGGCCACCGTCGTGCCAATCTGCGCGCCGGCATCCGCGAGCGTGGCCGGCAGGTCTGCAGCCCCGTCCAGGGCTGCAGTTCCGTCCAGGAACGGGGTTATGTCGACGTCAAGCGGTATGTCACCAAGCGGCACGTCCGCGGGCACGTCAAGGGGCATACCGGCGGCTGCCAGGCTGAAACCGTCGGTCGCCGGATCGAACAGATTGACGGCATCGGTCGCAGCGGCCGAGCCGACTTCCGGTGCCCCCAAATTCAGAGCGTCGGTCGCAGCGCCGGAACCGGCGTCGGTCGCAGCGGCGGAACCGGCGTCGGTCGCAGCGGCCGAACCGGCCTCGGCGGCGTTTGCGCCGGTGTTCGCGCCCGATTGGGCCAACCCGCTCAGCATCGGGGTCATCAAGGGCGCGGCCAGCGAGGGCACCATCATCGCGACCATCGGCGCCATCATTGCCATGGACATACCGATCTGGGGGCCCATCGCAGCCATACTGGCGGTGCTGGCGCCGGCGGTGCTGGCGGACTGACCCATCTGACCCATCTGGTCGGCCTGCTGCTCGGCCTGCTGGCGCTGCTGCTCGGCCTGGGCGTCCTGCATCATCTCTTGCTGGCCCGGCGCGATTGCTTGCTCGGCCGGCGCGACCTCGTGCTCGGCCGGCGCAGGAGTAACCGCAGCTACAACTTCTGCGGGCTGAGGTTGCTGCTGGTTGTTGTTCGGCTCGTCGGCGTATGCAGTCGCGCTACCTGCAAATGCGACCGCAGCCAAGACTGCTCCCGAGACTGCCACCAGACGTTTACTCACTGCCGCAATATATGCCACGTCACACCCCCTGTCCACCGATGCGCCGATCGGTATCCGGTCCTGGGAAGCCCCTAGCTAGTGGCGCGCGTGGCGGTTGCCGGCTTAGCGCCCGGTAAGCTGGCCCGTCGTGACCGATCGCCCCAGCCTGCGGCTGCACGACACGGCAACCGGCGCCGTGCGTGAATTTGTCCCGCTGCGGCCCGGCCATGTGTCTATCTATCTCTGCGGTGCCACCGTCCAGGCGGCGCCCCATATCGGCCATGTCCGCAGCGGCGTGGCGTTCGATGTATTGCGCCGGTGGCTGACCGCCCGCGGCTATGACGTCGCCTTTGTGCGCAACGTGACCGACATCGACGACAAGATTCTGGCCAAGGCCGCCGCAGCGGGGCGGCCGTGGTGGGAGTGGGCCGCCACCCACGAGCGTGAGTTCACCGCCGCGTATGAGGCGCTGGGGGTGCTGCCGCCGTCGGCCGAACCGCGCGCCACCGGACACATCACTCAGATGGTCGAGCTGATCGAGCGCCTGATTGAGCGCGGCCATGCCTATGCCGGCGGCGGCGACGTGTACTTCGACGTGCTCAGCTACCCCGAATACGGCCAGTTGTCCGGTCATCGCATCGACGACGTGCACCAGGGCGAGGGGGTCGCCACCGGTAAGCGCGATCCGCGTGACTTCACGCTCTGGAAGGGCGCCAAGCCCGGTGAGCCCAGTTGGCCCACGCCGTGGGGCCCAGGCCGTCCGGGCTGGCACCTGGAGTGTTCGGCGATGGCCCGCTCCTACCTCGGTGCCGAATTCGACATTCACTGCGGCGGGATGGATCTGGTCTTCCCGCATCATGAGAACGAGATCGCTCAGAGTCGCGCCGCCGGAGACGGATTCGCGAACTACTGGCTGCACAACGGCTGGGTCACCCTGGGCGGCGAGAAGATGAGCAAGTCGCTGGGCAACGTGTTGTCGATGTCGGCGGTGCTGCAACGGGTCCGGCCGGCCGAGCTGCGCTACTACCTGGGCAGTGCGCACTACCGGTCGATGCTCGAGTTCTCCGAGACCGCGCTGCGCGACGCGGTCAACGCCTACGTCGGTATCGAAGACTTCCTGCACCGGGTGCGCAGCCGGGTGGGTGCGGTGGTTCCCAGCACCTGGACGGACCGTTTCGCCGCAGCGCTCGACGACGATCTGTCGGTGCCGATCGCGCTGGCGGAGGTGCACCGGACGCGCGCGGAGGGCAACCGGGCGCTGGACTCCGGCGACCACGAGGGCGCGCTGGCCGCGGCCGGCGCGATCCGGGCGATGATGGACGTGCTGGGCTGCGACCCGCTCAACGAGCGTTGGGAGTCGCGCGATGAGACCTCGGCGGCGCTGGCTGCGGTCGACGTCTTGGTGCGGGCCGAGTTGGAACGCCGGGCGACCGCTCGCGCGGAACGGGATTGGCAGTTGGCCGACGAGATCCGCTGCAGGCTCAAGGATGCCGGTATCGAGGTCACCGACACCGGGGATGGTCCGCAATGGTCACTACTGGTGGAGGGGTCTGAGTAGATGGCCGGAAATTCCAAGCGCAAGGGTGCGGTGCGCAAGCCCGGCACCAAGAAGGGGCCGACGGTCGGCTCCGGCGGCCAGCGTCGCCGTGGGCTCGAAGGCCGCGGCGCCACCCCACCGGCGCATCAGCGCGAATACCACCCGGCGGCCAAGGCGGCCAAGCGTGTGGCCAAGCAACGCGCCTACCGCACCTCCAAGCGCACCGACGAGAACGAGACCGTGTTGGGACGCAACCCGGTTCTGGAGTGCCTGCGCGCCGGAATCCCGGCCACCGCGCTGTATGTGGCGCTGGGCGCCGAGGCCGATGAGCGCCTGACCGAATCGGTGACTCGGGCAGCCGATTCCGGATTGCCGATCTTGGAGGTCCCGCGGTCCGACCTGGACAAGATGACCACCAACGGTCTGCATCAGGGCATCGCTCTGCAGGTTCCGCCGTACAGCTACGCGCATCCCGACGACCTGATCGCCGCGGCGCGCCGCGATGCGGCGCCGCCGTTGCTGGTCGCACTGGACAACATTTCTGACCCGCGCAATCTCGGCGCCATCGTGCGGTCGGTGGCGGCGTTCGGCGGCCACGGTGTGGTGATCCCGCAGCGTCGGTCGGCCTCGGTGACCGCGGTGGCCTGGCGTACCAGTGCCGGTGCGGCCGCGCGGGTTCCGATCGCGCGGGCGCCCAACCTGAACCAAACGTTGAAGGCGTGGGCAGATCGCGGCCTGCAGATCGTCGGGCTCGACGCCGGCGGCGACACGGTGGTCGATGAGCTGGACGGCACCAGCCCGATGGTGCTGGTCGTCGGTTCCGAGGGCAAGGGATTGTCCCGCCTGGTCCGGCAGAACTGCGACTCCATCGTGTCGATTCCGATGTCCGGGCCCACCGAGTCGCTCAACGCATCGGTGGCCGCCGGGGTGGTGCTGGCCGAGATCGCCCGTCAGCGAAGGTGATTCGACGCGCTGCGGAGCGTTGCCTCCGCGAGCAGTCAGAGAATCGCATCAATCCGGCCAACTTCATGCGACTTTGCGTCTGCTCGGCGCTGGTTGTGGCGTCGGCGATGATGGTCGCGCCGATTGCCGGTGCCGAACCCGCGGGCTTCGATCTGCAGGCGCATCGCGGAGGCCGGGGCGAGACCACCGAGGAGTCGTTGCGCGCCTTCGCGAAATCGCTCGCGTTAGGTGTCAGCACCCTGGAGTTAGACATCGTGCTGACCCGCGACCGGCAGCCGTTGGTGTGGCACGATCCGGTGATCGAGCCGGCGAAGTGTGCCGACACCGGACCGGTGTTCGCCGGCGATCCCGATTACCCGTATGTGGGCAAGCGGGTAGTCGATCTCACCCTCGCCCAGATCCGAACCCTGGACTGCGGACACCTGCTGCCGGAATTCCCGGATGCGGAAGTGGTGGCGGGCAACGTGATCGCCACCTTGCCGGAGGTCTTTGCGCTCGCCGGTCACGCGGGCGTCCGCTACAACATCGAGACCAAGGTCGACGCCGAGAACCAGCAGCAGATCGTCGACGTGATCTTGGCGGCGGTGCGGACCGCCGGCCAGCTGGACGCCGTCGAGATCCAGAGTTTCGACTGGCGCACCCTGCCGTTGGTGCGGGCCGCCGAACCGGGCATTCCGTTGGTCGCGCTGTGGGAAGGGGGCCTCGACCCGATATCTGGGGCGGTGGCGGTCGGCGCCGACATTGTGTCCCCGGATTACTCGGTGGTGGATCGAGCATTCGTGGGACGTGCACATGCGGCGGGGCTGCGGGTGATCCCGTGGACGGTCAACGATGCCGACGCCATGCGACAGCAGATTGCCGCGGGAGTCGACGGGCTCATCACCGACTATCCGAGCCGGCTGCGTGCGGTGCTGGCCGAGCTGGGCATGCCGCTGCCGGCGTCGTACCCGAGCCGCTAGACCCCCAGCAGTCGTGCGCTCGCCCACAGTGCCAACACGGCCACCACCAGCGTGGCCGGAACGGTGCACAGCCCCAGGCGGGTGTATTCGCCGACGCCGGCCGGAACATCGTAGCGGCGCAACACTCGGCGCCACAGCAGGTTGGACAGCGAGCCCGGGTAGCTGAGGTTGGGGCCGATGTTGACCCCGATCAACACCGCCAGCACCGCGACGGGGCCGCTGGCTGCCACCAATGGCACCAGCACCAGCGTCGCCGGCAGGTTATTGACCACGTTGGCCAGCAGTGCGGCGACCGCGGCGATGCCCAGCAGCGCCGGCAGGCCAGATCCCGCGGGCAGCACCGCAGACATCTGGGCGCCCAGGCCGTTGTCGACGACGGCCCGCACCACCACGCCGAGGGCCAACACGAAAACCAGGAAGCCGGGGTTGGCGGCCCGCAGAATGCCGGCCGGGGTGCTGCGCCGCCGCGCCAGACCACGGGTGGCCAACACGGCCGCACCGGCGACGGCTGCCCATGCCGCCGGAACCCCGAATGTCTCGGCGACCACGAAGCCGGCCAGCGTCAGTCCCAGTACCACCAGCACGAACACTGGAACCGGGGGCGGGGGCCCGGCGTGCTGGTGCACCGGTGTGGCCCGCAGATCGGCCCGGAAAAACCAGCGGAAGATCAGGTAGACGACCGCGGTGGTGGCCAGCCATGGCGCCGCCATCAATGCGGTGAACCTGACGAACGACAGCCCGGCTTGGTTGAACGCCAGCAGATTGGTCAGGTTCGACACCGGCAACAGCAGTGACGCCGTGTTGGCCAGGTGCGCGGTCGCATACGCGTGTGGGCGCATCGGGGCGTGGCGGCGGCGGGCCATCATCAGTACCACCGGCGTCAGCAGCACCACCGTCGCGTCCAGGCTCAGCACCGCGGTCAGGCCGGCGGCGATGACGAAGACGCGGCGCAGCAGATGTTGCGGCGGGCCGACGTCGGCGCGTGCCATCGCCGCGCCGGCCGCCTCGAACAGGCCCTCGTCGTCACAGAGCTGCGCCAGCACCAGCACCGCGCCCAGGAAGACGACGACATGCAGCAGGGTGGCGGCTTCGGTGAGTGCGTCGTGCATCGAGATCGCGCCGGCGGCAATCAGGATGGCGGCGGCCGGCACCGCCGCGAACATCTCCGGCCAGCCCCTCGGGCGGGCCACCGCGAACCCCAGCACCACGGCAAGCAGCAGCAGCGCAAGAGCCAGGTTCAGGCCCACGGGTCCTCGCGACACCACACCGTCGGAAGGTGGAGTCCGACCCCGTCGGACTCGGCCAGCTCGGAGAGAACCCGCATCGTGAAGTTGAGATCGTCGCCGGCGTAGGGCAAGGCGCGCAGCGGCTTTGACAAGGGCAGGAAGAAGTCGTCCCAGTGGGTCAACACCACCGTCAACGCGCCGACGGCGCGGACCGTTTCGTTCCAGTAGTCGACCAGGTATTGCCGGGGCTGAATGCCGAGCTGGCCGATACCCAGGTAGACCACATCGGCGCTGCGGCCGGCCAGCGCCCCCGGGATGTAGCCCGCGCTGCCCATGATCAGCAGGTTGCGCCCCGAGGGGCGGTGGGACACCAACGCCGACCAGGCCTCACCGCACTTGTAGGCAGATGCTCGCACTGGTGGAACCACCGCCGCGGTGATGACGCCGGGGAACCGGTCTGGTGGGCAGTGTCGCGACTCGATGAGGGTGACGTCGTAGGCGCCCAACGTGATGGGCTCGCCCGAAGCCGCGACGATCAAGCGCTCGTCTGAGAGTCCTTGGCCCCGGCCGACATTGGCCGTCGACTCGCCACCCACCAGCGTCGCACCGGTACGTTCGGCCACCACAGCGGAGTCCAGCGCGTGATCGATGTGGGAGTGCAGGGGGATCACCCCCGCCAGCTCGTGCACGCCGGCTCGGGCCAGGCAGGCGTCGATGCGGGCAGCCGACGGCGACACCTTGCGCAGTGCCACCTGCGCCAGACTGGGGCGAGAGAAATAGCCGTCGGTCATCAGCGCCGAAGACCCGTCGTCGATCAGCAGGGTGGTCACGCCGAGCCACGTCACCGACAGCGGTGCGCCCGGCGCCGCGGGTGTGACGTCGAACCGGTCGGCGTACCGGCCGATGTCGGGGCGGCCGAGCTTGAGGCGCATCCGCTTAGGCTAACGGGGGTGCGGTGGCGCCGCTGCGTCTGGCCGTCTCGGGCATCGCGGTCAGGTAGAGCACGAAACCCGCGCCGGCTACCGCCGCCAGGGTGAAGAACGCCGCGTCGTAGCCTGCGGCCGAAACGATCTGGCCGGCGACGAAGTTCGACAATGCGGCGCCCACGCCCCATGCGGTAGTAATCGCCCCCAGGCTCACGTTGAATCGTCCGGTTCCGTGCGTGACATCTTGGACGACCAGCGGGAACAGTGCACCGAAGATGCCTGCTCCCACCCCGTCGAGCAACTGCACCCCGACCAGCCAGTAGGAGTTGTCCCAGACCGGGTAGAGCAGCCCGCGGACGGTCAGCACGGCGAATCCCACCAGGAAGATCGGCTTGCGACCCCAGACGTCGGCTTTGGCCCCCGTCAGATAGGCCACTGGCACCATGACCAGCTGGGCGGCCACGATGCACACCGCCATCAGCGCGGTGCCTACCTCGGTGTTGACCAGCGCCAGTTCCTGGCCGACCAACGGCAGCATCGCCGCATTGGCGAAATGGAACATCACCACCGTCACGGCGAACACCAGCAGGTGGCGGTTGCGCAGCAGCGCCGCGAATCCCGATGGCTGCCGATGGGGCTGGCCGGCCAGATGGTCCATGCCCCGGGCCACGTCGTGATCGATTGCCGACGCAGGGACGCGTAGGGTCGCCACGACACTGAGTGCAGCCATGGCGGCCAGCATCCAGAACACCACGATCGGGCCGTAGAAGTAGGCCAGGGCGCCGGTGGCGGCCGCGGTTGCGGCGTTGCCGGCGTGGTTGAACGATTCGTTGCGGCCAATACGTCTCGCGAACAGACGTGGGCCGACCACACCGAGGGTGATCGCGGCCAGCGCCGGTGCGAACACCGAACCCGCTATTCCGGTCAGCAACTGCAACGCCGCGATGCTGTAGAAGCCGGGGAACAGCGGCATCGCCAATGCCGCCGCTGTGATGGCCAGCGCACCGACCACCAGCAATGCTCGCTTGGCCGTGGTGCGGTCCACCAGCGCGCCCACCGGCGTCTGCGCCACGACCGCGGCGACGCCGCCGATCGCCATCACGAGGCCGATCGACGCCTGGTCCCAATGGTGGGTCACCAGCAGGTAGATCGACAGATACGGGCCGAGCCCGTCGCGCACGTCGGCCAGGGTGAAGTTCAACAGGTCCAGCGCGTGCGCCAGCCTGCGCGGGATCGGATCCGCCACCGGTTTTGAATCTGTCGAACCGGTCCGCATCTTCGTAGCGGTGGGGCTAGACCTTGGGGCTGTCGTCGTCGCCGATCAGCAGCCGGACTGCTAGGTCCAGCCGGGTGCTGAAATCGGTGGCCGACGCCCGTCGGGTCAACCAGGCGAGCAGATTGGACAGCCACACATCCGAGATCACCCGGGAGATGTGGTACTGCTCCTCGGTCGGTTCGCCGTCGCTCATGGCTCCGGCGAACATGCCGTCGATCAATTTCTGGACATGGTCGACCTCGCCGGCCGCCGAGGCGTCGGCGAAGACATATGCCCGGGTCATCGCCTCGGTCAGCAGCGGGTTGCGCTGCATGGCGCGGTTGAGTTTGTTGACCACCAGGTTCAGCCGTTGGTGGCGGGTGGTTGCGGCGAACGTCGCCGGGT
Source organism: Mycobacterium sp. SVM_VP21 (assembly GCA_024758765.1). NCBI lineage: Bacteria > Bacillati > Actinomycetota > Actinomycetes > Mycobacteriales > Mycobacteriaceae > Mycobacterium > Mycobacterium cavoris. The sequence goes on from CP101406.1 coordinate 2,240,088, forward strand.
CGGTCTTGGTGTCCACCCGCGCGATCTCTCGGCCCATCGCCGAGACCAGGAGGTGAACCTTCGACGGGAAGTAGCGGTACAAGGTGCCGACGGCCACGTCCGCGCGGTCGGCGACGGCACGCATTTGCACCGCGTCGTAGCCGCCTTTCGAGGCGATCGCCAGCGTCGCGTCGAGGATGCGCTTGCGGCGTTCGCGCTGCGCTTCGGAGCCCAGGTCGGATTCAGTCAGCACAGCGACGTTGACCACCTCGCGTGGTTGGCTGCTCGATCCGCGGCCTGTGGTGCCCCCAGCTGGTGATGACATGTGCTGCGCGGCTCCCTCCGTCGATCTACTGGCCCATAACGATACGCACCGCGCAGTTGAATTTTCCTACTCCCGACATCGCCCGGACCCAATGTGTCCAGCCACAACGGTTCGACTTGACGCTCGCACGCTGGCACTATTAGAACACGTTCTAGTGGATGGTGGGGGCGTTCGTGACCCGCCTCTCTCAAGCCCGTTTCGACCCGGAGGAGCCCAGCGTGTCAGTGAGTACCACGGAGACCAGTGCCGCCGAACAGCTCGCTGCCCGCGAGTTGGTCCGCGACTGGGCCGCCGCCGCGGGCACCGCCGAGGCGATACGTGCTGCGGAGTTAGGTGAAACCGATTCCTGGCGAGCCGTTTTCGCGCGCCTGGCCGACTTGGGCCTGTTCGGTGTGGCGGTGCCCGAGGAGTCCGGCGGGGCCGGTGGGCGACTCGAGGACCTGTGCGCGATGGTCGATGAGGCCGCCAAGGCCCTAGTCCCCGGGCCGGTGGCGACTACCGCGCTGGCCACCCTGGTGGTCACCGATCCGGAGCTGGTCGAAGCTCTGGCAGCCGGCGAACGGGTTGCCGGGGTGGTAACCGACCCGTCCGCGGCAGCGGTGAGCTTCGACGCCGCGACCGGCCAGGCCTCCGGCACTGCCGAGCGGGTGCTCGGCGCCACCGCCGACGGGTTGCTGTTGCTGCCGGCCGGTAAGGCGGGGGACACCTGGATACTGGTGGACGCCCGCGCGGACGGGGTGCACGTCGAGCCCCTCGCCGCCACCGACTTCTCCCGACCGCTGGCCAAGGTGACGTTGACCGCAGCGCCGGCAGTGGTCCTAGAGGCCGGCAACCGGGTAGAGAACCTGGTGGTCACGGTGCTGGCCGCCGAGGCCGCCGGGGTCGCCCGCTGGGCGTTGGACACCGCGGTCGAATACGCCAAGGTGCGTGAACAGTTCGGCAAGCCGATCGGCAGCTTTCAGGCCATCAAGCACCTCTGTGCGGAGATGCTGTGCCGGGCAGATCAGGCCGCAGTGGCGGCCAGCGACGTGGCGCGCGCCGCATCCGACCCCGATGACCAGCAGTTCACGATCGCGGCCGCGGTTGCCGCCGCGATCTGTATCGACGCCGCCAAGACCAACGCCAAGGACTGCATCCAGGTGCTCGGCGGTATCGGCATCACTTGGGAGCACGACGCGCACCTGTACCTGCGCCGGGCCTACGGCATCGGGCAGGCGCTGGGCGGGCCGCAGCGGTGGCTGCGCCGCACCGCCGCGCTGACCCGCGACGGCCTGCGCCGCCGGTTGGAGGTCGACCTCGGTGAGGCCAGCGACGTCCGGCCCGAGATCGCCGCGGAGGTGGCGCGCATCGCGGCGTTGCCGGCCGACCAGCGTCAGGTGGCGCTGGCCGAATCGGGTCTGCTGGCGCCGCACTGGCCGGCTCCCTACGGACGCGCGGCCGGCCCCGCCGAGCAGTTGGTGATCGACCAGGAACTCGCCGCGGCCGGCGTCGGGCGTCCCGACCTGGTGGTCGGCTGGTGGGCAGCCCCGACGATTCTCGAGCACGGCACGCCCGAGCAGATCGAGCGCTTCATCCCGGCCACCCTGACCGGCGAGGTGTTCTGGTGCCAGCTGTTCTCCGAGCCCGGCGCCGGCTCGGACTTGGCGGCGCTGCGCACCAAGGCGGTGAAGGTTGACGGCGGCTGGCGGCTGACCGGTCAGAAGGTGTGGACGTCACGTGCCCACGACTCGCAATGGGGCGTCTGTCTGGCCAGAACCGATGCCGAAGCGCCGAAGCATAAGGGCATTACCTACTTCCTGGTCGACATGGCCGCCGAGGGCATCGACATCCGGCCGCTGCGGGAGATCACCGGAGAGGCCCTGTTCAACGAGGTCTTCCTCGACGACGTGTTTGTTCCGGACGAGATGGTGGTCGGCAACGTCAACGACGGCTGGCGGTTGGCCCGGACCACCTTGGCCAACGAGCGCGTCGCGATCGCCGGCGGCACCGCGCTGGGCAACCCGATGGAAGAGCTGCTGCGAGCCCTCGACGATCGGGAACCGGACACCGCCACCGCCGAGCGGCTGGCCCGGCTGATCATCGCCGCGCAGGCGGGTTCGCTGCTGGATCAACGCATCGCCCAGCTCGCTGTCGGCGGCCAAGACCCTGGCTCGGAGTCCTCGGTGCGCAAGCTGATCGGGGTGCGCTATCGCCAGGAGCTGGCCGAGTTCCGGATGGATGTGGCCGAGGGCGGCGGCGCGGTGGCCGGACGCGAGGTGCACGACTTCCTCAACACCCGGTGCCTGTCGATCGCCGGGGGCACCGAGCAGATCCTGTTGACGCTGGCCGCTGAGCGGCTACTGGGGCTGCCGCGCGGGTAGACCCGCCGTTCGCATAGCTTCGGCCCGCCGCGGGTATCCCAGTCGGAAAGACGCAAGTCGATCCGACGAACAGGGAGCTCGGTGCTGGACCGAATCGAGGGCGACCGGCTGTTGTCCGGTGCCCATCACGACCCGCACGCGATCCTCGGTGCCCACGACAACGGTGAACGCACCGTGATCCGGGCCCTGCGCCCGGGCGCGAGTGCCGTGACGGTTCTGGTGGGCGGTGACCGGATCCCGATGCAACACCTGGCCAACGGGCTGTTTGCCGCGACACTGCCCTTTGCGGGCCTGATCGACTATCGGCTGCAGATCGATTATCCCGGCGCCGCGGAACCGCACGTGGTGGCCGATGGGTATCGCTTTCTGCCGACGCTGGGCGAGATCGACCTGCACCTTTTCGCCGAGGGGCGACACGAACGGCTGTGGGAGGTCCTTGGCGCTCATCCGCGCACGTTCACCACACCGGACGGGACGGTGACCGGTGTGTCGTTCGCGGTGTGGGCGCCCAACGCCAAGGGAATCGGGTTGATCAGTGACGTCACCGGCTGGGACGGTATCGGAGCGCCCATGCGGGCACTCGGCTCTTCCGGTGTGTGGGAACTGTTCTGGCCGGGATTTCCGATCGACGGTCTGTACAAGTTCCGGGTTCACGGCGCAGACGATATGGTTACCGAGCGGGCTGACCCGATGGCGTTCGCAGCCGAAACCCCGCCGCACACCGCTTCACGCGTCACCACCAGTCGCTACACCTGGAGCGACAGCGACTGGATGAATCGGCGTGCCACCGCTAATCCGGCCTTCGAAGCGATGAGCATCTACGAAGTGCACCTCGGGTCCTGGCGCCCTGGGCTCAGCTACCGGCAGCTTGCCACTGAACTGACGGACTACGTTGTGGAGCAAGGGTTCACCCACGTCGAACTGCTGCCGGTTGCCGAGCACCCATTCGGCGGATCGTGGGGCTATCAGGTCACCTCGTACTACGCGCCGACCGCGCGTTTCGGCACGCCCGACGATTTCCGTTGCTTGGTCGACGCGCTGCACCGCGCCGGCATCGGAGTCATTGTGGACTGGGTGCCGGCGCACTTTCCGAAAGATGCCTGGGCGCTGGGTCGGTTCGACGGCACCCCGCTGTATGAGCACGCTGATCCGCGACGCGGTGAGCAGCTCGACTGGGGAACCTACGTGTTCGACTTCGGTCGACCTGAGGTGCGCAACTTTCTGGTGGCCAACGCGCTGTACTGGCTGCTGGAATTCCACATCGACGGGCTACGGGTGGACGCCGTGGCATCGATGCTCTACCTGGACTACTCGCGACCCCAGGGCGGCTGGACGCCCAATGTCTACGGCGGCCGCGAGAACCTGGAGGCGGTGCAGTTCTTGCAGGAGATGAACGCCACCGCACACAAGTCGGCGCCCGGCATTGTCACCATCGCCGAAGAGTCGACCTCGTGGCCCGGTGTGTCGAGGCCGACCAGCCTTGGCGGGCTAGGTTTTTCGATGAAGTGGAACATGGGCTGGATGCACGACACCCTCGCCTTTCTCGGTCACGACCCGGTGCATCGCTCCTACCATCACCACGAGATGACCTTCTCGATGCTCTACGCCTACAGCGAGAACTTCGTGCTGCCGATCAGCCATGACGAAGTGGTGCACGGCAAGGGCACGCTGTGGAGCCGCATGCCCGGCGACGACCATGCCAAGGCGGCCGGGGTGCGCAGCCTGCTGGCTTATCAGTGGGCGCACCCTGGAAAGCAGCTGTTGTTCATGGGCCAGGAGTTCGGCCAGCGTGCCGAATGGTCCGAGGAACGCGGGTTGGACTGGTTCCAGCTCGACGCGCAGGGCGCGCAGGACGGGTTCTCCGCCGGAATTCAGTGCCTGGCCCGCGATCTCAATTCCGTCTACCGCGGCCGTCCCGCGCTGTGGAGCGAAGACATCAGCCCGGCCGGCTATTCCTGGATCGACGCCAACGACTCCGCCAATAATGTCCTGAGCTTCCTGCGTTACGCGTCGGACGGATCAGTGCTGGCGGCGGTGTTCAACTTCTCCGGTGTGGCCCATACCGACTACCACCTCGGTCTGCCGTTCGCGGGCCGGTGGAACGAGATACTCAACACCGATGCCGTCGATTACCACGGCGGCGGCGCAGGCAATTTCGGTGGTGTGGACGCCGTCGACGAGCCACGTCACGGGCGCCCGGCCTCTGCGGTGCTGGTGCTGCCGCCACTGTCGGCGTTGTGGCTGGAACCCGCTAGCGATCACCGTGCTGATGGCGGTGATCCGCTTCGCCCGGCTCCGCCGCGCTAGCGATCACCGCTCGCTGAGTCGACTCAGCGCCCGCAGCGGAATCGGTAGCCAGGCGGGCCGGTGCCGGGCCTCGTAGCCGGCCTCGTAGACCGCCTTGTCCAATTCGTAGGCGGCCAGCAGCGCTGCGTAATCACGCGGGTCGGTGCCAGACTCCGCCCCGTAGCCCTCGCAGAAGGCGCTGCGGCAACGGTCCAGCCACTCACGGGCCCGGGTGGCCAGTTGCCGGTCTTGGCCGTCGCGGGACAGGTCGGCCAGCTTCCCGTACGCGGCGTACTCGTAGGACCGCAGTACGCCGGCGACATCGCGCAGCGGCGAGTCCGGCCTGCGACGTTCCGACAACGGCGCGCCGGGCTCGCCTTCGAAGTCGATCAGCAGCCATCCGTTCGGGGTGCGCAGCACCTGGCCCAGGTGCAGGTCTCCATGGACTCGTTGCACAGTGATGGTCTCGCCGGCGAGTGCGGCGAATCGCTCTTCGATAGCAGCCAGGTGGGGGCGTACTTCGGGTACGTTCTGCGCGGTCGCCGACAACCGCGACAACAGCACACCGGCAGGGAAGACCGACTGCGAAGTGCCCAAGGTGTCGGCAAGTGTCCGGTGCACCGATGCGACAGCTTCGCCGAGTCGGTACGACTCACCGGCGAAATCGCCGCCCACTTCGTAGGCGTACAGATCGGCTTCGGCGAACAGGTCGCGCACGCTCGCGGTGGCCATCGCCCAACCTTCGGCGGAGTTCATCGCGTACTCGCTGACCATGCCCAGCGCGTAGGGCAGCGCGCCAGAGTCGCCCGGCAACTCAATCTGGTAGGAGCCGAACAGTCGCGGCACGTGGGGGTTGGCGGCTCGGCCCAGCGCTGCGTTGAGTTCGATGTCCGGATTGATCCCAGCTCTGATTCGCCGGAACACCTTGAGGACCACTTTTTCCTCGACGATGACGCTGGTGTTGCTCTGCTCGGCTTCCGATACGCGAGAATCGGCGCGAACCGGCAGCGTCACCCCCGGCTCCGGAGTGAATGTGACGTCGCCCCGCTGGGCTGACGAATCGATCAGTGACAACAACACTCGGGTTGCCGCGGCGTCATACAGTGCGTCGGAGGCGGTATGCCCCCCGTGGGTTCCGATCGTCGCGATCTGGGCGTACTCCGGTGCCAGGTCCACGTCCCAGCTGACTATCACTTGGTAGCGATCGGCGGTGCCGTCGGTGTAGCCGACGTCGATCAGCACCAGCTGCAGTCCGCCCCCCAACTCCACCACGAGGAGGGGATCTGCCTGCACCAGTTGCCTATTCCGCCCCGCGTACCAACGTCGGGTCGGCAGCCATTCCGCCCACGGCAGGCCCGCTGGTTCGCCGGTGCCACCAGTCATGACAGGTCCTCCCTCGGCTCGCGTGGCTCGCATAGCTGAAACCAGTAGAAGCCGTGCCCGGGCAGCGTGAGTAGGTACGGCAGTTTTCCGATTCGGGGAAACTCCACCGAACCGGTGAGTTCTACCGGTATGTGGCCGTCCCAGTGCTGCAGATTCAACTCGATCGGCTGGGGAAACCGGGACAGGTTGTTGACGCACAAGACCGTGTCCCCCTGGACGCGCGCATTGCCGCCGGAGATTTCTCGCACCATCTCCCGCACGAAGGCCAGCACCGACGGATTGGACCCGCCCAGTTCGCGGAATCCACCGAGGGCGAAGGCTTCGTACCGGCGTCGAATGGCGAGCATCGTGCGGGTCCAGTTGAGCAACGATGCGGAGGTGTCTCGTTGCGACTCGACGTTGACGGACTGATGACCGTAGACCGCGTCTTGAATGGGCGGCAGGTAAAGGCGGCCGGGGTTCGCGGTGGAGAAGCCCGCGTTGCGGTCGGGTGTCCACTGCATCGGGGTGCGCACCGCGTCGCGGTCGCCGAGCCAGATGATGTCGCCCATCCCTATCTCGTCACCGTAGTAGAGGATCGGGGAGCCGGGTAGCGACAGCAATAGAGCGGTGAACAGTTCGATCTGGTTGCGGTCCTTGTCCAGCAGTGGGGCCAGCCGGCGCCGGATTCCCACATTCGCCTTCATCCGCGGGTCTTTCGCGTATTCGGCGTACATGTAGTCACGCTCGTCGTCGGTGACCATCTCCAGGGTCAGTTCGTCGTGGTTACGCAGGAAGATTCCCCATTGCGCCAGGTGAGGTATCGGTGGTGTCTGCGCCATGATCTCCGAAATCGGGAAGCGTGACTCGCGTCGCACCGCCATGAAAATGCGTGGCATCAGCGGGAAGTGGAATGCCATGTGGCATTCATCGCCACCGGTGTCTGGGTTGCCGAAATACTCAACCACATCTGTGGGCCATTGATTGGCTTCGGCCAGCAGAACCCTGCCAGGGAACTCTTCGTCGACCACCTTGCGGCAGCGCTTCAGGAAATCATGTGTCTCGGGCAGGTTTTCGCAGTTCGTTCCCTCTCTTTCGAACAGGTACGGCACTGCGTCCAAGCGAAACCCGTCGATGCCGAGGTTCAGCCAGAACCGCAGCACGTCGATCATGGCCTCTTGCACAGCCGGGTTGTCGTAGTTCAGGTCGGGCTGGTGGGAGAAGAACCGGTGCCAATAAAACTGCTTGCGTACCGCGTCGAACGTCCAGTTGGACTCCTCGGTGTCGACGAAGATGATTCGGGCATCGGCGTACCGTTCGCTGGTGTCACTCCACACGTAGTAGTCGCCGTGGGGGCCGTCCGGGTCTTGCCGCGACTGTTGAAACCAGGGGTGGCTGTCGGAGGTGTGGTTCATCACCAGGTCCGTGATAACCCGGATGCCGCGCCGGTGCGCCGCGTCGAGCAGTTCGACGAAGTCATCGACCGTGCCGAACTCCGGCAGCACCTTGTAGAAATCCCGGATGTCATAGCCGCCGTCGCGCAGCGGCGAGTCGTAGAACGGCGGCAGCCACAGACAGTCGACGCCGAGCCATTGCAGATAGTCCAGCTGCTCGGTCAGGCCCCGCAGGTCGCCGATGCCGTCCCCGTTGGAGTCGTAGAACGCCCGGACCAGCACCTCGTAGAACACCGCTCGCTTGAACCAGACGGGATCCGCGGGCAGGGCCGCGGCATCGCCGAAGTCGTCCGCGCTCGGGTGCTCGACGATGCCGTCCTCGACATGGCTACCCGCCCCGGGGTCTAGGTCCTGACCAAATTCATCGTCAGCGTCGATGGCCATATTTCGACATGTACCCCATTCCGGCCGTGATTACCTGGCAGACGATTGATGACCTTGGTCGTGCGAGAAGAACGCTGCGGTGCGGGCGATCCTCGGGTCCGTCCGCAACTGCTCAAGAGACTCCGGCAGGGGCAGACGCCAGTTCGGATATTGATCGACGGTGCCGGGCAGGTTGGGCTGAGAAGGCTCGGCCAGCACGTCGTAGGGGGAGAGGAGTTTCAGCCGGCTCGGGGTGGCCGCCAGAAAGCGGTGCATGGCATCGATGATCCGCGGCTCTGCCGGGGCCATGTCGTCCTGCTCGAGAAAACCTTCCGAGCGCAGCAGGGCGAGCCATTCGGCTCGCTCCTGCTCGGCGGCGCCTTGTGCGGCCGCCACGTCGTCGAGCAGACCCAGTTGGGCGCGTGCCCGTACGTGCTCGCCGCGAAAGAATCCAGCTGCCGTGGGCAGGTCGTGGGTGGAAATGCTGGCGGCCACTCGCGAAGGCCACGTCGACGGCGCAAGCAACGGCTGGCCGGGCGTCGATTCGTCACGGGTGAACCAGGAGACCGCGCACCCGAGCATTCCGTTGTCGGCCAGTGCCCGGCTGACTTCCGGTTCGACGGTTCCCAGGTCCTCGCCGATGACCACGGCGTTGGCGCGATGCGCCTCCAGCGCCAGCACCGCGAGCATGACGTCGGCGTCGTAGTGGACGTAGCTGCCCCGATCGGGGCTCTCGCCGGGCGGGATCCACCAAAGCCGCCACAAGCCGGCGACGTGATCGATGCGCACACCGTCCGCATGAGCCAGCACGGCTCGCAGCATCTCGCGTACCGCCTGGTAGCCGGTGTCCGCCAAGCGGTCCGGCCGCCAGGGCGGTAGCGACCAGTCCTGGCCGCGAGGGCTGAACGTATCCGGGGGCGCGCCGACACTGGCCTCAACGGCCAGTACGTCGGCCAGGGCCCATGCATCGGCGCCATCGCGGTCGACGCCGACTGCCAGGTCGTGCAGCACGCCCAGCGCCATGCCCGAGTCTTTGGCGGCGCGCTGTACCGCCAGCAGCTGCTCCACACAGCGCTGCTGCACCCAGGCATGAAACGCGACCCGCGGCGCGAGCTCGAGCCGCGCGGCTGCCACCGCGGCGCCGGTTGCGTCGTGCAGCGGCGCCGGCCACCTGGACCATCGACCGCCATGGCGTTCGGCCAGCGCGCAGTAGGTCGCCCAGTCACGCAACGCCCGCGTTCGCGACGACTCGTCGAGCGGGCAGGGGCGCCCTTCAGCACGCCAGAGCAACTCCAGGGCCGCGCGTTTGGCCGCCCAGACCAGGTCGTAGTCGATCTTCGTGGTGTCCGCGGCAACTCGCAGCGCATCGACTTCCGAACGGGTGGCTGGGTCGCACCGGCGGTAGGCGTCGAGGTCTTCGATGCGCAGTGCCAGCGGGTTGGCGAACCGACGGCTCGACGGCGTATACGGCGACGGCTGCACCGGATGCGTCGGTCCCGGTGCGTGCAGCGGATTGAGCAGCACCGCCCCGGCGCCGTGCTCGGCTGCTGTCCAGGCCACCCAATCCCGCAGGTCTGACAGGTCGCCGATGCCCCAAGAGCGGGCGGACCGCAACGCGTAGAGCTGCAGCATCCATCCCCACGCGACCGGCGGCTGCGGAACCCGGGCGGGCGCCGCCACCAGCGTGACTTCCCGGCCATTGCGCAGGTGAAGTTGATACCAGCCCGGCGACAGATCGGCGGGCAACTCCTCGCGCACGACCGTGCGCTCGCCCTGTTCGTTCACCAGAGCGGCGGCCCCGGGGAACGGTAGGGGAGTGCCCGTCACCCGCACGGCGGCCGTCGGAGCGGGAACGCCGGCACGTTCACGTTCGTCCAGCTTGAGCAACTCGCGACGACGAGCGGCGTCGCTGCCGGCCTCGACTTCGAGCAGTCGCAGGATCTGGACTACGACGTCGGCATCCACCTGCACCAACTCGCGCCGTTCGTTGCGGTAGGCGGTGGCTACGCCGTGCGCCGCCGCCAGCCGGCGTAGGTCATCGGGCGCCACGACAACGCCTATACCCGCCTGGGACGCATTTCAACTCCCCACCCCCCGCGAACCGATCGTAGTGTCCTTAGCCGGCGATAGTTTGACCGCCCGGCAAGCGGGTAGCCACCCTCGGCAAAGGCACGTGGAATCAGATGTCGTGACGAGATTGGGCGAGTATGGGCACTACCCGAAATCCGGCAAGGGTGGTCACCGCGGCCAGGGATTCAGCTGAGACCCCAGCTGTGTCGCCCACCGTCTGGCCGGGCAGCAGTGCCCCGCTCGGGGCCAGCTACGACGGTGGCGGAACCAACTTCGCCCTTTTCTCGGAGATCGCCGAGCGGGTCGATCTGTGCCTGATCGACGAGGACGGTGACCAGGCCTGCGTACCGCTCGACGAGGTGGACGGCTACGTCTGGCACGCCTACCTGCCGACGGTGTCGCCAGGACAGAATTACGGCTTTCGGGTGCACGGGCCGTTCGACCCGCCGGCGGGACATCGCTGTGATTCCAGCAAACTGTTGCTGGACCCCTACGGCAAGGCTTTCACCGGCGATTTCGACTTCGGCCAGGCGCTGTTCTCCTACGACATGGCAGCCGGAGACGGGTCGCCGCGCAACGAGACGCTGCCGAGGGTCGACTCGCTCGGGCACACCATGACCAGCGTGGTGATCAACCCGTACTTCGACTGGGCAACCGATCGGCCGCCGAAGACCCCCTACAACGAGACGATCATCTACGAGACACACGTCAAGGGCATGACGCAGACGCATCCGGACATCCCCGAGGAACTGCGCGGTACCTACGCCGGTTTGGCTCACCCGGTAGTCATCGACCACCTGCAGGCGCTCAATGTCACGGCTGTCGAGCTGATGCCGGTGCACCAATTCATGCACGATGACCGCTTGCTTCGGATGGGGCTGCGGAACTACTGGGGCTACAACACTTTTGGGTTCTTCGCCCCGCACAGCCAGTACGCGGCAAGCCGACAGCCGGGGGCGGCGGTCGCGGAATTCAAGGCGATGGTGCGCACCTTCCACGAAGCCGGCATCGAGGTGATCCTGGATGTGGTTTACAACCACACCGCCGAAGGCAACCACCTGGGCCCGACTATCAACTTCCGTGGCGTCGATAACGCCGCCTACTACCGCCTGGTCGACGACGACCGAACCATGTATATGGACTACACCGGAACGGGCAACAGTCTCAATGCGCGCAATCCGCACGCACTGCAGCTGATCATGGACTCACTGCGGTATTGGGTGACCGAGATGCACGTCGACGGGTTCCGTTTCGACCTGGCCTCGACGTTGGCCCGCGAATTCTATGATGTGGACCGACTTTCGGCGTTCTTCGACCTGATCCAGCAGGACCCGGTGGTCAGCCAGGTCAAGCTGATCGCCGAACCGTGGGACGTCGGTGAGGGCGGTTACCAGGTCGGCAATTTTCCCGGCCTGTGGACCGAATGGAATGGAAAGTACCGCGACACCGTGCGCGATTATTGGCGCGGCGAACCGGAGACGTTGGGGGAGTTCGCCTCGCGGCTCACCGGGTCGTCAGACCTTTACGAGGCCACCGGGCGCCGGCCGGGTGCCAGCATCAACTTCGTCGTCGCCCACGACGGATTCACGTTGCGCGACCTGGTCTCTTACAACGCAAAGCACAACGAGGCCAACGGCGACGACAACTCCGACGGGGAGGACCACAACCGGTCGTGGAACTGCGGCGTCGAAGGCCCCACCGACGATCCGAAGGTTCAGGAACTGCGGGCTCGCCAGATGCGCAACATCCTGGCCACCCTGCTGCTGTCCCAAGGCACGCCGATGATCGCGCACGGTGATGAGCTGGGACGCACTCAGCAGGGCAACAACAACACCTACTGTCAGGACTCCGAACTCGCCTGGATGGATTGGTCGCTGGCCGACACCAATGCTGACCTGCTGTCCTTCGCCCGCCACGTGACGCAGCTTCGCAAAGAGCATCCGGTGTTTCGCCGTCGCCGGTTTTTCGAGGGCCGCCCGGTACGCCACGAAGACGAGATCGGCGACATCGCGTGGTTCACCACCACCGGTCAGGAGATGAGCCAAGACGATTGGGACAACGGCTTCGACAAGTGCATCATGGTCTTCCTCAACGGCGAGGCGATCCGCGAACCTGACATGCGCGGCCAGCGGGTAGTGGATGACTCCTTCCTGCTGTGCTTCAATGCGCACGAGGAGACGGTCGAGTTCGCCGTTCCTGGCAAGGATTACGCTCAAGAATGGACGAAAGAATTGGACACCGCCGAGCCGACATCCCGGGCTGAGCAGGGTGCGCAGACCGGGGACGAGCTGCCTGTTGCGGGGCGTTCGCTGCTCGTCCTGCGGAAAGTGCGCTAACGCATGGCCCGCCCGGTGCTGTCCACCTACCGGTTACAGCTGCGGGGCGCAGACAGCGGTTTCGCGTTCACCTTCGCCGACGCCGAGAAACTACTCGACTATTTCGATGCACTTGGCATTTCGCACCTTTACCTCTCACCGATCATGACCGCGGTGCACGGATCGACGCACGGTTACGACGTCGTCGATCCGACTACGGTCTCTGCCGAACTGGGCGGCGCGCCGGGTTTGGCGCGGTTGTCGGCGGCTGCACGTGCCCGGGGGATCGGTCTGATCATCGACATCGTGCCCAATCATGTCGGGGTGCAAAAGCCGGAGCAGAACCCGTGGTGGTGGGATGTGCTGAAGCACGGCCGCTCCTCGCGGTACGCCGCATTCTTCGACATCGACTGGGACCTCGGTGACGGCCGAATCATTCTGCCGGTGTTGGGATCTGACGACGATATTGCCGACCTGGCCGTCGACGGCGAGTCGCTGCGTCTGGGGGATCTGGTGTTTCCGATCGCGCCCGGAACCGGCGGCGGCAGCGGCGCCCAAGTCCACGATCGCCAGCACTATCGTCTGATCGGCTGGCGCAACGGCAGCTGTGGATACCGCCGCTTCTTTTCGATCACGTCGCTGGCCGGCCTGCGTCAAGAGGATCGAGCAGTCTTCGATGCCTGGCACGTCGAGTTGGCGCGCTGGTTCGATGCTGGTCTTGTCGATGGTGTGCGGGTCGATCACCCGGACGGACTGTCGGATCCGCGGGGGTATCTGGAATGGCTGCGTGCGCTGGTCGGACCGGACGCGTGGATCGTCGTCGAAAAGATTCTGGCCGTTGACGAGTCGCTTGACCCAAGCCTGCCGGTGGCCGGCTCCACCGGGTACGACGCCCTGCGGGAGATCGGCGGGCTGTTCATCGACCCGAACGGTGAGCCGGCACTGACCGAGTTGTGCGAGACCGCTGGGGTAGACTATCGCGCGATGCCGGCCCTGCTGGCCGAGCAGAAGGAGATCGCGGCTGCTGAAACACTGGGCAGCGAGCTGGCGCGGCTGTGCCGCTGTGTGGCCAACGCTACCGGCGCTGATCATCCGTTACTGGCCGACGCCGTCCTGGCCTTGCTAGCGCACATCGGTGTCTATCGCAGCGACTATCGCGGGTTGGCGGCGATACTGCCGGTAGCGCTGGCACACACGCTTGCGCAGCGGCCGGAACTCGATGAGCCGCTGGCACTGCTCGTCGCAGGGATCTCCGACGGTGGTGAAGCTGCCGCACGGCTGCAGCAGCTGTGCGGAGCGGTGACCGCCAAGGCAACCGAAGACTGCGTGTTCTACCGGGACGCCAGACTGGTGTCGCTCAACGAGGTCGGCGGCAACCCGCAGTATTTCGGTGTGGGTTCGGCCGAGTTTCATCACCGGGCCGCCACCCGGGCGCGACGCTGGCCGCACACGATGATCACGCTGTCCACCCACGACACCAAACGCGGCGAGGATGTGCGGGCGCGCATCGGGGTGTTGTCCCAGGTTCCGTCGCTATGGGCGGAGTTCGTCGCCCGTTGGGAATCCACGGCGCCCTCACGCGATCTGGCAACCGGAATATTCCTGTGGCAGAACATTTTCGGTGTGTGGCCACTCGACGGTCGGGTGACCACCGCACTGCGCGAGCGACTGCACGCCTATGCGGAAAAGGCGGCACGCGAGGCCGACCGGCGGACATCGTGGCTCGACCCCGACACAGAGTTCGAGGGCGCGCTGCACCAATGGCTCGACGACATACTGGATGGTCCTATCGCTCGGGAACTGACCGAGTTCGTCGCTGAACTCGCTCCGCATATCGAAAGCGACATCCTGGGCCAGAAATTACTGTCTTTGACCGTCCCCGGCGTCCCGGACGTCTACCAGGGCACCGAGCTCTGCGATGACAGTTTGGTCGACCCGGACAATCGGCGGCCGGTCGACTACGACGCGTGCCGGGCGGCGCTGGAGTCCTTGGATCACCCGAAAATGCGGGTGGTCGCTGCGGCATTGCAGATGCGACGAGCCCGTCCCGACACGTTCCTGCACGGCAGTTATCGGCCCGTGCCGGCGTCGGGTGCGGCCGGAGAACACGTCGTGGCCTTTCGCCGGGGCGATGACGTGGTGGTGGCGGTCAGCCGGTGGACGGTGCGCCTGCAGGGCACCGGATGGGGCGATACGGTTGTCGCGCTGCCTCCCGGTACGTGGTCCGACGCGCTCGGCGGCGTCAGGCACAGCGGACCGGTCCTGGCCGTCGAGTTGTTCGCCGAACTACCGGTTGTGCTGCTGGAGCGTGTCGATGAGTGACTTTGCCGTCTGGGCACCCACACCGGCAGTTGTCGGCCTCGATGTCGATGGGGTGGCATACCCGATGACCCGCGCGGCTGGTGGGTGGTGGCGGACGACGCTCGACGTGGCGCCCGATGCCCGTTACGGCTATCTGCTCGATGACGACCCGCAGGTTCTCCCGGATCCGCGGTCCGCCCGCCAGCCCGACGGCGTGCACGCTCGCTCGGCGGTGTGGGATGAAGCCAGCCCGACCTGGACCGACGAGGACTGGGCGGGCAGGCCAGTCGAAGGTGCGGTGATCTATGAACTGCACGTCGGCACATTCACGCCCGCGGGCACATTCGATTCCGCCGTCGACAAGCTGGAACACCTGGTCGATCTGGGCGTCGATTTCGTAGAATTGATGCCGGTCAACGCCTTTTCCGGCGCGCACGGCTGGGGATATGACGGTGTGCTGTGGTACGCGGTGCATGAACCCTACGGCGGCCCGAACGGGTTGGCGCGCTTTGTCGACGCCTGCCACGGCCGGGGCCTGGGGGTGCTGATCGATGCCGTCTTCAACCACCTTGGGCCGTCCGGGAATTACCTTCCTCGCTTCGGGCCGTACCTGTCGGACGCACGTAACCCGTGGGGTAACGCCATCAACATCGATGGACCGGACTCCGACGAAGTGCGCCGCTACATCATCGACTGTGCGCTGCGCTGGATGCGGGTCTTCCACGTCGATGGCCTACGGCTGGATGCCGTGCACGCGCTGGTGGACACCACAGCGATCAATATTCTTGAAGAGCTGTCGGCCGAAACCGACGCGCTTGCCGCGCAGTTGGGTCGTCCGCTGTCGCTTATCGCGGAAAGCGATCGTAACGATCCCCGCACCATCACCCGTCGCAAGGACGGTGGCTACGGGATCACCGCGCAATGGGACGACGACATCCACCACGCCATCCACACCGCGGTATCCGGTGAGCGGCAGGGCTATTACGCCGACTTCGGCAGCATGGCCACCTTGGCGACCACCTTGCGTAACGGGTTTTTTCATGCGGCCACGTACTCCTCGTTTCGCCGCCGGCGTCACGGCCGGCCGCTGCCGATCTCGCAGATTCCGGCTACCCGCCTGTTGGCCTACACCTGCACCCACGATCAGGTCGGTAACCGAGCACTCGGTGACCGCCCGTCGCAGAACCTGACCGCCGGACAACTCGCGGTCAAGGCTGCACTGGTACTGCTGTCGCCTTATACCGCAATGCTTTTCATGGGAGAGGAATGGGGCGCGCGCACCCCGTTTCAATTCTTCACGTCACATGAGGACCCGCAGGTGGCACGCGCCACCGCCGAAGGCCGCAAAGCCGAGTTCGCCGAGCACGGCTGGAACGCCGACGAGATCCCCGACCCGCAGGATCCCGAAACCTTCCACCGGTCCAAGCTGGCCTGGAGTGAGCTGGAGAAGCAACACCATCTGGAGCTGCTGCGCGTCTACCGGGAGCTGATCGGGCTACGCACTGAAATCGATCCGGCCGGTCCCTGGCTGAGCCAGCTGGTGATCGACTACGACGAGGACAGGCGATGGATCGCCATGCGCCGCGGTCCGCTTCTGCTCGTGTGCAATCTCAGCGAGGACCCGGTGAGTGTGCCGGTCTGCGGCGATCTGGTACTGGCGTGGGGATCACCAAGGTTTGAGACCGATAGCACCCGGTTGCCAGGACATTCGTTCGCGGTGCTGCGTCTGGGCCAGAAGCCCTTGGTCGCGGAGTGATTCACGCAACACTTCTCCCGCGATGAAGTCGGCATCACCCCCGGTCAGCAACTCCGCAGGAATATCGCAACGCGTGGTAATGGTCCGGAAATGATCTTGAAACCTGGGCGCGGCAGGGTGGCGGCAAGTCCCGCAACCGCAGGAGGTGACCTTTCGTGCCCACCCCCGACGATTCCCAGTGCGCAGAGGCCGTCAGTACTCTCTGCGCCTACTGTGGGGTCGGATGCGGCATGGTGCTGCAGGTCGAAACCGATGCGGCCACCGGGCGCCGCCGAGTAGCCAAATCCAGCGGCGACCAATCTCATCCGACCAACTTCGGCCGGTTGTGCACCAAGGGCGCCACCACCGCCGATCTGCTCGCCGCGCCCGGCCGAATGGAGTCGGCGTTCATGCGACCCGGCCGCGACGAACCCGTCGAGCCGACCGACGTCGATACCGCCATCACCCACTGCGCCAGCCGGTTACGGGCGATCATCGACGAGCACGGGCCCGACGCCGTAGCGCTCTACGTCTCCGGGCAGATGTCCACCGAGGCGCAATACCTGGCGAACAAGCTCGCCAAGGGCTTTATCGGCACCAACCAGATCGAGTCCAACTCGCGGCTGTGTATGGCCAGCGCGGGCAGCGGCTACAAACAGTCGCTCGGCGCCGACGGGCCGCCCGGCTCCTATCAGGACTTCGACCACGCCGACGTTTTCTTCGTGATCGGCGCGAATATGGCCGACTGCCATCCGATTCTGTTCCTGCGGATGATGGACCGCGTCAAGGCCGGCGCCAAGCTGATCGTCGTCGACCCGCGCCGCACTGCCACCGCGGAGAAGGCCGACCTGTTTTTGCAGATCGCGCCCGGAACCGATCTGGCGCTGCTCAATGGGCTGCTGCACCTGCTCGTCGCGAATGGCCACCTCGACGACGAGTTCATCGCCGAGTACACCCAGGGTTGGGAGGTCATGCCCAGCTTCCTTGAGCAGTTCACACCGCAGGCGGTGGCTGAGCTCACCGGAATCCCCGAGGCGGACATCCGCACCGCCGCAGCGTGGATCGGCGAGGCGGACAACTGGATGAGCTGCTGGACAATGGGACTCAACCAGAGCACCCACGGAACCTGGAACACCAACGCCATCTGCAATCTGCACCTGGCCACCGGGGCCATCTGCAAGACCGGCAGCGGGCCGTTCTCCCTGACCGGTCAGCCCAATGCGATGGGTGGCCGGGAGATGGGCTACATGGGTCCGGGCCTACCCGGCCAGCGCAGCCTCGTCTGCGCCGACGACCGTGAATTCGTCGAGGGCATCTGGGGTATCCCGCCCGGCTCGCTGCGCACCGAGGTGGGCGCCGGCACCATCGACATGTTCTCGCGGATGGCCGATGGCGAGATCAAAGCGTGCTGGATCATCTGCACCAACCCGGTTGCGACGGTGGCGAATCGGAAGACCGTGCTGGAAGGCCTGGAACGAGCCGAGTTGGTGATCGCCCAGGATGCATTCACCGAGACCGAGACCAGCGCCTACGCCGACGTGCTGCTGCCGGCGGCGCTGTGGAGCGAGTGCGACGGAGTGATGGTCAACTCCGAGCGCAATGTCACGCTCTTTCAACAGGCGGTCGACCCGGTCGGGCAGTCGCTGCCGGACTGGCAGATCATCGCCCGCGTCGCGGCAGAAATGGGATACGCCAAGGCGTTCGACTATTCCAGCGCCGAAGAGGTGTTCGAAGAGATCAAACGATTCGCCAACCCCAAGACCGGCTACGACCTACGCGGCATCACCTACGAGCGATTGCGTCAGACGCCGATCCAGTGGCCGTGCCCGCCGGAGAGCGCCCAAGACCGTCACCCGATCCGCTACCTCAACGACGGGGCCAGTCAGACGCAGCTGGTACGCGAGGACGGCAGCGTGCCGCGGTTGGCGTTCGCGACCGAGTCCGGCCGCGCGGTCTTCTTCGCCCGCCCGCACCTGCTGCCCGACGAGATGCCCGATGACGACTATCCGTTCCTGCTCAACACCGGACGGCTGCCGCATCAGTGGCACACCATGACCAAGACCGGAAAGGTCGCCAAGCTCAACAAGCTCAACCCGGGACCGTTCGTGGAGATCCACCCCGACGACGCCGCCCGGCTGGGCATCGTCGGCGACGACCCGGTGGAGATCGCCTCGCGCCGGGGCCGGGCCGTGCTGCCGGCGGTGATCACCGACCGGGTGCGTCCGGGGAACTGCTTCGCACCGTTCCACTGGAATGACGCGTTCGGTGAGTACCTGTCGATCAACGCTGTCACCAATGACGCCGTCGACCCGACATCGCAACAGCCCGAGTACAAGGCGTGTGCGGTGACCTTGGCCAAGGTGGTTGTGGAATCGCCGCTCGAACTGGAAGCGCCCGGTATGCCTCAGTCGGGGGAGACAGGCCTGGACCGAGTGGACACCCTTATCGAATTATTCGGGCTCAGTGGGGAATCCGTGACCACGGTGCCCTCATTCGCTCCCATGGAGCGCATCTATTTGAGTGGATTGCTGACCGCACTCCGCACCGAGGCGGGGCGCAGCGCAACCGGTGTGCCGACAGTGCCGGCCAATGCCCCGCTGGAGCCGGCCACCCGAATGTGGGTCGACGGACTGCTGGCCGGGCTGTACTCCCGGCACCCCACGCCGGCGGCTCCCTCGCCGTCGACCCGACCTCAGGCCGACGGGTCGCGGCATGAGTCAATCGTGGTGTTGTGGGCCTCGCAGACCGGTAATGCCGAAGAGGTGGCGACCCGCTGTGCGGCTCACCTCGGCGAGGCCGGACTGCCGGTCGCGTTGCACACGATGAACGACTTCCCGGTGACCGGCCTGTCGGCAACCCGACAGCTGATCGTGGTCTCGAGCACCACCGGTGACGGTGACCCGCCCGACAACGGCGCTGTCTTATGGGAGGAGTTGTCCGCCGACGGGACACTACAACTCACCGATACCCGCTACGCCGTGTTGGCGCTGGGCGACTCCAACTACGACGACTTCTGTGGTTACGGGCGCAAGCTCGACACCCGGCTTGCCGAACTCGGCGCTACCCGAATCCTGGACCGTGTCGACTGCGAGCCCGATTACGACGACGCCGTGGATGAGTGGTTCAGAACGCTCCGCGGGGCCCTGAGCGCCGTGCCGACCCCGGCTGTGGACGAGGTTGCGGCCGGAGTCGCGGTCCGCTCGTCGAGGGAACCGCGTCGGTACAGTAGGAAAAATCCGCTGCTCACCCGGCTGCTGCGTAACACCGTGCTCAGCGGCCCGGGTTCGACGAAAGAGGTCCGGCAGCTGGTGTTCGCGCTTCCCGAAGCGACGCTGAGCTATCAGGCCGGTGATGCACTCGGGGTGTGGCCACGCAACAGCGCCGCGCTGGTAGACGAATGGCTGACGGTGACCGGCCTCGATGGCACCCACGTCGTCGAGCTCGCCGAGCACGGTTCGATGCCGTTGCGTCAGGCGCTGGTCGAGCGATTCGAAATCGCCCGTATCACCGGTGATTTGCTGCGGCTCGTGGCGCAGCGCAGCCAAGATCATGAGCTCGTCGAACTGTTGCGGCCGGAGAACAAGGCTGCGCTGTCGGATTGGATGTGGGGTCGTCAGTCGGTGGATGTGCTGGCCGCAATCCCGATCCGGGCCACCGTCGAAGACTGGCTTGGCGTGCTCAAACCGCTGACACCGCGGATGTACTCGATTTCGTCGGCATGCATCGACAACCCCGGCGAGGTGCACGTGACGGTAGGCGCGGTGCGCTACGAGTGTCGGGGGGTGCCGCGCGGCGGCGTCTGCTCGACATATCTGGCGGACCGAAGCGATGATGCTGAGATCGGCATATTCGTGCAGCCCGCCAACCATTTCCGGCCGCCGGCGGACCCCAATGCTCCGATGATCATGATCGGGCCGGGTACCGGCGTCGCGCCGTTCCGCGGTTTTCTGCAGCAGCGCCGCGCGCTCGGGCATCGCGGGCGCAACTGGTTGTTCTTCGGCGAACGCAATGCCGCCACGGATTTCTACTATCGCGACGAGCTCAGGGACATGCACGCCACCGGTTTTCTAACCGAACTCGATCTGGCGTTCTCCCGCGACCAGCCCGAGAAGGTCTACGTACAAGACCTGCTCCGCGCGCGCGGCGCGCAAGTGTGGGAGTGGTTGCAGGACGGCGCGCACCTCTACGTGTGCGGCGACGCCAGCCAGATGGCCAAGGAGGTCGACCGCGCGATCTGCGATATCGCCGCGCGACATGGGCTGCTCGCCCGCGACGCCGCGAAAGCCCATGTGCGGGCGCTGTCGTCCGCCGGGCGCTACCAGCGCGACGTGTACTGAGTGCGCCGCTAAAAAACCGTCTGGGCGCAGGTGGACGGCGTGGTCAGGTTGACCCCGGCGTAGACCACCTGCACGTGGGTGCAGACGATCACGTTGGCATCGGTCTTGGGACGGCCGGTGGAGTATTCCAGGACGTCGATGCTGCCGTTGGTCTGGTATTTCTCCGGCGGACCCTCGCCGAAGTACATCGACTGGATCACCGCGCCGGTGCCGTCCTTGAACACCTTGGTGTTCGGGCCGCCGCGGTCCTTGAACCAGCCCTCACCGCCGTCGGTGTGCACGTCCAGATAGGCGGTGCGCTTCGACGAGCGAATCTCGGTGCTCTGGCGGGCCCACAGATCCGGCGGGAACCCGGCCATCCCCTCGGGCGTCTGCAACTGCACCCCGACGGTGAACCGGCACAGCGGCGGTGCGCTGCAGTCGACCCAGCTGTGAGTCTGCAGTTGATCGGCGTCGTTCACCGGGAACAACGTGGTCTTGGTGTCACTGGCCGCCGACGCGGTTGCGGCCGGGATCAGCGCCGCCAACAGCGTCAAGGCCGCTGGGATGATCAGCAACCGCTTCATGTCGCACCAACCTAGACCGGACATCACTCGTCGTAGGTCACTTCCACCGAATCGGTCTCGGGATGGGCTTGGCAGGCCAGGATCAGCCCTTCGGCGAGGTCCTGGGGTTCCAGCACGTCGTTGATCTCCATGGTGACCTTGCCCTTCTTGAGCTCGCAGGCGCAGGCGCCGCAGTGCCCCTCCCGGCAGGAGAACGGGGCATCAAGGCCCTTGTTGAGCAGCAGGTCGAGCAGCTTGACGTGCCGCGGCCACTCCAGTTCATGCTTCTCGCCGTCCAGCTCGACGATGACGGTGGCCGGCGCGGCGGCCTGTTCGCCTTCGGGTGCGGCGGCGATCTTGACCGCGGCGAATGGGTCGCTGTCCAGCGACTTGAACACCTCGAGGTGGACCTGCTCGGCCGGCACTTTGCAGGCATCCAGGGCCTCGCGGGCGGCCTGCATGAACGGGCCGGGGCCGCAGATGAAGACCTGGCGGTCGGTATAGGGGGCGGCCAGGTTGGCCAGTGCCGCGCGACTCGGCAGGCCCTGCACCGACTCCAGCCAGTGCACGACGGTCAACCGGTCGGGGTACTTGTCGGCCAGCTCGCGTAGCGCGGCACCGAAGATCACCGACCGCTCGTCACGGTTGGCGTAGACCAGCACCACCTTGCCGCTGCCCTGCGACAGCGCCGACTTGCAGATCGCCATCATCGGGGTGATCCCGCTGCCGGCGGCCAGCAGCAGAAAGTCGGTGTCCAGGGACTTCGGCACAAAGGTGCCTGACGGCGCCAGCACGTGGATGCGCATGCCGGGGCGCGCGTTGTCGCACAGCCAGTTCGATGCGTAGCCGTCGGCGGTCCGCTTGACGGTGACCGCCAGCGAGTCATCGGTGAACGGCGAACTGCACAGCGAGTAGCAGCGGGCCACCGAGCCGGTCTGGTCGCTGGGGATTCGCAGCGTCAGGAACTGGCCCGGCGAGTACTTCAACCGCTGCTCGGGGATCTCCGGGTCGTCCGGCCCGTCTGGCACGCCGAACACGAGCGAGCGTGCGTCGTCGGTTTCGGTGACGACGTCGGTGATCTGCAGTTCCAGCACGTGACTGCCGAGTGGTTCGTCCGGAATGGTCTCCGTCACGGGCCGCCCTTCATCTTCGGTCATAACTAGAACAGGTTACAGAAAAGTGGTCCGGTATTGCTACCAGCTGCAGGAACACCCCGCTCGACACAAATCGGAACGTGTTCTAATCTCACTCTAGGCTGGTTGGAAAACGGGCCGGAAGAACCTGTTCACTTCTGGGAGGCAATCTAGTGACGTCCATTCAACAGCGTGACGCGCAGTCGGTGTTGGCCGCCATCGACGACCTTCTGCCGCAGTTGCGCGAGCGCGCCCAGGAGACCGAAGACCTGCGCAAGCTGCCCGACGCCAACGTCAAGGCGCTTGAGGACGCCGGTTTCTTCCGGCTGCTGCAGCCCGAGCAGTGGGGCGGCCTGCAGTGCGACCCCACCCTCTTCTACGAGGCAGTGCGCCGGCTGGCCAGTGCCTGCGGCTCCACCGGTTGGGTTGCCGGCATCATCGGCGTGCACAACTGGCACCTGGCGCTGTTCGACCAGCAGGCCCAGGAAGACGTCTGGGGTGAGGACACAGGCGTCCGGATCTCGTCGTCCTACGCGCCGATGGGCGCCGGTGTGGTCACCGAAACCGCCGACGGCTACATCGTCAACGGTTCGTGGAACTGGTCGTCGGGCTGTGACCACGCCACCTGGGCGTTCCTGGGCGGTCCGGTGATCAAGGACGGCAAGCCGGTCGACTTCGGCAGCTTCCTGATCCCGATCTCCGACTACCGCATCGACGACGTCTGGCACGTGGTCGGCCTGCGCGGCACCGGCAGCAACACCGTCGTGGTCAAGGACGCCTTCGTGCCGCGGCACCGTTTCTTGTCCTACCGGGCGATGAACGACGGCACCGCCGGCGGCTACCAGACCAACACCGCGCCGGTCTACAAGATGCCGTGGGGCACCATTCACCCGACCACCATCTCGACGCCGATCATGGGCATGGCCTACGGCGCCTACGAGGCGCACGTCGAGCACCAGGGCAAGCGGGTGCGTGCGGCGTTCGCCGGCGAGAAGGCCAAGGACGACCCGTTCGCTAAGGTCCGGATCGCCGAGGCCGCCAGTGACATCGACGCCGGCTGGCGTCAGCTGATCGGCAACGTCGGCGACGAGTACGCGCTGCTGTCCGCCGGCCAGGAGATCCCGTTCGAGCTGCGGGCCCGGGCCCGGCGTGACCAGGTCCGTGCCACCGGCCGGGCCATCGCCTCCATCGACCGGCTCTTCGAGGCGGCCGGTGCCACCGCGCTGTCCAACGACGCTCCGGTGCAGCGGTTCTGGCGCGACGCGCATGCGGGTCGGGTGCACGCCGCCAACGACCCGGAGCGCGCATACATGATCTTCGGTAACCACGAGTTCGGGTTGCCGCCCGGCGACACCATGGTCTGATCGACCGGACCTGGCTGGGACATAGAAGAGCTTGCTGGAGGTATCACCGATGAGTATCCGTTCGCTGGGCTACCTGCGGATCCAGGCCACCGACATGGCGGCCTGGCGGGACTTCGGGTGCAAGGTCCTCGGCATGGTCGAGGGATCCGGTACCACCGAGGGTGCGCTGTACCTGCGGATGGACGAGTTCCCGGCCCGGCTGGTGATCGTCCCCGGGGACACCGACCGGTTGCTGGTATCCGGTTGGGAATGCGCCAATGCCGCAGGGCTGCAGGAGATTCGGCAGCGCCTGGACGCCGAGGGCACGCCCTACAAGGAAGCCACCGCCGCCGAGCTGGCCGAGCGCAGCGTCCAGGAGATGATCGCGTTCGACGACCCGTCGGGCAATCACCTGGAGGTCTTCCACGGCGTGGCGCTGCAGCATCGCCGCGTGGTCAGCCCCTACGGGCACCGGTTCGTCACCGAAGAGCAGGGCCTGGGCCACGTGGTGCTGTCGACCACCGATGACGCCGAGGCGCTGCACTTCTACCGCGACGTGCTCGGCTTCCGGTTGCGTGACTCGATGCGGCTGCCCCCGCAGATGGTCGGCCGCCCCGCCGACGGCGACCCGGCCTGGCTGCGGTTCTTCGGCTGCAACCCGCGTCACCACAGCCTGGCCTTCCTGCCCATGCCGACTCCGACCGGAATCGTGCACCTGATGGTCGAAGTGGAGAGCGCCGACGACGTCGGGCTCTGCCTGGACCGCGCCTACCGTCGCAAGGTGCCGATGGCCGCCACCCTGGGACGGCACGTCAACGACAAGATGCTGTCGTTCTACATGAAGGCGCCCAGCGGTTTTCAGATCGAATTCGGCTGCGAGGGCCTCGAGGTCGACGACGACGACTGGGTGGCCCGGGAGAGCACCGCGGTCAGCCTGTGGGGACATGACTTCACCGTGGGTATGCGGTAGCAGTGACTGACGACCTCTCGATCGACCCGCGTGCGTTCCGCAACGTACTCGGCCAGTTCTGCACCGGCATCACGATTATCACCACCGTGGATGACGATGCGCCGGTCGGCTTTGCCTGTCAGTCGTTCGCCGCGCTGTCGCTGGACCCACCACTGGTGCTGTTCTGCCCGACCAAGCAGTCGCGGTCCTGGCAGGCCATCGAATCCAGCGGAAAGTTCTGCGTCAACATCCTGGCCGAAGAGCAGAAGGACGTCTGCGCCCGCTTCGGCTCGCGGGAACCAGACAAGTTCGCCGGGGTGGACTGGAACCCGTCCCCGCTGGGGTCGCCGATCCTGGCCGGGTCCCTGGCCCACATCGACTGCACGGTGGCCTCGGTGCACGACGGTGGCGACCACTTCGTGGTGTTCGGCGCGGTGCAGTCACTATCGGACGTCCCGGAGGTGAAGCCGCGGCCGCTGCTGTTCTATCGCGGCGACTACACCGGCATCGAGCCGGACAAGACCACTCCGGCGCACTGGCGCGACGACCTGGAGGCGTTCCTCACCGCCACCACCGACGACACCTGGCTGTAAATTCTCGCCCCGAGAGTGAAACCGGCGACGCCGACGCGGCGTGTCGCGTCGTGAGATTGCGTCTCGCGCAGAGGGCGGCGCCTAACATCCACCGGGTGAAGCGACTCGGCTGGTCGGCGGCGGCATATGTCGGCTACAGCGTTGTGATGCTGGTGCTGGAGCGCGGGATGCGCAAGACGGGTGGCCCCGGCATCATCCCGTTCGAGCTGGCCGGCAATGCCGAACGGGTTCAGGAGATCTTGGCGGCCTGGGGCGAGCAGGGCCGTCGGTGGGCGCGGTGGTCACTGTGGCTCGACTTCGGTTACATGCTGACCTACGGCACCCTGGCGATGTTGCTGATCGAGCGGGCGCGCAGTCGGCACGGTCATCCGGTAGCGCTGCGGCTGCTGCCGATCGGCGCTGTGGCCGGTGACGCGATCGAGGGGGTGGCATTGCTCAAGGCCCTCGACGGCGTCGACGTCGACACCAATGCCCGGGTCGCCCGTAGTGCGGCACTTGCCAAGTTCGCGATGTTGGCAGTGGCTCACGCCTACCTCCTCAGCGCGGTGGTTCGCCAGCGATCATGAGCCGTGCCAGCATCGCTGGTGCTCGGCGTGGGTGCGCAGATACGCTCCGGGGCCGTAGAACTCGTCATAGAAGTCGGTGTCCAGGTGCTGGGCCTGCAGGTACATCAGCACGTGCACGGTCGGGACGGTGCCCGGCAGTTTCCCGAAGGTGTCATAAATGTAGGACGCCTCGCAGGTGACCAGTTCGGCGATGCCGTCGGGTGCCAGCGCCGAACCGCGCACGGCTGGGCTGTCCGACCAGGGGCCCGGGGTGCCGGCGTGCGACGGACCGCCCGGACCGAACTTGCGGGCCACCAGCTTGCGCACTCCCTCGGCGACCGAAGTGACATGCGGTGGACACAGCGTCTCGAAGTAGCCGGGTAACCCAGTGACATTCGGGAACGGCCAACGCGGATCGGTGTCAGCGACGAATCCCAGCCCGGGGGCGCGCGGGTCGCCGGAGCCGCCCAACACCGACAACCGGTCCAGGCCGTCGAAGATCCAGCCGCCCAATCCCATTGCCTGCAAGCCGAGTGCTCCATTGTGGGCCGCGATGGACAACTCGGCGCTGGCCTCGGTCAGGGTGTACTGCTCCACGAACGACAGCGGGATCGGGTCGTCGGCGTGCGCCAAACCGGAAAAGGCTTGCACGCCGGGGATGTCGCGGCCAGTGATGTCATCGGTGATCGGATAGCCGTTGGCCGCGAAGAACCACAGATTCTCCAGCAGATGGTCGGCAAGGTCAGCCACGTTGAATGCCAGCAGACTGCCCGGGTGGTTGCCGATCCAGGTGTTGTGGCCCTCCATGTAGGGCTCTTCGGCGGGCAGCTCCAGGCGGGAATCCGAGAGGCGCACATAGCAATCGGCGGTGTGGCTGATCCAATCTTCGACGGTCTCGAACCGCTGGGGCGGCTGGTCGCGAGTGGGCAGCAGGTAGCAGCCGGTGTCGTCGGTGAAGAACAGCTGACTGGTGTGGAATCCCGCCGCCGACGGCATCGCCCGCCCGGTGGCGCTGCCGGGGTAGTTCGGCAGCGCCGGGGCGTACCCGGGATGGTGCGCGATACCGTCGTGCCAGCCGGTGGTGCCGGCCATCAGCGACAGCAGCAGCGCCCGTTCGACCTCGGACAACGGCTGCACCGGACGGCGGCTGCTGTAGGCCAGCGCACCGTCTGGAATGGCGCCGCCCACCGGGAACCGCCGCGACCGGCGTCCGGTGATCGCGGCGAACAGCCCGAAACCGGCCGCCTGCGCCAGCGCGGCCCGTTCGTGGTCACTGATAGCCAGGGCCATGGCCCGGACCTACTTGCTGACGGTCTCCAGCAGCGTGGCCAGCTGGGTCGGCGAGACCGCGATCCCGCACTGGCTCTTCAGGTCGGTGAGCGGCTGGGCGATGCCCTGCAGCGTCGACAGCTGGTCGAGGTGCCCGATGAAGTAACCCTGCACCGAAGACTTGGCCTGGTCCGGGGGCATGCTGGCCGCGTTGGTCAGCACGTCGTTGGTCTCCGGGTGGTCGTTGAGGAATCCGCCGGCCTGGCTCAGCACGCCGCTGGCAGTGTTGGCGAGCCCGGCAGCCGTGCAGGCACCGGGTGCGGCGTGGGCCGGGTTGCTGGCCGTCAGCGTGGATGCGGCCACCGCCCCGAGGATGCCGAGGGCTGCCGCGCCGAGCGCCAGGCGGTTCAGCGAGCCTCGACGGAGGAGAGGCGAAGCTGGGACCGCCGCGAGAGCAGGGCCAGAAGTCGTGGTGATGCGCATAGCAGTGGTCCCTTCGATCAGGTATTTCCAGCTTGGAAGCTAAACCTACCGGAGTGGCAGCCAACCGCGGAGTCGGCGCAATGCTTCCTCGATGTCGGCGGTGGGGCCGGCGAACGACAGCCGGACGTAGGTGTTGCCGCGTTCGGTGTCGAAGTCGACTCCCGGGGTCAGCGCAAGACCGGTGTCGGCCAACAGGCGCGCGCAGAATGCCAGCGAATCGTCGGTGTGCGCTGCGAGGTCGGCATAGACATAGAACGCCCCGTCGGTGGGCGCCAACCGATCGATGCCCATGCTCCGCAGGCCGCCCAGCAGCAGCTCCCGGTTGGCGGCGTAGTGCCGCAGGTGGCCATCGGATTCGACGATCGCCTCCGGCGTGAACGCGGCGACCGCCGCGTATTGGGCCAGTACCGGAGGGCAGATGGTGAAGTTGCCGGTCAGGCAGTCCACCGCGCGGCGCAGTGCCGGCGGCACCAGCAGCCAGCCCAACCGCCAGCCGGTCATCGCAAAGTACTTCGAGAAGCTGTTGGCCACCACCGCGTTTCGTGAGGTCTCCCATGCACAGCTGGTCTGCGGGGCGCCCTCGTAGACCAGGCCGTGATACACCTCGTCGCTGATCAGTCGCACCCCGGCGGCGTCGCACCAGGCGGCGATCGCGGCCAGTTCCGCCGGCTCCATGACGGTGCCGGTCGGATTGGCCGGGCTGGCGACGATCACCCCGGCCAACGGCCCGGTTTCAGCGAGCGCTGTGAGCGCCGCTGCGGTGGGCTGGAAGCGGGTCTCGGGTCCGCACGGGATCTCGATCACCTCGCAGCCCAGGGCGGTCAGGATGTTGCGGTAGCAGGGATAGCCGGGGCTGGCGATTGCCACCCGGTCGCCGGCGTCGAAACAGGCCAAAAAGGCCAGCAGGAATCCGCCCGACGAGCCGGTGGTCACCACCACGTCGTCGGGGTCGACGGACAGGCCGTAGCGATCGGCGTACGAGCCGGCAATGGCCGAGCGCAGCTCCGGGATGCCCAGCGCGACGGTGTAGCCCAGTTCGTTGGCCTGCAGCGCCGCGGCCGCTGCGGCGCGCACCGGTTCGGGGGCTCCCACACTGGGCTGGCCGGCCGACAGGTTCACCAAGTCGCCATGGCTGCGCTGGCGTTCGGCGGCGGCCAGCCACACGTCCATCACGTGGAATGGCGGAATGCCGGCGCGCAGCGCCGTGCGGTCGAGACGGTGGGTCATGCAATTCACCCTGTCATCAGTTGCTGGAGGAACCGGGTGGAGTCCGGCATGGAGGCGAGCACCGTGCCGGAATGGTCCTGGTCGGGATAGATGTGCAGCTGCACATTCTGGTGATTGTCGATCAGCTGCTGATACAGCGTCTGACTGGAGCGGGGCGGCACGTCGGCGTCGCGCAGGCCGTGTCCGAGAAAGATCGGCCGGTCATATCCGTCGGTCGGGGTGCCCATATAGCCGTCGAGCGCGGCGCCGATGCCGTCCAGTGACGCCACCGGTGCGCTGAAGAGCTCGTTGAGTGTGGTTCCCGCCACCTGTTTGTCCAGCTCCGGTTTGCACACCGTTTCCGCCCGGTCCGCCAGCTCACGCCCGCGCGGAGTCAGCACGCGGTCGACGGGAATATCGGGATGCGCTTCGCGTAGGGCGGCCAGGATGAACGCGGTATAGCTGATCGCCGCGGCAGGTACCTGCTGTGGCGGCAGGTCGGGCCCGGCCTCCATGACCAATCGCTCGATGTTGGCCGGAGTCCCGGTGGCGACCACCCCGCGATAGTCCAGGCCGGTGCCGGCGGTGAGCCTGTCGGCCCACCAGGCACTGTTGATCGCCGCGCCGCCGCCCTGCGACTGGCCGACGATCGCCCACTTGGGGGACAGCGGCAGATCCATCTGGTGGACGGCGCGCACGGAGTCGATCACCGAGTGCGCTTCGGTGGCGCTGTTGAGGTAGCTCATCAGCCCCGGCGTGCCGAGCCCGACGTAGTCGGTGCCGACCACCGCGTAGCCCTGGTCCAGCCAGTGCGACAGGTATTCGTCGTCGCGGGCGCTGCGTGGCCGAGCCGACGGGGTGCAGTCGTCGCCGAGACCGACGGTGCCGTGTGCCCACGCGATCACCGGCCATCCCCCCGCCGGGGGCGCACCATGCGGAACGAAGACCGCGGCGGTGCTCACTGCGGGCCGGGCGTGCTGGTCAGGCGTGGCGTAGAGGATCCGGAATGCTTGGGCGGCGCCGGTCACTGACAAAGCCGGGTCGAGCGGTACCGAGGTGATCAGCTCGCCCTCGGCGGGAATGGGACCGCCATACGCGCGCGCGTCCAGTCCGGACCACCGCGGCCCCGGGTCAGCGGCCGCCGATGCGGCCAGCGCCAGGGCGACCAGCCCAGCTGACAGCGAGGCGGCAGCCAAGCGGCGTGCCGCGCTCACGTGTTCAGGGCCAGGAAGGTGAATGGTTCGGCGACGTCGAAATCCGCCGATGTCTCACCGGCGAAAATGTTGCTGTCGTCGGAACCGAGTGTGAGTTTGCGCGCGGGCGCGTCTTCGGCGAAGTCGAGTTTGTTCAGATCCACCCAGAAGACGTTGGGCGTCAACGCCGACTCGAAGAAGTACAGCTTGCGGGTGTGGTGGGCAACCGTGCGCCAGCGGGTCGAGGAGATATTCGGCTCGTCCGGGGTGGAGATGCCGAATGGCACCGACACGTTGCGTACCACGCTGAGCACCGAGGCGAGTGCGAGCTTCATGTCGTCGGATTTCGGAATCGCGTTGACGTAGAACGAAGCTCGGGCGAACCGGTCCGCGGCCCGATTGGTGCCCGGCAGCATGACGGTGCCGCCGAGCTGCTCCCAATAGGCGTTGACCGCGAGCTGTTGTTCGAAGATCGGCGAGTTCGTCATCACCTGGTACTGCCGACCATGGTGGATGACCTGTTTGCCGTCAACGTATTCCACGATCGCACTGTCGCCGGTCACGTCCGACAGCGACAGATGCAGCGTGGCCAGCCGGTCCTCGCCGGGCACGCCGTCGGTGACCACCTGGAACGGTTCGGTGCGCAGCGCCGCGACGGCTTCGGCGACCGTGGCGAAGTTGTCCAGGGCGTACTGCGCCCAGACCGAGATGCACAGGCCGGGCCGGCTGCCGTCGTATTTCGGATATACCGACTCCGCCAGCCAGAGCAGGTTGGCGGACAATCCGGCTTCGTTCAAGCCGTCGGTGGTGCAGATGTCGTAGCCGGTGGCCACCACACTGCCGTACTTTGCGGTCCACTCAACGGAGTTCGCCCCGGCCCGACCATCGCGTTTCACGCCTCGCGGCAACGACCACAAATTGGTCGCCAAATCCAGCTTCCAGTCCATGGACCGTCCGGTGATGATGTTGCCGTTCGGGCCGAGATAAACCAGTCGAGTGCACATGCGGCTACCGTACGGGGCTGCTACAGCACCTCGGCCTGCAACCGGCGAAGATGCTGTGCCGGCAGGCCGAACAACTGTGAACTGCCGTGCGCGCGTTTGAAGTACAGCTGGATGTCGCTTTCCCAGGTGATCGCGATGCCGCCGTGCAGCTGCACGGCCTCGCCGGCCACCTTGGAAAATGCCTCGCTGGCCACCACCCGTGCCAGCGCGGCCGAGGTCGCCGACGGCTCGGCGAGGGCGTCGTCGACAACGGCGCGGGCAGCCGACACGGCCACGTGCAGGTCGGCCATCCGGTGCTTGAGCGCCTGGAAACTGCCGATCGGCCGGCCGAACTGCACCCGGCTCTTGGTGTACTCCACGGTCAGGTCCAGGCAGCGGGCCGCGGCGCCGATCTGCTCGGCTGCCAACAGGATCGCCGCGTAGTCCGCGATGCCGGGGTCATCACCGATGGGCGTGGTCGCGGCGGCGGTGATCCGGCCCAGGCGCCGGGTCGGGTCCATGGTGGCCACCGGCTCGGTGCTGAACTCGGTCCAGCGCCGCAATTGGCCGTCCTGGGCGCCCACGACGACATCCGCGATATCACCGTTGGCCACGGTGTTGTCGTCGCCGAAGACGACCGCTCCGATCGCGCCGCCTTCCGCCAGCTGTTCCAATGCTTCGGCATCGGGCTCGGCCGCAGCCAGCAGCGCCAGCTCGGCCAGAATGGTTCCCAGCAGCGGAGTGGGCACCAATGCCTTGCCCAGCTCCTCGAGAACGACTGCGGCGTCGCCCAGTTCGCCCCCGGCGCCGCCGAGCTCCTCGGGCACCACCAGGGCAGCGGCGCCGACCTGCTCGCACAGCAGTTGCCATAGCGTCTCGTCGTAGCCGCGCTCGGATTCCATCGCCGCCCGTACTGCCTCTCCGGTGGCGTGCTTGTCGACCAGTGCGGCCACGGTCTGGCGCAGCAGGTCGCGTTCGTCGTTACGGGCCATTTAGATCGCCTCCAACACTCGCCGCCGGTGGGCGGTCGCATCCCCCCACGCGGGACGCAGGGCCTGCACCCGCAGCAGCCACAGCGACAGATCGCACTCGCTGGTGAAGCCGATCGCGCCGTGGGTCTGCAACGCCGAATGCGCGGCCAGCAGGGCGGCGTCGGACGCGGCCACCTTGGCGGCGCTGACGTCGCGGGCGGTGTCGGGGGAGCTGTCCGCAAAAGCGAGCGCCGCCCCGTACACCAGCGGGCGGGCCAACTCGAGCGCGATGTGCACGTCGGCCAGCTTGTGCTTGATGGCCTGGTAGCCGCCGATCACCCGACCGAACTGGGTGCGCTGCTTGGCGTAGTCGACGGCGGTGTTCAGCATCGCCTGACCGGCCCCGATGAGCTGTGCAGCAGTGGCCAGGGCGCCCACTTCGTAGGCGCGGGCGGTGTCGGCCTCCCAGGTCGCTCCGGTCGCGGTGACGTCGAAGACGCTGCGGCTGGGGTCCACTGAGGCGTGACGGGTGCCGACCTGTGCCGAGCCGGCCTGGCCGTTCTCGGCGAGCAGCACCAGGTCGGCGGACTGAGCATCCAGGGCCCGCGGGGTGTGCGGCGGCAGCGCCACCGTGGCGATGAGCTCACCGGCGGCGAGGGCTGCCAGCTGCGACCCGGCATCAGGTGAGCCGGCCAGCAGGATCGGTGCCACCGCGATGGACTCCACCACCGGCCCGGGCACGCACCAGCGGCCGAGTGCCTCGATAGCCAACACCAGGTCGACGGGATGGGCGCCGATGCCGTCGAACTCCTCCGGCACGGCCAACGCGGTCACGCCGAGTTCGGCCAGCTGATTCCACACCGCGCGACCCGGCTCGGCGTCACCCTGCGACCAGGCGCGCACCGCGCCGGGCACGTCGGCGGCACCCAGGGCGGCGTCGATGCTGGCCGCAAAGTCGCGCTGCTCTTGGTCTAGATCGAATTTCATTTCTTCTCCCGGGGCAGGCCCAGCAGCCGCTCGGCGATGATATTGCGCTGAATCTCGTTGGTGCCGGCGTAGATCGGGCCGCCGAGCGAGAACAGGTAACCGTGGGTCCAGGCGTCGGCGAGTTCGCCGTCAGCGCCGCGGATGTCCAGGCCGGTCTGGTGCAGGGCAACGTCGAGGTCGGACCAGAACACCTTGGTCACTGAGGACTCCGCGCCCAACTCGCCACCGGCAGCCAGCCGGGTCACGGTGCCGAACGTCTGCAACCGGTAGGCCTGCGCCTTGATCCAGGCGTCGGCGACGCGGTCGGTGAACACCGGATCGCTGCCGTGCTGCTTCCACATGGCGGCCAACTTTTCGGCGCCCACCAGGAACCGGGCCGGGCTGCGCAGGCTCATGCCGCGCTCGTTGCTCGACGTGCTCATCGCCGCGCGCCAGCCTTCGTTCGGCACGCCGATCACGTCGTTGTCCGGCACGAAGACATCGTCGAGGAAGATCTCGCCGAAGCCGGTCTCGCCGCCGAGCTGCTCGATGGCACGCACGGTGATCCCGTCGGCCTTCAGATCGAACATGAAGTAGGTCAGGCCGTGGTGGCGCTGGGCTTCGGGGTCGGAGCGGAACAGCCCGAAGCCGCGCTCACCGAACGGGGCCCGCGAGCTCCAGATCTTCTGCCCGTTGAGTTTCCAGCCGCCGTCGACTTTGGTCGCCGTCGAGCGCAGCGACGCCAAGTCGCTGCCGGACTCCGGCTCCGACCATGCCTGTGCCCAGATCTCCTCGCCGCTGGCCATCTTCGGAAGGATGCGGTCCAGCTGCTCTTGGGTGCCGTGCGCGAACAGCGTCGGTGCCAGCATCGAGGTGCCGTTGGCGCTGGCCCGGCCGGGCGCCCCGGAGGCGAAGTACTCCTCCTCGTACACCACCCACTGCAGCATGGTGGCGTCGCGGCCGCCGTATTTCTTCGGCCAGGCGATCACCGACAGGCCGGCGTCGAAGAGCACCTTGTCCCAGCGGCGGTGCTGCTCGAAACCCTCGGCGGTGTCGTAGGACTCAGTCGGGAACTTGTCGGAGTTCGCGGCCAGGAAGTCGCGGACCTCGGCGCGAAAGGCCTCGGTCTCATCATCGAAATTCAGGTCCATCAGGCCCACTCTCTCAATTCATGCTTGACCACCTTGCCGCCAGGATTGCGCGGTAGGGAGTCGGTGAAGATCACCGATCTCGGTGCCTTGAAGTTCGCCAAATGCTCACGGGCGTATGCGATCACCGCTTGTTCGTCGAGCGTCGATCCGGGCCGGCGGACGATGAAGGCGCGGCCCACTTCGCCCATCCGTTCATCGGGAACGCCGATCACCGCCACGTCGGCCACCCCGTCGAGGCGGGCCAGTGTCTGCTCGATCTCGGCCGGGTAGACGTTGAAGCCGCCGGAGATGTACATGTCCTTGAGCCGGTCGGTGATCCGCAGGTTCCCGGCCGCGTCCACGGTCCCGATATCGCCGGTGTGCAGCCACCCTTCGGCGTCGATCGCCGCAGCGGTCGCGTCGGCGTCATCGAGGTAGCCGAGCATGATGTTGGCGCTGCGCAGGAGCACTTCGCCGGAATCCGAATCGCCGCCCGTGCTTTCCAGCCGCAGCTCGAAGTCGCCGATCGGACGCCCGCAGGTGGTGGCGACGGTGACGGCGTCGTCATCGGCCCGGCACATGGTGCCGAACCCGCCGGACTCAGTCAGCCCGTAGGCGGTGAGCACGATGTCGATGTCGAGTTCGGTCTGCATCCGCTCGATCAGTACTACCGGCACGGTGGCCGCTCCAGTGACCGCGAATCGCAGCGAGCTCAGGTCGTGTTGGTCACGCTCGGGGTGATCCAGCAGGGTTTGGTAGATGGTGGGCGGCCCGGGCAGCACGGTGATCCGGTGGGATTCGATGGCGCGCAGCGCACCGGCCGGGTCGAAGGTGAGCTGCGGAATCAGGGTGGCCCCGGTCTGCAGGCAGGCCAGAATGCCGGCTTTGTAGCCGAAGTTGTGAAAGAACGGGTTGATGCACAGGTAGCGGTCCCGCGAGGTCATCTGGCCACACTCGGCCCAGGCCGCCGGGCCGGCCAGCGACTGCCGGTGCGCGCAGAGCACGCCCTTGCTGCGGCCAGTGGTGCCGGAGGTGAACAGGATGTCGGACAGATCATCGGGTCCGACGCCGGCGGCGCGGGCGTCGACGTCGGCGGCCGGCACTGCGGCACCGGCGGCGATGAATTCGTCCCAGGTTCCGTCCTCCGTCTCTACCGGCACCCGGATCACGTGCTGCAGATCCGGCAGCTGGTCGCGATCCAGTTCGGTGAGGCGGTCGGTCTTGAGGAACCGGCCCATGCCGACCAGCACCTTGGCCTTGCTGCGGGTCAGGATGTCGGTGGCCTCTGCCGCGGTGTAGCGCGTGTTCAGCGGCACCAGCACGCCGCCGGCGTAGTGAGTGCCCAGGCAGGTGATCACCCAGTGCCAGGTGTTGGGCGACCAGAGCGCAACCCGCTCGCCGGGTTGCACGCCAAGGGCGATCAGAGCCGCGGCGGCCCGCCGCACTTCGTCGCGCAGGGTCGCGTAGGTGAAGCGCTTGTCCTCGGTGACCAGGGCGTCATGGTCGGGCAGCGCACGCGCGATGTGGTCCAGGGCCGCAGGTGTGGTCTGCGGTTCTGTACTCATAGGCGCTGCTCCTCCCCGTCGCTGAACTCTGCATCGCCGTCAGCGCGGGCTCCCTGGGCTCGACGGCTCGTAGCCGAGCAAGTGCTTGGTAGGTTAGCCTACAAGGGTGCAAGCAGTCGAGGAGTTCCGGGCCGAGGTCCGTGCATGGCTGGCCGACAACCTGGTCGGGGAGTTCGCCGAGCTCAAGGGGCTCGGCGGTCCGGGGCGCGAGCATGAGGCGTTCGAGGAGCGGATGGCGTGGAACCGCCATCTCGCCGACGCCGGGCTGACCTGCCTGGGCTGGCCGGTGGAACACGGCGGTCGCGGCCTGTCGGTGGCGCACCGGGTGGCGTTCTATGAGGAGTACGCCAAGGCTGACGCGCCCGACAAGGTCAACCACCTGGGCGAAGAGCTGCTGGGGCCGACCCTGATCGCGTTCGGTAGTCCCGAACAGCAGAAGCGCTTCCTGCCGGGCATCCGCAACGTCACCGAACTGTGGTGCCAGGGCTACTCCGAGCCCGGCGCCGGCAGTGACCTGGCCAACGTGGCCACCACCGCGGTGCTCGACGGAGATGCCTGGGTGATTAATGGCCAGAAGGTCTGGACGTCACTGGCACACCTGTCGCAGTGGTGTTTCGTGGTCGCCCGCACCGAGAAGGGCTCCAAGCGGCACAACGGACTGTCTTACCTGTTGGTGCCACTGGACCAGCCCGGCGTCGAGATCCGGCCGATCGTGCAACTGACCGGCACCTCGGAGTTCAACGAGGTGTTCTTCGACGACGCCCGCACCGACGCCGACCTGGTGGTCGGTGAGCCCGGCGACGGCTGGAAGGTCGCCATGGGCACGCTCACCTTCGAACGAGGCGTGTCGACCCTGGGCCAGCAGATCCGTTACGCCCGTGAACTTTCCGCACTCGCCGAGCTCGCACAGCGCAACGGCGCCGCCGACGACCCGTTGATCCGTGAGCGGTTGACCCGCTCCTGGGTGGGCCTGCGGTCGATGCGGTCGTATGCGATGGCCACCATGGACGTCGAGCAGCCCGGTCAGGACAACGTGTCGAAGCTGTTGTGGGCCAACTGGCATCGCGATCTCGGTGAGCTGGCGATGGACGTGATCGGTCGCGACTCGATGGTGCTGGCGGACGGCGAGTTCGACGAGTGGCAGCGGCTCTACCTGTTCACCCGCAGCGACACCATCTACGGCGGGTCGAACGAGATTCAGCGCAACATCATCGCCGAGCGGGTTCTCGGCCTACCCCGGGAGGCAAAGGGATGAGCTCGACGTCCAAGGATCTGTCCAAGACGCCGGAAGAGATTGCCGGGCATGGCTTATTGGCGGGCAAGACGGTTCTGGTTACCGCCGCCGCCGGCACCGGCATCGGCTCCACCACCGCGCGGCGTGCACTGCTCGAAGGCGCCGACGTCGTCGTCTCCGACTACCACGAGCGCCGCCTCGGCGAGACCCGCGACGAACTGGCCGGCCTCGGGCTGGGCCGGGTCGAGGCGGTGGTCTGCGACGTCACCTCCACCGCCGCGGTGGACGCATTGTTCGACGAGGCCGTGGCGAAGATGGGTCGGCTCGATGTGCTGGTCAACAATGCCGGGCTCGGCGGGCAGACCCCGGTCATCGACATGACTGACGACGAGTGGGACCGGGTGCTCAACGTGACCCTTACCTCGGTGATGCGGGCGACCCGGGCGGCGCTGCGCTACTTCCGCGGTGCCGAACACGGTGGGGTGATCGTCAACAACGCCAGCGTATTGGGTTGGCGTGCACAGCATTCGCAGTCGCACTACGCCGCGGCCAAGGCCGGCGTGATGGCGCTGACCCGGTGCAGTGCGATTGAGGCCGTCGAGTACGGGGTGCGGATCAACGCCGTCTCGCCGTCTATCGCCCGGCACAAGTTCCTGGAGAAGACCAGCTCGGCAGAACTGCTGGACCGCCTCGCCGACGGCGAGGCGTTCGGCCGGGCGGCCGAGCCGTGGGAGATCGCCACCACCATCGCGTTCTTGGCGAGTGACTACTCCAGTTACCTCACCGGCGAGGTCATCTCGGTTTCCAGCCAGCGCGCCTGATGCCATGACACGCCGTGACGAACTCCTGAACCTGGCAGCGGCGATGATCGCCGAGCGTGGCCTGCGTGCCACGACTGTGCGTGATATCGCCGACGCCGCCGGGATCCTGTCCGGCAGTCTGTATCACCACTTCTCCTCCAAAGAGGAGATGGTCGACGAGGTGCTGCGTGACTTTCTGGACTGGCTGTTCGCCCGGTACCAGCAGATCGTCGATCATGAAACCGATCCGCTGGAACGCCTCAAGGGACTGTTCCTGGCCTCGTTCGACGCGATCGAGCATCGGCACGCTCAAGTGGTCATCTACCAGGACGAAGCCAAGCGGCTGTCGTCACACGAACGGTTCTCCTACGTCGACGAACGCAACCGTCAGCAACGCAAGATGTGGCTCGACGTACTGCAGCAGGGCATCGAAGCGGGAATATTCCGGCCCGACCTCGACGTCGACCTGGTCTATCGCTTCATCCGCGACACCACCTGGGTATCGGTGCGCTGGTACCAACCGGGTGGTCCACTGACCGCCGAACAAGTCGGCAGACAATACCTCGCCATCGTGCTGGGTGGTATCACCAAAGAAGGAGTCTGAAATGGCCGCACAAGTCTCTGAAGCGTATGTCATCGACGCTGTTCGCACCGCCGTCGGCAAGCGCAACGGATCGCTGGCCACCTATCACCCGATTGACTTGGGCGCGTTGGCGTTTCGCGGTCTGTTGGACCGAGTCGGCGTCGACCCGGCGGCCGTCGATGATGTGATCGCCGGCTGCGTGGACGCCGTTGGTGGCCAGGCCGGCAACATCGGCCGGCTCGCGTGGCTGGCGGCCGGCTTCCCCGAAGGGGTTCCCGGCGTCACCGTCGACCGGCAGTGCGGCTCCAGCCAGCAGGCCATCTCATTCGGCGCGCAGGCGATCATGTCGCGCACCGCGGATCTGATCGTGGCCGGCGGCGTGCAGAACATGAGCTGGATCCCGATCTCGTCGGCAATGGTCGTCGGCGAGCAGTTCGGCTTCACCTCGCCGACTAACGAGTCGAAGAAGTGGCTGGAACGCTACGGGGACGAAGAGGTCTCGCAGTTCCGCGGCGCCGAGATGATCGCCGAGCGCTGGGACATCTCCCGCGAGGACATGGAGCGTTTCGCCCTGCAGAGCCACCAGCGGGCGTTCGCCGCGATCGCCGAAGGCCGCTTCGACAACGAGATCATTGATGTCGACGGCTTCCGGGTCGACGAGTGCCCGCGCGAGTCCACCCTGGAGAAGATGGCCGGCCTCAAGACGCTGGTCGAGGGCGGCCGGCTGACCGCCGCGCTCTCCAGCCAGATCTGTGACGGCTCGGCAGCGGTGCTGCTCGCCTCCGAGCAAGCCGTGTCCGACCATGGCCTGAAGCCGCGCGCCCGCATCCACCACATCAGCGCCCGTGGTGACGACCCGGTGATCATGCTGACCGGCCCGATTCCGGCCACCCGCTACGCGCTGGAAAAGACCGGCCTGAGCATCGACGACATCGACGTCGTGGAGATCAACGAGGCGTTTGCTCCGGTGGTGCAGGCCTGGATGAAGGAGTTCCCGATCGACCCGGCCAAGGTCAACCCCAACGGTGGGGCAATCGCGCTGGGTCACCCGCTGGGGGCGACCGGTGCCAAGTTGTTCACCACCATGCTCAACGAATTGGAGCGCACCGGCGGCCGGTACGGTTTGCAGACGATGTGCGAAGGCGGCGGCACAGCTAACGTCACGATCATCGAGCGCCTCGGCGGCTAAAATTGCGGGTTATGGAAGGACCGACTCCGACGGCGCCAGGGGGACGCCGGATTCGTGGGCTCGACGCTGATCAGCGCCGAGCTCAGCGTCGTGAGCAACTCTTGACCGCAGCGTTCGAATTGTTTGCCCGAGACGGTTACGTCAATACCTCTATCGAGCAGATCTGCCAAACGGCCTACGTCGGCAACAAGGCGTTCTACGAGCTGTTCGACAGCAAGGAAGACTGTTACCTGTCGCTGATGAACGAGATCGGCGACCGCATCGAGGCAAGGGTCGAGGAGGAGTTGCTTCACGGTGCTCCCGACGACACCGAAGAGACTGAAGAGGCGACGGTGCGTCGCGTTTTGACGGTGTTCGCCCATGAGCTGGTCGTCGATCCTCGGGTTGCGGTCGTTGTGTTCCGGGAGAGCACCGGAATCTCGCCGCGGGTGGAGGCGCAACGGCGGGCGAACCGCAAGTGGGCCGCGAACTTCATCGAGTCGTTCTGGCGCAGCAGGGCTCAACCCGGTGAGGCCGCCGACTATCGGGCGATGGCAGTGGCCACCGTCGGGGGACTCTTCGAGATCATCGCCGATTTCCTGTATCAGACCGACCCGCCGCGGTCGATGGACGACCTCACGCATGACCTCACCGCGTTCCTGATCACCGTCAGCAACGGGATCCATCTGCCCGCCCACGTCAGCTGAAGCCGCGCAGTCGCCGCCTCACCCAACCAGACCGGCGATGATGTCGTCGACCGTTCGTTGTGCCAACGCGTCCAGATCGGGGCGGGGGGCGCCGCGCAGCGGCCCGCGCAGGGCCAGCTCGGCGAATCCGTGCACGGCCGACCAGCACGGCCACTCCGCGCCGGCGCGCCGGTCCGCGTGCAGCACACCGGAATCGGCCATCGCATCGAGTGCGTCGACCAGCGCGCGAAATGGTGGTGGGACTCCGTCGTCGTCGACTGAGGTGACCCCGGAGCCGAAGAAGGCCACGGTGAACCACCCCGGCTCGTCCAACGCGAACCCGATGTAGCCGAGTCCGACTGCGCGGAGCCGGTTGCGTGCCCGGTTCTGTGGTGAGCCGCGTCGGCTTACCGGTGGGAGCATGCGGGCGGCCATCCGGTCTCCGATGGCGATCGCGACGGCCCTCAACAGTGCCTCGCGGTCGGCGAAGTGGCGGTAGGCGGCGTTGGGGGAGACCCCGACGCGCCGGGTCGCCTCTCGGACCGTGAGAGCCTCTGGACCGCCGAGCCGGGTCAGCTGCAGGCCGGCGTCGATCAGCGCCGCGCCCAGGTCGCCATGGTGATAACCGGTCTTTGTCGCAGTCACCTCTTGACAGCCCCCTCGGGTCCAAGTGTACGGTGTGAACATATCCAATGTAGACGCCGTACACATACCAATGGGGGTTTTCGCCGATGACTGGTTTCAAGGCGCCGCCGATCGTGGATCACCAGGCCTGGCAACGGGAACTCGACGCGTTGCGCGTCCGGGAGAAGGCGGCCACCCGTGAACTAGACGCGATCGCAGCGCTGCGCCGGCGCCTGCCGATGGTCGCCATGGACGACTATGTGCTCGATGGTGAGCGGGGGCCGGTGCGCCTGCCTGAGGTATTCGAGGGCAAGAGTCAACTGATCGTCTACCACCACATGTGGTCGCCGGGTCAGGAATGGCAGTGCCCGGGGTGCACCGGCTACACCGCGCAGTTCACCCGACTCGACTTCCTCGACGCCTATGACGCACGGTTCGTCATCGTGACGCAGGGGCCGATCGACGAAGCGATCGCGTACAAGCGGCGTGTCGGCAATCAAATGGCGTGGTACAGCACTGCCAACAGTCCGTTCGGGGCTGATGTCGGGGTACCGCCGGGCGGCCAGTTCGCGGTGAATGTCTTTCTCCGCCAGGGTGATACGGTCTACCGCACCTGGTTCACCAACCACCGCGGGGTTGAACAACTCAGCCACGTGTTTCCGCTGATCGACGTGCTGCCCTATGGGCGTCAGGAACAGTGGCAGGACTCGCCCGACGGCTGGCCGCAGGGCCCCACCTACAGTCGCTGGGCCAGCTCGCCGGAGATCGCTGCGCTATACGGCTCGAATTCGTAGTTTGCCCAACCCATCCCAACCCAGAAGGAGCATGATGAGCACTGCCAAGATCGGCCTGAAGACGATCAACCTGGTGTGTGTGCCGACCGTTGAGCAGGACAAAGCGGTGGCGTTCTACGAGTCGCTGGGCTTCGAGAAGCGAACCGACATCGACATGGGTGATGGCTACCGCTGGGTGGAGGTCTACCCGCCCGAGGGGAATACCGGGATCGCGCTGGCTCCACCGCCGCCGGAGAGTGGGCCGGTCGAGCCGACCGACACCGGCATCGCGCTGACCACCGACGACATCGACGCCACGCACGCTGCGATCCGTGAGCTAGGTGTCGACGTGGACGACCAGGTTGCCCGGATGGGTGACCCGGTTCCGCCGATGTTCTGGCTTCGTGACCCGACCGGGCACACCCTGATGGTGGTGGAGGCTTAACCACCGCGCCGAGCGCCAATCTCCCGACGCCGCCACGGCGTGTCGCGTCGTGAGATTGGCGTTCGGTCGCCTGTGGATGGATGTCAGCGCTGATCGGCACCGGCGAGCATGCTTTCAGGCTGTGGGCGAATTGGGATGGCCATTCCTGGGTCAGGAGGCGCTGGCCGCCAGGGCCATCCCCGAGCGGGCGATGCGGGCGCTCTACGAACCGGTTTATCCGGGGGTCTACGCGCCATGGGGTGTCGAGCTGACCGCCCGGCAGCGGGCGGAAGCGGCGTGGCTGTGGTCACGGCGCCGGGGGGTAGTCGCGGGTGACTCAGCCGCGGCGCTGCTCGGCACGAAGTGGGTGAGCGGCGCGCTGGACGCCGAGCTGGTGTACGGCAGCCGGGTGCCCCCGCAGAAACTCGTCGTACACCGCGACATCCTGAAGCCGGGTGAGGTGGTAGACGTCGACGGGATTGCGGTCACCTCTCCGGCGCGCACCGCTTTCGACATCGGGCGGCGTACGTCGTCACGGCTTCGGGCACTCCAACGGCTTGACGCACTAGCGAACGCCACCGGCGTCGGGGTTGCGGAAGTCGAGGCCGTCATCGACGCGCATCGTGGCGCGCGGGGCCTGAATCGGCTTCGCCGGGTGCTGCCGCTCGTCGACCGCGGAGCGGAGTCGCCGCAGGAAACGCGTACGCGATTGGTCTTGATCGACGCTGGCTTGCCGCGACCGGACACCCAGATCGTGGTGCGCGACAGCTACGGCGAATTCGTGGGCCGGGTCGATATGGGATACCGACAATTGAAGGTCGGCATCGAATACGACGGTCAGCAGCACTGGGCCAATCCGAAACAGCGGCAACGCGACATCGACCGCCAGGTAGGGCTGGCCGAGCAAGGCTGGGTGATCATCCGGGTCAGCGCGGAGTTGCTGAGCTACCGCCGCGGGACGCTTATTGCCCGGGTGGAGGACGCGATGTATACCGCCGGTTGGCCCGGCCGCGCGAGTGCCAATCTCACGACGGTGACACGGCGTGTCGCGTCGTGAGATTGGCGCTCGGGGCTAGACGACGAAGGAGTTGGCGCTGCGCAGGTGCTCGACGGCCTCGTCGACGATCGAGGTGATCAGCTCGGCGCACGACGGCAGGCTGTCCAGGATGCCCGCCACCTGACCCGAGGCCAGCACGCCGGCTTCGGTGTTGCCTTCTACCAGGCCGGCTTTGAGCAGCATC
Source organism: Mycobacterium sp. SVM_VP21 (assembly GCA_024758765.1). NCBI lineage: Bacteria > Bacillati > Actinomycetota > Actinomycetes > Mycobacteriales > Mycobacteriaceae > Mycobacterium > Mycobacterium cavoris. The sequence continues at coordinate 2,283,382 of CP101406.1, forward strand.
GGGGTGTTGGCGGCCATCAGCACCTGCGACCAGGTGAGCTCCTTGCCGTGCCGCATCGCCAGCCCGTCGCGCACCATGGTCGGCCAGCTCATCTGCGACATCTTCTTGAACTTGGCGGCGTTGCGGATGGCGGCGCTGAAACCACGTGCCCGCGAACCGCTTTCAAGTTTGTTCACCAGTTCAGTGCGCAGCACCCGGTGCGGCATGCCGTCTACCCGGGTGGAGACCACGGTGCCGCTCAGGTCGGCGGCCAGGTAGCGCTGCTTGACCGAGTCCGGAACGGTGGAGTCGCTGGTCAACAGGAATCGGGTGCCCATCGCGACGCCGGTCGCGCCGTAGGACAGCGCGGCGGCCAGACCGCGGCCGTCGAAGAATCCGCCGGCGGCGATCACCTGCACCCCGGTACCGGCAACCGCGTCCAGCACCGACGGCAGCAGCAATGTGGTGGCGACCGGGCCGGTGTGCCCGCCGCCCTCTCCGCCCTGCACGATCACCGCGTCGGCGCCCCAGGACGCCACCTTCTTGGCGTGCTTGGCCGCGCCCACTGACGGGATCACCACGGATCCGGCCTCTTTGAGCTTCGCGATCAGCTCGGCCTTGGGCGCCAGCGCAAACGACGCCACCTTGACGCCCTCGCGGATCATCAGGTCCACCCGGTCGCCGGCGTCGGCGCCGTCGGCACGGATGTTGACCCCGAACGGCTTGTCGGTGGCGGCCTTCACCTTGGCGATCGCGGTGGCCAGCTCATCGATCGTCATGGTCGCCGAGGCCAGGATGCCCAGCCCGCCGGCATTGGCGGTCGCCGAGACCAGCCGCGCACCGGCTACCCAGCCCATCCCGGTCTGCACCACCGGGTGTTCGATACCGACCAGTTGGGTCAGCGGGGTTTTGATGCGGCTCATTGGCCACCGCCGACGATGCAGTGGGGGTACCCCCAGTCGCGAAGCGGCGAGGGGGACGGAGCGATGAGGAGGAGGCGGATCATCATGCTCTGACCTCTTTGTCCCGCAATGACTTGGGGTCGATGACCTCACGGATCAGCCGCAACTCTTCGACGGTCGGCTCCCGGGTCACCGCGGCTTCGGCCAGACCGTGCACCTCGAAGCTGGTGTTCTCGGTGACCTCGTCGGCGGTGACGCCGGGGTGCAGCGAGACCGCACGCATCTCATGCGAGGGGCCGCCGAAGTCGAACACACCGAGGTTGGTCACCACCCCGCCCAGGTTGAAGAACCGGAATGCCGGGTTGGCCGGGTCCACCTTGTCGTAGCCGATGCCGCAGACGATGTCCACGGCCTCGCAGAACACCCGCGACGAGTGCGCGCCCACCCAGTAACTGGTTGTGTGGTTGATGGTGTTGCCCGGCGCCCCGCGGACCCCGAACATCTGCCGGGTCGGCTGCTGCAGCGCACCGAACGCGGACAGGTTCTGGTTGCCGTAGCGGTCGATCTGGTTGGCGCCCATGATCACATGGCGCCGGCCCCACGACAGGGTTTCGAAGACCCGGTTGAACGGCATCCAGCCTTCCAGTGGACCGACCTTGCCGATCGCCGGGGTGTCGGCCAGGATGCGGGCCTCCCCGTCGGTGAGCACCAGGTCGGGGGAGAAGGTGAGGCGGGCCAGCCGGGCGCCGACCGAGGGCACGGTGGCCATGGGTGAGGCCATGATTTCGCCGGCGTCGCGGAACAGCTCGGCGCAGGCGACGGCGCAGATCTCGGCGCGTGTGGGTGAGTCGGTCATGTGAGTGCCTCCGCTCCGAATTTCTTGACCGCAGCCTGGTAGTCGTCCTCGCTGCCGGACAGGTAGGTGGCCTTGAACTCCGCCCAGGTCTCGTCGGAGCGGGCGGCTTCGGCGTAGTGCCGCTGGAACTTCTCGTCTCGGCCGTAATCGGCTGCGCCGATGGTGAAGTGGGCGCCATTCGGGGCCTCGACGACCTTGTCCACCATCATCCGGTTGATCACCTGGGTCTGCGGTGACGTGCTGGCGATCAGCTCCTGGGTGGGCACGATCTTCTCCACCGACAGGAACCGGCGCTGCGCCGACATCAGGAACAGGTCGTCGAAGTACGGGTCGATCCCGGTGTAGGCGGCGTTGCCGCGCTCATCGCCGATGTTCATGTGCACGAACGCGGCGTCCAGGTTCAGCGCGGGCATCGCGACCAGCGTCTCGTGCCCACCCTCAACGGGATACGGCGACACCACGGTCTTGAGTTCACCTTCCCAGAAGTCGATCACCGAGCTGCCCAGCCCGGCGCGGATCGGCAGGAACGGCAGCCGCTGGGCGGCGGCCTGCAGTCCGCAGCGCAGCATGCCCTCGTCCATCTCGCGGGCCTCGATGGCCCCGGTGGTGCGGGCGTGCGCGAACCACGGGTCGTAGAACGGCGCGGAGTCCAGGGAGACGAATCCGTAGTAGGCCCGGCGCACCTTGCCCGCCGAACACAGCAAACCCAGATCCGGTCCGCCGTAAGTCACTACGGTCAGATCCTTGACGTCGGTGCGCAGGATGGCGCGGACGAACGCCATGGGCTTACGGCGCGAGCCCCAGCCGCCGATACCGATCGTCATGCCGTCGCGCAGTTCCGCGACGGCGTCGTCGAGGGTCGTTACCTTGCTCATTTCTTAGCGCCCTTCTCGGTCCCGGCGAACTCGTCGCGGTGCTCGTCGGCGACACCGGAGAGGTTGAGCTCGAAGGTGAAGCCCTGCTCCATGCGGTAGCTGCTGTTGACCTTCTGCACATCGATGAGGTTGAGGGCTTCCTTGGCCGCCCGGATCACTCGGGTGTCCTTGGATGCGATGTCGCGGGCCACTCGCAGCGCGGCCTCGTCGAGCTCGGCGCGCGGCACCACCTCGTGCACCGAGCCGTAGTTGGCCAGGACCGAGGCGGGGACGGTGGCCGCGGTGTAGAACAACCGGCGCATCATGTGCTGCGGCACCAGCCGGGAGAGGTGGGTGGCCGCGCCCAGTGCGCCGCGTTCGACCTCCGGCAGGCCGAACTTGGCGTCGTCGGAGGCCACGATCACATCGGCGTTGCCGACCAGGCCGATCCCGCCGCCGACGCAGAAACCGTTGACCGCGGCGATCACCGGCACCGCGCACTCGTAGACGGCCTTGAACGCCGCGAAGCAGCCGCGGTTGGCGTCGATCAGCGCGGTGAAGCCCTCGGTGGCCTGCATCTCCTTGATGTCCACGCCGGCGTTGAAGCCGCGGCCCTCGGCGCGCAGGATCACCGCGTGGGTCTTCATGTCGTTGCCGGCGGCGGTGATGACCTCGCCGAGCTCGAACCAGGCCCGCGACGGCAGCGCATTGACCGGCGGGTAGTCGACGGTGACCGCGACGATCCCCGGTTCGACGGTTTTGGATGTGATCGGCATGGGCGGACTTCCCTGTCGTATTGGGGCCTTAGATACCTAAGCAAGCACTTGCTTGGTACGCTAGCACAGTGGGTGAAGCGATCAACCTCGGATTGACCGGCAAGGTGGTCCTGGTGACCGGCGGAGTGCGCGGCGTCGGCGCGGGCATCAGTGCCGTCTTCGCCGATCAGGGCGCAACGGTGGTGACCTGCGCCCGGCGCCCGGTGGACGGCTCCCCCTATGAGTTCCATTCCTGCGACGTCCGCGACGACGACGCCGTGAGGGGTCTGATCGGGGCGATCGTGGCCACCCACGGCCGGATCGACATCGTGGTCAACAACGCCGGCGGCTCCCCGTTCGCACTTGCGGCAGATGCGTCGGCCAATTTCAGCCGCAAGATCATCGAGCTCAATTTGCTCAGCGCCCTGCTGGTGTCCACGCACGCTAACGCGGTCATGCAGGCCCAGGACACCGGCGGCTCGATCGTCAACATCACCAGTGTCAGCGGCCACCGACCGTCCCCTGGCACCGCGGCCTACGGTGCGGCCAAGGCCGGGGTGGATAGCCTGACCACATCGTTAGCCGTCGAATGGGCTCCGAAGGTGCGGATCAACTCGATCGTGGTCGGCATGGTCGAAACCGAACAGTCCGAGCTGTTCTACGGCGACGCCGAATCGGTAGCAGCCGTCGGCGCCACCGTGCCACTGGGCCGGTTGGCCAAACCATCCGAAATCGGTTGGGCAGCAGCATTTTTGAGTTCCGACCTGGCGTCCTATGTCAGCGGCGCCAGCCTGACCGTGCACGGCGGCGGAGAGAACCCCGCCTACCTCGACGCATCCAGCGCTAACAAATAGCGCTAACAAATAAGGAGAGAGCAGCCATGGGACTTCTTGACGGCCGCGTAGTCATCGTCACCGGAGCCGGCGGCGGAATCGGGCGGGCGCACGCGCTGGCCTTCGCCGCCGAGGGCGCCCGAGTGGTGGTCAACGACATCGGCGTCGGCCTGGACGGTTCGCCGGCCGGCGGCGGTAGCGCCGCCCAGAACGTGGTCGACGAGATCGTCGCGGCCGGTGGCGAAGCCGTCGCCAACGGTTCCAACGTCGCCGACTGGGGCCAGGCCGAGGCGCTGATCAAGCAGGCTGTCGACACCTACGGCACACTCGACGTGCTGGTCAACAACGCCGGTATCGTGCGGGACCGGATGTTCGCCAACGCCACCGAAGAGGAATTCGACGCCGTCACCGCCGTGCACCTCAAAGGCCACTTCGCCACCATGAAGCACGCCGCCGCCTACTGGCGGGCCAAGTCCAAGGCCGGCGAAACTGTCGACGCCCGCATCATCAACACCAGCTCGGGCGCCGGCCTGCAGGGCAGCGTCGGGCAGGCCACCTACAGCGCCTCCAAGGCCGGCATCGCCGCGCTGACCCTGGTCGCCGCGGCCGAAATGGGCCGCTACGGAGTCACCGCCAACGCCATCGCCCCGTCAGCGCGCACCCGGATGACCGAGACCGTGTTCGCCGACATGATGAACACCCAGGGCCAGACCTTCGACGCGATGGCGCCGGAGAACGTCAGTCCACTGGTGGTGTGGCTGGGGAGTGTGGAATCCAAGGACGTGACCGGCAAGGTCTTCGAGGTCGAGGGCGGCAAGATCCGCGTCGCCGAGGGTTGGGCGCACGGCCCGCAGGCCGACAAGGGCGCCCGCTGGGATCCCGCGGAGTTGGGGCCGGTCGTCGCCGACCTGTTAGCTCAATCACGTCCGCCGGTGCCGGTGTACGGAGCCTAAAGTCCTGGGGACGAAAGTCCTGATGCGCGGACCAGCGGCGTTATACGTTGGCGTCAATATTGTGATACTTACTTAGCCGGCCATTGCAGGCTTGCGTCCCAAGCCTGGCCGGGGCGTGACGTAGGCTCTCAGTTGTTCTCGTTTTGCATGCCCGTTTTTCATGAATTGCTGTCGCTGGAGGTCGTGTGTCGGTGCTCGAGACGGCGGAAGACCCGCCGGCGACGACCCGACGTCAGCGGCACCCGCATCCTGGCGAGGGGATGCCGGCCTTCGCGTGGCCTACCTTCGGGCTTGCGTTGGGGGCACTGGCTGTTTTCGTGCTGGTGGTGGCCGGCACTGTCGACGGGTTCCTTCCGATTTGGGCCGCGGTCCCACTGAGCACCGCGGTCACCTATGTGATGTTCTCGGTGGCGCACGAGGCGTTGCACCGCTCGCTGTGTTCGGTGCGCTGGGTGAACACGGTGGTCGGTCGACTGGCCTGGCTGTTTGTCATATTGCCGTTCTCGTTGCCGGCGTTCGGGTATGTGCACGGTGAGCACCACCGCCACACCAACGACCCGGACCGGGACCCGGACATGTTCGCCACGCACGCGCCGGCCTGGCAGCTGCCGTTCCGTTGGGCGCTGATCGACCTCTTCTACGCGTCCTGGTACATCCGCAAGCTCTGGAAGCGAGTGCGTCATTCCTGGCGTCGCCCGGTGGCCGAGGTGGCCGAAACGCTGCTGCTGTCCATGGCGACGGTGGTCGGTATCGGCGCTGCTGTCGTTAGTGAACATTTCTGGACTCTTGCGATAGTCCTGTTGATTCCGCAGCGCATCGGCATCTTCATCATCGGGTGGTCCTTCGATTGGCTTCCGCATCACGGGCTCGATGAGACCCAGCGGGGAAACCGATACCGTGCCACCCGGCTGCGGGTGGGGATGGAATGGCTGTTGGCGCCGTTGATGCTGTCGCAGAATTACCACCTGATCCACCATCTGCATCCGTGGTTGCCGTTCTACCGCTATCTGCAGGCATGGCGACGCAACGAGGAGCTCTACCTGGAGCACAGTGTCGCTGTCACCAATCTGCTCGGCCGGGAACTGAGCGCCGAGGAATACCGGCACTGGAAGCGGTGGGCGCAAGTCGAACCCGACTCTCGTATCGCCTAGTGCATCAGGTGTGTTGCGCCGCTTCTTGAGCGAGTTGCAGGCGGGACGAGATGTTGAGCTTGGTGTAGATCCGGCTCAGGTGCGAGTGCACGGTTCGGGGTGAGAGGCTCAGTTCGGCGGCGATTTCCTTGTCGCGGAGACCGGCACTGATGAGCCGGACGACATTGCGCTCGGCCGGGGTCAACGAGGCCCAACCGCTGGACGGGCGTCTGGATTCGCCCTTGCCCTTTGCGTCACCGCGGCGCGCGTGGGTGATCGCCTCCGCCGGCGGCATTGCGGCGCCCTCGGCCCACCGGCTCTCAAAATCCTGCTGCCCCATCGATTTTCGCACGGTGTCGACCGCTACGGTGTAGTCGGCGTCATAGATCTTGAAGCGGACGGCACCGGTGTGGTCGCGGATGGCAACTGCCGATCCGAACAGTCGCGCCGCGTCGCGGTATCGACCGGCGCTCGCCGCCAGCGTTGCCAGGCACTCGATCACCTCGGGAATCGCCAGATATGCGCCGGTCTGGCTGGCGATCTCCAAGGCCTCGAGGGCGTCTTGTTTGGCCCGCTTGAAGTCGCCTTCGACGATAGCGATCCGAATACGTGTCTCCAGCGGTAAGAGCCGGTTCACCCCCGACGATAACGAGAGCGCTTCGTCGGACCGGTGGCGCGCTGCGACCGTATCACCGGATGCCAGCGCAGCCCTGGCCACCGGGTTGCCGTTGATGGCCAGCAGGTGCGGTAGGGCGCACGCCTCGCACGCAATATCGCTGGCCAGTTGTCCCGCCGGCACATCACCGGCAGCCAACGCTGCGTCCACCAACGCACCCAGACTGATGCCGCGGTGGAAGGCGGCTTGGTTGACAGTGGTGTCGGCGCTTGCTTGTGCAGCGCGGCGAGCTCCGCTGGTGTCACCTTGGCGTGCCAGGGCCTCGGCCAGCAGCATCAGGCCCTTCGCTGCGAAAAACGGCTCGTGTGTCGCGGCCGCCTCGGCGGCCATTTCCTGGCCCGCAGTGGCAGCTTTCGCCAGCTCCCCGGACAGCAGGTCTGCTAAGCCCAGGCAAAATCGGCAGAGTCGTGAGGCTGACCAGTCGCCGACCGCTTCCGCCAGGTTACGTCCTTGTTCGGCGGCTTGACGCAGGGTGTCCAGGTCGCCCGCGACGAAGGCGGCGTAGGCGTAGGCGCCGTATATCTGGCTTAAGCGCCAGTCGCCGGGAACGGGAGCGGGAGCGAGTTCGAGCGCCTCGTGGAAGTAGGGTAGGGCGATCTCGGGGCTATAGCAGTTGGTGAAGGCGCAGGCGGCCAGCGCCCAAGACAACAATGCCGGGTCGTCGAGGTCGCGTGCGATCGCCACGGCCTGCTCGGCCTGATCGAGGCGATCGTAGGACCCGCTCCACCCCTCGAAAACGGTTTTGTCGGCGAGCAGGCGGCTACGGATGGCGGGTGCCACCGCGGCGCCGCCGGTCAGAACGGCGTTGAACCAGGCGAGTCCTTCCAGGCTCCGGCTGTGGATCCACAGTGGCAGCAGCCCTGATACGAGGCGAGCGGCCAGCTCGGTATCACCGTGTTCGTGACTCCAGGTGAACGCTGCCCGCAGGTTGTCAATCTCGATTTCGGCCTGCTTGATATGCCATTGATAGCCGTCAGGCGATTGGGTTTCGAACAGTGCGGTGTAGTGGTCGCGGTGGCGGCGGCCAAGCGTATCGGTCTCGCCGGCTTCGTCGACCTTCTCCAGCGCGTACTGGCGCACCGTCTCCAGCATCGAATAGCGTGTGGTGGGTCCGGTGCTATCGGCTGTCACCAGCGATTTGTCGACCAGCTGAGTAATCCAGGCAAGGGTCTGATTGCGCGTCAGATCAGTGCCGGCGACGACCGCGTGGGCGGCACTGAGGTCGAACCCACCCAAAAATACCGCCAGCCGGCGAAAGGCGACCCTTTCCGGTTCGCTGAGCAGGTCGTGTGACCAGTCAATTGAGGCGCGCAGGGTCTGCTGGCGCGGCACCACCGTGCGTGCACCACCGGTCAACAGCTGCAATCGCTCATCGAGTCCGTCGCGGATCTCGGTCAGCGACAACGCTCGAACCCGTGTCGCGGCAAGTTCGATCGCCAACGGCACCCCGTCCAAGCGTCGACAGATCTCAACTATCGTGGCGGCCCCGTCGTCGGTGCTGGCGAATTCGGGCCGGACCAGCCAGGCGCGCTGGGTGAACAATTCCACTGCTTCGTCGGCTAGCGACAGAGACGGAGTTGGCCAGGTCACCTCGCCGGCCACCCCGAGGGGTTCCCGACTGGTCGCCACGATGATCAGTTCCGCGCTGGCCGCCAACAGCGTGTCGATCAGCCGCGCACACGCATCCAGCAGATGCTCGCAATTGTCGAGCACCATCAGCAATTGCTGGTCGGCGACGAAGCGGGCCAGGGTGTCGACCGGGGAGCGGTCAGTCTGATCCGGCAGGCCGAACGTGTGCGCTATTCGCTCGGCGACCAGATCCGGATCGGTGATCGGCGCCAGGTCCACGCACCAGGCTCCGTCGCGGAACTTGTCGACAAAATCATCGGCCAGTTGCAGCGCCAGCCGCGTCTTGCCGACTCCGCCGGAGCCGGTCAATGTCACGAGACGGTTGGAGGCAACCAATAGCCTCAGTTCGTTCAGCTCGGCTTCGCGTCCGACGAAACTTGTCAGCGGAGTTGGAAAATACCGCTCAGGCAACGCTTTTCCGGCTCGAAGCGGCGGAAAGTCAGTGGGGAGGTCAGGGTGGCAGAGCTGCGTGACCCGTTCCGGATACGGTATGCCGCGTAGCCGGTACACCCCGAGATCAACCAGCCATGCCGTCGGTGGCAGCCGATTCGCGATCGATTGCTGGGCTGTCTCCGACAACACCGTCTGCCCGCCGTGGGTCAGATCGCACAGCCGCGCCGCGCGCTTCACCAGGGCTCGCAGGCGTGCGCAGGGGTCAACTAGCGGCAGCTCGTCGGTGTGTATTGCGATCCGGGGCCGGATCGGCTCCGAGGGCGCACGCTGCAAAGCCAGTGCACAGGCCACCGCGTCGTCAGCTTCCACGAACCCGGCGGCAAACTTGTCTCCGCGGTCCTGCGCCGCTAGACGTTCGCCACGATGGGCGGTCACGACCTCGGCGAGCGTGCTTTGTAGTCCTGAGAGGCCGGTCGTCGACGACTCCGTCAGAGATTGCCAGGGTGGGCGGAGGTCGCCGGGACCGACCACGAGGACTGTTCGCGCTGTGGAAGACGGCGAATGCGCTTCGCTCGGGTTCGCTGACATCTATCGTCCTCTAGCCCTGTGCTTTCGTGCCGGTTGCATGTTGTGAATGAGGGAAGGTGCTCTGAGCTGGGATAATTCGACTTGCCAAACGTTGAATCAGTCCAGTTCGAGGAGCACCTTTCTGGTGAGTTAAGTCTATGTCGTGTTGCCCAGGGTGCTCACCGAACTGCGCAACCGGGGTGGACGTAACATCCTGTTCGTCTGCTGTGACGGCTTGCCGGGCCTGCCTGAATCGATCACCGCGCAGACGGCTCGCGGGAATAACACCGTTGTGTCAGGTGTGTTGCGCTTGCGCTGCTGCTTGAGCGAGTTGCAGGCGGGACGAGATGTTGAGCTTGGTGTAGATCCGGTTCAGGTGCGAATGCACCGTTCGGGGTGAGACGTTCAGTTGCGCAGCGATGTCTTTGTCTCGGAGACCAGCACTGATAAGCCGAACGACGTTACGTTCGGCCGGGGTCAGCGACGCCCAACCGCTAGACGGGCGTCTGGATTTGTCCTTGCCCTTTTCGTCGCCTCGGCAGGCGTACGCAATGGCCTCAGCCGTCGACAGGGCATTGCCCTGAGCCCAAAGCCGCTCAAAGTCATTCTGCTGCATCACTTCTCGCAGCGTTCCGACAGCGGTTTCGTAGCTGGCGTCGTAGACCCTGGCACGGACCGCACCGGTGCGATCACGGGCGCTCACCGCTGAGCCGAACAGCCGTGCTGCGTCGTGGTGTCGCCCAGTGGCCGCGGCCACCGATGCCAGTAGTTCGATCAGATCCGGGACGCCCAGAGTTGCCTCAGTGTCGGCCGCCACCGCCAGCGCGTCCCTGGCATCTCGTTCGGCTTGATCAAACCCACCCTCGGCCATGGCCACTCGGCCACGAATCTCCAGCAGCAGTATCCGATGCATACCCGAACTCACGGACAATGCGTCGTCGGCCCAACGGCGCGCCGCGGCCAGGTCGCCGGATGCCAGTGCGGCGCGAGCGACCGGATTGCCGTTTATCGCCAGTAGTTGGGGCAGCGCGCACGCGTCGCATGCCGCCCGAGCTGCACTGAGCGCCCCGGCCACATCACCGGCGGCGAGGAATGTGTCCGTAACCGCGCCGAAGCCGAACGCGCGGTGGAAGTCGATCAGTTCGGCAGCGGCCTCGACACATGCACCTGCCGCCGCGTGCGCCCCGCGGATATCCCCCTGGCACGCGAGGGCTTCGGCCAGGACGGTCAGACTCTGGGAGCTGAACAGCGGGTCGTGTGCAGCCTCGGCCTCGGTGGCTACCTGGCGGGCCTGCTCGGCCGCCAGCGTGAGCTCTGCGCGGTGCAGATGCGCCAGTGCCAGGCAAAGGCGGCACAGTCGAGCAACCGACCAGTCACCGACCGCATCGCCGAGGACTGCCCCTTTTTCAGCGGCGAGCCGCATCGTATCGAGGTCCCCGGCCACGAACGCCGAATACGCCTGCACGCCATAGATCTGGCTCAACCGCCAATCGTCGTTCATTGCCGGGGACAGCGCGATGGCCTGTTCAAAGTAGGGCAGGGCGAGTTCGGGGCTGTAGCTACAGGTGAAGCCGCAGGCGGCCAGCGCCCAGGCAAGCAGTCCCGGTTCATCGAGGTGCCGTGCGATCGAAACCGATTCCTCTGCCTGCTCGACCTGCCCGTAATTCCCGATCAACGCGTCGAAGATCGCTTTGTCCGCGAGTGCGCGGGCACGCGCGCCAGGCGCCATCGTGGCGCCGACGAGCACCGCGTTGAACCATGCCAGTCCTTCCAGCGTCCGGCTGTGGATCCACAGCGGGAGTAGTGATGAGGCGAGACGTGCGGCAAGCTCCGGCTCGCCATGGTTGCGGCTCCACGTGAAAGCCGCCCTGAGGTTGTCGATCTCGAGTTCCGCCTGCGCAATGTGCCAGCCGTACCCAGCGGTCACCTCGGAGCCGAACAGGGCTGTGTAGTGATCACGGTGGCGTGCCCGGATGGCGTCTGATTCCCCGGCCTTCTCGAGCTTCTCCAAGGCGTACTGCTGCACGGTCTGCAACATTCGGAAGCGTGTCGATTCTCCGGTGCTGTCGGCTATCACCAGCGATTTGTCCACTAGCTGGGTGAGTTTGTCGATGATCAGTCCGCGCGGCAGGTCAGTGCCGCCAGCCACAGCATGGGCCGCATCAAGGTCGAAACCACCCCGAAATGGCGCCAAACGGCGAAACACCACGCGCTCGGGTTCGCTCAACAAGTCGTGAGACCAGTCCTCCGAAGCCCTCAGTGTCTGTTGGCGTGGGACCACCGTGCGCGCACCACCGGTCAACAGTTGGAAGCGCTCGTCCAGCCCGTCGGCGATCTCGGCCAGTGACAACGCTCGAACCCGGGTCGCGGCAAGTTCGATCGCCAACGGCACCCCGTCTAGGCGCCGACAGATCTCGGCTACCAAGGCAGCATCACCATCGGTGTCGGTGAAACCCGGCCGGACCAGCCGAGCGCGCTGCCGGAACAACTCGACAGCCTCGTCGCCGAGCGAGAGCGAAGGGGTTTTCCAGGTCACTTCGCCGGCTACGCCGAGAGGTTCGCGACTGGTCGCCACGATGGTCAGCTCTGCGCCGGCGGCCAACAAGGTATCGGTCAGTCGCGCGCACGCGTCCAGTAGATGCTCGCAATTGTCGAGCACCAGCATCAATTGCCGGTCTGCGATGAAGTGCACCAGGGCGTCGACCGGGGAGCGGTCCGGTCGATCAGGCAGGCCCAACACGTGTGTCACTCGTTCGGGAATCCGATCCGGATCACTGATCGGCGCCAGGTCCACGCACCATGCCCCATCGCGGAAACGGTCGACAAACTCCTCGGCCACTTGCAGCGCGAGCCGCGTCTTGCCCACTCCGCCAGAGCCGGTCAGCGTCACAAGACGGTTGCCATCAACCAGCCGACGCAGCTCGGTCAACTCCGCATCGCGTCCGACGAAACTCGTCAGCGGCGTCGGAAAGTAAGGCTCGTGCCCCGCATTTCCGGTTCGAAGCGGCGGAAAGTCGATCGCAAGATCGCGGTGGCAGAGCTGCGCCACCCGCTCCGGATACGGTATGCCACGCAGCCGAAAGGATCCCAGCTCAACCAGCCAGGTCTCCGAGGGCAGCCGATCAGCCATCAATCGCCGGGCTGTTTCCGATAACAACGTCTGACCGCTATGGGCCAGGTCGCAGAGCCGTGCAGCACGTTTCACCAGGGATCGCGGGTGTGCGCACGGCTCGACCAACGGCAACTTCTCGGTGTGCAGGGCGATCCGCGGCCGAATCGGTGCCGCGGGAGCGCCCTGCAGAGCCATGGCGCAGGCCACTGCATCACTGGCGTCTGCGAACGCGGCGGCGAACTTATCTTCGTGGTCCTCCTCCACCAGCCGTTCGCCACCATGGGCGGCAACCGCTTCGGCGAGAGTACTTTCCAGCCACGACAGCCCGGTCGTCAATGACTCAGTCGGGGGCTGCCATTGCGGCCGAGAGTCTCCGGGGCTGACCACAAGGACCGTTCGCGCCCGGGAAGGTGACGAAAGCACCGCACTCGCATCCGACATCATTTACCGTCTCTCAGAGGCAAGGATGCTCGCGCAAGCGGGCAACACCCTCCATTCCCCCCGGATGGATCAGCTGTGCATCCGTGCAGTCCTAAGGCTTACTTTCCGTGATCTAGGTACTTCTACCGCCAGGTCTCCGCGTCACGATACCAGCGAGATTTCGGCATTCTTGCCGATGTTCTATGGGGGCGTGCTGTCGCACAGTGGTGGCGGCAGAGCTGCGCTTGCCGAGTCGGCCGCCTCGCGGCGGAACTATTTCGCCGGTCTCCAACTGATCGCGATCTCTCGAACGAGGGCAGCGGCAACGAGGGCGTCCAGGGTGTTGCTCGGCGGCGCGCCACGGGACGCCGCCGAGGTCCGAATTCGGCGCATTGTTTTTGCGGGATTTGTTGTGCCAGCAAACTCGAATCGAATATCTAATCCGTTTATGCGTGAACCCTTCCGGTGCCGCAGAAAATGCGCGTGCCCGTCGTTGGATTCCGTAAGTGAATCTTGGCTCCGCGCCGTAACACCCCCGGCAGCGGCGGCAACGGCGCCTCGTGTGCGGGGCTGTCTCGTTTGCTGGCCAGGTCAGATGGCGTCGAGTACGTCGTTCCACACTGCGAGGGGGAACTGCAGAACCGCCGCGCCGATATCGTCGGCGCCGGCCTGGATCGCGTCGAGGAATGTCGTCGGACCCCCGCTGAGCAGCGCCTCCCAGATGTGGAACATCGCCATCTGCGGCGCGGTGATCACGTCGCGCACGTCGACGAAGAGCTCGGTGAGCAGTCCCGGATCTTCGGCGACCGGCTGCCCGTTCCAGCTGACCAGCGTCCAGCCGTCCTCCGGGTTTCCCCGGACCTCGATGACACCGGTGAACGGCAGCAGCTCACCCGTGGTCAGCGCCTCGTTGAGAATGATGCCGAAATCAGGATTCTGGACGTTCATCAACGTCCAGAACACGATCGACCCTTCGTGGGCGAACACCGCATCGGTGTCCCCGCCTGCGCTGCCGGCGTAGATCGCGGCAACGGCGTCGGAGAATCGATCCTGGAAAACCATCCCGTTGAAATCCGAGGAACCCAGCTGCGGAACGAAATATAGACCCAACGCCCACAGCATCGGGGCCGCGGCGTACAGCACCGCTCCCACCGGGAGGCCGCCGACGTTCACTGGCAGATCCGCGAGAAGACCGGCGTCGATCTCGTTGAGTCCGGACAACTCATGCACGGGCAGTCCCAGCATTTCAGCCAGGGGATCCGCGGTCTCGTGCGCGCGGGTCATGATCGAGGAGTAGATGCCGGTGACGCTGTCATCGGCTAGAAGGTCGGCGACGCTGTGTGCCTGCTGTTGGCCGAGTTCGGTGGACCGGGAATCTCGTTGTTGATCACCAGGTTGTCGCCGGCCTGCCCATGCCGCACGAACTCCAGCGTGATCGAATCGGCAGCCCAGGCAGCCGGGGCCGCGAACAACGCGACGACCGCGGGAACGGCGGCTGCCCCGTAACGCAGGCGCCGCGAATCCCGGATCACCGGTGACTGCTAGGGCTCGCAGATGACGATCGGGATCTCCCGATCAGTCCAGGCCCGGTAGTTGACGAAGTCGGGGTACATCGTGTCGAGCTTGGGCCAGTAGGCGGCCCGCTCGGCCTCGCTGGCGTCGCGGGCACGCAGCGACAGCACCTCGCTACGGATCCGGAATGACACCTGCGGGTTGGCCTTCAGGTTCAGGTACCACATCGGGTTGGTGGCGCGGCCGCCCTGGGAAGCCACCAGGATCACCCGGTCACCCTCACGCAGGAACAACAGCGGGGACTCCCGCGGCTGACCCGACTTGCGCCCGGTGGTGGTGAGGATGCCGACCTCGGGAACCTCACCAAAATGCTTGGTGCCCAACCGCCACCGACCGCCGACCCGGCCGCCGGTCGCCTTGTAGGCCCAGGTGTTGGCCCGCGACATCCACTTGATGATCGTTCCGGTGACCGGCGAATCCAGTGACTTCGGCTTCTCTGGTGGGTTGCTCACGGGCTCACTCTAACGGTGGATGAACGGACGAATCCCCGCGCGGATGTGGTGGATCACGGCGGAGCCGTCCGGGCTGTCAGCGGGGATCCGGAAAACCTCGTCGACATGCGAGCAGACCCGGACCCCGAACAGCGACGGCTTGGTGATGATGTCGTAGACCGCCCGCACATCGTCGCCGTCGATGCTGTACTTCGGCAGCGTCGCGGCCGAGATCAACCGGAACTGCGGCCCGCGGTTCAGACTGCGGTGCAGGTGATTTCCCGAAAACCCGGTCTTGAGTCCGACCTCGATCCGGACGCAGCCGGGGGAGAATCGGACCGCAGACGAGTCGTGGCTGACCAGCGCGTCGATGTAGGCCTGCGCCGCCGCGATGCGGTCGGTCTCGGTGACCGGGGCCACTAGATGCGCTCGATGATGGTGCCGGTGGACAACGCCCCGCCGGCGCACATGGTGATCAGCGCGGTGGACTTGTCGGTGCGCTCGAGCTCGTGCAGCGCGGTGGTGATCAGCCGGCTGCCGGTGGAACCCACCGGGTGGCCCAGCGCGATCGCCCCGCCGTTGACGTTGACCCGATCCATGTCCGGCTTGTGCACCGCGGCCCAGGACAGCACCACCGAGGCGAACGCCTCGTTGATCTCGATCAGGTCGATGTCGCCCATCTTCATGCCGGCCTTCTCCAGCACCTTCGCGGTGGACTGCACCGGGCCGTCCAGGTGGTAGTAGGTCTCGGCGCCGACGTTGGCCTGGCTGATGATCCGGGCGCGTGGCTTCAGGCCAAGCGCCTTCGCCTTGTCGTCATCCATCCACAGCACCGCGGCCGCGCCATCGGAGATCTGCGAACTGGTGCCGGCGGTGTGGATACCGCCCTCGATCACCGGGTTCAGCGCCGCCAGGCCCTCGGCGGTGGTGTCGCGCAGGCCCTGGTCGCGGCTGACCGTGTTCAGCTCGGCGGTGGGCTGCTTGTTCTCGTCGATCACCGGCGCCTCGATCGGGGAGATTTCCCGGTCGAACCGGCCCTCGGCCCAGGCCTGCTTGGCCAGCAGCTGGGACCGCAACCCGAGTGCGTCGACGTCGGCGCGGGTGATGCCCCGGCGCTTGGCGATGCGCTCGGCCGCTTCGAACTGGTTGGGCAGGTCGATGTCCCAGGACGCCGCGCGGGCGCCGCCGCCGTTGGCGCCCAGCGGGACTCGGCTCATCGCCTCGATGCCGCACGCGATGCCGATGTCGATGGCGCCGGTGGCGATCAGGCCGGCGATCAGGTGGTTGGCCTGCTGTGCGCTGCCGCACTGGCAGTCGATGCTGGTGGCGCCGACGTGCTCGGGCAGCCCGGCCACCAGCCAGGACTGCCGGGTGACGTTGTTGCCCTGCTCGCCGAACTGCGTGACGCAGCCGCCGATGACCTGCTCGACGCTGCCCGGGTCGATCCCGGCCTTGGCGACCAAGGCTTTCTGCACCGCCCCGAGCAGTTCGGTGGCGTGCAGGCCGGACAACCAGCCATTACGTTTACCGATGGGGCTACGTGTGGCTTCGACGATGACAGGATTACCCATGCGGCCAGGCTAGAACACGTTTCATTAGTCTGACAAGCGACGATGCGGCACCGCCTTTGATCTGCGGTCGGGCCGTGTTTCAATGGTCGCAATCAGGCACTAGACGGCGTTGTCCGGCGTCGTCGAACCTACTAGCAGATCACTCTAGGAGTAGACACATGGGCTGCCCCGCCATCCCCAGCGACTTCGACTTCCTTAACTCCGAGATGAGCCTGAAGGGCCTCCCGGTCAAGGAACTCGCCGAGCTGCGCAAGTCTGAACCGGTGCGTTGGGTCGACGTCCCTGGCGGTACCGGAGGCTTCGGCGACAAGGGTTACTGGCTGGTGACCAGGCACAAGGATGTCAAGGACGTCTCACTGCGCAGCGACGTCTTCTCCAGCGCGATGAACGGCGCGATCCCGGTCTGGCCGCAGGAGATGACCCGTGAGGCGGTCGACCTGCAGCGCGCGGTCCTGCTGAACATGGACGCGCCGCACCACACCCGGCTGCGCAAGATCATCTCCCGGGGCTTCACCCCCCGCGCCCTCTCGCGGCTTGAGGACGAGCTGAAGGCGCGGGCGCAGAAGATCGCTCAGACTGCCGCGGCGTCCAACACCGGCGACTTCGTCGAGCAGGTGTCCTGCGAGCTGCCGCTGCAGGCCATCGCGGAACTGCTCGGTGTGCCCCAGGACGACCGGGACAAGTTGTTCCGCTGGTCCAACGAGATGACCGCCGGCGAGGACCCGGAGTACGCCGACGTCGACCCGGCGATGTCGTCATTCGAGGTCATCACCTACGCCATGAAGATGGCCGAGGAGCGGGGCAAGAACCCCACCGACGACATCGTGACCAAGCTGATCCAGGCCGACATCGACGGCGAGAAGCTCAGCGATGACGAGTTCGGCTTCTTCGTCATCATGCTGGCGGTTGCCGGCAACGAGACCAGCCGCAACTCGATCACGCATGGAATGGTCGCGTTCTCGCAGAACCCCGACCAGTGGGAGCTGTTCAAGCGGGACCGGCCGCAGACGGCCGTGGACGAGATCATTCGTTGGGCCACACCGGTTTCGGCATTCCAGCGCACGGCGAGCGAAGACACCGAGATCGACGGCGTCAAGATCAAGGCCGGCGAGCGTGTGGTGATGTCCTACCGTTCGGCCAACTTCGACGAGGAGGTGTTCGACGACCCGTTCACCTTTAACATCCTTCGTGACCCCAACCCGCACGTCGGCTTCGGCGGTACCGGGGCGCACTACTGCATCGGCGCCAACCTGGCCCGCCTGACCATCAACCTGATCTTCAACGCGGTCGCCGACCACATGCCCGACCTGAAGCCGATGGGCGAGCCGGAGCGGCTGAAGTCCGGCTGGCTCAACGGCATCAAGCACTGGCCCGTCGACTACTCGGGTGCGTGCCCGGTCGCGCACTGAGCACACTGACGGCCTAGACGAATCAAGGAGGATTCGGGTGGATTTCACACCGAACCCGGAGCAGCAGGCTGTCGCCGATGTGGTGACGTCGGTGCTCGACCGAGACAACAACTGGGATGCGCTGGTAGCCGGCGGAGTCGCGGCGCTGGGCGTGCCAGAGCGACTCGGCGGCGACGGTCTGGGGCTGTCGGAGCTGGCCACCGCGCTGACCGGGATCGGCCGGCACGGCACCACCGGTCCTGCGCTGGCAACGTTGGGCCTGGGGTTGATTCCGCTGCTGGACCTGGCGTCCGACAGCCAGCAGGACCGGTATCTGTCGGGGGTGCCCACCGGCGCGGTGCTCTCGGCCGCGCTGAACGAGCCTGGTCGACAGCTGCCGGAGCACCCCAAGACCAGCTTTGCGGGCGGGAAGCTCAACGGCACCAAGACCGGTGTTCCCTATGCCCAGACGGCGACGTGGTTGGTCGTCACTGCTGACAAGGCGGTGGTGGTGGTCGCCCCGGACGCCGACGGCGTCACGGTCACTAAGACACCGACCTCCAACGGATCCGACGAATACGTGGTGACGTTCGCCGACGTCGCAATCGAGGACGCCAACGTGCTCGACGGCGCCAGCGTTGCTCGAGTCAACCAGTTGGCGCTGGCCGCCACCGGTGCGTTCGCGGCCGGGCTGGTGGCTGGCGCCCTGCGGTTGACCGCCGACTACGTTGCCACCCGCGAGCAGTTCGGCCGTCCCCTGTCGACGTTCCAGACCGTGGCCGCGCAGCTTTCTGAGGTCTACATCGCTTCGCGGACCATTGACTTACTGTCGACATCAGCGATTTGGCGGTTGGCCCAAGGTCTTGACGCCGACGATGACCTCGGCATCCTGGGCTACTGGCTGACATCGCAGGCCGCACCGGCCATGCGACTCTGCCACCACCTGCACGGCGGTATGGGCATGGACATCACGTACCCGATGGACCGCTACTACTCCTCGATCAAAGACTTGACCCGGCTGTTGGGTGGTCCGGTGCACCGCCTCGATCTGGTGGGAGCGTAAATGTTCATCGACCTGACACCCGAGCAGCGGGCGCTACAAGCCGAACTGCGCGAGTACTTCTCGACCCTCATCACGCCCGAAGAGGCGCAGGCGATGGAGTCGGATCGGCACAACGAGGCCTACCGTGCCGTGATCAAGCGGATGGGCAGCGACGGCAAGTTGGGCGTCGGCTGGCCCAAGGAGTATGGCGGCCTGGGATTCGGTCCCGTCGAGCAGCAGATCTTCATCAACGAGGCCAACCGGGCTGATATCCCGTTGCCGATGGTCACCTTGCAGACCGTCGGCCCGACGCTGCAGGCGCTCGGCACCGAAGAGCAGAAGAAGAAGTTCCTGCCTGGGATTCTTTCCGGCGATGTACATTTCGCGATCGGTTACTCCGAACCCGACGCCGGCACCGATCTCGCCTCACTACGTACGACCGCGGTCAAGCACGGTGACGAATACATCGTCAACGGGCAGAAGATGTGGACCACTGGCGCCCACGACGCCGACTACATCTGGCTGGCCTGCCGAACCGACCCGACCGCTGCCAAGCACAAGGGCATTTCGATTCTCATCGTCGACACGAAGGATCCCGGATACTCCTGGACTCCGATCATCCTGTCCGATGGGGCCCATCACACCAACGCGACGTACTACAACGACGTGCACGTACCCGCCGACATGCTGGTCGGCGAGGAGAACGGTGGCTGGAAGCTCATCACGACTCAGCTCAACCACGAGCGCGTCGGTCTGGGGCCGGCTGGTCGCATCGCCGGGATCTATGACCAAGTGCACCGCTGGGCGTCCAAGCCTGGTTCGGACGGCGTTACGCCGATCGAGCAAGACGACGTGAAACACCTGCTGGCGCAGATCAAGTCGATCTGGCGTATCAACGAGTTGCTCAACTGGCAGGTGGCAGCCTCTGGTGAGAACATCGCCGTCGCCGACGCTGCGGCCACCAAGGTGTTCTCCACCGAACGGATCCAGGAAGTCAATCGCCTCGCTGAGGAGATCGTCGGCAGATTCGGCAACCCGGCGGACCCCGAGACCGCCGAAGTCCTCGTCTGGCTGGACAAGATGGCCAAGCGCAACTTGGTGATCACCTTCGGCGGCGGCGTCAACGAGGTCATGCGCGAGATGATCGCCGCTTCTGGGCTGAAGGTTCCGCGGGTGTCACGATGAGTCGAGGAGAGGTGATGACCGACATTTCCTCCGGGATCGAGCAGATACTGGCGTCTGGTCGCAGCAAGCCACGGTCCGGCCGGGACCCGGTGAACCAGCCGATGATTCGGCACTGGGTCGACGCGATCGGCGACGCCAACCCGATCTACACCGACGAGGCGGCTGCGCAGGCGGCTGGGCATCCCGGAATCGTCGCTCCGCCGGCCATGATCCAGGTCTGGACCATGATGGGACTGGGCGGGGAGCGCCCCGCCGACGACCCGCTGGGCAAGATCATGGAACTGTTCGACGGCGCAGGCTATGTCGGCGTGGTGGCCACCAACTGTGAGCAGACCTACCACCGCTACCTGCGCCCCGGCGAGGAAGTCAGCGTCACCGCCGAGGTGACAGACATCGTGGGCCCCAAGCAGACCGGCCTGGGCGAGGGATACTTCGTCACCCAGAAGATCCGCTGGTGGGTAGGCGAAGAGAACGTCGCCGACATGAATTGGCGCATCCTGAAGTTCCTGCCCAAGGACAAGGGCGGTCAAGGCTCCGCACCGGCTGCTGTGCCCGAGGACCTGGACCCTGACAAGATGATGCGCCCGTCGTGGTCGCGGGACTCCAAGTACTTCTGGGACGGGGTGGCCGCACACGAGCTGCGCATCCAGCTCCGCCCCGACGGCAGCCTGCAGCACCCGCCGGTTCCCGCGGTCTGGAAGGACAAGACCGAGACCACCGACTATGTCGTTTCCAGCGGCAAGGGAACGGTGTTCAGCTACGTGGTGCACCACGCGCCCAAGGTTCCCGGGCGCAGCTTGCCGTTCGTGATCGCGCTGGTCGAGCTCGAGGAGGGCGTGCGGATGCTCGGTGAGCTCCGCGGGGCCGACGCGGCCGCGATAAAGATCGGAATGCCGGTTCGCGCAACCTTCCTCGATTTCCCTGCCAGCGATGTCGGTCCGGCGTGGTCTCTGTACGCCTGGGAGCCTGTGGAAGGAGACGGGGCATGAGCGCTGCGACTGTCGACGTGGGCACCAAGTTGCCCGAGCTGAAGATCTACGGTGACCCGACGTTCATCGTCTCCACGGCGATCGCCACCCGCGACTACCAGGACGTGCACCACGACCGGGACAAGGCTCAGGCCAAGGGCTCCAAGGACATCTTCGTCAACATCTTGACCGACACCGGCCTGGTGCAGCGCTACATCACCGACTGGGCCGGGTCCAACGCGGTGATCCGCTCGATCGGGCTGCGGTTGGGTGTGCCGTGGTACGCCTACGACACCGTCACCTTCTCCGGTGAGGTGACGGCGGTGGACGACGGCCTGGTCACCGTGAAAGTCGTGGGCAACAACAGTCTTGGCGACCACGTCATCGCCACCGCCACTCTCACCCTCGGGGAGCGTTAATGCCCGGCATGCTTTCAGGACAGGCGGCTATCGCCGGAATCGGCGCGACCGACTTCTCCAAGGAATCCGGGCGCAGCGAACTGCGTCTGGCGGCCGAAGCGGTGCTCGACGCCCTCGACGACGCGGGCCTGAAGCCCTCCGACGTCGATGGCCTGGTCACCTTCACCATGGACTCCAACCTGGAGACCGCCGTCGCGCGTGCCACCGGGATCGGTGAGCTGAAGTTCTTCTCCCAGATCGGTTACGGCGGCGGCGCCGCCGCGGCGACCGTGCAGCAGGCCGCCCTGGCGGTGGCGACCGGGGTCGCCGAGGTGGTCGTCGCTTACCGTGCCTTTAATGAGCGCTCGGAGTTCCGGTTCGGCCAGGTGATGACCGGTTTGACGGTCAACGCCGACTCGCGCGGCGTGGAGTACAGCTGGTCGTACCCGCACGGCCTGAGCACCCCGGCGGCATCGGTGGCGATGATCGCCCAGCGCTACATGCACGAATACGGCGCCACCAGTGCGGATTTCGGCGCAGTTTCGGTGGCCGACCGCAAGCATGCGGCGACCAACCCGAAGGCGTTCTTCTACGGCAAGCCGATCACCATTGAGGATCATCAGAATTCGCGGTGGATCGCCGAACCGCTGCGGCTGCTGGACTGCTGCCAGGAGAGCGACGGCGGGGTGGCGATCGTCGTCACCACTCCGGAGCGGGCCCGCGATCTCAAGCATCGACCGGCGATCATCGAGGCGGCCGCGCAGGCTGCCGGGGCCGACCAGTTCACCATGTACTCCTACTACCGCGAGGAGCTCGGCCTGCCTGAGATGGGCCTGGTGGGCAAGCAGCTGTGGTCGCAGTCGGGCCTGACGCCGGCCGATATCCAGACCGCGGTGCTCTACGACCACTTCACTCCCTACACGCTGATCCAGTTGGAAGAGCTGGGATTCTGCGGCAAGGGGGAGGCCAAGGACTTCATCGCCGGCGGCGCCATCGAACTCGGCGGCCGGCTGCCGATCAACACCCACGGCGGCCAGCTCGGCGAGGCCTACATCCACGGTATGAACGGCATCGCCGAGGGTGTGCGCCAGCTGCGCGGCACTTCGGTCAACCAGGTCGATGGCGTCGAGCACGTGCTGGTGACCGCCGGGACCGGTGTGCCTACGTCGGGTCTGATTCTGGGCTAAGCGCACTAGTCGCCCTCGCTTTCCCCGCCGAACGTGAAGTTGGCTTGACGCTGGGAGGTCGAGCGTGAAGCCAGCTTCACGCTGGGCAGGGTGTGAATCCGGCGGGGTGTGGATAGGTCAGCAGAGTGAAGTGACGGCCGGCGAGCCCGGGTGAGACGCTGCCGCCATGGCAGACCCGTTCATCGGCAGCGAGTCGGTTGACGCTGGACTGGTGACACCGGGGCAACTGATCACGGGCCACACCAGGGTGTTTCGTGATGTGTACCTGCGCAGGGATATCGAAATCACCGCGGTCGACCGGGCCAGAGCGGCGTGGCTCTGGTCAAAGCGGCAAGGTGTGGTCGCGGGTTTCTCGGCGTCGGCCCTGCACGGCAGTGAATGGGTAGACGTCGACAGGCCCGCCGAACTCATCCACGGGAATCGGCATCGCTTACCCGGATTGCTCATTCGTGGCGACGCCTTACGACTTGATGAGATCCAGGTGATTGGCGGGGTGCCGGTCACCACGCCGGCGCGCACCGCCGTGGACCTGGCCTGCTGGTATCGGACAGTCGAAGCGGTTGCGGGCCTGGACGCACTGGCTCGCTCCACCGAGTTCAAAGATGTTGACGTCCAACGGATTGTGGATCGTTGCGGGGGACGACGCGGCATCGTACGCGCGCGGGAGTCGCTGGTCCTGGTCGACGCTGGTGCGGAGT
Organism: Mycobacterium sp. SVM_VP21; assembly: GCA_024758765.1. Lineage (NCBI taxonomy): Bacteria > Bacillati > Actinomycetota > Actinomycetes > Mycobacteriales > Mycobacteriaceae > Mycobacterium > Mycobacterium cavoris. The sequence continues at coordinate 2,306,881 of CP101406.1, forward strand.
CGCCGAAAGAGAGCTGGCTGCGGGTCATCCTGATGCGGGCCGGATTGCCTCCGCCGGTAACCCAGATCCCGGTCTATGACGGCTACTGGCAGCCGTTCGCGGTGCTGGACATGGGGTGGCCGGAGGTGAAGGTCGCTGCGGAGTACGACGGTGACACGCATCGGACGGACCCCATCCGCTGGCGCAAGGACGCCAAGCGTCATGAGCGACTGCAACGCTGCGGCTGGATCGTCGTCCGAGTGTTGGCCGGCGACCAGGAAGCCGACGTGATCCGGCGCGTGCGTGCCGCCCTTGCCCGCCGAGCGTGAAGCTGGCTTCACGCTGGGGGGGCGGGCGTGAAGGTAGCTTCACGTTGGGCGGGAGGGAACCCGTACCGGGCGGGAGGGAACCCGTACCGGGCGGGAGGGAACCCGCAGCGCTCAATCGTTGGTGGGCTCGCCCCAGCTCTCGGGCAACAGCGGAAGGGTTGGCCCGTCGCTGAAGCCGCTGCGTGCCAACGTGGTCAAACCCGTTGCAGGCAGGCCCGGCTTAGCTTGCGCCGCAGCGAATCCCAGGATTCCGGCACTGCTTGCGGAGGCACGAGTCGCGACGTCGGGCCCCATATCGGGGGTGTCGTCGGCGTAGACGTAGATGAACTCGTCCGCGTGCCCGCGCGCATTTCGGCGCCGGCGGGCACGGGACCGATCCCGTGCGGCCGCAGCTGCGGCCGCCGCCTCGGCGGCTGCTTCCGGATTCTGTGCCTTCTTGACGGCATGAGCGCGGGTCGCAGCGGGCATCCGGCCGGTCGCACCGGGCGGACCGATCACATAGGGCGGGAAGAGTGCCGGGGTGCCGCTTGCCGGGGGAGCCGCGGGCGGTGCTGGCGCGGGCGCGGCGCTGGTGGTCGGTGCCGATACCGAACCCGCTGTGGTCGGTGCCGCAGCAGGGTTGGCGACGGTAGTGGACGTATTCGCTGAACCCACGGAGGCCAAGGGGTTTTCAGCGGGCAGGGCTTCGGCGGGCAGAACGGCCGGGGCGGGCTGAATCCCGGCGAGTCCGGCCAAGCGGGCTGCCCACCCCAGGTTGCCGATCGCCAGGCCCAGCGCGGGTTGCAGCAGCGCCGGCGCGAACTGGCTCAAGGTGGCGGCAAGCTGACTGGCGTGGAAAGTCAGGTCGGCCATGATGACGGGGAGATCTGTCAGCAGCGCGGCCGGGTCGGTCAGCAGGTCGTTGACGATGATCTTGGCCCACTCGCCCATTTCCCCGAATACGTCTTTCCACCACTCCGGGTCGGTCGGATCGAGGTCGCCGTCGTGGATCCCCTCGTGGTCGTGGTCGTGGTCGTGGTCGTGATCATGGTCGTGATCGTCGTGGTCGTGATCAGCCTCGGCGTGGTTGACGATCGGCGGTGCCACGGCGAGCTGTGGGGTCGATGCCAGCGCCGCGCCGGAGACGGCTTCGTAGGTGGCCATGGTGGTGGCAGCCTGGACCCACATCCGGACATAGTCGGCCTCGTTGACCGCGATCGGGATGGTGTTGACCCCAAAGAAGTTGGTAGCGACCAAAACTCCGTGGATGGCATGGTTGGCCGCCAGCTCCGGCATGGTGGGCATGGCCGCCAACGCACTGACGTAGGCTGCGGCCGCTGTTTCGTACTGAGATGCACGTGCGGCACTGTCCGCGCTGGCCGTCGCCAACCAGGCCAAGTACGGCAGGTGTGCGGCGAGATAGCGCTCGGCGCTGGGTCCCTGCCACGACGCTGCCTGGGTGGCTCCCAGCACCTCCCGCAATGCCTCTGCAATCGCGGTGTATTCAAGGCTCAGCGATGACCACGCGCCGGCCGCAGACAACAGTGGGCCGGGCCCCGGGCCGCTGCTCAGCGCCGCAGAATGCACCTCTGGAGGAGATGCCATCCATACCGGCGCCGTCATGACGATCACCATATCGAAGATGAAAGTCATTTTCAATTAGGTGTCGCGTGCGGGTGGCCGGCGGGGACGCCGGGGGATAGCTAGGCCGAAACAAGCTCCACATCGTTGAGGATGGCGGCGTCCTCACGCGAGGGCGCCACGACATTGCCCACCAGTCGATCGCCGTCTTTCCACAGCCGGGCCCGCAGCGTCTCGCCCGGGAAAACCACGCCGGCGAACCGGGCGCCGAAGGAACGAACCGCACCGGCATCACCGTCCAGCGCGGTGTCCACCGCCGCCTTGCAGGTCATGCCGTAGGTGCACAGCCCGTGCAGAATCGGCCGGTCGAAGCCCGCCGCGGCGGCGAACGCCGGGTCCGAGTGCAGCGGGTTGCGGTCGCCGCAGAGCCGGTAGAGCAGTGCCTGCTGCGGGGACACCGGGATGTCGATCTCGAAATCCGGTGCCCGGCCGGCAAGGGCGCTTGCCGCCGAAGATGAAGTCGGTCCGCGCTCGCCGCCGAAGCCGCCCTCGCCGCGGGCGAAGATGGACCGGTGCTGGGTCCACAGTGGCGTGCCATCGGTGCTGGTGACCGAGGTCTCCAGCACCACCACCGCGGCCTTGCCCTTGTCCCACACCTCGACGATCCTGCTGATCGCGCGGGCGCTGCCCGACGGCGGCAGCGGTGCCGGCACGGTCACCTTCTCCGAGGCGTGCAGGATCTTGGCCAGGTCGATCTCGACTCCGGGCCAGCTCACCTTCGGCGGGTCCACCTCGTTGAACGAGGCCGCGACGCAGCCGAACGTCGGCAGCACCTGCGGTTTGCCGTCCACGACGTAGCTCAGCTCACGCGGGTCCATCGGGTCCGAGCCGGCGCCCAGTGCCAGGTTGTAGAGCTGCACATTGGTTGCGGTCCAGGAGAATTCGACCTGGCCGAACTCCGCCCCCAGTGCGACGTCGAGATCGATCGCCATGTCAGGCCTTTCCAGCGATGTCGAGGGCGGCCAGGTAGCCGAACGTCATGGCGGGTCCGATGGTGCCGCCCGGTCCGGGGTAGGTGTGGCCCATCACCGGTGCGCTGACGTTGCCTGCCGCATACAGGCCCGCGATGACGCTGCCGTCGTCGCGCAATGCCCGGCCGTTCACGTCGGTGCGGATCCCGCCCTTGGTGCCCAGGTCGCCCGGCACCATCTTGGCCGCGTAGAACGGGCCTTGCGCGATCTGGCCCAGGTTCGGGTTCGGCTTGTTGGTCGGGTCGCCGTAGTAACGGTCGTAGGCGCTCTCGCCGCGGTGGAAGTCCTCGTCCACGCCGGTGCGGGCGAACTCGTTGAACCGCTCGACGGTCGCGGCCAATGCGGCAGCCGGAACGCCGGTCTTGGTCGCCAGCTCCTCCAGGGTGTCGGCGGACACGATCACGCCGGACTCCAGCCATTTCTTCGGAATCCGTTGGCCCGGCTGCAAACCCGCGAAGATGAAGTTGTTGCGGTAGCGCTGGTCGAAGATCAGCCAGGCCGGGATGTTCTCGCCGGGCCCGGCGCCCTGGCCGTATTGGCCGCCGTACATGTGGTGGCAGGCCTCCACATACGGCATCGACTCGTTCATGAACCGCTTGCCGGCCATGTTCACGATGATCGATCCAGGTGAGTTGCGCTCCGACAGTGCGAACCACGGCGACCCGGGCAGCGGCACCGTCGGGCCCCACCAGGCGTCCTCCATGATGTCCAGGGCTGCACCGAGCTTCTCGCCGGCCAGAATGCCCTCACCGGTGTTGGCCTTCGCGCCCACCGTCCACTCGGTGGTGATCGGGGCGCGCTGGTACTTCACCCGCATCTGCTCGTTGTGTTCGAATCCGCCGCTGGCCAGGATGACCCCGCGCCGGGCGCGGATCAGCTGGGGCTCCGCCGACTCGGCGTCCTGTGCGCCGCGGACGTAGACGCCGGAGACCACGCCGTCTTCCACGTAGAGATCGGTCAGTGCGGTGTTGAGCTGCACCGGAACGCCGGCCTTGCGCAGGGCGAGGCGCAGCGGCGCGATCAGGGCGCGGCCCATGCCGACCAGGTTCTTGCCGGTGGCCTGGGCCCACATGGTGCGGGCGCCGACCTTCAAGCTGCGCAGCACCCCGCGCGGGTGGCGCTTGAGTTGGTTGAGGCGGACGTAGTCCTGCTGCATCACAACGACGTTCAGCGGCACCTTGCCGTAAGCCGGCTCGAGGCCATTCATGTCGGCGCCCAGCTTCTTGGCGTTGAACGGCTTGGGCTCGATCGAGCGGCCGGTGGGCTTGCCGCCGGGCTGCTCGGGGTAGTAGTCGGCGTAACCCGGGACCCAGCACATCTTCAGCGGCGAGTTCTTCAGCACGAAAGACAACATCTCCGGGCCGCGCTGCAGGTAGGTGTCGATCTTTTCGGCCGGAACCACATCGCCGACGATCGTGTGCAGATAGGTGCGGGCGGCCGCGGCGTCATCCTTGACGCCCGCGCGCTGCAACACCTCATTGTTGGGGATCCATACGCCACCACCGGAACGAGCGGTCGAGCCGCCGTAGTGGGCGGCTTTCTCGATGACGATGGTGGACAGTCCCTGGTGGGCGGCAGTGAGGGCGGCGACCAACCCGGCGCCGCCGCTTCCGACCACGACGACGTCGTATTCCTGTTCGGCCATGTAGAACACGTTATAGAATTGCCCCGCCCGGGCGCCAGTTGGCTGGCCTTATTGCTCCGGCGACCTCCGTACAACTGTTCCCTACCCTGCTGGTAGCCCCTCGGTTCCGGCCAGGTCGGGCCGACCGTTCGGTGCAGTAGAACGTGTTTCAGTTTTGTCCTGAATGCAGGGTCTTTCTGCCCTTCCTCCTGAGGTGAAGGCATGCTTTACTGACGCGAGAACGTATCGTTTTCTCCTGCGGATCAGTAGTGAGGAGTTGTCATCGTGGCCAGCCCTACTATCTCGTCAGCCACCGGCATCGCGGCCGGTTTCGACCTCACCGACCCGGAAATCTACGCCGAGCGACTGCCCGACGCGGAGTTCGCCGAACTGCGGCGCAGCGAACCGATCAAATGGATCGCACAGCCCGACGAGAAGAGCGGCGGCTTCAAAGACGGCGGCTACTGGGCGATCACCCGGCACGAGGACGTCAAGGAGATCTCGCGGCTCGACGACGTGTTCTCCAGTGAGCGAAACGGCGCTATCCCGCGCTTCCATGACGAGACGCCCCGCGAAGCGCTCGACGCCCAGCGGATCCTCATGCTCAACCAGGATGCGCCGCACCACACCCGTCAGCGCCGGATCATCTCGCGCGGTTTCACCCCGCGCCACATCCTGCCGCTGCGCGACCAACTGGAACAGCGGGCACAGGCCATCGCCAAGGAGGCCCTGGCGAGGGGCACCGGTGACTTCGTTGTCGAGGTGGCCTCCGAGTTGCCGTTGCAGGCCATTGCCGGGCTGATGGGGGTGCCGCAGGAGGACCGCGGCAAGTTGTTCAACTGGACGAACCAGATGACGTCCTACGACGACCCGGAATACGCCCACTATGACCCCGCGACCTCCGCGATGGAGATCATCGCCTACGGCCTGGAGTTGGCCGAGCAGAAGCGGAAGAACCCCGGTAGCGACATCGTCACCACGCTGATCGAGGCCGACATCGATGGCGAGAAGCTCAACGATGACGAGCTGGGCTACTTCATCATCCTGTTGGCGGTGGCCGGCAGTGAGACCACGCGGAACTCGATCACTCAGGGCATGATGGCCTTCACCCAGTTCCCGGACCAGTGGGAGCTCTTCAAGTCCGAACGCCCCGAGACCACTGCCGACGAGGTGGTCCGCTGGGCCACCCCGGTGACCTCATTCCAGCGCACCGCCACCCGCGACCACGAGCTCAATGGCACCTTGATCAAAGAGGGGCAGCGGGTGGTGATGTTCTACCGCTCGGCCAACTTCGACGAGACGGTGTTCGACAAGCCGCAGGAGTTCAACATCTTGCGTGACCCCAACCCGCATGTCGGTTTCGGCGGCACCGGTGCGCACTACTGCATCGGCACGCATTTGGCGCGGATGACGATCGGGCTGATCTTCAACGCGATCGCCGACCACATCCCGGACCTCAAGCCGCTGGAGAGCCCCGAGCGGTTGCGGTCGGGCTGGCTCAACGGGATCAAGCACTGGCAGGTGGACTACACCGGCGGTAGGTGATCAGAAGCCACCGGTGTTGCAGCGGGCGAAGTAGGGCAGGCTTGCCAGCGGGGCTGACACGGTGGCCTCCGACGGTCCGGTGTAGTTCCCGTCGCTGTCTTGCCGGTTCCAGCAACCGGGCGGGAAGTACACCTTTCGCGAGGTGGCGCCTTGGGTGACGACCGGGGCAACCAGAACATCGGATCCGATCATCCACTCCTGGTCCGCTGCCCACGCTTGCCGATCATTGGGCGCGGCCAGCCACACCGGCCGTGACAGTGGCACTCCCGTGCTGGCAGCGGTGGCCCAGGTGGCGGAGATCAGCGGAATCGCTCGGCGGCGCAGTTCGGAAACCTGCCGGAAGATATCCACGGTCTCCTGGTCGAAGTCCCACGGCATGTGGGTTCCGCTGTGCGCCCCGTGCAGCCGCATGATCGGGGAGAGCGCCGCCATCTCCGACCAGCGCACCAGCAGTTCCTTGGTGGTGGCCCCGGCCAACAGATCCTGATAGCCGCCGATATCGGTGCCGTAGCCGTAAGCGCCGGCGAGGCCTCGGTTGAGCATGTCCGGGATCAACGCGCCGAGCCCGGAGGCTACCGAGAAATCCGTACTCTCATCGCCCGGAAAGTTGCCGCCCTCGTAGCCGGTCGACCCGGTATAGCCCGCGCGGTTGTAAAACCAGATGCTGCGGCCTGGATGTGACTGCTCGTAGGCGTCCACCGCCTCGCGGACCACCTGTTGGTACAGCGTCGGGTAGGCGTTGTGCATCGTGGCGCCGGTCTGCCCATTGGCGAAATGCATGTCGGGCAGGGTCTGTTCGCCGAAGTCGCTCATGAAACCGTCTGCCCCGGTTTCCAACACCTCCCTGACCGTGTGCTGAAACCATGCTTTGGCGGCGGGGTTGGTGAAGTCGATGACAGCGGACTGCCCGCCGATCGCCGTGTTGGGTGAGCCGCAGATATAGGGCTTGCCGTTGGCGTGAGTCGCCACGTAGTTGTTGGCCACCGCGTACCGGTAGTCCGCCGGGCTGGTGTTGCGCAGCGGATCCATGCTGACGAAGCTGCGCACGTAGAGCAGCACGTGAATTCCGTGCGAACCGAACTCGCTGATCAGTTGGCGCAGCACGGTCGGGTCCAGGGTGAGCCAGGCCTCGATCCGGTAGGCGGTGACCGGCAGGTTGTAGGCGAGGATGTTCGCCAAGTCGCTGCGGATAACCGCCGCGTAGTCGTTCCCGGTCTGCCCGGTGACGATGCGGCGATCCAACTGTGTGCCCAGCGCCCATGCCGGCGGGACACGATGACGGCCGTTGGCCGCGCTGAGCGCACTGATCACCTGTCCCGGGTCGCCGACGGCGACCTCGTAGTCCAAGTGGGCGGCGGCGACGTTGACCTGCCAGGCATCCGGGCGATCCGAGTCCAGGTGCCAGTCGGCGAGCTCGGACTGGGCCAGCAGGAAACCGTAGCCCGCCGTGGACACGAACTGCGGCTGCACGTAATAGGCGGACTGCGGACCGCCGGGGAACAGATAGTGCGGGCCGCCTGAGCTGGCGAACAGGACATTGAACAGCGGTGACAGTGGTCCGGCGCCGACGTTTGCCTCCTGGACCCAGTTGGCGAATCGTGCCCCGCGCTGGTCCAGCCCGCTGTGCACGCCGCCGAAACCGGCGAACCGTTCGCCGGATGGGGACGCGAAACTGTCTCCCATCGCGACGATCCCCTGCGTGCTGCTGGGCACGACCGAAACCCGCAGCCGGCCGGAATCCGCGCTGAGCGTCACGGCCAGGGTTCGGCCCGACGGGTCGTCGGTACTCAGTGTCAGTTCCTGCCCCTGTGGCAGTGGGCGCGTGGAAAGCACACCGGTGGCCGCGTACTGCATGCCGCCGGTGCCGGCCTCCCACAGGTCACCCAGCCACAACGGGCTGATGGGAAACGGGGTCGCCGACGAGGTGCCCACCGTGAAGGTGAACGGGGTGTACCGGGTGGGAAACAGCCACTCGGAGGGGGTCACACCCAGCGGCTTCGCCGACTCGTTGTGGACCAGCCGTGGCCCACCGTTGCCGGGTACCTGCGTCAATACCGGTTGGCCGGAGGAGTTGAGGATTTGCATGGCAAACGGCGTCTGGGTGATCCGCACGGAAAAGCCTGGGCCGGGAACAGTGATGTCACTGGTATCCGGGAGCGCTGCGGGAGGTGGCACGATTGACAGTGCGACGGAGGCCAGGGCGATGCTGGTCATGATGGCCATCGACCGCACGGCGCCTCCGGAGTTTTAAAAAGTTGACTGTTGTCCCGACAGTTGTGTTATCGGCAGATCCTGGCGGGTACAGGTCACGTCCGGGCCGCTCCGGGGCTACGGCCTCGTCTCAGTTTGCGGTTTTAGAACACGTTATAGAATTGCCGCTGAACGGCTCGTTTCATCCGCTCAACACCACCCGAGGGGACCATCGAAGATGCTCAGCGCTCAGATCCGTGAGGAACTCGCTGCCGAGTTGGCGCAAGCGGAGCGGAGTCGGGTTCCGATCTCTCCGTTGACGGCGGCTCAGCCCGGCATCGACGTCGTCGACGCCTACGAGATCCAGCTGATCAACATCCGCCAGCGGATCGCCGAGGGCGCCCGCGTCGTCGGGCACAAGGTCGGCCTGTCCAGCGAGGCGATGCAGCAGATGATGGGCGTCGACGAACCGGACTACGGGCACCTGCTCAACGAGATGCAGGTGTACGAGGACAAGCCGGTCAAGGCGTCGAACTACCTCTACCCCCGGATCGAGGTCGAGGTGGCGTTCATTCTGGCCGAGGACCTGCCAGGCGCGGACTGCACCGAAGAGGACGTGCTGGCCGCCACCGAGGCATTCGCCCCGGCGATCGAACTGATCGACAGCCGGATCAGCGACTGGAAGATCAAACTCTGCGACACCATCGCCGACAACGCCTCGTCGGCCGGATTCGTGCTGGGCACGCAGCGCGTCAAACCCGGTGACATCGACATCAAGAACATCGATGCGGCGCTGACCAAGAACGGCGAGGTGGTCGCGCAGGGCCGCAGTGACGCGGTGCTGGGCAACCCGGTCACCGCGGTGGCCTGGCTGGCTCGCAAAGTGGAAAGCTTTGGGGTGCGGTTGAAGGCAGGCGACATCGTCTTGCCGGGCACCGCGACCCGGGCCATCGACGTACACGCCGGCGACGACTGTGTCGCCGACTTCACCGGACTGGGTTCAGTCCGGCTGGTTTTCGCATAGATTCCAATAGAGGAGCGTTCATGGCTGCCAAAGCCTCAGTCGCGATCGTCGGGTCGGGCAACATCAGCACCGACCTGCTGTACAAACTGCTGCGTTCGGAGTGGCTGGAGCCGCGCTGGATGATCGGCATCGACCCGGAGTCCGAGGGGCTGGCCCGAGCCCGCAAGCTCGGCCTGGAGACGTCGGCCGAGGGGGCGGACTGGCTGCTGGCCCTGGATGAGAAGCCGGACTTCGTCTTCGAGGCCACCAGCGCCTACGTGCACAAGGCGTACGCGCCCAAGTACGAGGCCGCCGGCATCCGGGCCATCGACCTGACCCCGGCCGCGGTGGGTCCGGCGGTGATTCCGCCGGCAAACCTGCATGAACACGTCGACGCACCGAACGTCAACATGATCACCTGCGGTGGCCAGGCCACCATTCCGATCGTGTACGCGGTCACCCGCGCGGTCAAAGCCCAGGGCGGCACCGTGCCGTATGCGGAGATCGTGGCCAGCGTCGCAAGTGTGTCGGCCGGGCCGGGCACTCGCGCCAACATCGACGAGTTCACCAAGACCACCTCGGCGGGTGTGCAGACCATCGGTGGTGCCGAGCGCGGCAAGGCGATCATCATCTTGAACCCCGCCGACCCGCCGATGATCATGCGCGACACCATCTTCTGCCAGATCCCCGAGGACGCTGACCGGGACGCGATCACCGCGTCGATCAAGGACGTCGTCGCCCAGGTGCAGACCTACGTGCCGGGCTACCGGTTGCTCAACGAGCCGCAGTTCGACGAGCCGTCGCTGAACTCCGGCGGGCGCGCTGTGGTCACCACGTTCGTCGAAGTAGAGGGTGCCGGGGATTATCTGCCGCCGTATGCGGGAAACCTGGACATCATGACCGCCGCCGCCACCAAGGTCGGCGAGGAGATCGCCCGCGAGATGGCGGCAGCAAAGGCTGGAGGAGCGTAATGAGCGACCACATCTTCGATGTGCGGATCACCGACACCTCGCTGCGGGACGGTTCGCACCACAAGCGTCACCAGTTCACCCCCGAGGAGGTCTCGGCGATCGTCGCCGCGATCGACGCCGCCGGGGTACCGGTGATCGAGGTGACCCACGGTGACGGCCTGGGCGGGTCCAGCTTCAACTACGGGTTCTCCAAGACTCCCGACCAGGAGTTGATCAAGCTCGCGGCGGCCACGGCCAAGGACGCCAAGATCGCCTTCCTGATGCTGCCCGGCGTGGCCACCAAGGAAGACATGAAGGAGGCGCAGGGCAACGGCGGCGTGATCTGCCGGATCGCCACCCACTGCACCGAGGCCGACGTCTCCATCCAGCACTTCGGCCTGGCCCGCGAGCTCGGTCTGGAGACCGTCGGGTTCTTGATGATGGCCCACACCGTCACCCCGGAGAAGCTGGCCGCCCAAGCCCGCATCATGGCCGACGCCGGCTGCCAGTGCGTATACGTGGTGGACTCCGCCGGTGCGCTGGTGATGGAAGGTGTCCGCGATCGGGTGCAGGCGTTGGTCGCCGAGCTCGGTGACGACGCTCAGGTGGGCTTCCACGGCCACGAGAACCTCGGGCTTGGCGTGGCCAACTCCCTGGAGGCGGTGCGCGCCGGTGCCAAGCAGATCGACGGCTCGGTGCGCCGATTCGGTGCGGGCGCGGGCAACGCCCCGGTCGAAGCGCTGATCGGGGTGTTCGACAAGGTCGGGATCAAGACCGGCATCGACTTCTTCGACATCGCCGACGCTGCCGAGGAAGTGGTGCGCCCGGCCATGCCGGCCGAGTGCGTGCTGGACCGCAACGCGCTGATCATGGGCTACTCCGGGGTGTACTCCAGCTTCCTCAAGCACGCGGTGCGCCAGGGCGAGCGTTATGGCGTTCCCGCCCATGAGCTGCTGCACCGGGCCGGGCAGCGCAAGCTGATCGGCGGCCAGGAGGACCAGCTCATCGACATCGCGCTGGAGATCCAGCGGGAGCGGGCTGCGAAATAATCGCGGTATGACGGTGCGGCCGCAAGCCCAGGCAATTCTGGAGCAGTTGGCCGGACCGCAGGCGCGGCTGCGCGACGACCAGTGGGCCGCGATCGAAGCCCTGGTGGTCGGGCGCCGTCGCGCGCTGGTGGTGCAGCGGACCGGCTGGGGCAAGTCGGCGGTCTACTTCATCGCAGCCAAGCTCATGCGTGCGGGCGGGCAAGAAGACCGGGGTCCGACGGTGATCGTGTCGCCGCTGCTGGCGTTGATGCGCAACCAGGTCGCCGCCGCAGAACGGGCCGGCGTGCACGCGGCCACCATCAACTCGTCGAACGTGACCGAGTGGGCCGACGTGCAACGCCGGGTGGCCGCGGGCGAACTGGACGTGCTGCTGGTCAGTCCGGAGCGGCTCAACAATCCCGATTTCCGCGATGAGGTGTTGCCGGCGCTGGCGGCCCGGGCCGGGCTGGTCGTGGTCGACGAGGCCCACTGCGTCTCGGATTGGGGCCACGATTTCCGGCCGGACTACCGGCGGATCCGCACCCTGATCGCCGAGCTCGGCGCCGACATCCCGGTGCTGGCGACCACGGCAACCGCCAACGACCGGGTGGTCGCCGATGTCGCCGGCCAGCTCGGGGTCGGCGGTGGCGACACCTTGGTCTTGCGTGGCGGCCTGGACCGCGAATCGCTGCGGATGTCGGTGGTGCAAGCCGGGGGCCCGGCGCAGCGGGCCGCCTGGATCGGTACCCACCTGGAGAAGCTGCCCGGATCCGGGATCGTCTACACGCTGACGGTGGCCCAAGCCCACGATGTGGCGGCCGACCTGCGCGCGCAGGGGTTCGCGGTGGCCGCCTACACCGGTTCGACCGATTCGGCCGATCGGGAGCAGCTTGAGGCCGATCTGCTGGCCAATCGGGTCAAAGCGCTGATCGCCACCTCGGCGCTCGGCATGGGATTCGACAAGCCCGACCTGGGATTCGTCGTCCACCTGGGTGCGCCGTCCTCGCCGATCGCCTACTACCAGCAGGTCGGCCGGGCCGGGCGCGCCACCGCCAGCGCCGAAGTGATCCTGTTGCCCGGCACCGAGGACCAGGACATCTGGCGCTATTTTGCGTCGCTGGCCTTCCCCGCGGAGTCTTTGGTGCGCAAGGTGATCGGCGAACTGTCACCCGATCAGCCGCTGTCGACGCCGGCGCTGGAAGCGCGGGTAGACCTGAACCGGTCGCGGTTGGAGATGGTGCTCAAGGTCCTCGATGTGGACGGTGCAGTACGCCGAGTCAAGGGCGGCTGGTTGGGCACTGGAGCCCACTGGACCTATGACGAGCAGCGCTACCGCAAGCTCGACGAGCTGCGGCGGGCCGAGCAGCAGGCGATGCTGGACTACCAGGCCACCGACGGTTGCCGGATGAGTTTCCTGCGGGCCCAACTCAATGACCCCCAGCTGCAGGCAGGGGAGCGCTGCGGGCGGTGCGACAACTGCGCCGGGCCACGGTTTGACGCCGCGGTGGATCCCAGCGCTGCCGCGGCCACGCGTGAGCGGCTGATGCGTCCCGGCGTGGAGATCACGCCGCGGCGACAGTGGCCGTCGGGGCTGGCGCAGCTTGGCGTCGGCCTGTCCGGCCGGATCGCCGACGGGCCGGAGCCGGGCCGGGTCATCGGCCGGCTCACAGACCTGGGTTGGGGTGCACGGCTGCGGCGGCTGCTCGACGAGCCGGACCGCGAAGTACCCGACGAGGTGGTGCGCGCGGCCGTGAGCGTATTGGCCGGCTGGGAGTGGCAGACCCGGCCGACCGCGGTGCTGGGCCTGGACTCGGCCACGCACCCGATTCTGATCGGCTCGTTGACCGACCGGCTGGCCGAACTCGGCCGCCTGACCCGCTTGGACACCTTGCGGTATGCGCCGCAGCGGCGCGCGACGACGGCGGCGAACTCGGCCTACCGAGTCGCCGCGCTGCAGGGCTGCTGGCAGCCGCCGGCCGAGCTGCCGGCCGATATCGGCCCGGTGTTGTTGGTCGACGATGTCACCGACACCGGGTGGACGTTGACGATGGCGGCCCGGGTGTTGCGGGCTGCGGGCGCACCGCAGGTCCTGCCGTTCGCCCTGGCCAGCGTGAACTAAAAACGCGGGTACCGTCGAGTGATGAGCGGTATTACTCGAGCGATTGCGGTCGGCTTGCTCAGTGTGGCCGGGGTACTGGCACCGGTGGCCAACGCCGCACCGCAGCAATGCGACCAGACCGTCGGCAACTCCATCGACGCCTACCTAAACCGGCATCCGGACGTCCGGGCGGAATTAGACGAGCGAGGCAGGCAGGAGGATCCCGGCGCCCCGAACCCGACGCTCGCCTACCTCGAACGGCACCCGCATGTACGGGAGGCGTTGATCACGCTGTCCCAGCAGTGTGTGTGACGAACGGCGACCGGAACACATAGCGGCTGGTGGGCACGGTGTCGATGTTCAGCTGCGCACCGAACGCGCTGACACTGGCGATCATCCGGCCCACCCGATCGGTGAGGTCGGCTTCGTCGGCCGCGCCGTAGAACGCGTACGGATCGGACACCGCCTCGTCGGGGAAGTTCTCCTCGACTATGGCGTCGATGCGGGGTGCGTCTTCGGTGAGCGGGCGGATCACGACATTCTGGGTGTAGCCGAAGGTCGCCTGGGTGTCGATGGCGACCTGGGTGTGGTCGATGTGCCAACGGTGCAGCCAGGTCGCCTCGTCCAAATCGGCCGGCCGGCGCAGCAACGCCACATTGGCCAGGCCCCGGGTGCGACGGCCCTCGCCGGGGTCCGGTGGCGGCATGGGCATCGATTCGGTCACCAGATACGCTGCCGCCGAATCAGATTCGGCTTCGATCAGGGCGATGGCTGCTCGAGTCGCTTCGCCGTAGTACTGCTGGGTCCACAGGCTGATGACGGCCGCCGCCGGCGGGTCCAGCGTCGTCAGCGTCATCATGGAGTCGCGCACCGGCTCGTCGCGCACGTTGACCACGACGCCCGGCAGGCCTAGATCCAGTAGTTTCGCCGCGATCGGACCGCGCAGATGCTGGCACCATTGGTCGCTGAAATCGGCTGTGCGCGCGACGATCATGACCTTTTCCATCGATGTCTCCTTAACCGGTTGCGGCGCGGAACGCCTCGACGAGTTGGCGAAGCAGGTCAGTGGCCCGACCGACGTCCTTGGGCAGCGAGCAGGTGACCCGCACATCGGTGACCCCCGCGGCGACCAGTGCCGGCGCCGAGGCCGCGGTGGCCTCGGCGTCCAGCGAGCCGTCCGGGTTCTTGGCGGTGGTCGCGTGGCCCAGGACCTGCAGACCGGTCGGATCGCCACCCAGCGCGGCGACGCGGTCCTTCATGGCCGCGATCGCGCCGGCCGGGTCGCGCATTGCCGGGCCCCACGGGATCCAGCCGGAGCCGAACCGGGCCAGGCGGCGTGCTACCGCGTCGTTGATCGTGCCGCTCACCCAGATCGGAACCCCGCCGGGGGTAACGGGTTTGGGCATCTGGTGAATGTTCTCGAACGACAACTCCGGGGATGCATAGCTGCTGCGCTGTTGAATCCACAGGGTCTGGCACACCTCCAGGGTGTGGTCCAGCAGTCGCCCGCGGCGCTCGAACGACAGCCCGGCGGCCTCATATTCCTCGCGTTGCCAGCCGACGCCCACGCCGAGATCCAGCCGCCCTCCCGACAGTACATCCAGGGTGGCCAGCTCCTTGGCCAACACCGCCGGCCGGCGCAGTGCCGCCAGCAACACCGCAGTACCCAAGCGGATGCGAGTGGTGGTCGCGGCCAGCGCGGTGAGCACGATCAGTGGATCCAGCCACTGGCCGTCGGGCCCGGTCGGCTGGCGCCCGCCGGCGATCCCACCGAGCCGGGGGTCGGCGTAGGCAGCCGGATTCTCGCCGAACACCACGTGATCGGAGACCACGACCCGATCGACGCCCGCAGCGTCCATCGCCGCGCCCAGGGCCAGGGTTGCGGCCCAATCGTGGCCGGGATCGTCAGTGAAAGTCTTGAGCTGTAACGAAATCTGCGGTCTCTGGGCGGGGGTCATGAGCGCACCTGTCGGGCCGGCCGCGACTCGATCGCATCGATGGTCAGCGCCCGCTGCGCGATCCGCCAGCCCCGCCCGACACGGTGATAGGCGTCGCGGTAGCGCAGGTACCAGACGTGGTCGGTGAGCTTGCCGTCGTGCTCGAGCCAATGATGCGCCACCCCGGTGATCTCTCCGGTCGCGACGTCAGCCGAGGTCGAGGCGGTGTAGACCTCGCCGACGATGCCGTGCTGAGTGCGGGTCACCGCGTCCAGTGCCGACATCGCGTTCCGCACGCCGGCGTGGCCGTGGTGGCGCACGCATGGTTCCAGGTGATCCGGCGGATCTGGTAGGACGAGTTCGGCTTCGGCGGTGAACAATTCGGCTACCGCGTCGAATCGTCGCGCGTCGACGTCGCGGGCGTAGCGGTGCACGAGCTCGGACAACTCCAGTCGGGAGGCAGTCGACAGGACCAGCGCGGTCATGTCGCCGAACCTAACAGCCATGCGGGCTTGCTTCCGCCGAGTTGCGCGGTGAGCGCCTCGGCGGTCCGCAGCAGTCCGCGCGCCCACTTGGTGATCTCGGAGTCGGTCAGTGCGCGCTGGGCGTGCAGCGACACCACCATCGCTTGGCGTTGGTGGTGGTCGTAAACCGGCGCGGAGATCACGCTGATGTCGTGACGGCCCCGGCTGCCGCCTTCGCCACGCAGATACACCCGCTCGCCGATGTCGGAGACCAGCTCACCGAGCAGGGCTCGCAGCTCGTCGGGCAGATCGCTGGACAGGCCCGCCATCAACCCGTAGAGCCGTTGGCCGCCCGGAGTCAGTCGCTCGACCAGATAGCCGTCGGTACGGCATTCGTCGACGACGCGTTGCAGGCGCTCGCCCTCCGATCGCAGCGGGATGGTGGGCTGGCGGGCCAGCCAGTCCCGCAGGGCATGGTCGTCCCAGAGCACGAACATCAGCCCGACCGGCGGTGCGAAGGGATAACTCTGGCCGGCTTGGACTCCCAGATGCGCGTTGGGCGCCGCCACCAGCTCCAGCACCGTGATTCGGTCATCGACCACCGCACTCAGCGCCGCGGAGGTGGCGAAATCCGCAGACAGCCGCTGCAATTGCTCGCGTGCCTCGGGGCCGACCCGCAGCGACTGCTGGGCCGCGCGGCCGAGCGAGATCAGGCCCGGCCCGAGCCGGTAGGTCTTGTGGGGGTCGTCTCGGGTCAGGTAACCCGCGTCGGCCAGGGCGTTGGCGATGCCCAGGCAGGTCGGCTTGGACAGCTCGGTGCGCCGGGCCAGTTCGGACAATCCGAAGCTCTGGTCGGGGTGGCGGGCCAGAAAGTCCAGGATCGTCACCACCCGCTCGGTCGGCGGGGACGACCGCACAACTCGTTGGGGCGCCGCTTGTTCAGGCACAGCCATTGCAGCATGCTACCGCGACCGTCTAAAGTCGGTTCGAGATATCTACCATATCGGTCCAATATTGAACCAATCGATGATCTGTGAGGTGTTGCAGCGATGTACTCCGAACCCCTTTCGGCCGCGATCGCCGAGGCGGAGAAGCTGGTCGCCGCCGCCCCGCACATCGAGACCGAGGCCGATCTGCTCGAGGGCCTGCAATACCTGGCCGGCGGTGTCGAGGCTTGCGTGCACGCCGCCTTCAACAGCGAGCGCGACCACCCGTTCTTGCTGTCGGGCACCGGGCCGTTCACCAAGATGGGCCTGGACAACCCCGATACGCTGTACTTCGGCGCCGTCGTGCGTCCCGGCAACGACTACATCGTGCAGGGCACCCGGGGAACCACGACCGACCTCAGTTTCCAGCTGCTCGGCGGCGAATACACCGACGACAACGTCCCGGCCAGTGAGGCCGCCTTCGACGATCGCGAACTCGATATTGCCGCCGATGGCACCTTCACCTGGCGCTTCCAGCCGAAGACACCGGCGCAACTGGTGATCCGCGAGGTCTACAACGACTGGTCCGCTCAGCGCGGCACCCTCTCGATCGCCCGGACCGACACCGAAGGCACCGCACCGCCGCCGCTGACCCGACAGCTCATCGAGAAGCGTTATGCCGCAGCGGGAAAGCAGCTGATCAACCGCATCAAGACCTGGCTGGCGTTCCCGCAGTGGTTCTATCTCAACCTCCCGGTCAACACCATGGTGGCGCCGCGTCTCACACCGGGCGGTCTGGCCACGCAGTACTCGTCGGCCGGGCACTACGAGCTCGAGCCCGGACAGGCGCTGGTCATCACCCTGCCGGTGTCGGATGCGCCGTACCTGGGCTTCCAGCTGGGCAGCCTGTGGTACATCTCGCTGGACTACATCAACCACCAGACCTCGCTGAACGGCACTCAGGCGCAGGCCGATCCGGACGGCAAGATCCGGATCGTGGTGTCCGACACCGATCCCGGGGTCACCAACTGGGTCGAGACGTGTGCGCACCGGCGCGGGTTCCTGCAGTTCCGCTGGCAGCGGGTGTCGCGGCAACTGACCGAGGTCGACGGACCGACCGTCGAGCTCATCGACGTCGATGCCGTGCAGGCGGCGCTGCCCTTCTATGACCACAACAAGATTTCGCAAGAGGACTGGCGAGCGCGAATCGCGCAGCGGCAGCAGCAAATCGCTAACAGAATGCTGGGGTGAAGATGACCGGATTGCTCAACGGCAAAGTCGTTGTGATCAGCGGGGTCGGGCCGGGGCTCGGCAGCACGATGGCCAATCGGTTCGCGGCCGAGGGCGCCGACCTGGTGCTGGTCGCGCGCAGCGCCGATCGCCTCGAAGAGGTGGCCAAGCAGGTCAGGGCCGCCGGGCGTCGCGCCCTGGTGGTCCCGGCCGACATCACCGAGGACGACCAGGTAGCGCACCTGGTGGACGCGGCCTCGGCCGAGTTCGACCACATCGACGTGTTGATCAACAACGCCTTCCGGGTGCCGTCGATGAAGCCATTGGCGCAGACCACGTTTCAGCATATCCGCGACGCCATCGAGCTCAGCGGGCTTGGCGCGCTGCGCCTGACCCAGGGCTTCACGCCGGCTCTGGCAGCGGCAGGAGGCTCGATCGTCAACCTGAACTCGATGGTGATCCGGCACTCGCAGCCCAAGTACGGCGCCTACAAGATGGCCAAGGCCGCCCTGCTGGCGATGTCGCAGTCGTTGGCGTCCGAACTGGGCGAGCAGGGTATCCGGGTCAACTCCGTTGCTCCCGGATACATCTGGGGCGACACCCTGCAGAGCTACTTCGCCCACCAGGCCGGTAAGTACGGCACCACCGTCGAGCAGATCTATGCGGCCACCGCCGCCAACTCCGACCTGAGGCGGCTGCCGACCGAGGACGAGGTGGCGTCGGCGGTGCTGTTTTTGGCCAGCGATCTGGCCAGCGGCATCAGCGGCCAGGTTATCGACGTCAACTGCGGGGAGTACCACAACTGATGACGGCTCGTACCAACGTCGGCACCGTCGAGGATCTGCACGCCTCGGCCACCAAGATGGTGGGTCTGGACGACTTCGGTCCCGACGACGACAACTACCGCGAAGCGCTCGGCGTGCTGCTGGACTCGTATCAGACCGAGGCCGACCTCACCGAGCTGGGCAGCAAGATGAATCGGTTCTTCCTGCGTGGTGCGCTGGTGGCCCGGTTGCTGTCGCAGGCCGGCTGGAATGCGAACCCTGAGTACACCCAGGTCGGTATCGAGCGGCCGATCTTCGTGACCGGTTTGCCCCGCACCGGAACCACCGCGCTGCACCGGCTACTGGGCGCCGACCCGGCGCACCAGGGCTTGGAGATGTGGCTGGCCGAGTTCCCGCAGCCGCGGCCGCCACGCGAAACCTGGGACAGCAACCCGGTTTACCAGCAGATGGCCGCCCAGTTCGCGCGGCACCATGACGAGAACCCGGACTACACCGGGCTGCACTTCATGACCGCCGACGGATTGGAAGAGTGCTGGCAGCTGCTGCGCCAGTCGCTGCACTCCGTGTCATATGAGACGCTGGCGCACCTGCCGAGCTATTCGCGCTGGCTCTCCGAACGGGACTGGGTCCCGTCGTACCAGCGGCACCGCCGCAACCTGCAACTGATCGGGCTCAACGACCCCGGCAAGCGGTGGGTGCTCAAGAACCCCAGTCACCTGTTCGCGCTGGACGCGATCATGGCGGTCTATCCCGACGCGCTCATCGTGCAGTGCCACCGGCCGGCCGAAACCATCCTGGCGTCGATGTGTTCGCTGGCTCGGCACACCACCGAAGGTCAGTCGAACACCTTCGTCGGTGCGCGGATCGGCGCCGACGAGATGGAGACCTGGGCTCGCGGGTTGGAGCTGTTCAACAGCCAACGCGCCCAATATAACCAGGCTCAGTTCTGCGACATCGATTACAAGGAGTTCGTCGCCGACCCGCTGGCCACCGCCGCGAGCATCTACGAACGCTTCGGCCTACCGCTGTCCGATGAGGCGCGTCAGGCCATGGCCGACGACTATGCCGCAAGCAAGACCGGCCCGCGCGCGCCGAAGCACGAATACTCACTGGCCGACTATGGGTTGACCGCCGAGGCGGTCCGGGAGCGCTTCGCCGGCCTGTGAGTCAGTGAATTTGGCCGTGCCACCCGCCGAGTGTGCGGTTTGGTCGGTCAAAGATGCGATCTGCCAACCAAACCGCACTCTCGGCGGAGAGAACGGTCTAGTCGATGCCGTCGCCGGGCGGGGGAGCGCTGGATCGTTCCTCCAGATGGCCCTCGGCAACCGCGTGCGCAATGCTCTTCGACAGCTTCGGACAGCCCCGGCTACGGCTGCTGCCGTGGCCGGCCTCGCGTTCGGCGGCGAAATGGGCGCACTGCTTCACCGCTGCCGAATTCCATTGCACCGAGGTGTATCCGGGGCCCAGCTTCTTGACCTCGACGGTGGCGGTGCAGTGCCGGCATTCCACCGGCATCAGACCCGAATGCAGGTAGCGGTCGGTATCCCGTTCGGTCGCAGCACGAATCGCCTCGTAGCGCTCCGGATCGACCGGAAACAGCGGTTGCCGCGAGTAGCGGGTGTCGGGGCCCGACTGATCGTCCCGGTCGTCGGCGGAGTCGCCGTGCTCGCCGTGGTCGTCGTGCGGGCCGTAGAACATCAGCATGGACCGGGCCAGCTCGCCGGCGTCGGGAACCTCGCGGGCCATGGTGCCAGACCTACTCTGCGTTAACGGTTTCTGAGGCCTTTAGGGCCTTCGCTTCTTCCTGCACCCGCAGGTTCTCGGCGACCTCCGCGTTCCACTTCTCGTTGGCCACTGTGGCGTCGATCTCGATCTCGAAGCGATCGGTCATCTCCGCGGTGACGTCGGCAGCGTCGACGTAGAACTGTGAGTACCAGCGGCGCAGCTGGTAGACCGCTCCGTCTTCTTCGACCAGCAGCGGGTTCTCGATCCGGCTCTTGTGCGTCCAGATCTCGACGTCCTGCAGGAAGCCCTTGCTGACGCCGTCGGTCATGGCGTCGGCGATCTTCTCGGTCGTCGCGTCGTCGAGGCCCTTGGGCTTCTGCACGATGACGCCCCACATCAGCCGGAACTGGTCCTGGCTGATGGGGTAGTGGCAGTTGATCAGGATCGACTCGGCCTTGAAACCGCCGTAGCTGTTGTGCAGCCAGTTGATCATGAACGACGGGCCGAAGTAGGAGGCCTCGGAGTCCAATTCCGAACCGCCGTAGCTGGTGCCCAGGCCGGGAACGTCGGAACGCCCGACATTGTGCAGGTACTGCGAGGCGATGTGGCCCTCGAACACGTTCTTGAACGACGTGGGCAGCCCGTAGTGGATGTAGAAGAAGTGCGCGAAGTCGGTGACGTTGTCGATGATGTCGCGGCAGTTGGAGTCGATCACCATCGAGTTCCAGCGCCAGTCGGTCCACTCACCGCTGGACCACTCCGGGATCTCCGGGATCCGCACCTCGTCCGGCGGCGGATTGCCCTCCGGGTCGTTGTACATGAACAGCAGCCCGCCGCGCACGTCGGTCGGGAAGGACTGGGTGCGCGCAACGCGCGGAGTCCGCTTGGAGTAGGGCACCAGCTTGCAACGCCCGTCGCCGCCCCAGCGCCAGTCATGGAACGGGCAGGCGACCTCGTCGCCCTTGATCTCACCGCGGCTCAGGTCCCCGCCCATGTGGCGGCAGTAGGCGTCGAGCACGTGCACCTCACCCCGCGAGTCGGCGAAAACCACCAGCTTGGCGCCGAACGCGTGAATGGAGTGCGGCTTGCCGTCCTGGAAGTCCTTCACCGGGCCCAGGCAGTGCCAGCCACGCGCATAGCGGTCCGGCAGCGTCCCGGTATCGATGTGGCGGACGCCGACCTCGGCGTTGTCAGTGCTCACCTGTTGCCTCCAACCCTTCGCTTCTAACTAGAACACGTTACAGTTTTGACACCTGTTTGCGCAATAAGCCCTGCTGGTTCGGGGTCTTTGGTCCCTGGTATATGTGAACGATGCAGCTGTTCTCCTTCAATGGTCGCTCGCCGCGGATCGACCCCACCGCCTTCGTCGCTCCCACCGCCACACTCATCGGTGACGTCACCATCGAAGCCGGGGCCTCGGTGTGGTTCGGCGCCATCTTGCGTGCCGACGACGCCCCCATCGTGGTGCGCGAGGGTGCCAACGTGCAGGACGGCTCGGTGCTGCACGTGCCGCCGGGCGTGCCGGTGGACATCGGCCCGGGCGCGACGATCGCCCACATGTGCCTGATCCACGGCGCCAACATCGGTGCCGAAGCGTTGATCGGCAACCACGCCACCGTGCTCGACGGCGCGGTGGTCGGCAGCCGCAGCCTGGTGGCGGCCGGCGCGACGGTGCTCGCCGGCACCAAGATTCCGGCCGGGGTACTGGTGACCGGCTCGCCCGCCGTCGTCAAGGGCCCGATCGCGGGAACCGGCGCCGAGATGTGGATCAACGCCAACCCGCCGTACTACCGGGATCTCGCGCAGCGCTACCGCGAAGGCATGGAGCCGGTCACACCTGAGTGACCGGCCGGGCGTCGCGCCCGCGCGCCGAGTGGGAAATCCCCGACGCTGAATCGGCGTGTCGGGCTGTTGCCGCAGCGCCTAGATCTTGTGAGCGGTCTTCGCGGCCCGGTCCAACTCCCAGTAGGCGCGCAGCGCCACGAGCTGACCGGCCTTGTTAGCCCGGTAGGTGAACACACCCTCGGTAACGATCTGGTGCCCGCCCATGGTGATGGTGATGTTGCCGGTGTTGGCCTCTTCATCGCCGCACTGGAAGGTGTCGGAGAAGTTGAACTCGATCTTGTCGGTGCTGGCGATCGCCTTGTCCCAGAACGCCGAGATCTCGTCACGACCGCGGTGACCCTTACCTTCGGGGTCGAAGTGCGAGGGCCCGATCGGGTCTTGCACGATCGCGTCGTCGGCGAAGTTTGCCAGCCAGGCTTCCTTGTCGCGGGCTGCCACCGCGTCACGGGATCGCTTGCCTGCGACGTGGGCGGGGTGATCTGCATTCATGCGGGTTTCCCTCTCACTTGGCGGGTTTGATGCGACGGTCCAGCTTCGGCTCTCCTTCGTCGAGCATCGCTAACCGCCGGGTTTGTCGGCGCCGACCACCCACATCGAGTAGTACTGCGAGCCGCCGCCGTAGGCGTGGCCCAGTGCCTTGCGGGCGTTCGGAACCTGGTGGTCGCCGGCCTTACCCATCACCTGGATCGCCGACTCGGCGAACCGGATCATGCCCGAGGCGCCGATCGGGTTGGACGACAGCACCCCGCCGGAGGCGTTGAACGGGATCTTGCCATCGATCGCGGTCTCGCCGGCCTCGGTGAGCTTCCAGCCCTCGCCTTCGGGAGCGAACCCCAGGTTCTCCAGCCACATCGGCTCGAACCAGGAGAACGGCACATACACTTCGGCGCAGTCGATCTCGTCGATCGGGCTGGTGATACCGGCTTCTTTCCACAAGGCGGCCGCAGCGTCCCGGCCGGCCTGCGGATTGACCTGATCGCGACCGGAGTAAGCCAGTGGCTCGGTGCGCAGTGCGGTGGCGTGGATCCAGGCCACCGGATGCCCGTCGGCGATCCGCGCGTCAGCGATCTGCTCGTCGCCGATCACCATTGCGGCGGCACCGTCGGATGACGGGCAGGTCTCATCGAAACGGATGGGATCCCACAGCATCTGGGATGCCATCACCTTCTCGAGTGTGATGTCCGGTTGATGCAGATGTGCCAGTGGGTTGCGGGCACCGTTGAGCCGGTCCTTGACCGCGACCATCGCGCCGATATGTGTCGGCGCGCCGGAGCGGCGAATGTACGCGCGCACGTGCGGGGCGAAGTAGCCGCCGGCGCCGGCGCCGACCGGCTTGGTGAACGGCACCGGGATGCTCAGTGCCCACATGGCGTTGGACTCCGACTGCTTCTCCCAGGCCATGGTCAGCACGCGCCGGAACTTACCTGACTTGACCAGGCTGGCCGCCACGACCGCGGTCGACCCGCCCACCGAACCGGCGGTGTGCACCCGGATCAGCGGCTTGCCGGTGGCGCCCACAGCGTCGGCCATGAACAACTCGGGCATCATCACGCCCTCGAAGAAGTCCGGCGCCTTACCGACCACCACCGCGTCGATGTCGTCGAAAGTCGAGCCCGAGTCGGCCAGCGCGCGGTCGATGGCCTCGCGCACCAGGCCGTTCATCGAGACGTCCTGGCGCTTGGCGACGTACTTGGTCTGCCCGGTGCCCAATACCGCAGCGAGTTGGCCCATCAGTTGCGTCCTTCCATCACCGCGACCAGGTTCTGTTGCAGCGCAGGGCCGCTGGTGGCATGGGCCAGTACCCGGCCCGCCGAACCATCAAAGATGTGCTGCGCGGCGAAGCCGATGCGCTCCAGTCCGGCGACAAACATCGGATTGGCCGCCAGGGCACCGCCGGACGGATTCACCTTCGTCTTCGACGGCAACCGCATCGCCTCAGTCAGGATCAGATGCTGATGGGTGAACGGCGCGTGGATCTCAGCGACGTCCACCGCCGGCATGTCGTCGCCGGTGGCGGCCCGCGTCGAAACGGTGGTCGACAGTGACCGGGTCAGGTCCCGGCTACCCAACACCGGCGATTCGATGCGATGCTCGAAACCGGTGATCCAGGCCGGGTTTTCACACAATTCGCGGGCCTTGTCGCCGGCGGCCAGGACGATCGCGGCGGCGCCGTCGGTGATCGGTGCGATGTCGTGCCGGCGCAGCGGGTCGGCGAAGAACGGACGCTCCAGCAGCTCATCAAGGCTGGTGGAAGGCTCCACCGAGTCCACTCGATCAGCGACCGCGAAGGTATCCAGCGCCACCCGCGCCATCTGCTCGGCGGTCCATTGGCCGCCGTCCAGACCGAGCCGGGCCTGCAGTGCTGCGATCGAGACCGAGTCCGGCCACAGTGGGGCAACGGTATAGGGATCGGTCTGCAGGGCCAGTATCCGGCGCAGCTGGCCGGCCGAGGACTTGCCGAAGCCGTAGGCCAGCGCGGTGTCGACCTCGCCGGTCAACACCTTGATGTAGGCCTCATACAGCGCCCACGCGCCGTCCATCTCCACATGCGACTCGTTGATCGGCGGAACCGCGCCGATCGAGTCGATCGCCGAGATGAACGAGAACGCCCGGCCGGCAAGGTAGTCCGAAGAGCCCGAGCACCAGAAGCCGATGTCGGTCTGGGCGATGCCCAGGTCGGAGTACAACTGAGCGAAACACGGCATCAACATCTCGACGCCGTTGGTGGTGCCGTCGGTGCGGCGAACGTGCGGGGCGTGGGCGAAGCCCACCACCGCGACATCGCGTTGCGTCATGCTGCCCCTCACAGGTGGTGCTTGTAGGTGTCGTAGTCGGCGTCCGGTTCGCCGGTGGGCCGGAAGTACTCGATGTTGTCGATGCCCAGACCCCACTCCTCGCGGGGCTTCCACACCGCCTCGACCCGCATTCCCATCCGCACCTCGTGGGCGTCGATCTCAGAAACCAAGTGCAGGAAGGGAATGTCGGCACCGTCGAGCAGCACGTAGGCGGCCACGTACGGCGGCTTGATGCGCTGCCCGGCGAACGGGATGTTGATGATGGCGAACGTCGTCACCGTGCCCTTGTCGGGCAGCTCGACGAAATTATCCAACGGCAGGCCGGTGGCCGGGTCGGCTTCCTTGGGCGGGAAGTACAGCTTGCCCTCGGCGCCGGTGCGCGCACCGAGCAGCTTGCCTTCCTGCAGGGCGCGCAGGTACGCGCTTTCGGGCAGCGACGCGGTGTGCTGGATCTCCAGGCTGGAGGGGATCACCACCATGGTCACCGGGTCGCGCTCGTCCGGGGTGTCGGCTACCGGCTCGGCTTCCTCGCCGATCGCGAAGTAGGCGATGTCGGTGATGGCGCCGACGGTCTCGTCGGCCCAGTGTGCGTGCACCCGGGTGCCGACGCTGATGTCCTTGGCGCTTTCGGCCGCCACCGCGTGCAGCAACGGCACGTCGGCGCCGTCGAGTTTGATCAGAGCCCAGGCGAACGGGCGCTCCAGCGGTTGGCCTTCCAACGGGGCCGGCTGCCAGGACCACGACACCACGGTCCCGACACTGCTCACCGGTACGATCTCGGTGAGCGGTTCGTCGCTGACCGGGTCGTACTCGGCCGGCGGCACGTACACCCGACCGTCGGAGCCACGTACGCCGACGATGCGGCGCTCACGCAGAGCGGTGAAGAACGCGCCCAGAACGGGGCCGACTGAACGTGTGTAGTCGAAGGACAACTTCAGCGGCGCAGAGAGGGGCGGCTCATGCTCATCGATCTGCGCGCGGTTGCTTTGGCTGGCAGTCACGGCATCGAGTAGAACAGGTTCTAACAATGGTGGCAAGCAGGCAAGCGAGGAGCCAAGGATGAAGCTGGGACTGCAACTCGGATATTGGGGCGCGCAGCCGCCGACCAACCACGCGGAACTGGTGGGCGCAGCCGAGGAAGCCGGCTTTGACGCGGTCTTCACCGCCGAGGCGTGGGGCTCCGATGCCTATACGCCGCTGGCCTGGTGGGGTTCGTCGACGTCACGGGTTCGGTTGGGCACCTCGGTGGTTCAGCTGTCGGCACGTACCCCGACCGCCTGCGCGATGGCTGCCTTGACGTTGGACCACCTCTCCGGTGGACGCCACATCCTGGGGCTGGGCGTGTCCGGCCCGCAGGTGGTGGAGGGCTGGTACGGCCAGCGCTTCGGCAAGCCGCTGGCTCGCACCCGCGAGTACATCGACATCCTGCGCCAGGTGTGGGCCCGCGAGGCCCCGGTGACCAGCGCCGGCCCGCACTACCCGCTGCCGATCAGCGGCGAGGGCAGCACCGGGCTGGGCAAGGCGCTCAAGCCGATCACCCACCCGCGCCGGGCTGACATCCCGGTGATGCTCGGCGCCGAAGGCCCGAAGAACATCGCGCTGGCCGCCGAGATCGCCGACGGCTGGCTGCCGATCTTCTACGCCCCGCGGCTGGCCGACATGTACAACGAGTGGCTCGATGAGGGCTTCGCCCGTCCGGGCGCGCGGCGTACCCGGGAAACCTTCGAGATCTGTGCGACGGCCAACATCGTCATCACCGAAGACCGTGCCGCGGCGTTCGCGGCCATGAAGCCCTACCTGGCGCTCTACATGGGCGGCATGGGTTCGGAGGACACCAACTTCCACGCCGAGGTCTACCGCCGGATGGGCTACGGCGAGGTCGTTGACGACGTGACCAAGTTGTTCCGCTCCGGACAAAAGGACAAGGCCGGCGAGATCATCCCCGACGAGCTGGTGGACGACGCCGCGATCGTCGGTGACGTCGATTACGTCCGTAAGCAGATCAAGGTATGGGAGGCCGCCGGCGTCACCATGATGGTGGTCACCGGGCGCAGCACCGAGCAGATTCAGCAGCTGGCCTCGCTGGTTTAGCTCGGTTCGGCGCGCGGCGCCGGTCCCGTCTTGCGGGCAGACTAGAACGCGTTCTAGATTGACCGGATGAGCGAAGCCGGCCTGTGGAACATTGCCCGTGACACCCCCGACGCCGTCGCCGTGGTCGACGTTCACGGTGGTCAGCTGACCTACGGGGAGCTGGCCGCCCGCGCGGACCGCTACGGCCGCGGCCTGCAGGCGATGGGTCTGGAGCCCGGTGACGTGCTGGTGATGGTGCTGCCGAACATCGTCGACACGCTCGCGGTGTACTTCGCCGCCATGCAGACCGGGCTCTACATCGTGGCCGTCAACTGGCATCTGACTGGTCCGGAGATCGGTTATATCCTCTCCGACAGCGGTGCGAAAGTTGTTGTCGCTCACGAGCGGTTCGCTGAGGCGTCCAAGATCGCCGCGGACGAGGCCGGCCTGCCCGCCCAGGGGAGGTTCGCTGTCGGCAACATCGAGGGGTTCGCCCCGCTGTCCACGTTGGGCGCCGAGGAACCGGCGACCCGGCCCGACGTGCGCACCATGGGCGCTGCGATGCTCTACACCTCGGGCACCACCGGCAAGCCCAAGGGGGTCAAGCGTCCGCTGACCGGTGCCGACCCGGACGCGGTTCCGGTTGCCTCGGCCGGCTTCTTCGCGCTCTATGACCTGTTGCCTTTCGACAACCATGTACACATCTGTGGCTCGCCGCTGTATCACACTGCGGTGCTGAACTTTTCGTCGATCTCCATCCAGCTGGGTCACAAAGTGGTGCTGATGGACAAGTGGGACCCGGAAGAGATGCTGGCGCTGATTGACGAGCACAAGGTCACCCACAGCCACATGGTGCCCACCCAATTCCGTCGGCTGTTGGCGCTGCCCGCCGAGGTGCGCGCCCGGTACGACATGTCCTCGCTGCGCAACATGATCCACGGCGCGGCGCCGTGCCCGCCCGAGGTTAAGCGCCAGATGTTGGACTGGTGGGGACCGGTGATCACCGAGTACTACGCCGCCACCGAGGGCGGCGGTACCAAGATCAGCGGCGCCGAATGGCTGACCCACCCGGGTTCGGTGGGCAAGGCCTGGCCGTATTCGGTGGTCAAGGTGCTCGACGACGAAGGCAACGAGCTGCCGTCCGGCGAGGTCGGCACCGTCTACATGCAGATGGGCGGTTCCACGTTCGCCTACCACAACGACCAGAAGAAGACCGAGGAAAACCGTGCTGGTGACCTGTTCACCGTCGGGGACGTCGGCTACCTGGATGAAGACGGCTACCTGTATCTGCAGGACCGCAAGACCAACATGATCATCTCCGGCGGGGTCAACGTCTACCCGGCCGAGATCGAGAACGAGCTGATCATTCACCCGAAGGTGCTCGACGTCGCGGTGTTCGGGGTGCCGGACGAGGAATGGGGTGAGGCGATCAAGGCCGTCGTGCAGACCGCCGACGGCGTGACCGGCGACGACGCGCTGACCGCCGAGCTGATGGAGTACGCGGCCGCACGGCTGGCGAAGTTCAAGCTGCCCCGCTCGATTGACTACATCGCCGAGATGCCGCGCGATCCGAACGGCAAGCTGTACAAGCGCAAGCTGCGCGACCCGTACTGGGAGGGGCGGGACGCCAAGATCTAGGCGCCTACCACCTGGGCGTCGCCGAAGGTCATCTCGACGCGGCCCACGGTCGACGACATCATCGGCCGCTTGGGCAGGCCCAATGCGGCTAGTTCGCGGGCGTACGGGTGGGTGCCCAGCCGCAGCGTGGTACCCCCCAGTGAGCCTCGTACCTTCGAAATCCGCATTTCCCAAGGTACTTGGCGGGTAACGCCGTCGAAGTGGCTGAATGCTTGCAGGACCCTCGGCCGAGATGTGAGCAGTCCCGGAACCGGTAGTCCGCGACCGAATTCCATGGTGGCGATGTGCTGGCCGTCCGCGGCGACATCGAAGCCCAATCGCCGGCCTCCCTGACCGGTATCGCGAACGGTGAAGTCCGCCATGATCTTCGGGAATCCCCAGATGGTGCGTCCGGCCTCAAGGGTGAACTCTTGGTCGACCGGCAGGTGGTGGATGAATGCCCCGGCGGAGCCCAGTGCGCGCCAGCCGCTGGCCTCGCATGAACCCGGCGGGTTGACCATCACCGCGGTGCCGAATTCCAGGTAGCGGCCGAGGTCGCCGTCGATATAGCGGGCCAGCATCAGATTGACCACGGCGCGTCCCGGCTGCTGCTGGAAGACCTGCAGACCGCTGTAGTCGATCATCGCCTGCGCAGCGTCCGCGGGCACCGAAAACATTGCGGAATGCACATCCGCATGACGGATGCGGACGGGCATGGTAAGCACAGTGCCAGCGATCGTGTGCTGTGAAAGAGCCATGACTCCCACTGTAATCCGGAGGAAGCCGATGACCGAGGTAATGGCCGATGCCAAGCCGGACACCAAGCCGGATGTCGATCTGACCGACGGCACGTTCTATGCCGACGGGGGAGCTCGTGGCGCCTACGGCTGGATGCGGGCCAACGAGCCGGTGTTCCGGGACCGCAACGGGCTGGCCGCGGCGTCGACCTACCAGGCGGTGATCGAGGCCGAGCGCACACCCGAGGTGTTCTCCAACGCCGGCGGCATCCGACCCGACCAACCAGGCTTCCCCTACATGATCGACATGGACGACCCGGAGCACCTGGTGCGCCGCAAACTGGTCAACGCCGGCTTCACCCGCAAGCGGGTGCACGCCCAGCTGCCGTCCATCGAGACCTTGTGCGACACCCTCATCGATGCGGTCTGCGAGCGCGGCGAATGCGACTTCGTCCGCGACATCGCGGCGCCGCTGCCGATGGCGGTGATCGGCGACATGCTCGGCGTGCTGCCAGAAGAACGATCGCTACTGCTGAGGTGGTCCGACGACCTGGTAGCCGGGCTGAGCTCACACCTGGATCCGGAATCGGCGACGGCCCAGGCGGTCATGGCGGCATTCGCCGGCTGGACCGAATTCACCCGGAACATCATCACGAAACGTCGTGCCGAGCCCACCGATGACCTGTTCTCCGTGCTGGTCAACGCCGAGGTGGACGGCGAACAGATGACCGATGACGAGATCATCTTCGAGACCCTGCTGATTCTGATCGGCGGTGACGAGACCACTCGGCACACCCTGTCCGGTGGTACGGCGCAGCTACTGCGCCACGTCGATCAGTGGGAGCTGTTGCAGCGCGAACCCGATCGGTTGCCGGTGGCGATTGAGGAGATGCTGCGGTGGACCTCGCCGGTGAAGAACATGTGCCGCACCCTGACCCGCGATACTGAGTTCCACGGCACGCGGCTGCGCGAGGGCGAGAAGATGCTGCTGCTGTTCGAGTCGGCCAACTTCGACGAGTCGGTGTTCGAGGAGCCGGAACGCTTCGATGTCACCCGAGACCCCAACAGTCACGTGGCATTCGGTTTCGGCACGCACTTCTGTCTGGGCAATCAGCTGGCCCGGCTGGAATTGCGGCTGATGACCGAGCGGATCTTGCAACGGCTGCCGGATCTGCGGCTGGCTTCCGGTGACGCCTTGCCGTTGCGCCCGGCGAACTTCGTCAGTGGCCTGGAATCGATGCCGGTGGTGTTCACGCCGACCAAGCCGCTGCTGGGATAGTCGCCCCGCGACCAATAGCTCCGAGACCGACGTTTTGCAGGTCGCTACTCGCACTTTCTCTGCAATACGTCGGTCTCGCTGGAAATGGGGCTTGCGGGAACGCGATACGGCGGGGCTAACCGACCCGCAGCGACTCCACGATCGCCTCGATCGGTGATCGCCACCCCAGGCCCAGATCGGCCAGCGTGGCCGAGTCATCCGTCGGGGTGGCCGAGGTCAGCAGCCAGGCCGCCTCGTAGCTCAGCGACTCGGGCAGTGGCAGCAGCTTGCTGGCCAGGTCGCTGACTCGGCCGATGCCCTTGAAGACGCTGGGGGCAACCGGGATTCGGCGCACCGGGGCACCCAAACCCTGCTCTACCGCGGCGATCATCTCGTCGAAGCTGACCATGATCCCGCCGCACAGATAGCGGTGCGGGCCGCGGCCGGGCCGCATCAGCGACTCGTGTACCCGGCCGATATCGCGGACGTCGACCATCGCCATGCCACCGCGCACCACCGGGGCCATCCGGTACTTCACGATCGGCGCCCAGCCTCGTTCGGTGACGCCGGCCGCGGTGTGAAACGCCGGGCCGACGACGCTGGAGGGATAGGTGACCACGACCGGAGCGCCCTCGTCCTGCAGCCGGCGGGCCACCCGCTCGCCGTAGGCCTTGGTCCGGGCGTAGGCGCTGCGCCCGGGCACGGTGGGCGAGTCCGGGCCGATGATGCCGTTCGGCGGCGGAAAGAGCGCGCTGTAGGAACTGACCGATACCACCGGGTCCAGACCGGCGGCCACGGCACGGGTCAGGATCGCTTCGGTGGCGTAAGCGTTGATGTCCCACATCAACTTTTCCTGGCGGTCGTTGGTGCCGACCACCCCGGCGGCGTGCAGCACCGAGTCGCAGCCGTCCAACAGTGCAGCCACCACCGCGGTGTCGCGGATGTCGCCGTCGAGCACCTCCAGCGCGCCCAGCTCACGTAACCGGGGAATGACGGGCTCGTCACCGCAGCCCGGAGCGACCAGCAGCCGCACCGAGTGTCCGGCTTCCAGCAGTGTCTTGACCGTGTGGGCGCCGAGGTAGCCGGTGCCGCCGGTGACTGCGACCCGCATCAGCGGTTCTTGAACTCCGGCTTGCGCTTCTCGGCGAACGCCCGCGGGCCTTCCTTGGCGTCCTCGCTCAAGAACACCTTGATGCCGATCTTGGTGTCGATCTGGAAGGCGTCGTTCTCGTGCAGGCCTTCGGTCTCGTGGATGGTGCGCAGCATCGCCTGCACCGCCAGCGGGCCGTTGTTGTTGATCTGCTCGGCGATCTCCAGCGCCTTGTCCAGCGCGGAACCGTCCGGCACCACATGCCCGATCAGGCCCATTTCGAGCGCTTCGGCGGCGGTGATGTGCCGACCGGTGAACAGCAGGTCACAGGCCATGGTGTAGGGAATCTGGCGGACCAGCCGCACCGCGGAGCCGCCCATCGGGTACAGGCTCCACTTGGCCTCGGAGATCCCGAACTTGGCGCTTTCACCGGCGATGCGGATGTCGGTGCCCTGCAGGATCTCGGTGCCCCCGGCGATGGCCGGGCCCTCCACCGCGGCGATCAGCGGCTTGGTCAACCGGCGGCCCTTGAGCAGGCCGTCGATGCGCGACGGGTCGTAGCTGCCGTCCTTGAAGGAGTCGCCGGGTGCCTTCTTGTTGGCCGCTTTGAGGTCCATGCCCGCGCAGAAATAACCACCGGCGCCGGTCAGGATGCACGAGCGGATCTCGTCGTCGTTGTCGACGCGGTCCCACGCCTCGACCATGATCGCCAGCATTTCGCCGGAAAGAGCGTTGCGGGCCTCTGGCCGGTTGAGGGTGACGATCAGCGTGTGTCCGCGCTGCTCAACGAGGGCGTGGGGCTGTTCTGACGACTCGCTCACCGGCGTCCGCCTTTCCGGGTTGGAATCTCGACTTGAAATCGAAATGTAACACGTTCTAGTTTGTGTGTTGTGGCTCTCAACATCGCCGACTTAGCCGAACACGCCATCGACGCCGTACCGGATCGGGTTGCCCTGATCTGTGGGCCTGACCAGCTGACCTACGGGCAGCTGGAGGAGAAGGCCAACCGGCTGGCCCATTACCTGATCAGCCAGGGCGTCAAGAAGGACGACAAGGTCGGCCTGTACTGCCGCAATCGCAACGAGATCGTCGTCGCGATGCTCGGCATCATCAAGGCCGGCGCCATCCTGGTCAACGTCAACTTCCGCTACGTCGAGGGCGAACTGCGCTACCTGTTCGACAACTCGGACATGGTTGCGGTGGTGCACGAGCGCCAGTACGCCGACCGGGTGGCCAACGTGCTGCCCGACACCCCGAACGTCAAGACCATCCTGGTGGTCGAGGACGGCAGCGATCTGGACTACCAGCGCTACGGCGGCGTGGAGTTCGAGTCCGCGCTGGCGCAGAGCTCGCCGGAGCGGGACTTCGGGCCGCGTAGCGCTGACGACATCTACCTGCTCTACACCGGAGGAACCACTGGTTTCCCCAAGGGCGTGATGTGGCGCCACGAGGACATCTACCGGGTGCTGTTCGGCGGCACCGACTTCGCCACCGGCGAGCCGATCGCCGACGAGTACGACCTGGCCAAGCAAGCCGTCGCCAACCCGCCGATGGTCCGCCACCCGATCCCGCCGATGATCCACGGCGCCACCCAGTCGGCGACCTGGATGTCGCTGTTCAGCGGCCAGACCGTGGTCCTGGCACCGGAGTTCGACGCCGATCAGGTGTGGCGCACCATCCACGACCACAAGGTCAACCTGTTGTTCTTCACCGGTGACGCGATGGCGCGTCCGCTGCTGGATGCACTGTTGGCTCATCAGGACGCCGGAAACGAGTACGACTTGTCGTCGCTGTTCCTGCTGGCGTCCACCGCGGCGCTGTTCAGCCCGAGCATCAAGGAACGGCTGCTGGAGTTGCTGCCCAACCGGATCATCACCGACTCCATCGGATCCTCGGAGACCGGTTTCGGCGGCACCAGCATCGTCGCCAAGGGCGAAGCCCACACCGGCGGGCCGCGGGTCACCATCGACAAAACCACCGTGGTGCTCGACGAGGACGGCAACGAGGTCCAGCCCGGCTCGGGCGTGCGGGGCATCATCGCCAAGCGCGGCCACATCCCGGTCGGCTACTACAAGGACGAGAAGAAGACCGCCGAGACGTTCCGCACCATCAACGGCGTGCGCTACGCGATCCCCGGCGACTTCGCACAGGTCGAGGCCGACGGCAGCGTCACGATGCTGGGCCGCGGCTCGGTGTCGATCAACTCCGGTGGCGAGAAGATCTACCCCGAAGAAGTCGAGGCCGCCCTCAAGACCCACCCCGACGTCTTCGACGCGCTGGTGGTCGGGGTGCCCGACGCCCGCTACGGCCAGCATGTGGCCGCGGTGGTGCAGGCGCGCGGCGACGCACGGCCTTCGCTGGACGAGATCAACGCCTGCGCCCGGACCGAGATCGCCGGCTACAAGGTCCCCCGCAGCCTGTGGTTCGTCGACGAGGTCAAGCGTTCCCCGGCCGGCAAACCCGACTACCGCTGGGCCAAGGAGCAGACCGAGGCTCGTCCCGCCGACGAGGTGCACGCCAAGCATGTGGCGGCCGAGAGCTAACTCACCGAGTTTTTGGTGCAGAGCTGCCCTCGGCGGAACGCTTTGCGGGCTAGTCTCTGTCGATGCAGCGACTTTCGGGCGTCGACGCGGCGTTTTGGTCTGCCGAAACGGCGGGCTGGCACATGCACATCGGTGGGTTGGCGATCTGCGACACCACCAATGCGCCGAACTACAGCTTTGAGCGGGTTCGCCAGCTCCTGATCGAGCGATTACCGCAACTGCCGCAGCTGCGCTGGCGGGTCACCCCGGCCCCGCTGGGGTTGGACCGGCCGTGGTTCGTCGAGGACGAGAATCTCGACATCGACTTCCACCTGCGGCGCATCGGCGTTCCCGCCCCGGGCGGGCGGCGCGAGGTCGAGGAGCTCGTGGGCCGGCTGATGTCGTACAAGCTGGACCGCTCCCGCCCGCTGTGGGAGATGTGGGTGATCGAAGGCGTCAGCGGCGGCCGGGTCGCGACGCTGACCAAGATGCATCACGCGATCGTCGACGGCGTCTCTGGCGCAGGACTGTTCGAGATCATGCTGGACATCACGCCCGAGCCACGGCCGCCACTACCGGAGACGACCGAGTCCTCGAACGGCTCCACCATGCCCAGCTACGAGCGTCGGGTCGTCGAGGAGTTGGTCAACGTTGCGGTGAAGACGCCGTACCGCATCGGCCGACTGCTGCAGCAGACCGTTCGCCAGCAGATCGCCACCGTGGGACTGGGACTGGCCCGCAAACCACCGCGCTACTTCGACGCCCCGGTGACCCGCTTCAACGCCAGCGTCTCGCCGCACCGGCGGATCAGCGCTGCGCGCATCGAGCTGGCCCGAATCAAGGCCGTCAAGGACGCCTACGGGGTGAAGCTCAATGACGTCGTGCTCGCCATGGTCGCCGGTGCGGTTCGGCAGTATTTGGGCGAGCGCGGGGAGTTGCCGGACAAGCCGCTCGTCGCCCAGATACCGGTATCGACCCGCACCGAGGAGAGTCAGGGCGAGGTCGGCAACCAGGTCAGCTCGATGACGGTGTCGATGGCCACCGACATCGAGAGTCCGGCTCAGCGGCTCAAATCGATTCACGCCAGCACCCAGAGCGCCAAGCAGATGGCCAAGGCGCTGTCGGCGCACCAGATCATGGGCCTGACCGACACCACTCCGCCTGGACTACTACAGCTGGCCGCCCGCGCCTACACCGCGACCGGGCTGTCGAACCGGCTGGCCCCGATCAACCTCGTCGTCTCCAACGTGCCGGGGCCGCCGATTCCGATCTACATGGCCGGGGCGGAACTGGAGTCACTGGTGCCGCTCGGCCCGCCGGTCATGGACGTGGCGCTGAACATCACCTGTTTCTCCTACCGCGACCA
Organism: Mycobacterium sp. SVM_VP21; assembly: GCA_024758765.1. Taxonomy (NCBI): domain Bacteria; kingdom Bacillati; phylum Actinomycetota; class Actinomycetes; order Mycobacteriales; family Mycobacteriaceae; genus Mycobacterium; species Mycobacterium cavoris. The sequence continues at coordinate 2,342,585 of CP101406.1, forward strand.
CCTCGACTTCGGTTTCGTGACCACGCCGGAGGTCGCCGAGGACATCCACAAGATGGCCGACGCGATCGAGCCGGCGCTGGCCGAGTTGGAGCGCGACATCGACCGGGGGAAGAACCGCACCGGCCGGCGCTGAGGCGCTACCGGCCCGGTAGCGCCTGCACCGCGCGGATCATCGGGGTCAGCATTTTCTGCCACAGCGGGCCGGAAATCCCCAGTGGTGGGTCCAGATTCAGAACCCGGGCGGTGGAGACGGTCTGCGACTCGGTGTACTTCAGGATCCCGTCGGCGCCGTGGCGGCGGCCCACCCCGGAGGCCTTCATGCCGCCCATCGGCGCGGCGACGCTGCCGAAGGCCAGCGCGTATCCCTCGTCGACATTGACCGTGCCGGACTTGATGCGCGCGGCGATCGCCTCACCCTGGGACTTGCTGGCGGCCCACACGCTGGCGTTCAGGCCGTACTCGGTGTCGTTGGCCTTCGCGATGGCCTCTTCGACGTTGTCGACGGGGTAGATGGAGACCACCGGGCCGAACGTCTCGTTGCGTCCGCACTCCATGTCGTCGGTGACATCGGTCAGCACCGTTGGCTCGTAGAACAACGGCCCGATGTCCGGACGGGCATTTCCGCCGGCGATGACCTTGGCGCCCTTGGCCTTCGCGTCATCGACATGGTTAGAGATGGTCTTGATCTGGTCTTCGGAGATCAGGCTGCCCATGTCGCCGGTGAAGTCGTAGGCGTTCGACAGCTGCATGGCGCGCACCTGCTCGGCGAACTTCGCGGCGAATTCGTCGGCGACCTCGCGTTCGACGTAGATCCGCTCGATCGAGATGCACAACTGACCGGCGTTGGAGAAGCAGGCGCGGGTGGCGGCCTTGGCGACCTCGGATAGGTTGGCTCCCTTGGTCACGATCATCGGGTTCTTGCCGCCCAGTTCGGCGGAGAAACCGATCAACCGAGAGCCGCACTGTTCGGCCAGGGTGCGGCCGGTGGCGCTGGAGCCGGTGAACATCAGATAGTCGCACTGCTGCACGATCGCGGTGCCGACCACCGATCCCGGGCCGGGCACCACCGCGAACAAGTCGCGCGGCAGCCCGGCCTGATATAGCAGTTCGGCGTTGGCCAGAGTGCAGTACGGGGTCTGGCTGTCCGGCTTGACCACCACCGCGTTGCCCGCCAGCAGTGCGGGGATGGCATCGGAAATCGACAGTGTCATCGGGTAATTCCATGGCGCGATCACGCCCACCACGCCCTTGGGGTGGTGGTTGATGACGGTCTTGACGATGCCCGGCAGCAGCCCCGGCACCCGCTTGGAGGCCAGCAACTTGGTGGCCTGACGCGCGTAGTAGCGCGCGTTGAGCATGATGTCGAGGATCTCTTCCTGCGCCGCCGAACGCGCCTTGCCGGTCTCGGCCTGGCAGACGTCCATCAGGAAGTCGCGGTTGGCGATCACCAGATCGCGATAGCGCTCGATGATCGCGCTGCGCTCTTTGACGCTCCGCGCGGCCCAGGTGCGCTGGGCCGCGCGGGCTTTGGTGAATGCCACCGTCACGTCCTCGGCGTTGCCGACCGGGATGGTGGTCAGCGGCTTACCGGTGAAGACCTCGTCGATGGTCTTCGACTGCCGGGCGTCGATGTCCTCGATGGCGGACAGTTGACGCAGCCGGTCGAAGTCTGCGGCGGATGGGGCGGGCATCGGTGGTCTCCTACTCGCGGGTAACACGTGGTTAGCCGCCAAACTACCCCGCGCAGCGGCCGCCCGGTAGCTCGGCGGCGTGGGCACTGAGCCACTGGGTCATCTGGTTGAGTGCCGCAATCCCGGAATTGAAGCTGCCGTCCTTGGGTTCAGCAGCCAGCGCCACCGCGAGCGACCCGGCCGGCGTGCCGACGATGCCGAACTGCCGCACCAGGTAGCCGCCGCCTTGGCCGGGGCCCCAGCCGCCCTTGGTCGGGGCGCCGATGCTGGCCAGCCCCCAGCGCTGGTCGGGGACGGTGTTCTTCATCAAGCTGACGACGGGTGCGGCGGCGGGCATGCAGGGCAGATGGGCGGCAAACACCGCTTGGCGGGCCAGTGGCCACTGGGTCTGGCCGAAGGCGCTGAATTCGGGACGCAGTCGTCGGGATTCGACCGCGGTGCCGGCGTCGCCGCCGGCCCGCAGAACGGCCTGCACCTGTTGGGCGGCCTGGGGGGCCGGCCCCAGCGAGGACCACAACTGCTCGGCGGCGTCGTTGTCGGATGCCGTGACGGCCTTGGCGGCCAGGTCCTGGGCGTTCGGGCGGTTGGCGTGCAGCGCCGCGATCGCCAGCGGGACCTTGATGGTCGACCACGCGACACCATTCTGCAGGGAGCCGAGCGTGCCCGCCTGGTTCTGGCCGACCGGGGCATAGGCGATGCCGACGTTGCCCGGGATGGTGTTGGCCAGCTGCGCGAAGCTGGTCTGTAACGGCTCTGCGGAGGCGGGGGAGGCCAGGGTCAGGGGTAAGGCCATGACGGCGGCCAGGACTGCGACGAGCACGCGGCGGGCAGCAGGCATTGATTCAGTATTGCGCGCCGGGGGTTCGAAACGGCGGTGGCCACACCGCGCGTCCCGCCGGAACCGCGTGGGTAATTCGTCGTTTGCGGCTCATCGACGGCAGCCATGGTGGTAGGAGTTGCTGATCACCTTGGGTGACGGGGGTGGACGGGGCCGAGAAGACGGAGCGAACAGTGCACCGGTTGCGCGTGATGGGCGGTGTCGGCCGGGTCCTTGCCGTGGTCGGTACGGCGCTGTGCGTCGCGGTGGGAATCGCTGGTCTGGCGGCCGCCGACGGCCCGGTTCGGTTGGGCAGCCGGCTGGGCGATTCTTGTCTGGATGCCCCCAGCGCGAACTATTTCGCTGCGGTGGTGGTCAACCCCTGCGAGGATTCGGACTCCCAGCGCTGGTACCTCAATGGCAGGCAGCTGCAGAATGTGGCCTTTCCCGGCGGATGCCTGATTAATCCGGCTGGCGACGGTCTGTTCGCGCACCTTGGACCTTGTGTCGGAATGTGGCCCCAGAACTGGAATATCGACCCCAACGGCCAGGTCAAAAATGACACCGGCTGGTACTGCCTCACTGTCCTGGGCGGTCCGGCGCCGGGGACGTGGGTCTCCACCCGTTACTGCAACGGCGATCCGAGCCAAGGCTGGGATGTCATCTCGTGAAAGGACAGGTAGTAGGACGGCCGGCTACCGGGAGATCCGGTACACCGGATCGGTGCACTCGGTGGCCTCGGCGGACAACACCCGCTTGAGCACCTTGAACGTCTCGGTGCGCGGTAATTCGTCGGCTACCCGAACATACGACGGCCACTGCTTGGGGCCCAGGTCGGGCTGCTCGGCCAGGAATGCGCGGAAGTCGTCGGCGTCGAACGATGCGCCGCGGGCCAAAACCAGCGCGGCCATCACCTGATCACCCACCGCGGGGTCCGGGATGGGATACACCGCGACTTGGGCGACGGCGTTGTGGCGCAGCAGGATCCGCTCGATCGGCGCGGTACCCAGGTTCTCGCCGTCCACCCGCATCCAGTCGCCGAGCCGGCCGGCGAAGTAGGCGTAGCCGGCCTCGTCACGGTAGGCCAGGTCGCCGGAGTGATAGATCCCACCGGCCATTCGCTGCGCCTCGGCCTCGGGATCGCGGTAGTAGCCGCGGAACTGTCCGCGCCCACTGGCATTCACCAACTCGCCGACCACGCCGGGTGGGCATTCTTCGCCGGTTTCGACATCGATGATGGTGTTCCCGTCGATCAGCGGCCCCAGTGCACCGGCCGGGGTGTCCGGGGTACGCCCGATCGCCACCCCGCCCTCGGTGGAGCCGAAGGCGTCGATCACGGTGCATCCGAACCGAGCCGCGAACCGTTCCAGATCCCGGGGTGCGCCCTCGTTGCCGTAAAGAAGTCGCAGTGGGTTGTCGGCGTCGTCGGGCCGCGCCGGGGTGGCCAGCACGTACGACAGCGGTTTGCCCACGTAATTGGCGTAGGTGGCGCCGAAGCGCCGCACGTCGGAAATGAACCCGGAGGCGGAGAACTTGCGGCGCAACGCGACTGACGCGCCGGCGGCCACCGCCACCGACCAGCCCGCCATCACCGCGTTGGAGTGAAACAGCGGCATCGACAGGTAGCAGACGTCGGAGGTCCCCAGGCCGAACCGCCCCGAGAGCATCACCCCCGGGAACGCCGCCTTCCACTGCGTGCAGCGCACCGCCTTCGGGTCACCGCTGGTGCCCGAGGTGAAGATCAGCATGAACAACTCGTCGGGGTCGGCGTCCCGGAACGTCACCGGAGTGTCGTCATGACCGGCCAATTCCGATTGCCACGAGGGTGATTCGACATCGATCATGCCGGGAACCGTGACGTCGGCGGTGTTGTCGGCCAGCACCAGTTGGCAATCCGCGTGGGCCACGTCGCGCTCCAGGGCCGCGCCCCGGCGGGTGGGGTTCAAGCCCACCGGCACGATGCCGGTCAGTGCCGCTGCCACCAGCATCGTGGAGAAGAACGGCGTATTGCCCAGCAGCACACCGACATGCGGTGGCTTGTCCGGATCGAGGCGGGCCCGCAGCGCGGCACCGAGCCGGGCGCCCGCGGCAATGTGGTCTCGCCAGCTGACGAAGGTGTCCTCGTAGAAGACACCGCGGTCGTCCACCTCGGCCACCTGCGCCAGCAGTGCTGTGACGGTGGACTGTTGGTCGATATTGGCGGGTGCTGACATGGTGATCAGATTAGTGCTGCAATAGAGCGGTGACTGATTCGCACCAAGCCATAGAAGCCATCAAGCAAGTCAAGTACCGCTACCTGCGAGCGCTGGACACCAAGCACTGGGACGACTTCGCGGACACGCTGACTGAAGACGTCAGCGCCGACTACGGCAAATCGATGGGCAGCGACCACAAGTTCGCCGATCGCGACTCGCTGGTGACGTTCATGCGCACCGTCATGCCGGCGAACCTGATCAGCGAACACCGGGTCAACCATCCCGAGATCACCCTTACCGGCCCGGACTCCGCGAGCGGCATCTGGTACCTGCAGGACCGGGTGATCGTGCCCGACGCCAACCTGATGCTGATCGGCGCGGCGTTCTACCACGACACCTACCGGCGTACCGCCGACGGCTGGAAGATCAGCTCCACCGGCTACCAGCGCACCTACGACGCCACCGTGCCGCTGTCGGACATCCCCGGGTTCAAGGTGACGTTCGGAGATGCGCTGAACCGCTGAAGCTAGCTAGGCCGGGGTTTCGGCCAGCTCGCGGCCGATCGCCAGCAGCTGCCCGGTGGCGCCGCCAACTGCGAACTCAGTCTGCTTGGCGGCCAGGAAGTAGCGGTGGATCGGGTGGTCGATGTCGATGCCGACCCCGCCGTGAATGTGGACGATGCTGTGCGCCACCCGGTGTCCGGCCTCGGCCGCCCAGAATGCGGCGGTGGCCACCTGGGTGGTCGCGGGCAGTCCCTCACTGACCCGCCACGCCGCCTGCGTCAGCGTGAGCCGCAGCCCCTTGACGTCGATGTAGCCGTCGGCCAGCCGCTGCGACACCGCCTGGAAGCTGCCGATCGGCTTGTCGAACTGCTCGCGCTCACGGGCGTATTCGGCGGTCAGGGCCAGGCCGCGCTCCAGCACGCCCAGCTGGTAGGCGCTGTGGCCCAGGGCCGCCACGCTGCTCAGGTGGTCGAGCACTTCGGCGCCACCGATCAGGCGACCGGCCTCCACCTCGACCCCGGCCAGCTCCAAGTGGCCCACGCTGCCCCGTCCGGTGGTGGCCAGCGAGGTCACCGTCACGCCGGGATCGGAGGCGGCGACCAGGAACACCGCTGAGCCGGAATCGGTTTCGGCCGCCACCAGGAACGCGTCCGCGACCGAAGCGAAACCGACCTGGGTGCGGGTGCCGGTGAGACGGAAGCCATCACCGGCGGCGGCCGCCCGAACCGGGCCCTCGCCCATGTCGCCGTCGAGCGCGACGGTGAGGATCTTCTCGCCGGCCACGGCCGGGGCGCCCCAGGCCTGCTGCAGCTCCGCGGAGCCGAACTTGGCCAGCGTCTCGGCGGCCAGCACCACCGACTCCAGGTAGGGCACCGCGGCCAGCTGACGGCCGAGCGCGGTCAGAATCGCCGTCTGCTCCAGCACACCGAACCCGCCGCCGCCCAGCGACTCGCTCGCCGCGCTGGACACCACGTCGGCGTCGATCAGCTTGCGCCACAGCTCGGTATCGAAGCGCTGCTCCAACGCGTCGAGCTCACGCTGGCGCTCCGGGGTGCACACCGCGTCCACGATGGTGCCGACCAGACCCGAAAGGTCGTCAGATGCTTCGGTAGTGGTGAAGTCCATGAGTACTTGCCTCCAAAGTCCTTGGGTATTAGGTCAGCGATTACGGGGCAGGCCCAGGGCGACCATGCCGATGATGTCGCGCTGCACCTCGTTGGTGCCGCCGCCGAAGGTCAGGATCAGGCAGGCCCGGTGCATCCGTTCCACCCGACCGCGCAGCAGTGCGCCGGGGGAGTCCTGACGCACGGTGGCGGCGGTGCCGAGCACCTCCATCAGCAGGCGGTAGGCCTCGGTGGCCAACTCGGTGCCGAACACCTTCGCCGCCGAGGCGTCCGCCGGGGACGGCGCGGCCTTGTCAGTTGAGGCCAGCTCCCAGTTGATCAGCTTGAGCACTTCGGCCTTGGCCAGCACCCGGGCCAGGTTGAGCTGCACCCACTGCGAGTCGATGATCCGGTTGCCGTGCGCGTCCTTGGTGTTCTGTGCCCACTCGCGGACTTCTTCGAGAGCCAGCAGGATCGGCTGCGCCGAGACCAGGGCAACGCGCTCGTGGTTGAGCTGGTTGGTCACCAGCTTCCAGCCCGCGTGCTCTTCGCCGACCAGGCTGGTCACCGGGACCCGCACGTCCTGGTAGTAGGTGGCGCTGGTGTCCGGGCCGGCCATGGTGTGCACCGGGGTCCAGGAGAAGCCCTCGGCGCTCGTGGGCACAATGAGCATAGAAATTCCGCGGTGTTTCTTGGCCTCCGGGTTCGTCCGGGCCGCCAGCCATACGTAGTCGGCGTAGGCGATCAGCGACGTCCACATCTTCTGGCCGTTGATCACGTAGTCGTCGCCGTCACGTACCGCGGTGGTGCGCAGCGAGGCCAGGTCGGTGCCGGCGCCCGGCTCCGAGTAGCCGATCGCGAAGTGCAGCTCGCCGGCGGCGATCTTGGGCAGGAAGAACTTCTTCTGCTCTTCGGTGCCGAACGCCATGATGGTCGGCGCGACGCTGTTGATGGTCAGGAACGGCACCGGGGCACCGGCGATCGCGGCCTCGTCGGTGAAGATCAGCTGCTCCATCGGCGAACGTGCCTGGCCGCCGTACTCCTTCGGCCAGCTCAGCGTCAGCCAACCGTCGTGCCCCATCTGGGCCACGGTCTCGCGGTAGACGTTGCCGGTGCCGTACTCGCCCTGGGTCGAGCTGAGGGCCTCACGACGCTCCGGCGTCATCAGCGTGGTGAAGTAGGACCTCAGTTCGCTGCGCAGCTCTTCTTGGGCCGGCGTGTAGCTGATCTGCATCGGGGGAGTCCTTCGCTGGTGATCGGTGTCACGATAAGATTCTGGTTCGACAGCCCGTTGTAACACGTTCTAGTCCCGGGGTCCAACGGCCCTAGCGGCTCGTGTCTGGAAGCTGTCGGATCGTATGGTGACACTAGTGGATGACGGCGGCCGGAAACGCTCGGTCGGCGCAGGGCTTTTACAGGAGAATGTCATGCGAGTTGAGGTAGATCTGGATCGTTGCGAGGGCAACGCGATTTGCGTCGGAATCGACCCCGACCTGTTCGATCTGAACGATGACGAGCAGGCAGAGGTCAAGCTCGCCCCGGTCCCGGCTGACCGGGAAGCCCACGCCGAGCAGGCCATCGCCGAGTGCCCGCGGGCCGCGCTGCGCCGCGTCGACGACTAGCCTCCCACGGGCAACGACTAGAGGTATTCATAACCGCCGGTGACGACGAGTGCGCCGGCGACGCATAAGGAGCGGCGTACATGACTGACAACACGATCGACCTGACCGGCAAAGTCGCAGTGGTGACCGGCGCGGCCGCCGGCCTGGGCCGAGCAGAGGCGATCGGGTTGGCCCGCTCCGGGGCGACGGTGGTCGTCAACGACATCGCGCCGGCGCTGGAGTCCTCCGACGTCATCGACGAGATCGCCGCCGCCGGCGGTAAGGGCGTGCCGGTGGCCGGTGACATCAGTCAGCGCTCCACCGCCGACGAGCTCGTCAGCACCGCCGACGGCCTGGGCGGGCTGAACATCGTCGTCAACAACGCCGGGATCACCCGCGACCGGATGTTGTTCAACATGTCCGACGACGACTTCGACGCCGTGATCGCCGTGCACCTTCGTGGGCACTTCCTGTTGACCCGCAATGCGGCTGCCTACTGGCGTCAGAAGGCCAAGGACGCTGAAGCAGGCGCCATCTACGGCCGCATCATCAACACCTCGTCAGAGGCCGGCCTGATGGGTCCGGTCGGGCAGGCCAACTATGGCGCGGCCAAGGCGGGGATCACCGCGCTGACGCTCTCGGCCAGCCGGGCACTGAGCCGCTACGGCGTCTCGGCCAACGCGATCTGCCCGCGGGCCCGTACCGCGATGACCGCCGATGTGTTCGGTGAGGCCCCGGAAGGCGCTGCGGGAGATGTCGATCCTTTGTCGCCCGAGCACGTGGTCACCTTGGTCCGGTTCTTGGCGTCCCCGGCCTCGGCTGCGGTCAATGGCCAGGTTTTCGTGGTCTACGGACCTGAGGTAACCCTGATGGCCGCGCCGACGGTGGAACGTAAGTTCAGCGCCGAAGGGCAGGCGTGGGACCCGGCCGGACTGTCCGACACGCTGGCCAATTACTTCGCCGGCCGCGATCCGGCGCGGACTTTCTCGGCATCCGAACTCATGTCCGGCGATTAGAGCAAAATTAGAACGCGTTACAGCGAGGCGTGGGTCACAATGCGCCGTGAACAGGGGAAATAGCCTGTCTCGCTCAGTGAAACGTGTCCTTTGACACTGCGAACGTGTTCTAGTTAGTATGATCCGGCTCACGTGAGGCGGCGTCTGAATTTGCACGAATGACGCCGATCGAACGAGGTTGCCGGATACAGTTTTGCGACCACCGATGCCCCGGAAGCCTGACCTGAGGGAAGGACGTGTCTTGATCGAACAACTCACGGTTCCGGCTCGGGCCGTGGGCGGGTTCGTTGAGATGTCCCTGGAGACGTTTCGGGCCATGTTCCGCCGGCCCTTCCAGTACCGCGAATTCCTTGACCAGACCTGGATGATCGCGCGGGTGTCGCTGCTGCCGACGGTGCTGGTTGCGATCCCGTTCACCGTGCTGGTGGCGTTCACTCTCAATATACTGTTGCGCGAGATCGGTGCTGCCGACCTGTCCGGCGCCGGAACCGCGTTCGGCACCATCACCCAGCTAGGCCCGGTGGTGACCGTGCTCGTGGTCGCCGGCGCAGGCGCGACCGCCATCTGCGCGGACCTGGGCGCCCGAACCATCCGCGAAGAGATCGACGCGATGCGGGTGCTCGGCATAGACCCGATCCAGCGCCTGGTGGTACCCCGGGCCCTGGCGTCGACTTTCGTCGCATTGCTGCTCAACGGCCTGGTGTGTGCGATCGGCCTGGTCGGCGGCTACGTGTTCTCGGTCTTTCTGCAGGGCGTCAACCCCGGCGCCTTCATCAACGGGCTCACCGTGCTCACCGGACTCGGCGAGCTGGTGATGGCCGAGATCAAGGCGCTGCTGTTCGGCACGGCGGCCGGCCTGATCGGGTGTTACCGCGGACTGACCGCCAAGGGCGGCCCCCAGGGCGTGGGCAACGCGGTCAACGAGACCGTCGTCTACGCCTTTATTTGTCTGTTCGTCATCAACGTCGTCATGACCGCGATCAGCGTCCGGGTGTTGGTGAAATGAGTTACGACGCCACGTTGCGGTTCCGGCGGATATTCCGCGGGGTGCCCAAGGCTGTCGACAACTTCGGTGAGCAGGCCCTGTTCTACGCCGAATCGATCCGCTACGTCCCCAACGCGCTGACCCGATACCGCAAGGAAACCGTCCGGCTGATCGCCGAGATCACCATGGGCACCGGCGCGCTGGCCATCATCGGCGGCACGGTCGGGGTGGCCACCTTCCTCACCCTGGCCTCCGGTGGCGTGATCGCGGTCCAGGGCTTCTCCTCGCTGGGCAACATTGGAATCGAGGCGTTGACCGGCTTCTTGTCCGCCTTCCTCAACGTGCGAATCGTGGCACCGGTGGTTGCCGGGATCGCCCTGGCCGCCACCATCGGAGCCGGCACCACCGCCCAGCTCGGCGCCATGCGCGTGGCCGAGGAGATCGATGCCGTCGAATCGATGGCCGTCCATGCGGTGTCGTATTTGGTGTCCACTCGACTGGTGGCCGGCCTGATCGCGATCATCCCGCTGTATTCCCTGTCGGTGCTGGCCGCGTTCTTCGCTGCCCGGTCCACCACGGTGTTCATCAACTCGCAGTCACCGGGCCTCTACGACCACTACTTCGACACGTTCCTGATCCCCACAGATCTACTGTGGTCCTTCCTGCAGGCGATCATCATGTCGGTCGCGGTGATGCTGGTGCACACGAACTATGGCTTCAACGCGGCCGGCGGTCCCGTCGGGGTGGGCATCGCGGTGGGCCAAGCCGTGCGGACCTCACTGGTCGTGGTGGTCGTGATCACTTTGTTCGTCTCGCTCGCCGTCTACGGCGGGTCCGGTAACTTCAACCTCTCGGGATAGCAAGGAAGTGGACGTGCAAACGGGTTCGAGGCGTACCCAGGTGCGGATTGCCGCGGCAGTCCTTGGTGCGATCCTGCTTGCTGCCACCGTGTTCACCTACCTGTCGTATGTGTCGGTCTTCAGTTCCACCGACAAAGTCACCGTCACCTCACCGCGCGCCGGCCTGGTGATGGAGCAGGACGCCAAGGTCAAGTACCGCGGCATCCAGGTCGGCAAGGTCAAGTCGATCAAGTACTCCGGTGACCAAGCCAAACTGTCTTTGGCCATCGACAGCTCCGCGATGCACCAGATCCCGTCGAACGCCGCCGTGCATATCGCCGGCAACACGATCTTCGGGGCCAAGTCGGTGGAGTTCGTGCCGCCGCCGGTGCCCTCGGGTGCCACGCTGCGCAACGGCGCGAACGTCCAGGCCTCCGACGTACAGCTGGAAGTCAACACGCTGTTCCAGAAGCTGACCGACCTATTGGACAAGCTTGACCCGGTGCAGCTCAACGGATCGGTGAGCGCGCTGGCCGAAGGTCTGCGGGGCAACGGGGACAACCTGGGCGCGCTGCTGTCCGGGCTGAACAGCTACCTGGGCAAGTTCAATCCGAAACTGTCCCAGTTGCAGACGGGCTTCGCCAAGACCGCGATAGTCGGCAACATCTACGGCGATGCCGCCCCGGACCTAGCCGCGACCTTCGACAACGTCCCCGCGATCAGTAAGACCTTGGTCGATCAGCGGGAGAACCTGAACAAGGCGTTGCTGGCGACGACCGGGTTGGCCAACAACGGCTACGACACCTTCGCCCCGGCCGCTGACGATTTCATCGCTGGTGTCCAGCGCTTCCGCGCCATGAGTAGCCTGCTGGCCGAGTACTCGCCGGAGTTCGGCTGCTTGCTCAAGGGGATTCAAGGGGCACTGGAGCGGTTCGGCCCCTCGATCGGCGGCACCAAGCCGGCTTTGTACGTGCAGTCCAGCTTCATCCCGGGCTCACCGGCCTACACCTACCCGGAGAGCCTCCCGGTGGCCAACGCGACCGGCGGACCAAACTGCCGCGGCTTGCCGGACATCCCCAGCAAGCAGTACGGCGGCTCCTGGTTCCGCTCACCGTTCCTGGTGACCGACAGCGCCTACATCCCGTTCCAACCCAACACCGAGGTCCAGTTCGACGCCCCCTCCACCGCGCAGTTCCTCTTCAACGGCGCCTTCGCGGAACGGGATGAATACTGATGAGTCCGCGCAGCACTTTGATCAAGGTCACCGTCTTCGCCGTCGCCATGCTGCTGGTATCTGCCGGTCTGGTGGTGGTGTTCGGCGAGTTCCGGTTCGCCTCGAACCACACCTATCACGCCGATTTCTCCAGCGCTTCCCGGCTCAAAGGCGGCGAGGACGTGCGGATCGCCGGTATTCCGGTGGGCACGGTGAAACGCGTCGAGTTGACGCCGGACAACAACGTCAGTGTCACCTTCGATGTGGACAAGCGCTACCAGATCTACGACTCGACCCGCGCGCTCATCCGGTACGAGAACCTGGTCGGTGACCGGTATCTCGAGATCGCCTCGGGAGCCGGCGACCTGCGCAAGCTGCCGCCGGGCGGCACCATCGCCCGCGACCACACCCAGCCCGCCCTGGACCTGGATGCGCTGTTGGGCGGGATGCGCCCGCTGCTCAAGGGCTTGGATGGCGGAAAGATCAACGAGATCAGCAATGCGCTCATCGAGCTGTTGCAGGGTCAGGGTGGTGCGTTGACGCAGATGTTGGCCAGCACCAGTTCGTTCACCACCACGCTGGCCTCCCGCGACCAGCTCATCGGCGACGTGATCAACAACCTGAATACAGTGCTGAGCACCGTCGACGACAAGAGCGAACAGTTCGACGCCACCGTGGACCGGCTGCAGCAGCTGATCACCGGCCTGTCTCAGGGCAAAGACGCGATCGCCGGCGCGATCGGCCCGCTGGCCTCGGTCGAGAACGACCTCGCCGACACCCTGCGCCGCACCCGGCGGCCGCTGCAGGGCGTAATCGAGAACGCGCGGCCGCTGGCCACCGTGCTGGATAAGCGCAAGCAGGAGCTGAACGACGTCATCGACCCGCTGGAAGAGAACTATCTGCGGCTGAACGCGCTGGGCGCCTACGGCTCGTTCTTCAACATCAACTACTGCACGGTCGCCCTGAAGTTCAACGGCCCCGCCGGCAGCGACATCACCTTGCCCATGGGCGGCCAGAACGACACCAGCAAGGGGAGGTGCTCTCCTGTCAAGAATTGACGGCGTAAACCCGGTTCGCACGGGTCTGCTGGGCATCGCACTGGTGGCCTGCCTGGTCTTGGTGTCGTTCGGCTACACCAGTTTGCCGTTCTGGCCGCAGGGCAAGAACTATCACGCCTACTTCGCCGACGCCGGCGGCATCATCCCCGGCAACGACGTGACGGTGTCCGGCATCCGGGTGGGCAAGGTCAAGTCGGTGGCGCTGGCAGGGGCCAGTGCGAAAGTGGACTTCACCATTGACCGCAAGGTCCGGGTGGGGGACCAGTCGCTGGCCGCCATCCGCACCGACACCGTGCTGGGCGAGAAGGCGCTGTCGATCAGTCCCGCCGGTTCCGGTTCGGTGACTTCGATCCCGCTTGAGCGCACGCGTGCCCCGTACACGCTCAATAACGCGTTGCAGGACCTCGGCGGCAATGTCCGCGATCTGGACAAGCCGCGCTTCGAGGAAGCACTGCAGGTGCTCACCGACTCCATGCGTGAGGCGACCCCGCAGCTGCGCGGAGCGCTGGACGGGGTGGCTTCCCTGTCGCGCAGCCTCAACCGGCGGGACGAGGCGTTGGGTCAGTTGCTGACGCACGCCCAGGTGGTCACCGGTGTGCTCAATCAGCGTGCCGCCCAGGTGAACCAGTTGGTGCTCGACGGCAACCAGCTCTTCGCTGCGCTGGACGAGCGCCGGCAGGCGCTCGGCGCGCTGATCGGTGGCATCGACGACGTGTCCCAACAGCTTTCCGGATTCGTGACCGATAACCAAAAAGAGATCAGTCCCACCTTGAAGAAGCTGAACCTGGTACTGGACAACCTGAACGAGCGCAAGGACCGGATCGCCGGCGCACTGGAACGGCTGCCGGGATACGCCACCACGCTCGGCGAGGTGGTGGCTTCGGGTCCGGGCTTCCAGATCAACCTGTACGGCCTGCCGCCGCCTACCATGTCGGAGGTCATGGTCGACATGTTTTTCCAGCCCGGCAAGCTTCCGGACAGCCTGGCCGACTACCTGCGCGGGATGATCTCCGAGCGCACGATCATTAAGCCGAAGTCACCATGACGCGCAAAACTTCACGCATCCTCCTCGCCGGGGCGTTGGCCGTACTGTTGGCCGCCGCCGCGTACGTGGTGCTGCCGGCGCAGCGCAGCTACCGCATCACCGGCTACTTCGCCTCGGCGGTGGGCCTCTACCCAGGCGACGATGTCCGGGTGGTCGGAGTCCCGGTCGGCCGCATCGAGTCCATCGAGCCGCGTGCTGAGAACGTTAAGATCACCATGTCGGTGAGCAAGGACGTGCCGTTGCCCGCCGACGTGCATGCGGTGCTGATGGCGCCGAACATCGTCTCGGCGCGGGTCATTCAGCTGGCCCCGGCCTACACCGAAGGTGACAAGCTGGCCGACGGTGCAGTCCTGGGCGAAGACCGCACTGCGGTCCCGGTCGAGTGGGACGAGGTCAAGCAGGAGCTGACGCAGCTCAGTGCCCAGTTGGCGCCAGAGCAGGGCAAGCTCAACGGTGCGCTGAGCGCATTCGTCAACCAGGCGGCCGACACGTTCGACGGCAACGGCGACTCCTTCCGCAACGCACTGCGCGAACTCTCGGCGACTACCGGACGGCTCGGCGACTCGCGCACCGACCTGTTCGGCACCGTCAAGAACCTGCAGGTACTGGTGGACGCGCTCTCGGGCAGCAACGAGCAGATCGTCCAGTTCACCGACCACGTCGCAGCGGTGTCGGCAGTGCTGGCCGACAGTTCGGTCGACCTCGACGCCACGCTGGGCACCCTCAGTCAGGCGCTGCGCGATGTGCGCGGCTTCCTGCACGACAACAACGACGCGTTGATCGCCCAGGTCAACAAGCTGGCGGAGTTTACCGAGATGTTGTCGGATCAGAGCGACAACTTCGAGCAGGTCCTACACATCACGCCGCACGGCCTGGTCAACTTCTACAACATCTACAACCCGGCTCAGGGCTCGCTCGCCGGCCTGCTGTCGCTGCCCGACTTCGCCAACCCGGTGCAGTTCATCTGTGGTGGCGTCTTCGACATCGGTTCTGTGCCAGACAACTTCAAACGGGCCGAGATCTGCAAGGAACGGATGGGACCGGTCATGCGCCGCTGGGCCATGAACTTCATTCCGCTGCTGTTCCACCCGATCAACTCGATCACCGCCTACAAAGGCCAGATCATCTATGACACCCCTGCCACCGAGGCGAAGGCTCAAACGCCGGTACCTTACCTGAAGTGGTTGCCGGCTCCGGGTGTCACGCCGCCGAGCACCGAGGATGTCGCGGCGCTGTTCCTGCCGCCCCCCGCGCCGGGGCAGCTGGGCAAGGCGCCCGGCCCGACCGGACCGGCCCAGCCCGGTGCCGGCGCACCACGGGAGGGCGGATGAGCGTGAAGTCTGTTGGCGGTGCGCTGCAGCGGGTCGGCCGGCGCGGTGCGGCACTCGGCGCCGGGGTGTTGGTGTTGTCCGGTTGTCAGTTCGGCGGGCTGAACTCGCTGAACATGCCGGGAACCGCGGGCCATGGCCGCGGCTCGTACAGCATCACCGTGCACCTGCCGGATGTGACCACGTTGCCGCAGAATTCACCGGTGATGGTCGACGATGTCACCGTCGGCAGTGTCTCGGGCATTCGGGCCGTGCAACAGCCCGACGGCAGCTTCTATGCCGCGGTCAAGTTGTCGCTGGACGGCCAGGTGCAGCTGCCGGCCAATGCCATCGCGAAGGTCGCCCAGACCTCGCTGCTGGGTTCTCAGCACATCGAGCTGGCCGAGCCGACCGACCAACCGCCGGTCGGTAACCTCGTCGCCGGCGATGAGATTCCGCTCAGCCGGACCGGCCGCTACCCCAGCACCGAAGAGGTGTTGTCGTCGTTGGGCGTGGTGGTGAACCAGGGCAATCTCGGTGCGCTGCAGGACATCACCGAAGAGGCCTATGCTGCCGTCGCGGGCCGGGCCGGCACTTTTGCCGAGCTGGTGCCGCGACTGGCCGAACTCACCGCATCGCTGGACCGCCAGGCGCACGACATCATCGCCGCCGCAGACGGCCTGAATCGGGTTGGCGCGACCCTGGCCCGTAGCGCCCCCAGCCTGGCACGGGCGCTGGACACCATGCCGGCGGCACTGCAGGTGCTCAACGACAACCGCAGCAACATCGTCGATGCGTTCGGGGCGCTGCAGCGGTTGGCCGTGGTCGGATCGCGGATCATGAGCGAGACCAAGGAAGACTTCGCCGCCGACATCAAGGATCTGTACCCGATCATCAAGGCCTTCGCTGACAACGCCAACGAGTTGGTGACGTCGCTCCCGTTCATCCCGACATTCCCCTTCCCCTCGATGTATCTGCGCAACGCGGTGCGCGGTGACTTCCTCAACGTCTATGTCACCTTCGACATGACACTGCGGCGATTCGGTGAGACGGTCTTCACCACCGGCGGTTTCGACCCGAACATGCCGCACATGCACGACGTCCTCAACCCACCCGACTTCTTGATCGGCCAGATGGCGAACCTGTCCGGACAGGCTGCCGACCCGTTCAAGATCCCGCCCGGCACGGCTGCCCACTATGAGGAATGACCTGCGATGCTGACCCGCCTCGTCCGAATCCAGCTCGGGATCTTCGCCGTGGTCACAGTGCTGGCCGTCGGCGCGATCTCGATCCTGTATCTGCATGCCCCGAGCCGGCTGGGCATCGGGACCTACAACGTGTCGGCTGACTTCATCGGCGGCGGCGGTATCTACAAAAGCGCCAACGTCACCTACCGCGGCGTGACCGTGGGTCGGGTGGAATCTGTTCAACTCAGCGACCACGGCGTGGACGCAGCCATGCGGCTCAACAGCAGCACCAAGATCCCTGCCAACGTCACCGCCACCGTCAAGAGCATGTCCGCGATCGGTGAGCAGTACATCGACCTGGTTCCACCGGCCGGGGACGCTGCCGCAGGGGTGCTGCGCAATGGCGCACGCATCGGCCAGGACCGCACCGCGATCGGTCAGGACATCGCTGGCCTGCTCGACCAGGCGCAGTCGTTGGTCAACAGTGCCGCCAACAGCCGCCTTCGCGATCTGCTGCGCAGCGCGTTCGATGGATTCAACGGCTCCGGGCAGGAACTGGCCCGGATGATCGCCTCGTCACGGCAGCTGATCGACGAGGCCAATGCCAACTTCGACGCGACTTCGGCGCTGATCGACCAGGTCGAGCCCTTCTTGGACGCCCAGATCCGCGGCGGCGACGACATCAAGAAACTGACGCGGTCGCTGGCGGCGGTCACCACCGAGGTGCGCAACGCCGACCCGCAGCTGCGCGAGGTGCTGCAGACCCTGCCCAGCGTCGCCGACGAGGCCAACACCACATTCGACGGCATTCGGGCCTCCTTCCCGACGCTTGCGGCCAGCATCGCGAACTTCGGGCGGGTCGGGGTCATCTACCGCAACTCCATCGAGCAGGCGCTGGTGGTGTTCCCCGCGCTGATGGCGGCACTGATCACCGTCGCCGGCGGCGTACCGATGGATGAGGGCGCCAAGCTGGACTTCAAGATCGACATGCACGACCCGCCGCCCTGCACCGTCGGCTTCTTGCCGTTCACCGAGATGCGCACGCCGGCCGACGAGACCGTCCGCGAGCTACCCAAGAACCTGTACTGCCAAGCCGCGCAGAATGACCCCTCGGCGGTTCGCGGCGCGCGCAACTACCCGTGCATGGAGTATCCGGGCAAGCGGGCGCCGACCATCCAGCTCTGTCGCGACCCGAAGGGCTACGTCCCGATCGGCAGCAACCCGTGGCGCGGTCCGCCGATCCCGTACGACACCCCGATCACCGATCCGCGGATGCTCAATCCGATGAACAAGTTCCCCTACATCCCGCCGTCGGCGGACTACGACCCGGGACCACCGGTCGTGGCGCTGCCGCCGGGTGTGCCCGCGGGCCCCGGCCCGGCGCCCAACCCGCCGTTCCCGCTGCCGTACCCGCCGAACGAGCTCGGGCCGAATCCGCCGGCGCCGTGGCCGTACTACGCGCCGCCGGACCAGAACCTGCCGACCGGTCCTGGGGGCAACGGTGGCCTGCCCGCCTACGGCCGTGACCCCGCTCCGGCAGCAGCTCCCGGGCCGGCTCCGGGACCGTTGCCCGCCGAGGCCAACGGTGTTGCCTACAGCACCTACGACCGGTCCGGAAAGTTCGTGGATCCGGCAGGCAACAGCGGAGTGTTCGTCTCCGGCTCCGACAAGTGGCTGCCCGCCGAGAACTGGGCTGATCTGATGCTCGCGCCGAGGCAGACGTGAGCGGACCCGACGACGCGAAGGTCCGGCGCCGGGCCTCGCGGGCTGCGGGACCAGCAGGTGATGCCGGCGAAACGACGCCGAGTGCGGTAACGATTCCGGCACCGAGCCGCGCTGCGGTGCGTGCGGTCCGGCCGGCCGGACCGCCGCCGCGGCGGCGGCCCAATGCCCGCAAGACTGCGCAACTGGCGGGCGCCGTCGGACTCGCGGCGTCGGTCCTGCTTGGACTGATGGTCGCCGCGCTCGGGGTGCAACACCGGCATGCCGACGCAGAGCAACAGCGGGATCAGCGATTCGTCGACACCGCGGTCCAGACCGTGCTGAACATGTATACCTATACGCCCGACACCATCAGTGACCAGGTAGATCTGTTCGTGGCGGGCACCAGCGGACCGCTGCGCGACACGATGGCCGCCAACGCCGAGAACCTCAAGGCGTTGCTCCGCGAGACCAAGCACAGCTCGGAAGCCGTCATCAACGCCGCGGCATTGGAAGGGGTCGACAACATCGCTGCCAACGCGTCGGTGTTGGTGGCGATGCGGGCTACCGCCACCGATGTCGATGGCGTCAACAAGCCGTCGCAGCCCTACGCTTTGCGGGTGATCGTGCATGAAGACGACGCGGGCAACATGACGGCTTACGACCTCAAGTGGCCGGACGGCAGCCGATGACGCGTAAGTGGATGTTGCTGGCCGTCTTGGCGGGGTTGCTCGCGGCGTTCGTGGGTCTTGGCGCATCGGCGGGAAAGCTGTACTGGAACCGGGTCGAGTCGCATGGTGAGCAGTCGGCGCGCTCGGAGTTGGTCAGACTGACCGCCGACGAGATCCCGAAAGTGCTTGGGTATGAGTACAAGACCGTGGAACGCAGCCTGACCGAGACGTACCCGATGTTCACGGGGGACTACCGCCGCGAATTCGAGGCTCGTGCCATCAACGAGATCATCCCGCAGGCGCGCGATAAGCAGTTGGTGAACCAGGTCGATGTCGTCGGCGTCGCTGCCATGGCTGCGCGCCGGACTTCGGGTTCGGTGTTGGTGTTCGTCAACCGCACCGTGACCGGCAAGTCCAAGGAGAAGTACTACGAGGGCAGTCGGCTGCGGGTGGACTTCCGCAAGATCGACCGCAAGTGGCTGATCAGCAACATCGTGCCGATCTAGCTGAAAGGATTGAGCGCCATGGGGAAACTTGTTCGTGGTCTTGTCGCCTTGGCTGCGGCGGTGACGGCGGCCACCGGACTCGCAGTCCCGGCCGGTGCCGACGACGATGCGATTCCAGAAGGCACGCTGGAGGGCATCTACACCTACAACGACGGTGCCAAGACCGCGACCTGGAAGATCTATCCGCTGTGCGTCCCGACCGTCGGCGACGGCCGGGTGCCACTGCACCTGGCGGTCGGCTGCAAGCTGCAGGTTGAAAGCAACGGCCCGCCCGGACAGGCCGGGGCCTACCGGCTGGCCAACGGCCAGTGGACGTACAAGACACCGCTGTTGGCGGGTACCCGGTGCTCCGACGGCAGCACCGCGGGCAGCGAAGAGATGTACCAGTTCGACACCTCGCTCAACGGCACCTACACCCACTCGCACAACGCGGTGTGTGGTCTGCAGCCCGGTTTGGAGAAGCGCGCCTTCACCCTGACGTTCGTCTCGCCGTTGCCGAACCCGGTGATCCACTACCCGCTGAACTGCCAGGACAACCCGCAGCATCTGTGTAGCTGAGCTACTCCGCGGAGTCGGCGAGCGCACCGAGGAAGGATCGGGCCCAGCGGTCCACGTCGTGGGCCAGCACCTGACGGCGCAGTGCCCGCATCCGTCGGCGCCCCTCCTCCGGAGTCTGGTTGACCGCCGCCTCGATGACGTCCTTGACACACTCGAGGTCATGCGGATTGACCAGGTAGGCCTGACGTAATTCTGCTGCAGCACCAGTGAATTCGCTCAAGACCAAGGCGCCGCCCAGGTCGCTGCGGCAGGCCACGTATTCCTTGGCGACCAGATTCATTCCGTCACGCAGCGGGGTCACCAGCATGACGTCGCTGGCCACGAAGAATGCGATCAGTTCATCGCGGGGGACCGGGCGGTGCAGGTAGTGCACCACTGCGTGACCGACTTCGCTGTACTCGCCGTTGATGTGGCCGACTTGGCGTTCGATGTCGTCGCGCAGGATCTGGTAGCTCTCCACCCGCTCCCGGCTCGGAGTCGCCAGCTGCACCAGCACGGTGTCGTCGCGTTTGGCGCGTCCCTCGGCCAGCAGCTCGTTGAACGCCTTGAGCCGGACATCGATGCCCTTGGTGTAGTCCAGGCGATCCACGCCGAGCAGGATCTTTCGCGGATGTCCCAGTTCGGCGCGAATCTCCTTGGCCCGCCGCCGGATTCCGCGCTCGCGCGCCTTGCGGTCGAGTTCGCCGGAGTCGATCGAAATGGGGAAGGCGCCGACTCGTACCGTTCGATCGTTCAACCGCACCTCGCCGAATCGGCTGCGCACCCCGACCGAGCCTCGCGAGGTGACGGCGCCGGCCAGATTGCGGGCCAAGAACAAGAAGTTCTGGGCGCCGCCGGCCAGGTGAAAGCCGACCAGGTCGGCGCCGAGCAGGCCGTCGACGATCTCGGCGCGCCACGGCAGCTGCATGAACAGCTCCACCGGCGGGAACGGGATGTGCAGGAAGAAGCCGATGGTCAGGTCGGGGCGCAGATCCCGCAGCATCTTCGGCACCAGCTGCAGCTGATAGTCCTGGACCCACACGGTCGCGCCCGGCGCGGCGGCTCGCGACGTGGCCTCGGCGAAACGGCGGTTGACGTCGACGTAGCGGTCCCACCACTGCCGGTGGTAGATCGGTTTGACGATCACGTCGTGATACAGCGGCCACAGGGTGGCGTTGGAGAAGCCCTCGTAGTACTCGGCGATATCGGTGGTGTCCAGCGGCACCGGATGCAGCCGCAGGTCCTCGATGTCGATCGGCCCGCCGGGCGCCTCCAGGCTGCCGGGCCAGCCGACCCAGGCGCCGCGGCGCTTACGCAGCAGCGGCTCGAGCGCGGTGACCAATCCGCCGGGGCTGCGCTTCCACGCCGTCGTACCGTCCGGGAGCACCTCGATGTCGATCGGCAGCCGGTTGGCCACTACGACGAAATCGGACTCCCCGGGTGAAGCCGGTGGTTCCCCCGACTCCGGCATCTACGCCCCGTTCTTGTCGGGTGTCGCGGGCCCGATCCCCAGCATGGACAGGAACACCCGACACTCGTCGGCGTCCTCGGCGTAGGCGGCAACCACTCGCCGAGCTTGGCGCGCGGTGCTGTCGGCCAGCGGTTCCACGTCTTCGATGTCGGCGTGTTCGGATTTAGCAGGCATGCATTGACTCTAGCGAAGTGCGCGCTGTGTCACACCTGGCTCGGGCAGCTCAGGCCGGCCGCCGTAGCCTGTGATGCGAAGACGACGAGGGCGGAGGCAATGGCCACATCGGACACCGCAGCGCAGCAGCCTGACGACACTTCGGATCGGCTGGTCGACTACGAAACGCTCGACGACGGGCGCATTGCCCGGATCTGGCTGAATCGCCCCGACGTGCACAACGCGCAGAATCGCACCCTGCTGGTGCAGCTCGACGAGGCATTCGGCCGGGCCGAGGCCGATGACACCGTCCGGGTGGTGATCCTGGCCGCGCGGGGCAAGAACTTCTCCGCCGGCCACGACCTGGGGTCCGAAGCCACGTTGCTCGAGCGGCGCCCCGGGCCGGCGCAGCACCCGACGTTCCAATCCCACGGCGCCACCCGCGAGCCGGTCGTGGAAAAGACCTACCTGCAGGAGTGGCACTTCTTCTTCCAGAACACCTGCCGGTGGCGCGACCTGCGCAAGATCACCATCGCGCAGGTGCAGGGCAACGCCATCTCGGCCGGGCTAATGCTGATCTGGGCGTGCGACCTGATCGTGGCCGCCGACAATGCCCGGTTCTCCGACGTGGTCGGGGTGCGGCTGGGGATGCCGGGTGTGGAGTACTACGCCCACCCCTGGGAATTCGGACCCCGCAAAGCCAAGGAGCTGCTGCTGACCGGGGACTCGCTGGACGCTGACGAGGCGCACCGGCTGGGCATGGTCTCCAAGGTGTTCCCGGCCGATGAGCTGGCGGACAAGACGCTGGAGTTCGCCCGCCGCATCGCGAAGCTGCCCACCATGGCCGCGCTGCTGATCAAGGATTCGGTGAACGGCGCCGCCGACGCGATGGGTTTCACCGAGGCGCTACGGCACGGCTTCCATATTCATCAACTGGGTCATGCTCATTGGGCCGCTCACAACGAAAACCGCGCCCCGCTGGGGTTGCCGCCTGACGTCGAGGACTGGCGCACCGCCCGGCCCACCGCGGTGGCTCGCCGCGACCAACCCTGACTTAGGCGCCTTGCGTCGTTCGGCGGGGGCGGGGGCCCGAGGCATGGTTCCATAGGTAGAACCTGTTTCAGTTTCGATGTGAGGGGTCGGTGTGCAGCTCTCCTTTGAAGACCGCAGCTACCTGGTCACCGGCGGCGGCAGCGGTATCGGCAAGGCCGTGGCGGCCGGGCTGGCTGCCGCTGGGGCCGATGTCCTGATCGTCGGGCGAGATGCCGATCGATTGGCGAAGGTAGCCGCCGAGCTCGGCGGTTCAGCGAGGCTCGACGGAGGAGAGGTGAAGCTGGGACCGCCGCATGAACCCCGTGGCTCCGTCCGTCACCTGCCGACCGACGTCACCGACGAGGACAGTGTGATCGCCGCCGTGGAGGCCGCCGTGGCCAAGAACGGCCGGCTGCACGGCGTGGTGCACTGCGCCGGTGGCTCGCAGACCATCGGGCCGATCACCCAGATCGACTCGGAGCTGTGGCGGCGCACCGTCGACCTCAATGTCAACGGCACCATGTACGTGCTCAAGCACGCCGGCCGGGCGCTGGTGCGCGGCGGCGGGGGCTCATTCGTCGGGATCTCCTCGATCGCGGCCAGCAACACCCACCGCTGGTTCGGCGCCTACGGCCCCACCAAGTCGGCGCTGGACCACATGATGCAGCTGGCCGCCGACGAGCTGGGCGCCTCGTGGGTGCGGGTCAACAGCATCCGCCCGGGCCTGACCCGCACCGAGCTGGTCGCCCCGATCCTGGACTCGCCCGAGCTGAGCGAGGACTACCGCGTCTCGACACCGCTGCCGCGGCCCGGCGAGGTCACCGATGTCGCCAACCTGGCGCTGTTCCTGCTCAGTGACGCGGCCGGCTACATCACCGGTCAGGTCATCAACGTCGACGGCGGGCAGATGCTGCGCCGCGGTCCGGACTTCTCGTCGATGCTGGAGCCGGCGTTCGGGGCGGACGGGCTGCGGGGAGTGGTCGAGGGCTAGGAGCGTGGGTCGGTAAGGGTTTGCGCGGGTCCACGGCGGTGCCGGTTTCATTGTGCGCTGGTGGCGGTAGCCGTCGGCGTGTCGCCGCCCTGGCCGCACAATCAACGGTCGGAGACACCCCGACAGAACAGGAGGACACCCCCGCGGCACTGACCGCCTGAACCACCAACTCGAAGAATCACACGACGACGTCGTACACCACGCCCGTGGACTTGACCTGGCCCCGGAGAGGCCGACCCGATCGGACCATTGCGGATCGACGATCACATGGCAGGTGCCGCACGCGGCTTCGCCTCCGCAGTCGCCGTCGATGCCGGGCACCGCATTGTTGGTCGCGACCCGCATCAGTGACTGACCTTCCTCGAGAGGCGCCTCATACTTCTCGCCGCCGTGGGAGACAAATGTGACAACTGCCATAGCCAGGCTCCTTGCGTGTCCTCAGTTACTTGACACAAGTCTTGCGCCAGATGAGCGCTGCGGCTATGTTCGCCGGAGTCAGAAACTTGTGATTTCGGCTCAAAGGGGCCATGGTCAGTGAACCCCAATGACGCGGGTGTGCCCCCACTCGCATTCGTGCAAATGCTCGAGAGCCCGGCGTTTGACCCAGACGCCGTCGCGCGGCTTCGCAACATCATGGCTCGCGAAGGAACCGACGAGGCGACGCTGATTCAGCGTGATGTCCAGGCCCCGTTACGGTGGTTTCGTGAGGCGTACCCCGGTCTAGACATCGATCAGGCAACGCTGCTCGGATTTGCGTTAGCCGAACAGGCACAGTTGACGTCCTTCGGCCCGCTGAGTGTTCCGCTGGTCAGCGCGGGCTCAGTGGCCGAGATCGTAGAGCTGCTGACTTATCTGCCGTTGATCACGACGGCTGTCAAAGCACAGTTTCATCCAGATGACCAAGGCCTCACCGTCGGGCTCTGGGGACACACCAGCGATCGGGCCCTGGACTGCCTCGCCGTCACGTACGCCGGGTTGGCGTTGTTGCGACTGCTGGACATGCTCGTCCGTGCGGCGCCGACCCTCACACTCCACTTGAGTTGGCCAGCGCCCGCCGCCTTGAAAGATCGCGAGGACGACCTTACCGCCGGGCGCCTGTTCTTCGACGCTCCGATGTCCTTCCTCCATGTTCCCGCGGACACGCTCAACGAGGTGTGCCGGTTCTCCGATCCCGTCGCATACCGACTCGCCATCGTCGATCTGCAGCGAACTCTCGACCAGCGGAGCGAAACCACGTCGTTCTCGGAGAAGGTGAGACGGCTGCTGCAGAAGGAGCCCGGACGCCGAAGTAAACATTGGTTCGCACATGAGCTGTCAATGTCCACCAGCACACTCAAGCGGCGCCTCTCCGAAGAGGAGACCACCTTTCGCGAGTTGCGCCAAGCATTCCTGCGCGAGCGCGCGATGCTGCAGCTACTCGACCGATCCCTATCGGTGAGTGAGATAGCCACGGATCTCGGATACAGCGACCTCGCCAACTTCTCACACGCCTTCAAGCGATGGACCGGCCGCTCTCCGAGCGAGTTCCGGCTCTCACCACATTGAGCTGTCCCGGCGGGTCCGGAGATCCGACCTTTGCGGCGTCTTTCTGCAGCGTCGCCTCTCCCCGGGTGTTCGATGGAGGCCCGAGCCTGCGCGCCGGGCAGCAGATTCACCCGGTCACACAAGCCGGCCAGATGCTCGGCCAGCACCGAATCCAATTGGCGGGCATGACCGAAAGTGAACTCCCGCAACAGCGTTCCCATCGTTGACGGGGGATACACCCGGCGGAAAAAGGGATTTATGCCGCCAGCGCGGACCAGGTCGACATCATCGATGTAATCCGCGCCCGCTTACATGCTCGCGATCAGGGTGGCCAGTTTCGGAGCCGGATTGGCCGACCTCGACTTGACCCTGGGAGCTGCGATGTGAATCTTGTTGGCCAACAACTCCGATAGGCCTGCCTGCTCAGCCAGCGCCATCACCGGCACCAGGCCCGCGCACGACACCAGATATCCTCATCGAACACATCGGACCGCGGGGTGAACGTGTGGGACACTCGCGCCGGAAGTGCCGTTCTCGAACTGGACCGATTGTTGCCTGAACAATATCAATCTTCCCAGCTCAGAACGCACTTTCCTTATCCCGACACCCCGACAAACAGTCCATTGTCAGTGGATCGAGGCCAAGACCGCTCAAGTCACAGCTATCTATAGCCAACGCCGAGGTAGCGGAGCGCCACCCGCGAGATCCGCGCACCCGTGGTGGCGATGTCCGCGGAGGGAAGAACGACGTGACTCACGGTGAGCCGCACCAGAACGTCTGCGACCTCCTCGACGTCTTCGGAGTCGAGATCGGCGAAGTGGTCGTGAAACCACGCGACCAAAGCCGCGGAGGAGAGCTGGAGCAGGGACGCCGATGTCGGCAGGAGAGGAAGAACGCCCGTCGTCGGCGCACCGGCGCGATCATCCCCTGAGTGGTTGGACGTCAGCACCGACTTCAGGAGCGGACTGGCTTCTGCTTCACGCAGGGTGAACCGCACCGCTGCGGTGATGCCGCCCTGAACGTCGCCGGTGTGTTCGGCGAGAATGGCGTGGATACCCTCCAGGAAGCGCTGACCCTCGGCCACCACGAGCGCGTCACCAAGTCCCTGCTTATCGCCGAACTCCTTGTATAGCGTCGGTCGGGAGACGCCGACAAGTTCGGCGACCTCACTCACTCGGACTTGTTCCCAGCCCTTCTCAATGGTGAGTTCCCGTGTCGCCCTCAAGACCTGCTCGCGGATATGTCGGCGAAACGACATCCGCGCCGAATCAGTTGGCATACGAGCAGAATAGGTGGCGAACTGGGATCTCCCGCGCAGCCCGACGACTGGCGTCAAACGGTACGGTCGAGAAAGTCGACGACCGCCGTCGAGAATGCGTCGTTGTTGTCGCCAGCAACCATGTGGCCCGCGCCTGACACGTCAACGGTTTGCGCGTGGGGAACCAAGGTGAGGAAATCCTTCACTGTCTCTTCGGAGACTATGTCCGACAGCAGGCCGCGGACCAGCAGCGCCGGCGCGGACACCTGTCGCGCGCCATCGACAAGGAATGCGCTCATCATCTCGAACTCCTCTGCGCCGTCGTCTGAATCACTCTGCAGGAACTGAAAATTCGACGTCGCAAACGCCGGATCCCATCGCCAGGCCCAGCGACCGTCTCCACGTCGGCGGAGGACTTTTTGAAGGCCGTCGACGTTTTCGGGGCGAGGGCGGTGCGGGTTGTAGGCGGCGATCACGTCAGCGGCCGACTCTAGGCTGTCGAAACCTTCGGGATGGGCCGACATGAACGATAGGACTCGGCGGGCGCCGTGCATCTGCATTCGCGGAGTGATGTCAACCAGGACGACGGCCTGCCATAGCTCCGATGGGGCGAGCAAGTGCGTGCCGAGGATGGTCAAACCGCCCAACGATGCCCCGATCGCGGCAACTGGGCGGGCGGAGCCGGCGTACGCGCGCACGGCCAACAGGTCGGACCCCAGCCGTTCGATGTCATAGCGTCCGTCTGGATCCCAGTCGCTGTCACCATGTCCCCTTGCGTCGTAGGCGGCAACGGTGTAGCCCCGCTGATGCAATCGTTGGGCGGTGACATCCCAGGCGTGCCGGCTCTGACCACCGCCGTGAAGGAGCAACACGACCGCCCGCGGTCCGTCACAGCGGTAGAAGTCGACCGCCAGCGAGAGCCCATCCACCGTGGGCACGCGCTCGACGACAGGAGCGGACAAATCATGTGCTCTGTTTGCAGACATCAAGAGATGGCCTTCGGTGCGACGACGGTGACGGTGCCCTGCGCCGCACACACCGCTCTGCCGTCGTTGCAGATGTCGATACGTGCCACACCGCTGGTTCTGCCCAGCGAGATGATCTCAGCCGTGGCTACACAGGTTCCGCTGGAAACTGGACGAAGCAAATTCAGTTTGAACTCCGTCGTCGCGACCCAGGATCCCATCGGAATCACGGGATAAAACACCACTCCAAGGCAATGGTCGACCATGGCCGACAAGCAGCCGCCATGCAAGTTGCCGAAAGGCGTCTTCAGGTCGTCGCGTGCGTCCATCTCCGCGACGAGCCGTCCAGCAGTGAAGTCAGTGTGCCGGAAGCCGAGGTAACCGGCCAACCCGCCCGTGGTTTCTGCTGCGCTCTGCAGTTGTTCAGCGACCTGCTGGTTGAACGTGGTGAACTGCACAGACATGTCCGGCCTCCTACCTCAGCTGTGGTTGAGACATTACGCCTTGTCTGTCACATCGGTCGACAATGGTCGCTCGCCAGGATTGCGGGAAGGAGAAACCTTGAAAGAAATGTCCGGAGCCCGTCACGACTGCGCTCCCGCGGTCCTCGAACAGTCAGCAGGCTCAGTATCGTGCGGAGAACCCACTCGGCGGCGTCGTCGACGGAGACGCCCGGTTCTACGTAACTCCAGTGTCTCCTGAAGATGGGACGGAGAAACTCGGTGACGAGTTCGAAGAGTGACGTCGAGGTCCCCGCCGCGAGGCCAACGCCGGCGAGTTCCTCGTCGCTGCCGAACAACAATCCGATGATCTCTTCGCGGCGCGCGGCCTCAACTGTGTATTCCACGAAATCGACGAGAGCGGAGCCCAGATCGGTGTGCTCCGCGATCCGGGGGTTGATGCGATCGAGATAGCGCTCGGCGGCGCGAATGATGACGCCCGACATCACCGCCTCCCGATTAGGGAAGTAGCGATACACCGTTGCCCTGGAGACACCCGCTGTTCTGCCGATGTCCTCCATGGTCGTGCCTACCACGCCGCAACTCTCTAGGCACCGCTCGGCAGCATCTAGCAATCGGTCGCGAGCGGAACCACGATCTGACGGCGCGGCGGCACCCCATCGCACCAACTTCGTCGACACAACAGCCAGTATGCCGCGGGCGCACACCATTGTGGCTTGACTGCAGATATGACACCATCGCATTCGTGTCTCACAACAGCCCGTGGCCCTGAGCGAGTGATCGATTGTCGGTAGAAGCGCGTACTCCGGTGGTGGTCGGCGTAGGCGAAGTAACCCATCGCGGGGACGACGTCGTCACCGGCCTCGGTTGGTATTCGACGAAACATTCGGTCGGTGTGTGGTCGGCCACCCCTCCACCAACCGGGTGGCGACTGATCGACACGGCAGACGAACAAGCTCAGATCGATTCATCGCGGCTGGCCGTCGCAGGCGTCGACGAGGCGACCGGTCGCGCGACAGTGGACGGGTACACGGTCGAATACGACCGAGACGGGCGACCTCGATGGACACCGATCATCGCGCACCTGTCCGACGGGCGAAGAGTCGTCGCACGCAGCGACGATCCGCAGATTGCCGAGGCGATGGCGGGCGAGATGTACGTTGGCAGAACGGTTTGCCTCCGAAACACAGGGTCGTCCACGGGATTCGAGCTTCCATGATCGCCGAGGCCATGGTGTTGACCGGACCGCGGAATCTGGAGCGGCGCCAGATGACCATCCCCGACGTCGGTGACCGCGGTGCGATCCTGCGAGTTGAAGCATGTGGTCTATGCGGTACAGATCACGAACAATTCACCGGACACCTGCCTGCCGGCTTCTCATTCGTTCCAGGTCACGAAATCGTCGGCATCGTCGAACATGTCGGCAATGCGGCCAGCGAACGCTTGTGCGTCCAGGCCGGCCAGCGCGTGGCCGTCGAGGTGTTCCGGTCCTGCCGAGACTGCCCGGAGTGTCGCCGCGGCGAATACCGGCGATGTGCGGTGAACGGCATCGCCACCATGTTCGGGTTCGTCGACGTGGAGATCGGCGCCGGGTTATGGGGCGGATACGCCACCCATGTGGAGCTTCCGTGGGACGCGATGCTACTCCCGATTGCCGAAGACATGGACCCCGTTCTCGCCACGTTGTTCAACCCTCTCGGGGCCGGTATCCAATGGGGGAAAACTCTTCCCGACACCAAGGCGGGGGGTATCGTAGCGATACTGGGACCGGGCATCCGCGGGATCTGCGCGGCGGTGGCGGCGAAAGAGGCGGGAGCCGCTTTCGTCGCGATGACCGGCATCGGTCCACGCGACGATCAGCGACTGGCCATAGCCAGATCATTCGGTGTCGACCTGCCCATCGACGTATCGCAGGACGATGCAGTGACAGCGCTCCAGCGTGAGACAGGCGGACAGCTTGCCGACGTGGTCGTCGATGTCACCGCCAAAGCACCCTCCGCGTTCGCCGACGCCGTCGCCCTTGCCAGGCCTGGCGGCACGGTCGTGGTTGCCGGCACCCGCGGCGGAGGCGGCGCGCCCGGCTTTGAACCAGACACGCTGGTGTATAAGGAATTACACATCTCCGGTGCACTCGGCGTGGAGTATCCCGCCTACCGGGCAGCCCTCGAGATTCTGGCCACGCGCCGCTGGCCGTTCGACCGGATCACAAGAGAATCAACCGGATTCGCTGGTCTCGCGCCGCTGCTCAGTTCGCTTGCAGATGAAAATGCCAAATCGAGTGCGGCCCTGCACAACGTCTTCGTGCCCACGCCCTCACAGCATGCGGAGCTTCAACAGAGAAAGGTCACGTGACGAGGACGGAACGCGTACCGATGCTCGACCTTGAGCAGGCCCGGCTGCGGGCTGCCGAGTGTGGGCTGCCCGAAGAGATGGCAGAACTGTCAGTATTTCGCGTGGCACTTCACCAGCCGAGCCTCGCAGTGGCCCTGTACGGAATGCTCGAGGCGCTGCTATTTAACGGTGTGCTCGACGCCCGGCTACGCGAATTGATCATCATGCGCATCGGCTGGGTAACGGGGTCGGTATATGAGTGGACACAGCATTGGCGAATCGCGACGCTGCTCGGTGTGGCTTCGGATGACCTTCTGGCGGTGCGTGACTGGCAAAGTTCCAATCGTCTGGGCCATGCCGAGCGTGCAGTCCTGGCGGCGACCGATGATGTGGTACGTGACGGGGTCATTGCCGAGGAAAACTGGGCCGCGTGCCACAAGGCATTCAATGGCGATCACGCGGTTTTGGTCGAACTTGTCGGAGCGATCGCCAATTGGCGGCTCTTTTCGATCCTGCTTCGATCCTTGAATATTCCGCTTGAGTCGGGTACCGACTCCTGGCCGCCCGATGGGCGAGCCCCTCGACGTGACGATTGAGTAAAAACCGGTTGTTCAGCAATCGCACCCAAGTTGAAGCTCGGTTACCCCTTATGTTCCTAGTCAGTTGTGGGCTATTGAATTTCAAACGGGGTAGTTGTGATTTCGGTCTCATAGCCACGGTCTCGGGGTAATGCCACCAACTAAACATGTGGAGCCAACTGTTCTGGGACGCCTACACCAGCTTGAAGCACGCTCCGTCATACGAATACGATCCAAGGCATGTCGAGGTTCTTCGCGACTCAGGCCAACTGTTACTACTGGGAGAGTCGCTCAATCGGGTCGCTGGCAACAGAACGCCAATGAAGGCGATCGCCAGCAGTCACCGCACACAGCACCTCAAGCAGAGAATTCAAGAGCCCGCTGCTGCAAGCTAGACCCGGCGTCCGACACCGAGGCGCTGCCGCCTCCATGCAGCTGACCACGAACGCCAGCTGCGCCGAAGTCCCACCGGGGACGGCAAACACCTTCCGCCGCAACACCTTCGGATGCAGCTTGGACGGAAGGCCACCAGCCACCATGATATCGACCGTCTCGGCGTCGCCAGCACCGCGGACGAATCGGTGTACCGGCCCGTTGCCACCTCGCCTCCGGCTTGCGCAGGTCAATCTCTCAGGTCGTCGTTGCCACACTCAGGAGTGACATGTACAAATCACGGTTCAGCGAGTGTACAGTTCACGGTGTGGAGGTATCCGTGACCGAGTTGCGCGCGCACCTTAGCGATTGGCTCGATCGAGTTCGGGCTGGTGGTGAGGTCGTCATCACCGACCGCGGGATTCCGGTCGCGCGACTCGCTGCGCTGGACAGCGCAGGCACCTTGGAGCGTCTCACGGCCGAAGGCGTGATTGGCAGGGCCACCGCGCAGCGGCCCGTCGCTGCGGGACGGTCCCGGCCCAGGCCGCGGCGGCCGGTGTCTGACCAGGTCAGCGACCAGCGGCGCTGACCGGTGCCGCTCGTCTACTTCGACGCCAGCGCCTTCGTCAAACTTCTCACCACCGAGACAGGGAGCTCGCTGGCGTCCGCGCTATGGGACGGCTGCGACGCCGCATTGTCCAGCCGTCTGGCCTACCCCGAAGTCCGCGCCGCACTCGCTGCAGCAGCCCGCAATCACGACCTAACTGAATCCGAGCTCGCCGCTGCCGAGCGTGACTGGGAGGACTTCTGGGCCGCCACCCGCCCAGTCGAACTCACCGCGACAATTGAACAGCACGCCGGCCGCCTCGCCCGCGCCCATGCCTTGCGCGGAGCCGACGCTGTCCATCTGGCCAGCGCGTTGGCAGTCGGCGACCCCGGCCTGATCGTCGCCGTTTGGGACCGACGCCTGCACGCCGGAGCCCAAGCCGCCGGGTGCCGACTCGCCCCCGCCCAACTCGACCGCTAATCCGACCGCTCGACGTCAGAGGTGGGTCGACCCCGGCATGGATGACGATCAGGTACCGATTCGCCAGGTCAGAACCCGTGTCGTAAGTGGCCAAGTCCCCCCTCGGACACATTGTGATCTCTCGGGAGATCCCGGACAGGCCGAACCCTCAGGGTTCGGTCTGTTTTTGTTTGTGGCGCCATTGGGCGTGGCGGTCTTTGCCTGTTGGTTGGTAGTCGCGGGTGGGGTCGATGCTGATGCCGTTAATCACGGTGCCGGCGTAGCCAGACACCGGGAGCAAGTCGGCCAGGTAGAACTTGATCACCGCGTAGTGCAGGTCGCTGTCGACGGCCACCACGGTGACCACAGTGGTGTCTGTTCCCGCGAGTGCGACGGCGGCCCCTGGTTCGCCGCACGGTCCGGTGAAACCCACCACGTCACCGGCCCGGTCACGTCCGATCGTGGTCAGCGTGCAGTAGCTGTTGCCGTCGACAACGATGGGGGCTCCCCCGCCCAAGATCACGATTGCAGCCGCGGGTGGCGCAACCGGCACCGCTGCGCCGAAGACCCACTATGAGAGCGAGAGCAAGCCGCCAACGAGCGAGTTGCACGGCGTCTCTCCGCTCGATTCAACTGACATCCGTGGAGGACCGATCAGACTGGCACACCGTGCCCGAAGCTGGAGATACTCGCGACGCAGTCCTCCCCGATGGACGCGGACGCAATTAGCTGGATGGGCTGTACGGGTCGACGCCGGGCGCGCCGGCAGCACCGGGCGTTCCGTCAGCGGCGCCGGCTCCGCCATGCCCGCCGTCACCGCCCTTGGTGACGCTGTAGTTCGGCGCGCCGTCACCTCCGTTGCCGCCCGCGCCGTCACCGTTGGGGCCGACCTGCCCGCCGTCGCCACCGTTCCCGCCGGACCCACCTCCGCCGCCTAACACGTTGGTGCCGCCATTTCCGCCATTGCCACCATTGCCGCCGGTGCCGCCGTCGGCGTCGCCGCCGGTGCCGCCGGTCCCGCCGTTGCCGTGGCGCAGGGTGTTGTCTTTGTCGGACTGAGGCCCTAAGCCACCACCGCCGTTACCGCCGTTACCGCCGTTGCCGCCTTGGCCTCCGGTGCCGGCTCCACCGCCGCCCCCACCGCCTCCACCGGCACGGCCGAGCGTGCCGTCGCTGTTTCCGGCTCCTCCACTGCCACCTGCGCCGCCGACCCCGCCATCGCTCGCGCCTCCGGCGCCGCCGTTACCGCCATGGCCGCCACTGCCGGTGGCGTTCGCACCGGTGCCACCGCCGATACCGCCGACACCACCGTGGCTGGCGGCGGCGCCGTCATTGCCGTCACCACCGTTACCGCCGTTACCGCCGGCCCCGCCATCGCGGCCGCCAGACGCAGTGCTTATACCCCCGTTACCACCGTCGCCACCGGCTCCGGCAAGACTGCCAGCCCCACTGGCAGCGCCACCGTTGCCGCCAAACCCGCCAGCACCGCCGTCACGGCCGCCAGTGGCGCTGCTGAGGCCGCCGGCACCGCCGTTGCCGCCGGCTCCTGCGATGCTATCCGCACCGACGACGGCGCCACCGTTACCGCCGTTGCCGCCCGAACCGCCGTCACGGCCGTCCCAAATGCTCGCTTGCAATCCGTCGCCACCGTTACCGCCTGCGCCGCCGCTGCTGCCGACGCCCTCAGCGCTGCCGCCGCTACCGCCGTTACCACCGATCCCGCCATCACCGCCGACGGCGTACAAGTTCAGAGTGTGTCCGCTGGCGCCACCTTTACCGCCGGCACCGCCGGTGCCACCATCGCCCACCGAGTTGCCACCGTTTCCGCCGTTGCCGCCGTCACCGTTGGTGCTGAACAACATCCCGGCGCTGCCACCGGCACCACCGTTGCCGCCGTCGCCTGCATGCAGGCCGTCGAGCCCCGCACCACCGTCGCCACCGGTACCGCCATTGCCGATCCAGCCGCCCGCGCCACCGGCACCACCATCGGCGCCAGCGCCACCGTCACCACCGGCGCCACCGTTGCCCAGCCATCCACCGTCACCTCCGGCACCACCGGCCACACCGCCTTCAGTACTGCTCCAACCGGTGCCACCGTCACCGAAGATCCAGCCGCCTGCACCGCCGTCGACATTGGTTTCGGTGCCGTCCACGCCGTTGCAAATCAGGCCGCAGGCGCCTCCGAATGCAAACAGCGGGTTGATGACGGCGTTGACCGTCGAACCGAGCGGACTGTCGATCCAGTCCTGCATCGCAGCATGCAACGGCAGATAGAAGTCGTTCTGGAACCAGTCGGCGAAATCAGTATCGACAGCCACGCCGGGTAGGCCATCTGCGACGGCCGCGCCCGCCAGGTCACCGCCGTTGAACAGGGTCGCGAGGTCGAGCGTCGAAGCCGAGTCCGAGCCATCCCAGTAGTCGGGGTCGAACAGGGTGCCCCACGCGGCCGGATCCAACAGATCGGCAAAGAAGTCGTCGAAGTCTGCATGCGCCAACGGAGCTGATGCCAACGGCCCCAACCCGAACGCTGCCCATGCCCCCACGGTCATCGCTGCTGCCGCCGCTCGCCGCAGCCGCGTTCCTGAGTGGATCTTCCCCATGTCTATCAGTTCTTTCTAAGTTTTTGCTCTGGCAATGGTAGCGAGGCTTTAGACACCCTGCATCCCAACGCAGAATCGAACGACCACCACGCCCCACAGCCGAACGGCCGGCGAGATCTTCCAAGAGGCGGCATATCTGGTGCGCAGGCGCGCCATCCAGATGTCGAAGCTCGCCGAGCGCCACCGTCGCCGCGGCTATGCCCACCGAACCAGTCAAAGTCCTCCTACAAGTCCCCAGCAACACGGCTGAACGCGGCGTCAGACATCCCGGCTCGGTTTAGCAGCAACCAAACCAAAGTCGCGAAATAGATGGCCGGGCCTTTCCGTCAGCGCCCTCAGCGACCGCGAAGTCGACGTGGTGCTTGTCGATCGCCCAGCTCGTCGCGAGGGGCATCCGCGATCAACAAAATGTAGTGACAGTTTTCCACAAAATATAGTGATATATGCCCACAAACTGTAGCCTTTAGCCATGGAGTATCGCCCCCGAGTCGCTGACCAGCTCCTGGCCGACCGTCTCACTTCCGCCGGCGCTGTTGTACTGGAAGGCCCGAAGGCGTGCGGGAAAACCTGGACGGCGCGCCAATTCGCCGCCAGCGAAGTCCTGCTCGATGTCGACTCGAATGCCCGCGACGCGCTCGACGCGGACCCAGCCCTGATTCTCGAGGGCGCGTCGCCCCGCCTCGTCGACGAATGGCAGATCGGCGGGACCCCGCTGTGGAATCACGTGCGGCGCGCTATCGATGACCGGCAATCAGCCGGACAGTTCATCCTCACCGGCTCGTCGACTCCGGCCGACGACGTGACACGACATAGCGGGGCTGGAAGGTTCGCCAGGATCGCGATGCGCCCGATGTCGCTGTACGAGGTCGGCGATTCCACCGGCGAAATCTCTGTGGCCGGCCTCCTGACTGGAAAGCACACATCCTGTCCAGACCCCGGACTGGGGGTACGAGACATTATCGATCGCATCGCAGTCGGCGGCTGGCCCTCCAACCTGGGCGGCTCCGTCGACAGCGCGCTGCAGCGCAACATCGACTACCTGGATCACGCACGCGAAGTCGATATCCCATCGATTTCTGGACCGCGACGCGACCCCGAACGCCTGCGACGATTACTAACGTCACTGGCGCGGAACACCGCAACCGAGGTAAAGATCTCCGCACTGGCGCGGGAAACGTTGGGCGACAACGAAACAGCACTCGCTCGAACCACTATCTACGATTACCTGGCCGCGCTCGACCGGCTCATGCTCATCGACGACGTGCCAGCCTGGTCAACGCACCTGCGATCCAGGGCGACGCTGCGACAAGAACCCAAACGTCATTTCGTCGATCCTTCACTTGCCGTCGCCGCACTCGCCAGCACCCCGAAACGGCTACTGGACGACCTCAGTTTCGCCTGCTTCCTGTTCGAGTCCCTCGTCGTGCGGGACCTGCGGGTACTGTCGTCACCCCTTCGCGGAACCGTTGCGCACTATCGGGACAGCAACGGCGTAGAGGTCGATGTCATCCTTCAGATTCCCGATGGGACGTGGGGGGCATTCGAAGTGAAACTCGGCCCCGGCCGAGTCGACGACGCGGCCGCGTCCCTGCTGAAATTCGCTTCCACCGTAGATACGGAGAAAGCCGGTGAACCCGCCGTCCTCGGCGTCATCACCACGGCGACCTACGGCTACACCCGCAAAGACGGTATCCAGGTAATACCCATCGCCGCCTTACGCCCATGAAACACACGAACCGCAATTGACGAGATCAACGACTCAGCTGAAACACCTCAACCCGTGTCGCAGATAGACAACCTCCCTCGGACACATTTCTTGCGATGAGTCGGATCATCGGCTACGGCCCGCTCCGACCATGCGGGTTGCGCCCGGCTTTGAGCGACAACTACTGCAGTGAGCCGGGATTGACCGGAAGTGTCGCTCAAAGCCGGGCAACGCCCCTGCCGGCCGGCGGCAAGGTAGGCCCGCCAGCAGAACCAGTCGCCGCTTTTGGCCGGCTGCGGCATGGCCGAGCTGAGTCACTAAAGCCCCAACCGTCGTAGGCTCGATGGGGAGATGACTCGTCCAGGCGCGTACCTTCGCCAGCCGGCGCCACGCACCTTCCGCGACCGCCGTGACGCCGGCCGGGCCTTGGCCGATCTCGTAACGGCCTCCCTGCCCGGCGTAGCGGGCGCCCAGGGCGTGGTGGTGCTGGGATTGGCCCGCGGTGGTGTTCCGGTGGCCTGGGAGGTCGCCACCGCTCTGGGGGCGCCGCTGGACGTCTTTCTGGTCCGCAAGCTCGGTGTCCCGCAGCAGCCCGAATTGGCGATGGGCGCGCTGGCGGGCGGCCAGGTGGTGATGAACGACGAGGTGGTCCGCAGCCTGGGGATCAGCGATGACGAGATTCAGTCGGTGATCGACCGCGAGACCACCGAATTGCGGCGCCGCGAACGTGTCTACCGCGGGGATCGGCCGGCGGCCGATCTGCGCGGCCGGGTGGTGATCTTGGTCGACGACGGCATCGCGACCGGAGCGAGTGTGCTGGTGGCGGTGCGAGCGGTCCAGGCGGCCGCACCTGCCTCGATCATCGTCGCCGTGCCAGTGGCACCACGCTCGGCGTGCCGCAAGATAGCCCAGGAAGCCGACGACATCGTGTGCGTCACGACGCCCGACGCATTCGATGCCGTGGGGCAGGTCTATCGCGACTTTGGCCAGACCGATGACGATGAAGTCCGCGACCTGCTGGCCGCGCCGACTACGGGCCGAGCAGCGGGCTAATCGGCCGGGTGCGCAGCGATATCGTCGGCGGTCTCTTCGGCCGCCTCGGCGGCCTCAGCGTCGAAGTCCGCCACCTCGGCGGCGTCGGAGCTCTCGACGTCAACAGCGTCGTCATCGTCGGCAGGCACCTCGGACTCCTCGACGGTGTCCCCGGCATCCGCGGAGGCCTCGACCGCCGGGGCGTTCGCGCGCCGCTCCCGCAAGGCGTCCACGACCAGTAGCAGTACGCCCAGCACGCTCGCACCGATGCAGACCCACGCCACCAGCGCATTGCTGGTGACGACGGCGAACACCAATGCGGCAAGGCCGATTACCGCCAATACCAATGCGATCACCAGCATCGAATCACCTCCAGTCCGACGGGCGAACTACTCGACTCCGACGGTCAGTTGGTGCCGCGGTTGAAATGGTTGAACCCGCCACCGTCGCCGGAGGCGCTGCTGTCGACAGGCGCCGCCGAGCCGCGCTGACCCAACTCCTCGAGCTGGGATTCCAGGTAGGTCTTGAGCCGGGTGCGGTACTCGCGCTCGAAGGTGCGCAGTTGCTCGAGGCGACCTTCCAGCACGGTGCGCTGCTGGTTGATCGTGCCCATGATCTCGGAGTGCTTGCGCTCGGCGTCGGCCTGTAGAGCGTCGGCCTTCTCCTGAGCCTGGCGCAGCTGGGTCTCCGAACGCGTCTGAGCGTCGGACAGCATGGCGTCGGCGCGCTGGCGAGCTTCGGTGACCGTCGTCTCCGCGGTCTGCCGTGCCTCGGTGAGAATTTGGTCGGCGTTGGCGCGGGCGTCGGCCATCAACTTCTCCGACTCGGCCCGGGCGGTTCCGGTCAACCGGTCGGCAGTGTCCTGGGCCAGGCTCAGCACACGCGCGGCCTTGAGGTGCTGCTCTTCGGTACTCGATTCCGATGCCACCGGCGCGGCGACCACGGGCTGCGGCGCCGCCGGCTCCGGGGGCTCGTACGCCGGGATCGACGGAATCGACTGGGCGCCGCCACCGGCACGGGCCGCGGCCAGATCCTGGTCGAGTTCGCTCACCCGCTGACGCAGGTCGGCGTTCTCCTCGATGAGGCGCGTCAGCTCGGTCTCCACCAGGTCCAGGAAGGCGTCGACCTCGTCCTCGTTGTAGCCGCGCTTCCCAATCGGCGGTTTGCTGAACGCGACGTTATGTACGTCGGCCGGTGTTAGTGGCATCCTCTGCCCCCTCGAGTCAGGTAGTTAGGTAGCGCCGATCGGGCACGATAGTCGACCGGGAAACGCTCGCCGTGTGTAACTGCCGTCCATCCTGTCACATCCGCCGCTGCGCTCGGCAATGTGAACGATATTAAGAGTGAATTTCAAATTGCTGCCACAAAAATCACGCTTTGGCAAACGGAAGCCCTGAGGGTGATCGGCGATCCCGGCCGGCCAGAGGTGCCGGCAGATCACCGAGGCCAGACCAAAACCGCCGGGAACTGGACCTCGTGCCACCGCCGACAGTCAGGCGCGGTCCCGCCCTTCCAACCGAGGGCAGCAAAGTGCATAGGCGTCCAACCAGCGAAATGTGATCTATTTCGCTACGCACCCAAACGTGTCGCCCGCCGATTCCCGGAGCCGCGCCCGGGCGGCAGGGCTACCGGTGCGGCCACCTGCGCCGTATTATTCACAATCTCGACCCGTAAATATTCATGACGAGGTCGAACCGTGCGGGACCGACCGGAGGGACACTCGGGAATGACAACCAATGACGTGGTCATGGCGACCAGCGCAGCGGACTCGGCAGCCGTCGATGACATCCGATCTCGCTACGCGGAACTCCTCGGCCGCCAGGCCGCCCTGGGTGCAGCGTTGTTCACTGCGGTCGCCGGGCCGACCTTCGACGAGGCTCACCGGGCCGTGCAGGCGTCCATCGACCAGGCGGTACGACCCCACCTGCACGCCGCGGTGGGGCTGATCTTTCCCGCCGCGGCCGGCGTCGAGCGGTCGCGGCTACTGGTCGAAGGCCTGCTGGGTGACATCCAACTGATCGAGCAGGTGGCGGCGCGCATCGCCCACGGCACTGACCGGGTTCAGGTGGTCGCACACACCGAGGTCCTGCGCGTACTGCTGGAGGCAGCGCTGGGCAAGGTCGCCGACCTGTTGCTGCCCGCGCTTGCCCAGGCCAGCGGCGTCTCGCTGGCCGCGCTGGCCGCCCAACTGCCCGGCCTGGGTGACGTCGCCTCCGGGGCCGCTCCCATGGGCCAGCCCGGCCCCGCGACCCACGGGCCCCACGACCACGCCGGGTGCGGCTGCGGCGAGGAGGACGACGAGATCCCCGAGCTCGACGTGCGAGAGGTTCCGCACGCCATCAGGCATGCGACGGTGTTCGGCGCTTTCGACGCGGTTCCGGTGGGCGGATCGATGCTGCTGGTAGCCCCGCACGACCCGATTCCGCTGCTTCGCCAGCTGACTGAGCGCAGTGGTGGCCGGCTGGCGGTCGGCTACGAGGAGCGTGGACCGGAGGCGTGGCGGTTGCGGCTGACCCGGGTCTGACCCCCGCTCCTGAGCCTAGGCGGCGTGCTGCAGGGCCAGCTCCATCCCGACGAATGCGATCAGCAGCAGCACCATGATCGACAGATCGATGCGCACCGCCCCGATGGTCAACTGCGGGATGAGCCTTCGCAGCAGCTTCACCGGCGGATCGGTGATGCTCATGATCAGTTCCAGGATCACCACGGTGGCACCCGTCGGGTGCCAGTCACGACTGAAGGAGCGGATGAATTCGATGACGATTCGGGCGATCAGCAACAGCCAGAAGACAAATAGCGCGATACCAAGAATCGTGAAGAACAACGCCAACGGAATGCGACCTTACTGACGAGGGTGGACCCGCATCAGCAGTGCTGACCGGCTCGACTGCTGTTCCAGCCTACCGATAGGCGTAGAAGCCGGTCTCGGCGATGCGGCGACGCTCCTCCGGAGACACGTCGACATCGGCCGGAGACAGCAGAAACACCTTGGTCGCGACCTTGTCGAAGGAGCCACGCAGGGCGAAGGCGAGACCTGCCGCAAAGTCGACCAGCCGCTTGGCGTCGGCGTTGTCCATCGACACCAGGTCCATGATCACCGGGGTGCCGTCGCGGAACCGCTCGCCGATGGTGCGGGCCTCGCTGTAGTCCTTTGGCCGCAGCGTGGTGATCTTCGACAGCGGGCTGCTCTCGTCGAACATCTGCGCCATCCGGCGCGGCTCCATCGCCAGGGCGCCGCGGGTCGAGCCGCGCAGCGAGGAGAATCGGCGCTCGAAGTCGCGGGGACGGTCGAACTCACGCGCCCGGTAGCGGGGGTCGTCCTCGTAGCCGCCGCCCCGGTAGCCGGCGGGCGCGTCGTCGTAGTCGCGGTCCTCGAAGCGGTCGTCGTAGCGGCTATCCGAGCGGCCGCCGACGCGGTCGAAGACGTCCTCGCCGAACCGCTCTGCCCGAGGTGCGTAGTCACGCGACCCGGCGCGGTCATCGCCGTCGTCGTAGTAGTCGTCGTCGTAGTCCTCCATAGGAGCCATCCCGAAGTAGGCCTTGACCTTGTGGAGTGTGCTCATCCTTTAGACCCTTCTAGGCTGATGACTGTGATGAAGGTGTGACTGAAGTGACTAATAACGGTGACGGTAACGGCAGCGAGCGGGTTGGCGCGGCACCGACACGCGGACAGCTCCCACCGGTTTCATCCACCCCCTCCAGCGACCTCTACCGTGCACTCATTCCAGCCACACCAGGGACGCCAGCCGGCCGGTGAGTCCGTCGCGACGGTGACTGAACAGTTTCGCATCCGCCGCCGTACAACGCGGGTCCGCGTCGATGGACTCCACG
The DNA here is from genome assembly GCA_024758765.1 of Mycobacterium sp. SVM_VP21. NCBI lineage: Bacteria > Bacillati > Actinomycetota > Actinomycetes > Mycobacteriales > Mycobacteriaceae > Mycobacterium > Mycobacterium cavoris. Next base: position 2,383,870 of record CP101406.1, read on the forward strand.
CCCAATCCCCTTAGCTGACGCGCGATTCCGGCCCGCAGGTCCAGCCCGACAGTGCCCGCCGACGTGACGGTGCGACTGCCCGGCAGCGCCGCCTCGACCTCGTCGGCCAGCTCTGCCGGCACCTCGTAGTGCAGCCCACTGACGGCCGGGCCCAGCAAAACCGAAACGTCGCCGGCTCGCGCCCCTGCCGCCAGCATGAACTCGAGCGCGCGAGCGACCACACCGTGCTGCGCCCCGACCCGGCCGGCATGGACTGCGGCGACCACGCCGGCCCGGGCGTCGGCCATCAGCACCGGAACGCAGTCGGCGGTCACCACCGCCATCGCCAGCCGGGGCACGCCTGTGACCAGAGCATCGGTGGCGTCGATCGGGGTATCACGCGGCCCGTCGACGACCACCACGTGATCGCCGTGAACCTGGTTCATCCACACCAGCCGATCGGGACCGAGGCCGGTGGCCTTGGCCAGCCGCGCGCGATTGGTCGCCACCGCAGCCGGGTCGTCACCGACGTGGTCGCCGAGGTTGAAGCTGTCGAACGGAGCCTTCGACACGCCACCGGAGCGGGTGGTTGTCACCCGCCGGATGCGAAATGTCATGGGGTAAAGGCTAGTGCCGCATGAACGGCGGCACGTCGACGTCGTCGTCATCGCAGCCGTCGTCACCGTTGCGTCCGCCGACGCTGACCGTCGCACCGTTGGTGGGAGCCGGCACACTGACCGCATCCACCGGGTCGAACAATGATGTGGTGACCTTCCCGGCCTGACCGGGCGCCATCGCGTGCCGGGCCGCACCGGACGCGCCGGTCACCGGCTTGCGTCCGGAGCCTGCCGAGTCGAAGCCGGCCGCGATCACGGTCACCCGGACCTCGTCGCCGAGGGAGTCGTCGATCACGGTGCCGAAGATGATGTTGGCCTCGGGGTGCGCGGCGTCCTGAACCAGCGATGCCGCCTCGTTGATCTCGAACAACCCCAGGTCGCTGCCGCCGGCGACCGACATCAGCACGCCCTGGGCGCCCTCCATCGAGGCCTCCAGCAGCGGCGAGTTGATCGCGATCTCGGCGGCCTTGAGCGCGCGGCCGTCGCCGCGGGCCGATCCGATGCCCATCAGCGCGGTGCCGGCGCCGCTCATGATGCCCTTGACGTCGGCGAAGTCGACGTTGATGAGGCCGGGGGTGGTGATCAGGTCGGTGATGCCCTGGACACCGTTGAGCAACACCTCGTCGGCGCTGCGGAACGCGTCCATCAGCGAGACCTGGGCGTCGCCCATCTGCAGCAGTCGGTCGTTGGGGATCACGATCAGGGTGTCGCAACTCTCGCGCAGCGCACCGATGCCGTTCTCGGCCTGGTTGCTGCGCCGCTTGCCCTCGAAGGAGAACGGCCGGGTGACCACACCGACGGTCAGCGCGCCGAGCTTGCGCGCGATGGTCGCGACCACCGGTGCGCCGCCGGTGCCGGTGCCGCCGCCCTCCCCGGCGGTGACGAACACCATGTCGGCGCCGCGCAGCAGCTCCTCGATCTCGTCCTTGGCGTCTTCGGCGGCGCGGCGGCCCACTTCGGGGTCGGCGCCGGCACCGAGGCCGCGCGTGGAGTCACGGCCGACGTCGAGCTTGACGTCGGCGTCGCTCATCAGCAATGCCTGCGCGTCGGTGTTGATCGCGATGAACTCGACGCCCTTGAGCCCCTGCTCGATCATCCGGTTGACGGCGTTGACGCCGCCACCACCGATACCCACGACTTTGATGACGGCCAGATAGTTGTGCGGTGGGGTCATCGTTCGTCTTCCTCCCTGGTGGGATTGGAGTCCTCTCTCGGGCCGGGGTTTGGCGCGGAACTCCCCGATTCTGTCTTCAACAAAACCCTCAACCTCAACCAAAGGCTTAGAGTTATGTCAAGTTGTTCCGCGCAACCGCCACACTAGGGCCGCCTGCGCCGTCATCGGCGCCGACGCGCCGAGACGCGTCCGGCGAATTTTCCTGCACTTCTCTACCGGCCGCCGCCCCTCGCCGAGCGCCAGTCTCCCGACACCCTCACGGCGTGTCGCGTCGTGAGATTGGCGCTCGGCGCTGAGGGGCGAGCTACCGGACGGTGGGCAGGTCCGGGCTCGACACGTCATAGGTGTGGCCGGGCTGGGTCAACAACGCCGCCAGCTTCTGGGCCTTCTCCGCCGTGCGGTCGGTGTTGCCCCAGACCACCACCCGGCCGTCGGCCAGCGTCAGCGTGATCGACGCCACCGACGGCGCGGCCACCCGGCTGATCTGGCCGGCTACCTCGGGCGCCAGCGAGGTCATCACCTGCAGGGCGGCCAGGGTGGACGGGTCCGCCGGGCCGGGATTGTCCACATCGAAGAACGGCAGCATTCTCGGCGGCGCGCCGGTCGCGAAGTCGACGCCGTCCCGGTCGAACAGGTGCGGGCCGTCCGGAAAGTCCTTGTAGACCACTGGGACCCGCTCGACCACCGCGATCCCCAGCACCGAGGGGTACTGCCGCTGCACCCGGGTGCTGGCCACCCGTCGGATCGCCGCGACCCGGTCGGCCACACTGCCGGTGTCGATCTGCAGCAACGGCGTTCCCAGCTGCACCCGCGCCACGTCCAGCACTTCCTCACGGGTCACCGTCGCGATGCCGGTGACCTCGATCTCGCGCACCGACATCAGCGGGGTGAAATACAAGATGAGCCCGAGCCCGACGACGAGCACCGCCGTCAGGAAAACCGCCAGCGCCATCTTCAGACCCCGAATGGTGCCGCGGGGAACGCCTTTGGCCGGTTCGGCAGAACCCGTTCGCAGTCGCCGCTTGGCCTCCCGACGGGCCTGTTCGATCGCCTCGGCACGCGCCTGCGCGGCGCGCCGCTCGGCGCGTTCTCGGCGGGCCCGGCGCCGCGGTCCCTCCGCTTCGGCGGGCTCGTCGGCAGCTTCAGCCTCTTCTTCGTCCGCGGCGACTGCGCCGACCTCGCCCTGCGGGACAACGTCCGGGTCCGCTTCGGTGGCTTCGGTGGCTTCGGCTTCTTGCGATGCTTCGCTTTCGGGGACGTCCGCGGCGCCGTCCGGATCCTCCGGTGGAACCGCCGGGGTTTCGGGCGGCACGCTCACAGCACGCCCGGGCTGCCGGGAGGGATTCGATCGGTGCGCGCCCGCAGCGCGGTGACGATCTCCGGGCCCAGCATGGTGACGTCGCCGGCTCCCATCGTGATGATCACGTCACCCGGACCGGCAGCCGCGGCCACCGCCTCGGGCACCGCGGAGAAGTCGGGCAGGTAATGCACCGGCACACTGACATGTTCGGCGACGCTGGCGCCGCTCACCCCCGGCAACGGCTGCTCGCGCGCACCGTAGACATCCAGGACGAAGACCTCGTCGGCGCCGTCCAGCGACCGGCCGAACTCGCCGGCGAACTCCTTTGTCCGCGAATACAGATGCGGTTGGAACACCACCAGGCTGCGCCCGGTTCCGCACTCGTCCAGCAGGGCGCGGACCGCGGTCAGCGTCGCGGCGATCTCGGTCGGATGGTGCGCGTAGTCGTCGAAGACCCGAACCGATCCCGTGACGCCTGCCGACCCGACCAGCTCGAATCGGCGGCGCACCCCGTCGAACCCGGCGAGGCCGTCGAGCACCGCATCCAATGGTGCGCCGACCTCGACCGCCGCCAGCAGTGCGCCCAGCGCGTTGAGGGCCATGTGGCGTCCGGGCACCGACAGGCGCATCGCCCTGCGCTCGCCCGTTCCGGCCAGCACGATCTCGGCGACCGCCCCGGTCCCCCGCTGCTCCCAACTGACCAGCTCGCCGTCCAGCGCCGCCATGCCGGGGCCTTCGGTGCCGTAGCGCAGGACCCGGATGCCCTGTGCCGCAGTGCGATCGGCCAACTCGGCGCCGCCGGGGTCATCGACGCACACCACAACTGCCCCGCCCGGCGCGATGCGCTCGACGAACGCGTCGAACACCTGCGTGTAGGCCTCGGCACTGCCGAAGAAGTCGAGGTGGTCCGCCTCGATGTTGGTCACCACCGCGACGTTGGGGGTGTACTCCAACAACGAGCCGTCGCTCTCGTCGGCCTCGGCGACGAACAACGGCCCGCTGCCGTGATGGGCATTGGTGCCGGCCTCTGCACCGGCAGAACCCAATTCGCCGCCGACCGCGAACGACGGATCCAGCCCACAGTGTTGCAGCGCGACCACCAGCATCGATGTCGTGGTCGTCTTGCCGTGGGTGCCGGTGACCATCAGCGTGGTGCGCCCGGCCATCAGCTTCGCCAGCACCGCCGGTCGCAACACCACCGGGATGCCGCGACGACGGGCCTCGACGAGCTCGGGGTTGGTCTTGGGAATCGCCGCGTGGGTGGTGACCACCGCGGTGACCCCGCCGGGCAGCAGATCCAGGGCCGACGCGTCGTGACCGATGCGCACCTGCGCGCCGCGGGCCCGCAGCGCATGAATCCCGCGGGACTCCTTGGCATCCGAGCCCGAGACGAGCCCCCCGCGGTCCAGCAGGATGCGGGCGATGCCGGACATGCCCGCTCCCCCGATGCCGACCATGTGCACCCGACTCAGCTCCGGCGGCAGTTGCGAGGAGCTCATGCGCCACTCCTCGATCGCCGGGCGCTCGCGACATCCAGCGCGACCCTGCTCATGCCGCTCACTGGCCGCCCCTCGCTGCGCTCGCGACTTCCAGCGCGACGGAAGCCACCCGTCGCGCCGCCTCCGGGTGCCCGGCCAGCACCGCGGCGCTGGTCATCGCGGTCAGCCGCGCGGTGTCCGTGAGCAGCCCGGCGACGGTGTCGGCCACGAAATCCGGGGTCAGCGAGGCGTCGTCGACCAGGATTCCGCCCCCGGCGTTGACCACCGGAAGCGCGTTGAGGCGCTGTTCGCCGTTGCCGATCGGCAACGGCACGTACACCGCGGGCAGCCCGACCGCCGACACTTCGGCAACCGTCATCGCCCCGGAGCGGCAGATCGCCAGGTCCGCAGCCGCGTACGCCAGGTCCATCCGGTCCAGATAGGGCACCGCGACGTAGGGCGGCTCACCCGCGCCGGCCGCCGGCAGGTCCAGGGTGTTCTTCGGTCCGTGCGCGTGCAACACCGAAACGCCGGCAGCGGCAAGATGTTTGGCTGCCCCCGCCACGGCCTGGTTGATCGAGCGGGCACCCTGCGAGCCGCCGAAGACCAGCAGCACCTTAGCGTCGTCGGCGAAGCCGAACTCGGCTCGGGCTGCCGCACGCAGCGCAGCCCGGTCCAAGGTGGTGATCGCCGCCCGCACCGGCACCCCGACCACTTCGGGGTGGGCCAGACCGCAATCAGGAACGGCCGACAGCACTCGCTGCGCGCCCCGGGCGCCGACCCGATTGGCCAGGCCGGCTCGAGCGTTGGCCTCGTGAATCACCACCGGCACCCGGTTGGCGCCGAGACCGCGCGCGGCCAGATATGCCGGCAGCGCCACGTATCCGCCGAAGCCGATCACCACGTCGGCCTGCACGTCGCGCAGCACCGCCCGGGTCTCCCGGACAGCGCGCAGCACCCGCAGCGGCAGCCGGGCCAGATCGGCGTTGAACTTGCGGGGCAACGGCACCGGGGTGATCAACTCCAGGTCGTAACCGCGGGCCGGCACCAGCCGAGTCTCCAGACCTCGGGCGGTGCCCAATGCGGTGATCCGGACGTCGGCGTCCAGTGCACGGAGCGCGTCGGCGACCGCCATCGCAGGTTCGACGTGGCCGGCAGTGCCCCCGCCTGCGAGGACTACCGATAACGACGCACCGCGGTCCGATGAGATGACCGAGTCGTTCACTCCCCTATCGCTGACCTTCCAATGCGCGTACACGTCCGCCAGTCGGACGCGCCCCGGCGTGGCGCCGGCCGCCTCCATTTTGCCCTGCGCGCCCGGCGCCTCGACCGGCTGCCCGTGCCGGAGCCTGCGCTGCGGCACGCTGCCGACCCGAGCGGGCCGGAGCCTGTCGGGTCGTCTGGGCTGTTCGTGGCCGTGCGGCCGGCTGCGGACGCGAGCGCAGGCGGTCGCGCAGGGCCTCAAGACGGGTCGGCGAGTACGGCTCGGGCAGCGGCAGTCGCAGGATCCGGTTCATTCGGTCGTCCTGGCCGGCGCGCAGCGCCGCCACCGCCTCCGGTTCGTGCCGGGCCGCGTTCGCCATGATGCCAACCATGAACAGCGTTGTCGCCGTGGAGGTTCCGCCCGCAGAAATGAGCGGCAGCTGGATTCCGGTGACGGGCAACAGCCCGATCACATAGCCGACGTTGATGAACGACTGGCCGATCACCCACATCGTGGTGGCCGCCGTCAACAGCCGCAAGAACGGGTCCGCGGACCGCTTCGCGATCCGCATGCCGGTGTAAGCGAACAGCCCGAACAGCGCCAGCAGCCCGAACCCGCCGATGAAGCCGAGCTCCTCGCCGATGATGGCGAAGATGAAGTCGTTGTGCGCGTTGGGCAGGTAGTTCCATTTCGCGGTGCCCTGCCCCAGACCGTCGCCGAAGATCCCTCCGTTGGCCAGCGCGAACTTCGCCTGTCGCGCCTGGTAACCGGCGCCCTGCAGGTCGGCGTCGGGGTCCAGCCAGGACCGCACCCGGTCGGAGCGGTAGCCCTCGGTCACCGCCATGATCGCGGCGGCGGCGACGATGGCCGTCAGCGAAGTGAGGAACACCCGCAACGGCAGACCGGCGTACCACAACAGCGACAGCAGGATGATGCCCAGCGAGACCGTCTGCCCCAGGTCGGGCTGGGCGACGATCAGCACCAGCGCGACCACGGCGGCCGGCACCAGCGGGACCAGCATCTCGCCCAGCGTCGCCCGCTCCATGCGCCGGCTCGCCAACAGGTGTGCGCCCCAGATGACGAAGGCGATCTTGGCCAGCTCGGAGGGCTGCATGGAGAAACCGGCGACGACGAACCAGCCGCGGGAGCCGTTGGAGAGCGTGCCGATGCCCGGGATCAGCACCAGCACCAGCAGCACGATGGTGAACGCGAAACCGGCAAAAGCCATGCGACGCATGAACCGGACCGGCATCCGCAACGCCACGTAGCAGCCGACCAGCCCGATCACGGTCCACAGCACCTGCTTGCCGAAGATCCGCCACGCGGACCCGTCGGTGCCGTAGGACTCCACCCCGGAGGCCGACAGCACCATGATCAGGCCGAGCGTGGTCAGCAGCGCGGCCACGGCCACGATCAGATGGAACGACGTCATCGGCCGGCCCAGCCAGGCGCCGAACCGGGTGCGCGGCTCGGCCTTGACTGCCTTGTCCGGTGTTTCGGTGGAGGCGTCTGGGGCCCCGGCATCCCGCCGCAGCCGGGCCAGGATGCCGATCACACCGATCCCGCCGCGGAACGCGCAGCGGCGGCGAACGCGTCGCCCCGGGCGCCGTAGCCGGAGAACTGGTCGAAGGATGCCCCCGCCGGAGCCAGCAGCACCGTGTCACCGGGCCGGGCCAGGTCGCGGGCGGCGGCCACCACCGCGGTCATCACCCGTGAGCCGAGCGTCTCATCAGACCCATCAGCTACTCGCTTCACATGAGTAACTGGAGACACAGCAGTATCACCCATATCAATATCCTCGCCCGCCACAACGTGGACGACGGGGACATCCGGTGCGTGTCGTGATAACGCCTTGGCAACCTCGCCGCGATCTCGGCCGATCAGCACGGCCCCGGCCAGGTGAGGGGCAATTCTGGCGACGGTCGGGGCGATCGCGGCGCCCTTGAGCAGTCCGCCGGCCACCCAGATCACCCGCGGGTGGGCCAGCACCGACGCTTCAGCCGCGTGCGGGTTGGTGGCCTTGGAGTCGTCGACGTAGCTGACCCCGCCATCGACCACGACCAGTTCAGCGCGATGCCGCCCGACCTGGAACGACGCCAGCGCCTCGGCGATCGCCTGCGGGGGCACGTCGACGCTGCGGGCCAGCGCGGCCGCCGCCAGCGCGTCGAGGATCCCGACCGGGCCGGGCACCGGTATCGACGCCGCCGGGGCCAGCGCGACCTCGTCGGCCCCCTCCGCCACAAAGGCCCGGTCCACCAACATGCCGTCGATCACGCCGAGCTCACCGGGTTCCGGTTCGCCGAGCCGGAAACCCACCTTGACCGGGGCGGGCGCGGTGTCGCGCAGCGCCGCGGCATGCGCGTCGTCCATCCCGACCACCGCCACCCGGCCGGCCAGCGCGCGGGCCTTGTCGGCGGTGTAGGCGGCCATACTGCCGTGCCAGTCCAGGTGGTCCTCGGCGATATTGAGCACCGCGCCGGCCTCGGGGCGCAGCGACGGGGCCCAGTGCAGCTGGAAGCTGGACAGCTCGACGGCCAGCAGTTCGGATTCATGCGGCGGTCCTAGCTTCCGCTCTCCTCCGTCGAGCCTCGCTGAACCGCCGGCTGGCTCCCCCAGCACGTCCAGCACGGGGCTGCCGATGTTGCCGCACAACTGGGCACGCCGGCCCGCGGCAGACAACATGGCGTGCAGCATCGAGGTGGTCGTGGTCTTGCCGTTGGTGCCGGTCACCACGAGCCAGCGCCGCGGCGGCCCGTAGTGACCCGCGACGTCGAGGCGCCAAGCCAGCTCCACGTCACCCCAGATCGGCACCCCGGCCGCCGCGGCCGCGGCCAATACCGGTGTGTCCGGGCCGAATCCGGGGCTGGTGACCAGCAACGTGTAGCCGCTGATCTGCGCTGCGGCTTCCGTCGGGCTGCAGGTCGTGACCTCGGAATAGGCGCCCAGAGCGGCCGCGTTGTCGTCGCACAGCGTCACGTCCAGCCCGAAGGGCGTCAACGCCTTCACGATGGCACGGCCGGTGATGCCGGCCCCGGCGACGAGCACCCGCGCGCCGGCGGACAGCATGCCCAGCCCCGGTTCGGGCGTCATCTCAGCCGCCTACGGCGGTGAACCACTCGCCGTAGAACATGGAGACGCCCAATCCGCAGGCAATGGCGGTGAGCAGCCAGAACCGGATGATCACGGTGGTCTCAGCCCAGCCGGCCAATTCGAAGTGGTGATGGAACGGGGCCATCCGGAACACCCGGCGGCCGGTGCTGCGGAACGCCAGGATCTGGACGACCACCGAGGTGATCTCGGCGACGAAGAGCCCGCCGAGCACCACCGCGAGGATCTCGGTGCGGGTGGTGATCGACATGCCGGCGATCACGCCGCCCAGTGCCAGCGACCCGGTGTCGCCCATGAAGATCTTCGCCGGCGCGGCGTTCCACCACAGGAATCCGATGCAGGCGCCGGCGGTCGCGGCGGCGATCAGCGCCAGGTCCAGCGGATCGCGCACGTTGTAGCAGCCCAGTCCGGGTGCGATCGCGCAGGCGTTGCGGTGCTGCATCACGGTGATCAGCACGTAGGCGGCGCTGACCATCGCCATGGATCCGGCTGCCAGGCCGTCGAGGCCGTCGGTGAAGTTGACCGCGTTCGACCAGGCGCTGACGATCAGGATCACGAACAGCACGAATACCGCTGCGGGCAGTGTGACGGTGGCGATGTCGCGCACATAGGACAGTTGCAGGCTGCCCGGGGTCAGACCGGAACTGTTGCGGAAGCACAGCACCAGCAGACCGAACAGGGTGGCCGCGGTGACCTGCCCGACGGTCTTGGCGGTCTTGTTCAGACCGAGGTTGCGCGACCGCCGGATCTTGATCAGGTCGTCGAGGAAGCCGACGCCGCCCAGCGCGGTGGCCAACCCCAGGACCAGCAGGCCCGACGCAGTGGGCCCGGTGCCGTAGAAGACCAGGCCCGCCAGTTCCGCGGCCAGGTAGCCCGCCCAGATCCCGGCCACGATGGCCACGCCGCCCATCGACGGGGTGCCCCGTTTGCTCTGGTGGCTGGCCGGTCCGTCCTCGCGGATCTCCTGCCCGAATCCCTGCTTGGTGAACACCCGGATCAGTACGGGGGTCAGCAGGATCGCGACCAGCAGCGCGACTCCGGCAGCGATGAGGATCATTATCATCGGCGATCTCCTGGGTCTTCGCTGGTCAGCGCGTCAGCCAACGCGGTCAGACCCGCGGAGTTCGACGCCTTGACCAGTACCACGTCCCCCGCCTGCAGTTCGGCGCGCAACAGGGCCAGGGCGGCATCGACGTCGGGCACTGCGGTGGCTTCGGCGCCCCAGGATCCCTCCATCACTGCGCCGTGCAGCATCGCGCCCATCGATCTCCCTACTCCGACGACAATGAGACGAGACACATCTAAGCGCACCGCGAGCCGTCCGATGCGGTCATGCTCAGATATCGCGTCCTCGCCGAGTTCGGCCATCTGCCCCAGCACCGCCCAGCTGTGGCGCTTCTCCCCCGGATTCTCACCGCGGGCGATCCAGGCCAGCGCCTGCAGCGCCGCCCGCATGGAGTCGGGGTTGGCGTTGTAGGAGTCGTCGATCACGGTCACGCCGTCGGCGCGGGTGCTGACGTGCATCCGGTGCCCCGAGGCCGGTCCGGCACCGGCCAGCGCGTCGGCCACCTGTTGCGGCGTGGCACCGCATTCCAAGGCCACGGCAGCGGCGCACAGTGCGTTGCCCACCTGGTGATCGCCGGACACTCCGAGCGACACCGTGACTTCGGCGTCCTGGCCAGCGGAGTGCAGGGCGAACCGCGGGCGGGCCAGTTCGTCGAGCACCACCGGCCCGGCCCACACGTCGGCGGGAGCGGAACGGCTGACCCGCAGCACCCGTGCGACGGTCTTGTCGGCCATCGCGGCCACCGCCGAGTCATCGACGTTGAGGATCACCACGCCGGATTCCGGAACGGCTTGTGCCAGCTCGGCTTTGGTCTCGGCGATAGCCTCGCGGGAGCCGAACTCGCCCAGGTGGGCGGTCCCGACGTTGAGTACCACCGCGATCTGCGGCGGGGCGATCGCCGCCAGCGCGGCGATGTTGCCGCGATGCCGGGCAGACAGCTCGAGGACCAGATAATCGGTGATCTCGTCGGCCCGCAGCACCGTCCACGGGTGGCCCAACTCGTTGTTGAACGACCCGGGCGGGGCGATCACCGACCCCAGCGGCGCCAGCACCGCGGCGATCAAGTCCTTGGTGGAGGTCTTGCCCGACGACCCGGTCACGCCGACGATCGTCAGTCCCTTGGCAACCAGGGCGGCGGCCACCGCGGCTGCCAGTTTGGCCAGTGCGGCCAGCACCGCGGCACCGGATCCGGCCTCGTCGTCGTGCTCGAGCGCACCGGATCGGCTGTCGGATGCGACCGGCTCCACAACGATGGCCGGGACCCCAACCGGACGCGCTGCCAGCACCGCCACCGCGCCGGCATCCACCGCCGACGCCGCGTGGTCGTGACCGTCGACCCGCGCACCAGGCAGGGCCAGAAAGAGCGCGCCCGGGGCGATCCGGCGGGAGTCGAATTCCACGGTGCCGGTGACGACCGTGCGCTCGGCCTGTTCCGGGGTGATGTCGGCCAACCGGCCGCCGACGATCTCGGCGATCTGCGCGACAGTCAGCGCGATCACCGGTGCTCCTCGCGCGCTTCCAGCGCCTGGGCCAGCTCCACCCGGTCATCGAACGGCTGGGTGTGCCCGGCGGCGGTCTGCCCGGTCTCGTGTCCCTTGCCCGCGATCAACACCACATCCCCGGGCTGAGCCCACGCCACCGCGTGCTCGATCGCGGCCCGCCGGTCACCGATCTCGACCACCTGGGCGCTACCCGCAGCGGCACCGCCCAACACGGCACGCCGGATGTCGGCGGGGTCTTCCCCGCGCGGGTTGTCGTCGGTGACCACGACCAGATCGGCGGCCTGGGCGGCGATGCGTCCCATCGGTTCGCGCTTGCCGTGGTCACGGTCGCCGCCGGCGCCGAACACCACGGCTAGGCGCCCAGTAGTGTCGCGCAACTCCTGGCGCAGGGTCGTCAGCACCGCCGACAGGGCCCCGGGCTTGTGCGCATAGTCGACCAACGCCAGGAAGCCCTGACCCCGATCGATCGACTCCATCCGCCCCGGCACCCGCGCCTCCCGCAGGCCGGGGGCCGCCTGCTCCGGCGACACTCCAACCGCATCGAGAATGGCCAGCGCGACAAGGCAATTGGCCACGTTGTAGTCGCCGGGCAACCCGATGCCGATCGGGTGGTGCACACCGGCGGGGTCGACGGCGATGAACGCGCGCCCAACGGATCCACCCGCGCTCAGTTGTTCTGCACGCCAGTCCGCGGGGCGGCCCGTCGCGCTGACGGTGACCGGCGCTGTCGCCCGCGCCGCCATTGCCGCGCCGGCGTCGTCGTCGATACAGACCACCGAGCGGGCGGCGTGCAGCGGCGACGCCGGATCGAACAGCCGGGCCTTGGCCTCGAAGTAGTCGGCCATGGTCGGGTGGAAGTCGAGATGGTCGCGGGACAGGTTGGTGAAGGCGCCCACCGCGAACCGAGTGCCGTCGACCCGGCCCAACGTGAGGGCGTGGCTGGACACCTCCATGACGGCGGTGTCCACCCCGCGCTGCGCCATCGCGGCCAGCAGCGCCTGCAGTGCCGGCGCTTCGGGTGTGGTCAAGGCGCTGGGCAGGTCGACGCCGTCGATGCGCACACCGACCGTGCCGATCAGTCCGGCGGTGCGGCCCGCGGCCCGCAGCCCGGCCTCCACCAGATAGGTGGTGGTGGTCTTGCCCGACGTCCCGGTGATTCCGATGACCGTGATCCGATCGCACGGATGGCCGTAGACCTGCGCAGCGAGTTCGCCCAGCACGCCGCGGGGTTCCGGATGAACCAGGATGGGTATGCCGGGTAGCGCTGCGCCGTCGGCGATCTCGGCGGCCCCGGCCCCGTCGGAGAGCACCGCGATCGCTCCCCGGGCAACGGCGTCCGCCGCGAAGCGTGCGCCGTGGGTGGTCGCGCCGGGCAGCGCCGCGAAGAGATCACCGGGCCGGACATCCTGGGCGCGCAGAGTCAACCCGGTGATCGGCAGCTCCGGTACCACCTCGCCGGCTACCGCGACCGCCCCGACCTGGGCTGCGAGCACCCGCAGCGACGTGCCGGCACCGACGTCGGGGCGCAGAGCAGCAGGCACCGCCATCACCTCCATCCGCTGCGGCCGGGTCGTCCGGATCGGCCCTGAGACTACCTAGGCGGGCCGTATCCACAGCGCAGGCGATCCGGCTTAGCCGACGGCGGGTCGTGGTGGGGGCGATTGCCCGGCGAAGCGGGGACCGCCGCATTGGCCCGGGTCAGCCGTCAGAAGGCGGCGGCTGCGTGAGCTTCTTGTCGAACATGCATTGGAAGTCCCCGGGCGCACATCCGTACTGGGTCGGGTCCGGCAGGTCCTCGCAGTTTCCATCCTTGGTCATGAAACAGCCGCTGGCCTGGTGGTCACTTGCGATGGGTGCGCCGAGCATCCCCACCGCGACGATGCCTGCCGCCGCGGCGAGAACCCCCGGAATTGCGTAACTGATCGCAATGGCTTTTCGGGCCATGATCGACCCCTTCTCTTCGGCGCGGAACCCCCTTTGTCCCCGCGTTGTCCGAACGATAACCATCCGACCATCATCAAGGCGACGGAATCACGTCTTTTTTTACGGACGCGAGTCGACGGATCTGCTGTCGCGGCGCGCCGACTACATCGCCTGCAGGACTAGCGGCGGTCCCGGGTCCGGCGACAGCGGCACGTTGTGACGCTGCAGCAGCCACCCGGCGATGTTGTGGAACAGCGGTGCCGCCGAGGTGCCCGGCGACCCGTCCGCGGCGCGGTGGGGGTTATTCATCATCAGGCCGATGACGTAGCGCGGATTGTCCGCGGGCGCTATCCCGGCGAAGGTGATCCAGTAGACATCGTTGTAGTAGCAACCGCAGGCCGGGTTGATCTGCTGTGCGGTACCGGTCTTCCCGGCGATCTGATATCCGTCCACGGCGGCCTGCCATCCGGTGCCCTGCTGAACGCCGGTCGGATCACGTTGCACCACCGAGCGCAGCATGTTGCGCACGGTCGCCGCGGTCTGCTCCGAGACCACCCGAACACCTTCGGGCCGAGGCTCCTCGGTACGGCTGCCGTCGGCGGCGATGGTCGCTTTGATGATCCGCGGCGAAATCCGCAGACCGTCGTTGGCAATGGCCTGATACATCCCGGTCATCTGCAGCAGCGTCATCGAAAGGCCTTGACCGATAGGAAGGTTGGCGAACGAGCTGCCGGACCATTGGTCCACCGGTGGAAGCAGGCCGGCACTCTCACCCGGAAGTGCCACACCGGTGCGCTGCCCCAGCCCGAACTTCTCCGCCATGTCGAACCAGCGCTCGGGCCCCACCCGCTGCGCCAGCATCAGGGTGCCGACGTTGGAGGACTTTCCGAAGACTCCGGTCACGGTGTAGGGCGCGACGCCGTGTTCCCAGGCGTCGCTGACGGTGACGTCGGCGACGTTGATCGATCCGGGTACCTGCAGGACGTCGTCGGGGTGGCCGAGGCCGTACTCGATGACCGAGGCGGCGGTGATGATCTTGTTCACCGAGCCCGGCTCGAACGGCGAGGACACCGCCAGGTTGCCGAGCTCGCGGTCCTCCTGGCGCCCGACGTCCTGGGAAGGATCGAACGTGTTGTCGCCGGCCATCGCCAGCACCTCACCGCTCTTGGCGTCCAGCACCACGGCCGTGACGTCGTGTGCACCAGTGACGTTCTTGGCCTGCTGCACCTGCTGCTGGACGTAGAACTGAATGTCGTCGTCGAGGGTGAGCTGGATCGTCGACCCGTTGACGGCCTTGTGCCGATTGCGGTAGCTGCCCGGGATGACCACGCCGTCCGAGCCGCGGTCGTAGGTGACCGACCCGTCCGTTCCGGCCAGCACGGCGTCCATCGAGTCCTCCAGCCCCAACAGGCCGTGGCCGTCCCAGTCGATGCCGCCGATGATGTTGGCCGCCAGCGACCCTCCCGGATACTGCCGCAGGTCCTGCCGCTCGCTACCGACCTCAGGGCATTTCTCGGTGATCACCTCGGCCACCGCGGGGTCAACGGCACGGGCGAGATAGACGAAGGTCTCGTTGCTGCGCAGCTTCTTCAGCAGGGCCGCGGAGTCCGGCTTGTTGCCGAGGCGCGTAGAGATCTCCTTGGCGATCTGCTGCAGCCGCAGCTGCGGATCGGGGGCCGACGGATTCTTCTTCTTGGCGTCGGCGAGCTGCTTGCCGATCTTGACCGGCTGGAAGGACAGCGCCCGAGCCTCGATGGTGAACGCGAGCTTGTCGCCGGTGCGGTCGATGATGTCGCCGCGCATCGCCTGCTGGACGTCGGTGACCTTGAGTTGTCCGGCGGCTTCGGCCCGCAGCCCGGAGGCCCGCGGCACCTGCAGGTAAAACAGCTGAACCGCCGACAAGGCCAGCACCAGGAAGATGACCGCGTTGCCGGTGCGGTGCCGGAAAACGAACGAAGCGCTACGCAGTCCCACCTCGGTGGCTTGGCGGGTACGACGCTCCCGCGCCGAATGCCCGGTTGTGGTAGTCGCTTTCGGCGCCTTAGCGGGCTTGGCGGATTTGGCCGGCTTGGCCGGCGAGGTGGCGGATCGGCGGGTCTTTCGCGAGGCAGCTGCGGTCGAGCCGTCGCCGCGGCGTGCCGGGCCGGTTCCCCGCGCGGGCCGTCTCATCGCGCGGCTCCCCCGGCCACCGGCGGCGCCAGGACTTCGGGCGGCAGCGGGGGTTGCGGAGGCAGGACGGCCTCGGGCGGCAGCACCGCCCCCGGAGGCAGGACCGACGCCGGCGGAAGCGTTCCGCCCACCGGCAGCACGGTCTCGGGCGGCACTACCGACCCCGGCGGCAAAGCGACGGGCGGCAAGGCGCCAGACGGGATGGCCGGAGGTGTCGCCAGTGGCGGGATGTCTTGCGCGCCAGGACCGGGCAACGGACCGGCCAGCGGCATGCCGGGAACTCCCGGCAGGCCCGGAATGGTCAGCGGCGCGCCGGGCACCGCCGGAGCCGGCGGTACTGCGGCGGGCAGATGGCGGCTGTCGAGCTTCGGCCCGGCCGGGGGCACCCGAACCGGCACCTCGGCCGGTGGTGCCACATCGTCGGGCAGCTTGGTGTTCAGCGGCGGCGGGGGCGCACCCTCGGCGGGCTTCGGGGTCCCGACGACCACCCAGTTGCCGATCGGGTCCTGGACCAGATGCGCGGTGTCGCGGCTGGGAATCATGCCCAGTTCGCGGGCCGCCTCGGCAAGCGCGGGTGCGGATTCGGCGGTGAGCACGTCGCGCTCGAGCGCTTCTTTCTGCTGCATGAGGACCCGGTTGCGCTCCCGGATGTTGCCCAACTGGTAGGACCGCTCGGCGGCGTCCGTCGACAGCCACAGGGTGATTCCCAGCCCGATGCCGAGCGCGCCGATGATCAGCACGACGAACGGAACCTTGGTCGCCAGCGTGCGCGGCCGCAGGTCGACCGAGGCCAGCCGAGCAATCAGGCGTTCGCGCAGCGGGACGCGTATAACCTTGGGCGCCTTGGCCTTGCGCGCCTTCGCCCGCGCCTTGGCCTGCTTGGTGTTCTTCGGCGGCACCGGTCGGGGGTCCGGGCGAAGCGACGCCGCCTTTTGCGGGCCGGTGCGCGGCCGCGACTCACGACCCGCTGCGGGCGTGGTCCCACGCTGGCGCCGCGGGCCCCGGGCCTGCGTTTGCTCGGTGACCCGCCGCGGGCCGGTGCGGGTTGTGCTCTCGGGATTACGGCGACGGTCGCCTTGCCGTGCCGCGGGCTTGCGCTTGGTCGCCATCACTTCCCCCTCGATGCCACGATCGGTCCGGCCTGGACCCGCTCGACCGCACGTAGCCGGACCGAGCCCGCTCGTGGATTGCGCTCGATCTCATCCGCCTCGGCCTTTTCGGCGCCCCGCGTCAACGTCGTGAACTTCGGTTCGTCGCCGGGCAATTCGACTGGAAGTCCGACCGGTGTGCGAGACGCGGTGGCCGCAGCGAACTGCTGCTTGACGATGCGGTCCTCCAGCGACTGGTAGGACATCACTGCCACGCGTCCACCCACCGCCAGCGCATCCAGCGCCGCCGGTAATGCGTCTCGCAGTGAGTCCAGTTCGCCGTTGACCGCAATGCGCAGCGCCTGAAACGTCCGCTTGGCCGGGTGTCCCCCGGTGCGTCGCGCCGGCGCCGGAATCGCCTCGTAGAGCAGCTCCGTCAGTTCCCCGGTCGAGGTGAATGGGGTCTGGGCCCGGCGGCGCACGATGTACGAGGCGATCCGCGATGCGAAACGCTCCTCGCCGAAGCGCCGCAGAATGTCGGTCAGCGCGGCCGCGTCGTAGGTGTTGACGATGTCTGCGGCGGTGAGGTCGGCCTGCGGGTCCATTCGCATGTCCAGCGGCGCGTCCTGCGCGTAGGAAAATCCTCGCTCCGCCCGGTCGAGCTGCATCGAGGACACCCCGAGGTCGAACAACACCGCGGCCACCGACCCGGTTGCGGCCAAACCTGATTCGGCCAGCGCCGCCGGAATCCCGTCGTATCGGGTGCGGACCGTCTGGAGCCGATCGGCGAAGCGGGCCAACCTTGCCCCGGCGATGTCGAGTGCGGTGGTGTCGCGGTCCAGACCGATGACTCGCAGGCCCGGGAACTCGCTCAAGAACCGCTCGGTGTGCCCGCCGGCCCCGAGGGTGGCGTCCACCAAGGTCGCACCCTGGCCGTCGGGCGACTGCCTGGTCAGCGCCGGAGCCAGCAGCTCCACGCAGCGGTCCAGCAGGACCGGCACATGTCCGAATTCGCCCTGTTCGGCCACAGCAATACCTCCCTGTTGCGGCCAATGAATTGCACGAGGTGCTGCCAGCCCGGGCCCACTGCGCGCGACCACCGGTACCCGGCTCCGCCCCGCTTGCGATCGCCCGCAGGCCCTTGCCTCGAGGTCCCTGCCCGACGGCGCGAACCTGACGTTGGGGAAGTACGTCAGGGTCGGTTCGGACAGAGGCCACGAGGCACGGGCGTGCGCCTCAGATGATGTCGCTGAGTGCTTCATCGCTGGCCGCGGAGAAGTTCTCTTCGTGGGTCTGCTGGTAGTCGCTCCAGGCCTGCGCGTCCCAGATCTCCAGGTAGTCGACCGAGCCGATGACCACGCACTCCTTGGACAGGTTGGCGTAGCGGCGGTGGTCGGGCGACAGGGTGATCCGGCCCTGGGCGTCGGGGTGCTGTTCGTCCGTGGCGGCGGCCAGGTTGCGCAGGAATGCTCGCGCGTCCGGGTTGCTGCGCGAAGCCTTGGCCGCCCGGCGGGCCAACTGCTCGAACTCCGCGCGGGGATACACGGCCAGGCTGTGGTCCTGACTCTTGGTGACCATCAACCCTCCTGCCAGCGCATCACGAAACTTCGCGGGCAGTGTCAGCCGCCCCTTGTCGTCGAGCTTGGGCGTGTAGGTGCCGAGGAACATCGGCCACCTCCCGCCATGTCGACTTCGCAGCCCACGATACCCCACAATCCCCCACTACGCACCATTTACTAGGTCGATTCCGCCCCTATGCCCCACCAGATGGGCCATCGTGTCGTCCAGGCATACGAAAAAGGGCCCAGCTGGGCACCAAACGACCAGCTCAGCGCCAATGTAGGCAAAGTGGGGCGAGGTGGGGTGCGCGCAGGGTCACCGGAGCTGCCGCGCGCCGAAACGCCAAGAAAAAGGGCAGCCGATCGGCTGCCCTTTCACATCACACGTGCCGCTGGATCGGCCTAAGGCTCGAACCGGCGGCGGAAACGGTCTTCCATCCGGCTGGCGAACGTGCCGCCGCCCTTGACCCGCCGCGGCGAACTCCCGCCCGGCCTGGCCGCACCCTCACGGCTGGCGGTCGCGTGGTTGCCGGTGATAGCGAACACCACTCCACCGAACATGACCACGAATCCCAGCACGCTCAGAATCAGGAATGCCGAATTGACGGTGGTCGCATAGATCGGGATACCGGAGACCAGCATCACCAGACCGACCACGAACAGTGTCATGCCCTGCACCCGCCGGCGGGTGGTCGGGGTACGCAGGGCGCCGCCGCGAACGCTGGAAGCGAACTTGGGGTCCTCGGCGTAGAGCGCGCTCTCGATCTCGTCGAGCATGCGCTGCTCATGATCGGAGAGTGGCATTCGTCCCTCCTTGCCGACGGCCGCTCATATCATTGCCCACGGCGCAATACGGACTGGTGCGGGCAACTAACACTGATAATACGAGGTAGGCCTGCGCCGTACCACAGGCTTCACCAGCCGATTGTAGCGGCGGTCCGACGATGTCGAACCACAACGGCCGACGCCGCAGGACCCAATCGCCGATAATGGGACTCCGGACATCGGGCACGCTCCCCCTTCTGCGGGAAAGGAACCTGCACGTTGGTGACCTTCCTCCTCGACATGTCGCCGCGCGAAATGGCGGATCACCTCGGTGCGGCTCTGCGCGTCTACGTCACCGCGATGGGTTACCCCCCGGGCACCGAGAGCCAACGTGCCGCGATGTGGCTCGACCACACCCGCCGGAGCGGCTGGCGGGCGGTGGCCGCCTTCCAAGACAACGAAGCCGGCGAGATTGGTCAGCCGGACGCCGCGCCGGCCGGGTTGAATGGCGCCGAGCTGCTGGGCGTGGCCTACGGCTACTGCGGAGCCCCCGACCAGTGGTGGCAGCAGCAGGTGGTGCTGGGTTTACAGCGCCGCGGCCTGCCCCATCCCGACATCGCGCGCCTGATGGCCAGTTACTTCGAGCTGACCGAATTGCACGTGGCGCCACGCGCCCAGGGCAGCGGCCTGGGTGAAGCCCTGGCACGCCGCCTGCTGGCCGGGCGTCCTGAAGCCAACGTGCTGCTGTCCACACCGGAGACCAATGGCGAAGGCAACCGCGCCTGGCGGTTGTATCGGCGGCTGGGGTTCACCGACGTCATCCGCGGTCACCACTTCGCCGGGGATCCGCGGCCGTTCGCCATCTTGGGCCGACCACTGCCGTTGTAAATCCAAGCGCCGCGTCGTCACCGGAGCCGCCGACTGGTCTGGCACGATGACGTCGTGCATGTTCGGCGTTCGCTACAGCCCGCTCGGAGACCCGTTCCAGCGCCCCCTCAGCGCCGGTTTCGACGGTTGGGCACCTACCGTCGCCTGGTGGCTCTGGTCACGCTGCTGTTGATCGCGGCGCCGTTGGCCGGGTGCGTGCGCATTCGGGCCAACATCACCGTCTCTCCCAACGATCAGGTCTCCGGCCAGATCGTCGTTGCGGCCAAGCCGCGCAACGACAACGACACCGGGCCCAAGCTCAGCGCCGACCTGCCGTTCCCGCAGAAGGTCGCGATTTCCAACTACAGCAGGGACGGCTATGTCGGCTCCCAGGCGGTGTTCTCCGACCTGACCTTCGCCGAACTGCCGCGGCTGGCCGAAATGCACCGCGACGCGGCCGGGGTGGACCTGTCACTGCGCCGCGCCGGAAACCTGGTGATCCTGGAAGGCCGGGTGGATCTCACCTCACTGGGCGACCCGGAGGCCGACGTCGAGTTGAGTGTCGCGTTCCCCGGCGAGGTGACGTCCGCCAACGGCGAACGCATCGGCAGCGACACGGTGCAGTGGAGGCTAAAGCCAGGCGTGGTGAGCACCATGAGCGCCCAAGCCCGCTACACCGATCCCAGCACCCGCTCCTTCGCCCACGCTGCCCTGTGGCTGATCCTGTCTACGCTCGCCGCGGCGGGCGCGGTCGCGGCTATCGCCTGGTACGGGCGGGACCGCTCACCACGATTCAGCTCCCCCGACGACAGCGCCGGCTAAGGATCAGCGGGGCTCTGGCGACCAGTACTCGAGCATCTGGGCAAAGGTGCGGAATGCCGCCGCGGACACCCCGTAGGTGGCCTCGAAATGGATGCTCAGCGGGAAGCCCAGGTCCGCGACACCGTCGATCACCCGCTTGTACAGGTCAAGCATCAGCTTGCACCGCTGGTCGGGGTCGCTGTCGGCGAGCGCCTTGACGAAGTCCTGTTCGGCGGCCACCGCCGCGTTGCCCGGATCCTGAATCAGCCAGTTGATCAGACCAATCCGGTTCTCGAACGACGGCACGAAGCCGAACGACAGCAAGAGCTCCGGGCGTGCCTCGCTGTGCTTGGCGAACTCGGTCAAGAACGGCACGATCGCGTCGGAATACAGCAGCTGGGTCAGGCCGAACGTCGCCCCGCGGTCGCATTTGAAGTTAAACCGGCCGATCTCGTCGGCCCGGGTGGGAATCAAGATGACGCCGCGGTTGGCCACGTCGGAGCGAAACGTCGCCAGCGCGTCGGTCGGCGGCACCCCCGCGCCCTCGCCATCGGCCATAGTGCGAGGCACGCCGACGAAGACCACGCCCTCGATCCCGGCGCCGGTCAGATCGCCCAGCCGGCTCCGCAGCGCCGCCTCGTCGGAGAACGAGGTGACCTGGGTGCACAACCCGGCCATGCCTGGCAGCTCAGGCCGAATCGCATTCCAGAAGTCCAGCACGTCGAGCTTGGGCTTCATCTCGATCGGGCGGTCATCGTCCTCGTTGATCATCCCCGGCATCAGGATGTGACGGATCCGCCCCTCAAGGCCAGCCTCGGCGGCGAACCGCACGACCTTGTGCGCCTCCTCGATCGTCTGCTCGGGTCCCTTTTCCACGTTCGGTGGGACAAGCTCGAGTGCGACGGTGTTCAAGGCCACGTACCAGCTCCTCATGAAAGACAGTCAGCAGACAGTCAACAGTGCCACAGGGCAGGAACGGGCGGCGGCGGCCGCCTCCGGCCGCTACCGGCCGCAGTCCCCCCGGCTGTGGTGGCACACTCTACGCTGGACCCACGCTGGGGGTCCCCGGCCGGGCAGCACAGAAAGGGGCGCCGAGCTGAGTTTCAAGGCATCCGCAGCGACTCCACCGTCGGCCGCCGAACTGGCCGCGGCCGTGACCGAAACGCTGCGCTCCCACCTACGCACCCGCCGCACCGAGACCGCCTATATCGGCGACGACTACGAGGCGTTGATCACCGGCCTCGAAGAATTCGTGCTCATCGGCGGCAAACGGCTGCGCCCAGCGTTCGCCTACTGGGGCTGGCGCGCCATCACCGGCCGCGATGCCGACGACGGCGAATTGCTGCTGTTCGCCGCGCTGGAACTGCTGCATGCCTGCGCGCTGGTGCACGACGACGTGATCGACGCCTCAGCCACCCGCCGCGGCAACCCCACCACCCACCGCAAGTTCGCCGAGCTGCACCGCGCCCGCGGCTGGCGCGGCTCGCCCGACCAGTTCGGGATGTCGGCCGCCATCCTGCTCGGCGACCTGGCGCTGGTGTGGGCTGACGACATCGTCGCCGGTGCCGATCTGCCAGCCGACGCCCGGCGGCGTGTGCGGGGCGTGTGGTCGGACATCCGTACCGAGGTGTTGGGCGGCCAGTACCTCGACATCGTCGCCGAATCCAGCGGGGTGGACTCGATCGCTTCGGCGATGCGCGTCAACACCTACAAAACC
The DNA here is from genome assembly GCA_024758765.1 of Mycobacterium sp. SVM_VP21. Taxonomy (NCBI): domain Bacteria; kingdom Bacillati; phylum Actinomycetota; class Actinomycetes; order Mycobacteriales; family Mycobacteriaceae; genus Mycobacterium; species Mycobacterium cavoris. Next base: position 2,406,187 of record CP101406.1, read on the forward strand.
GCCTCCTACACGGTGGTGCGCCCGCTGCAGCTGGGGGTGGCGGCCGCAGCCGACCGGCCCGACATCCAGGCGCTGTTCCACGAACTCGGCACCGACCTGGGCGTGGCGTTCCAGCTGCGCGACGACGTGTTGGGGGTGTTCGGGGATCCGGCGGTCACCGGCAAGCCCTCCGGCGACGACCTGCGTTCGGGCAAGCGCACCGTGCTGCTGGCCGAGGCCGTCGAGCTGGCCGACAAGTCGGATCCGGTGGCGGCCAATCGGTTACGCAATGCGATCGGCACCGCGCTGACCGAGGCGCAGGTCCGCGAACTGTGCGAGACGATCGAGGCGGTAGGCGCGCTGGCGGCCGTGGAGGACCGTATCGATCTGCTGACCCGCCGTGCCATGGCCGCGCTGGCGGCCGCACCCATCGACGAGGTTGCCAAAGCCGGACTCACCGACCTGGCTCGCCGGGTCGCCGACCGGTCCGCCTGATCGCTCGGAGCGCCGATGTCGAACCCCACCACCACACCGGTCCCCCGCGCGTCCAGCGACGCCGCGAGCCGCCTGTCCCGACTGCGGCAGTTCGCCGCCGGCGAGCAGGCGGGAGCGGCATGGCTCGGCTGTCTGGGCGCGCTGTTGATCACCTTGGGAGGCTTGGGTGCCGGCAGCACCCGCATCCAGGACCCGGTGCTGGATTCCCTGCATCTGTCATGGCTGCGTTTCGGCCACGGCCTGGTGCTGTCATCGGTGCTGCTGTGGGCCGGGGTCGCGGTGATGCTGGTGGCCTGGCTCGGCTTGGGCCGGCGGGTGATCGAGGGCACCGTGAGCACCTACACATTGATCACCACCACCGGCTTCTGGCTGGCACCGCTGCTGCTGTCGGTCCCGGTGTTCAGCCGCGACACCTACTCATACCTGGCCCAGGGCGCCCTGCTGCGGGATGGATTCGACCCGTACGTGGTGGGGCCGGTGGACAACCCCAATCCCCTGCTCGAAGATGTCAGCCCGATCTGGGCAGCGACGACGGCACCGTACGGCCCGGCGTTCATTCTGGTCGCCAAGCTCGTCACGATGCTGGTGGGCAACAACGTGGTGGCCGGCACCATGGTGCTGCGCTTGTGCATGCTGCCCGGGCTGGCGCTGCTGATCTGGGCCGCACCCCGGGTCGCCGCCCGAGTCGGTGGCAGCGCACCCGCGGCGCTGTACCTGGCCGTGCTCAACCCGCTGGTGATCATCCACCTGATGGGTGGAGTCCACAACGAGATGCTGATGGTCGGCCTGGTGATGGCCGGGATCGCGCTGACCCTGGAACGCCGCCACGTGGCGGGGATAACACTGGTGGCGCTGGCGGCCGCGGTAAAAGCCACCGCCGCAATAGCATTGCCGTTCCTGGTGTGGGTGTGGATGCGTCGCCTGCGGGAACCCCGCGGTTCAGCGAGGCTCGACGAAGGAGAGCCGAAGCTGGAACCGCGACTTGAGCGCCGCGGTTCAGCGAGGCTCGACGAAGGAGAGCCGAAGCTGGAACCGCGACTTGAGCGCCGCGGATATCCGACGGTGATCGCATTCGCCACCGCGGCAGCGGTGTCCACCACGATCGTCGTCGCGGTGTTCGCCGTGCTGTCGGCCCTGGCCGGCGTGGGTCTGGGCTGGTTGACCGCACTGCTGGCCGGCAACGTCAAGATCATCAACTGGCTCACTGTGCCGACCGCGGCAGCCAATCTGATCCACGCCGTCGGCGGCTTGTTCGCCCCGGTCAACTTCTATGCCGTTCTGCACATCACCCGGATCAGCGGGGTCGTGGTGATCGGGCTGCTGCTGCCGGTGCTGTGGTGGCGAGCGCGGCGCGACGATCGCTCTGCGGTCGCCGGGATCGCCTGGGCCATGCTGGTGGTGGTGCTGTTCGTGCCGGCCGCATTGCCCTGGTACTACACCTGGCCACTGGCGGTGGCGGCCACCGTGGTCCGCTCACCAACCGCGATCGCCGCGATCGCCGCGGCGTCGACTTGGATCATGGTGATCTTCAAACCCGACGGCTCGCACGGCATGTACACCTGGCTGCATGTGATCGGTGCGACCGGATGCGCGGTGTACGCCTGGTACCGGCTGTCGCGGGCAGAACAAGGGCATGCCCTCGACGCTGCTTGAAAGATGCCGCTTGAAGCTCAGTACGCCATGGCTTGCGCCCGGCGCATCACTTCACGGGCCTGATGGGCGTGCAGTGCATCGATGGGGCGGGCATTGTCGATCGACTCCCGCACGCCGTCGCGAGTCAACGACAGCGACGAATCCGGGGTGAACAGCCACCGCACGATGTCGGTCTCCTGATAGCCGCCGTCGCGCAGCACCGCCAACAGCCCGGGCAGGCTCTTGAGGATGTCCCCCTCTTCGGTAAAGAAGTTCCGCGGCACCCTCAACGCCCCCGCCCGCCGCACCGCGATCAGGTGATTGTCCCGCAGGTACTGATGCACTTTGGTGACGGGCACCGCCAGCATCTCGGCGACCCGAGGCAGGTCAAATGTGGGTTCGTCGGGCTCAAGCACGTCTTCGGAGGCCGGAATGCTGCTCACGACACAAGTCTAGAACCGCCGGACCGGCCATCTGCACACATACCATGACCAGGTGACTGGAGCGTGGGGCGGCGACGCGCTGGAGGGCGCGCTGCTCGACGGCCGGTACCGGGTGGGCACCCGGATCGCCACCGGCGGCACCTCGACGGTGTACCGCGGTCTGGACGAGCGCCTGGACCGTCCGGTCGCGATCAAGGTGATGGACCTGCGTTACGCCGGTGACCAGCAGTTCCTGACGCGCTTCCAGCTCGAGGCCCGAGCGGTCGCCCGGCTCAAAGACCCGGGGCTGGTGGCGGTGTACGACCAGGGATTCGGCACCCCGCACGACCCCGGGCAGCCGTTTCTGGTGATGGAACTCGTCGAGGGCGGGACGCTGCGCGAGTTGCTCAACGAACGTGGCCCGATGCCGCCGCACGCGGTCGCCGCGGTGCTGCGGCCGGTGCTAGGAGCCCTGGGGATCGCGCATCGGGCCGGGCTGGTGCACCGCGACGTCAAACCGGAGAACATCCTGATCTCCGACGACGGCGACGTGAAGGTGGTCGACTTCGGGTTGGTACGCGCCATCGCGGCGGCTGGAATCACCTCCACCAACGTGATTTTGGGCACCGCCGCCTATCTGTCCCCGGAGCAGGTCCGGGACGGCAACGCCGGCCCCGCCAGCGACGTGTACGGGGTCGGCGTGCTCACCTACGAGCTGTTGACCGGGCACACGCCGTTCTCCGGTGATTCGTCGTTGACGGTGGCCTACCAGCGGCTGGATCATGATGTCCCCCTGCCGAGTTCGGCTATCGACGGAGTCCCAGGCGAATTCGACGACCTGGTTGCCCGGGCAACCGCCCGCGAACCGGCGGAGCGCTATGCCGATGGGCTCGAGATGGCGCACGCGGTTGACATGATCACCGAGCGACTCGCGCTGCCGGAGTTCCGGGTGCCGGCCCCCCGAAACTCCGCCCAGCACAACGCCGCCGCCCCGGCCCGCCGCGCCCCGGAACGCCCGGCGCCGCCGCAACGCCAGACACCGCAACACCAGACACTGCACATGACCCGCGGCCCGGCGGACTGGATCGAGGACACCGATACCCAATATGAGTTGGTTACAGGACAATTCGGCGGCGTCGAACTGAGCCGCTTCGTGTTGGAACGCCAGCACGCGCGCCGGATGGTGGTCATCTGGCTCGCCGTGTTGTTCGCAACCACCACGTTGGTCGCCGCGTTGGCGTGGACGCTAGGCAACAACGTCGGCGCGCTGCTCTAGTTCCCTCCGCCGAGCAGACAGAGAATCGCATCACGGGTCGCCTATCCGTGCGATTCTCTGTCTGCTCGCGGTAAAGAAACTCGCGGCAAGAAAACTAGCCGCGCAGCATCTCCGCGACCAGGAAGGACAGCTCCAGCGACTGCTGGGTGTTGAGTCGAGGGTCACAGGCAGTCTCGTAGCGCCCACCCAGGTCCGCATCCGAAATGTCCTGGGCGCCACCGAGACACTCGGTGACGTCTTCTCCGGTGAACTCCAGGTGGATGCCGCCGGGGTGGGTTCCCAGCGCGTGATGTACCTCGAAGAAGCCCTGGACCTCGTCGACGATCCGATCGAAGTGGCGGGTCTTGTGACCGGTGGAGGCCTCGTGGGTGTTGCCGTGCATCGGGTCGCACTGCCAGATCACCTGGTGGCCGGTGGCCTGCACCTTCTCGATGAGGCCCGGGAGCAGGTCACGCACCTTACTGTTACCCATCCGGCTGATCAGCGTCAGACGCCCCGGAACATTGTGCGGGTCAAGACGTTCCACGTATTCGACTGCCTGGTCCGGCGTGGTGGTGGGACCGAGCTTGACCCCGATCGGGTTGGCGATCACCTCGGCGAGCGCGATGTGTGCGTGATCGAGCTGGCGGGTCCGCTCCCCGATCCACACATAATGCGCCGACAGGTCGTAGAGCTGCGGTGTGCCCGAGACGTCGGCCATCCGCAGCATGGCCCGCTCGTAGTCGAGCACCAGTGCCTCGTGGCTGGCGTAGATCTCGGCGGTCTGCAACTCCCGGTCAGCGACCCCGCATGCGCTCATGAACTTCAGGCCGCGGTCGATCTCACCGGCCAGCGCCTCGTAGCGGGCACCCGCCGGCGAGGTACGGACAAATTCCCGGTTCCAGTCGTGCACCAGCTCCAGCGATGCCAGGCCCGACGACGTCAGCGCCCGCACCAGGTTCATGGCCGCGCTGGCGTTGGCGTAGGCCCGCACCAAACGCGACGGGTCGTGTTCGCGCGATTCGGCATCCGGGGCCAGGCCGTTGACCATGTCGCCGCGGTAGGACTTCAGCCCCAGCGAGTCGATGTCGGCCGACCGCGGCTTGGCGTACTGACCGGCGATGCGGGCCATCTTGACCACGGGCATGCTGGCCCCATAGGTCAGCACCACCGCCATCTGCAGCAGAGTGCGGATGTTGCCCTTGATGTGCGGCTCGGTGTTGTCGGTGAAGGTCTCCGCGCAGTCGCCGCCCTGCAGTAGGAAAGCCTGCCCGCGGGCGACCTGGGCCAGCTGCGCCTTGAGGCGCTCGATTTCGGACGCCACCGTGATGGGCGGGACGCTCTCCAACACGGTGCGCATGGCCTTGGCCTGGTCAGCGGGCCAGCTCGGCTGCTGGACGGCCGGCCGGGCCAGCGCGGCGTCGAGGCGCTCGCGCAGATCCGCGGGCAGCGGCGGCAGCGCCGGCAGCTGGTCGATGGGTACGTCAACGGTCCAGTTCACCCGACCATGGTAGCCGGGCGCCGACCCTGCCTGATCAGGCCAGTTCGCTGCCGGTAATCACCTGAAAACGGCGGAGCTGGTCGCGGGCGTCGACCAGTGCATCGTGACTGCCCGTCGACCGCGGTGGCAGGGCTGGCCGGTCCCGGTCCTCCCACAGTTGCTTGAGCTCGCGGGTGAAACGTGGGATCGGCGTCGGCAGATCAGGCATGGTGCCCCACAACTGGCAGAGCACCACGTGGTCGTAGGCTCCCACCCAGGCCCACAACTCGATCGGTTCACCGCGCTCGACGCCGAAGAACTCCTCCAGATCCGCGCGGATCCTGCTGCGCGACCGCCACGTCTGCGAAGCCGGCGACGGCAACTTCGGCAGTACGTGGGTGCGAACCCACGCCCCCGCCCGGTCCGGGTCGAACTCGGTGGAGACCGCATAGTATTCGCGCCCGTCCTCGGCGACCACGCCGATCGAGATCAGCTCGATGGTACGGCCGTCCTCGATGAATTCGGTGTCGTAGAAGTACCTCACTGCCACGGACCGCCCGGCCGGTGTATCCGCGGAATCGCAACCGGCATGGTCGGCGCCGACGCCTCCGAAACCGCCCGGTTGGGCCCCGAGCGGGCAGGCGAACCTGCGGCGGGCGCCGGCCTGGCCGGCGGCCTGCCGATGGGGACCTGCTGGCGGGGAACCATGAACTGCACCGTCGGTGCCGACGCGGCCCGCACCTCACGGTCGAGCTCGGCGTCGACGGCCCGCTCATCGGGCACTTGGGGCCGACCCGCGATCGCATCCTGCAACCAGAGCTTGGCCGCAATAGCCGGGCGGCGCAGCCGGCGCTCGCGCTCCAACGCACGGTGCATCCGGTCCCGACGGGTCAGGTAGCGCCAGCGGGCCCAGGGGGCGTGTGGCCGTGACAACCGCACCGCGCCCACCACCAGTAGCGGAAAGAAGAACATCCCGATCAACCCGGTCCACACCTTGCCTTTCAACAACACCATCACCCCCAGCGGCAGCGCCATCACCAGGCTGGCGATCACACCGGCGTGGATCAGCGGCGAGGAGGTGTCGTGCCACGTCGACAGCACAAACGTCAGCGGATGAAAACCCAGCACCAAGAGTCCGGTGACCGCGGCGGCGGCGAACACAGCGTCCACCGAGGCACGTCCGTCCTCCTCCCAATACACGTCGGACAGGTGCAAGATCAGCGCGTACTCGTCGAGCACCAGCGCCGCTCCGACCCCGAACGTTATCGCAGCCAGGCTGAATGCCGGCTCATGCGCGTTCGGCCCGGCGGCCACCAGCGTCACCCCGGCGACCATCACCAACACGACCCCGAAGACCACGTGGTGAATGTGCTTGGAGCCGAAGCGCAGGTTGCGGGGCTGCCACCACCGCGGCGGACCGGGGTTTCCGGCCTGGCTGCGGATATAGCGCACCACGGAGCGGGTCACCAGAAACGTCACCAGGAAGGCCAGCAGACAGCCGAGCAACGGCAGTCTGCCACGGCCGACGATGTCGTCGCGGAACCATTCCAGCACCTAATGCAACGTACGCCCTCGTGGCACACCACGCCGGGATCGCCACAGGTATCCCCCGGCTTAACGTCGCTACCGGATAGGCTGTGCTGCGACATGACTACATCGCGGCCGCCCGACCCGGGCCGTCGGCGCGGGGGCATCAGCGGTTGGGCCGTTTGGTGGATCTTCACGTTGCTGGCGATTGCAGCCCTGGGCTACACGACGTGGCGGGCGCTGGGCAGCACGCCCTACCACATCGACGTCGACGTCTACCGGATGGCGGCGGAGGCCTGGCGTGCGGGCCGGCCGCTCTACGGCGAGGACTGGTTCCAAACCCAGATCGACGGGACGGTACTGCCGTTCACCTATCCCCCGATCGCCGCGGTGATGTTCGCTCCCCTCACCTGGGTGTCGCTGGGCACCGCCACCGCCGCGCTGACCGTCCTGTCGACGCTGCTGCTGGTGGTGTCGATCACCATCGTGCTGACCGGTCTCGGGGTCCACTTCGACGTGCGCCCGGGCAGCGGGCCAGCCTGGTGGCACCGCGGCGTGGTGGCCGTGGCGATCGTGGCGGCCTCCATCTGGCTGGATGCCGAACCGATCTGGGCCAACTTCGACTTCGGCCAGGTCAATGCGGTGCTGATGACGCTGGTGATCGCCGACTGTGTGCCACGGCGCACCCACTGGCCGCGCGGCGCGCTGCTGGGTATCGCAGTGGCACTCAAGCTGACCCCGGCGGTCTTCCTGCTCTACTTCCTGTTACGACGCGACCGGCGCGCCGCGGTCACCACCGTGGCATCGTTCCTGGCGGCGACCCTGGTGGGCTTCGTGATGGCCTGGAGCGACTCCTGGCAGTACTGGACGCACACCGTCAGCGATACCGACCGCATCGGCGGGGCGAGCCTGAACACCAACCAGAACCTGGCCGGCGCCCTGGCCCGGCTGCCGCTGAACGACCAGTTGCGCTCGGTGCTGTGGCTGGCGGGTTGCGTCCTGGTGCTCGCGGCGATGTGGTGGGCGGCGCGCCGTGTGCTCGCCGCCGGCGAGCCGATCTTGGCGCTGGTCTGCGTGGCACTGTTCGGGTTGGTGGTCTCGCCGGTGTCGTGGTCACACCACTGGGTGTGGATGCTGCCCGCCGTGGTGGTCACCGCGGTGGTGGCCTACCGACATCGTGCGGTCGCGTTGGGCGCGCTCAGTGTGGCCGGGGTGGCGCTGATGATGCGCAGCCCGATCGAGTTGCTGCCGGAACATCACGAGGCCGGCGCGGCGTGGTGGCGCCAACTGGCCGGGACGTCCTACGTGTGGTGGGCGCTCGCCGTGATCATCACGGCCGGCGCGACGCTGCGGCCCGGCCCCCGGACGAATCCGGATCAGCCCGCCGCAGTCTCCGGAAACCGGGCGACCGGCTGACCCGTTGCCCCGTCCTGCTGCGGGACACCGTTTTTGACGCTTGCCGCGTAGATGTCGACGTATTCCTGCCCGGACAACCTCATCAGCTCGTAGATCACCTCGTCGGTGACAGCACGCTCGATGAAACGGTTGTCGGCCATCCCGTCGAAGCGGGAGAAATCCATCGGCTCACCGAAGCGGACCGTGACCCGGCCGAAGCGCAGCATCTTGGTGCCGGGAGGGTTGACGACGTTGGTGCCGACCATGACGACCGGGATCACTGGGACACCGGTATGCAGCGCGAGCCGCGCCAGTCCGGTCTTGCCCTTGTACAGCCGGCCGTCGGGTGAGCGGGTGCCCTCGGGGTAGATACCGAGCAGCTTGCCCTGCGACAGGATTCGCTGGGCCGTGGTCAGCGCGGCCTGCGCGGCGTCAGAGTCGTTGCGGTCGATGGGAACCTGCCCGACGGCGGTGTAGAACGACCGGGTGAGCCAGCCCTTGATGCCGGTACCGGTGAAGTACTCCGACTTGGCCAGGAAGGTGATCCGCCGGCGTACCACCAGCGGCAGGTAGAAGCTGTCCATGACGGCCAGGTGATTGCTGGCCAGGATGGCCGCCCCTTCGTCAGGGATGTTCTCCAGGCCCTCGACTTTCGGCCGCCCGATCAGGGCCAGCAGAGGCCCAAAGAATACGTACTTCACCAGCCAGTACCACATGGCCCCTCCCTCCTGCCCCGACTAGGCGGCCGTGTTCGCGCCAACTTTACCGACCGGACGTGGCTAGAGCCACACGGTGATTCGTCACATCGCGAATTCCGTGGAATTCCTCAGCTTTCGGTTTCGATGGTGACCGGAATCGGCTCATAGCTGGGCCGGGCCGGCGGCTCGTCGCCGCCACCGCCTCCGCCGGGCGAGCCGGGGTCGGGCGGGCGGGGCGCCCCACCGTGCGGGTCGGCCTCTCCGACCACTGCGCGGATCACTTCGTACAGCGCGACGCTGTGCTCGGCGACGATGGTGAGCAGCGGATGTTCTTCCCCGGTTACCAGCGCCGCCAGCGCGCACACCGGGCACCACACCTGTTGACATTTGCCGGGGCCGTCCCCCGAGGAGGCCGCCAGCAGCGCCGCGGCGCGCACCGCAGGGTCGAGTCGATCCAGGATCGCTTGGGCAAGCTTGCGCAGCTCGGGCCCGAGCTCACCCAAGTCGGGGTGCGCGCCAGCGTTCAACGTCGCACCTCCTCGTCGCCAGTCACCGGCCACACATTCGGATCCGGCCGGAAGCGCACCGTCAATTCGCTGCCGCGCAGCGTTGCGTCCACGACCGTGCAGCGCCGCAGCACCGACGCCAACCGAACCCGGCGTCGGGTGCCACCTGCACCGATGATCAGATCATCTCCGGATCGCCCCAGGCTCAGCGCACCGGAATCGACCTGGGGTAACTCTAGCCGTAGTCGATACACCGCCCCCAGCCCGGAACCGGACTCCCGATCGACCACCGGCCGGACCGGACCGGGAGGCGCCGATCCGTCGCGGCGGCGGCTGTTCGCGAGCAGATCGCCCAGTGCTTTGGGGCCGATCGGCTCCCCCGCCAGGTGCGGGACCAGCACCATCGCCACATCACCGATGGCCCGGTCGACCTCGTCGAGGACACCGCTCTGTTCCCTGATCCGTTCGGCGTACCAGTCGAACGCCGGGTGGGCCGGCAGGTTGGTGTAGACGTACGAATCGTCCTGCAACAAAATCTGATTGACGATCAGCTCTGCCACCCGCACGCCGGTCAGTGACAAGGCTCCCAGCGTCCGGACGGCTTCGGCGGCCACGACGCGCTCGGCGGTCAGCACCAGGTGCGCGGCGACCGTCGTCTCATCGGTCAGTCGCTCGGCAAGCCGCTCGGCGGCGCCGCTGATTCGCTCGATCAACTCGACCAATGCCGTCGACCGGGGATCCTCTGTTCCACTGAGCCGACGGTGCCGCGGCCAGGACCGCTCGGCGTAGAGCGCCACCGTCGCCGGCAGCGTCAGCATCCGCATCGCATCAGCGGTAGACGCACAGTCGACGACGACCCGGTCCCATCGCCCACTGTCCGCGAGTTCGCCGACCTCGTGCAGGCCCAACACCTCCTGAACACCGGGAAGCGCCGAAAGCTCTTCGGGCGCAACGCTACCCAGATCAGATTCCGGGAACCGCGCGGCTAGGACATCGACCACGCCCACCCAGTGCCGCTCAAGCAGGGCCAGCGTGTCCAGTGCCAGCACGTCCAGGCAGCCGACTCCCGCTCCGGCGTCGTCGATGTCCACCGAGATGGGGTCTCGGCCACCGCTGGGGGGCACCTGCAGTCCGAGCACATCCCCGACCGAATGGGCCTGGTCGGTGGAGATCAACAACACCCGGTCTCCGGCGCATGCCAGCGAGACCGCGGTCGCCGCCGCACACGTGGACTTGCCTACGCCGCCCTTGCCGACGAACAGACTGATCGCAGCCACTGGGAGCGCTGTCGGCGTTCCTGCCTGAGGCGGGCTCACTCAGCCTCTGCTCGCTTCTTCAGGTCCTTCAGCGCAGTGTCGGTCAGCCGCCGCTCCGCCTTGCGCTTGAGCAGGCCGATCATCGGAATCATCAGATCCACCGACAATTCGTACAGGACCTCGGTTCCGGATCCCTTGGACGTCAGGCGATATTCACCGTCGAGGGCCTTCAGCAGGGAACTCGACGCCAACGACCAGCGCACCGAGCGGTGGTCCGCCGACCAGTCGTAGTCCAGCACCATGGTGTCTTTGAGCACGGCCGCGTCGAGTACCAGCCGCGCCACCTTCGGGTAACCGTCGGCATCGGTTTCGAGCACTTCGGCCTCGGTGTACTCCGAGACCCAGTCGGGGTAAGCGCCGATGTCGGCGATCACCTTCATCACCGTGTCCGGATCCGCCGCGATGTAGATCGTCTGAGCTGTCTTATCCGCCACGTACTTACTTCCCTAACTCGCTCGCGCCTGCCGCCGGCCCTCGGCAGAGACGGTACCTCGCCGGTCCCGGCGAAGCCGGGTCAACTTACGGCGATCGGAGGGACCCCCACCGGCCGGGAACGCTCAAGGCGGTCCTTGACTTCGAAGGCCATCCGCTTGCCGGCCACCCGGCGGCGATGGTTCAGCTTCGCCAGGTTCAGCCGGGCCAGCTGCCGGCCGCTCACACCGGTGGGTTCAGCATGCAGGAAATAGTGCAGCAGCACGCCGTCGAGCATCGGCTCCAGCCAGATCTCCATGGTGCCGGTCAGCGGGCCGCTCACGGTCCACCGCATGCCCTTGTCAGCACGGTCCTCGACCACCTGGAGCTGCAGGTCGGGCCACCACCGCTGCCAGCTCGAACGATCGGCGACAGCCGCCCCGACCTGCTCGCCGGATGCGGCGACGAACGTCTCGTCGGCGACCTGGATACTGTTCATGGCCCGCAAGCGTATCGAACGGGTTTGCTGCATGTTCGCCGCCGCCCGTCTCGGGCGGCGCTATCGCGCCCACCGCTCAAGCAGGAAGTCCGCGCAGCGCTCGCCCAGCATGATAGATGGCGCGTTGGTGTTGGCCCGCGGAATTCTCGGCAGGGCCGACGCATCGGCGACCCGCAGGTTCTCCACCCCCCGGACTCGCAGCACGGCATCGAGTGCACTGTCGGGTTCGGCGCCCATTGCGACACTGCAGGCCGAATGGTAGGTGGTGACGGCGGTTGTCCTGACGTAGTCATCGAGGTCGGCACCGGGGCCGGGCAAGAGTTCGCGTTGGACGGCCGATGCGATCGGTTCGGTGGCCATAATGTCCCGGCTGCGCTCGATAGCACGAGCCAGTGCGCGCACATCGTCGGGCTCGGCGAGCAGATTCAGCCGGACGGCCGGCGGGACGGTCGGGTCTGCGGAACGGATCATGACGCTGCCGCGACTCTTGGGTGTCCAATAGGACTGGCCGATCGCCACGGTGGGACGCATTCTCCGGGTGCCGGGCTCGGCGAGCGGATCGGCAGGAATGCACATCAGCTGAAAATCGCAGGCGGGAAGGTCGGCCGCCGACCGGATATGCGCAACCGCTTCGACTCCGTTGCTGGTCAATTTGCCGGTCCGAGTGAACAACCACTGCAGCAGCCATCTCGGATTGGTGATGTCGGACAGGCCGCGGTGGCCCGGGGCAGGATCCCAAATGGCCCAGGTGTGGGGGTGATCGGTGACACCCTGCCCGATCCGGGAACTGTCGACGAGCGGGGTTACTCCCACGGCGCGGAGACGATCGGCGGGGCCGATGCCCGACAGTTGCAGCAGCTGCGGAGTGCCGAACACGCCGGCACTCACGACCACCTCATGGTCGGCGATCACCTGATGGACGCGGCCCCGGCGGCGGTACTCGACGCCGACCGCACGACCATTCCGAATGATCACCCGATGGACGTCGGCTTTGGTGACCACGCGCAGATTGCGCTGGCCGTTCAGGTAACCGCGCGGCGTGCTCCACCGCTGTCCGTTGTGGACGTTCACCGGGCTGAGCGCCGCCCCCTCAAGCGCGGGTCCGCTGACGTCATCGTTGGCAGCGATCCCCGCGGCCCGGGCCGCTGCGACAAATCGCTGGGACAGTTCATCGGGGTACGCAGTCCGAGTGACCCGCATCGACCCGTCTTCGATACGCGCGAACACCGGCGCCACGTCGGCCCAGCCCCACCCGGGCAGCTGCCAGCCGTCGTAGTCGAGGTCGCTGCCTTTGACCCAGACCAGCGCGTTCATCGCGCTCGTGCCGCCCAGGACACGACCGCGGTGCTGCACGATCCGCCGGTCTGCGCACCCGGATTCCGGTTCGGTCTCGTACCCCCAATCCAGGGCCGTCCCGTACTGGGAAGGACTGGCCGCCGGCGCCCGCACCGCCAATCTCCGGTCCGAGCCGCCCGATTCGATCAGCAACACCGTCGCCGCGGACTGCGTCGAAAGTCGGCCGGCAACCGCGCACCCGGCCGAGCCGGCACCCACAACAACGAAGTCGTATGAGGTCTCCATGGAATCTCCGCCTCCTGTCGAGGGCCGCGACCGATGATCAGCCTGGAAAACATCCTTCCGGTGGCTGAACCATCCGGCGGGGATTTTGCCGATGCGCCCCCGGACTGAGCCGCAACGTGAACACCGTCACGGTCGTCTTCAGGGGCCGACTAGGCTGTAGCGGATCGACACCCAGGTTGGCAAGAGAGGTCATCGCAATGCGTGAGTTCAGTGTTCCCGCGCCGTTCACCGTCGAGGAGCACGACAACGTCGCCGCGGTCGTCTTCGAGCACGAGCGCAACAGCCCCGACTTCGTCATCTACCAGCGGTTGGTCGACGGGGCCTGGACCGACGTCACCTGTGCAGAAGCCGCCGCGCAGATCCGTTCGGCCGCGCTGGGCCTGATCAGCCAGGGTGTGGCGGCCGGCGACCGGGTGGTCATCTTCTCGGCAACCCGCTACGAGTGGGCCATTCTGGACTACGCGATCCTGTCCATCGGTGCGGTGACCGTTCCGATCTACGAGACGTCGTCGGCCGAGCAGGTCCGCTGGGTCATGCAGGACTCCAGCGCGGTCGTGGCGTTCACCGAGACCGACGCCCACGCCCAGATTGTCAACGAACTCGCCGGCGACCTGCCGTCACTGCGGCGGGTATTTACCATCGACGGCTCGGACACCCCGGCACTTGATGAGCTCGCCGCGGCCGGCGCCGGCCAGGATCCGGCACAGGTCACCGCGCGCCTCGACGCGTTGCGGGCCACCGACCCGGCGACGCTGATCTACACCTCGGGCACCACCGGACGCCCCAAGGGCTGCGAGCTCACCCACTCCAACCTCATCCACGAGGTCCGCGGCACCCAGGCCGCACTGCCGACCCTGATGACTTCCGGCCAGCGCCTGCTGGTCTTCCTGCCGCTGGCCCACGTGTTGGCTCGCGCCCTGAGCATCGCGGGCTTCGCCAACAAGGTCACGATCGGATTCACCAGCGACATCAAGAACCTGGTGCCGATGTTCTCGGTGTTCAAGCCGACTGTGGTGGTGTCGGTGCCGCGGGTGTTCGAGAAGGTGTACAACACCGCCGCCCAAAACGCCGCCAACGACGGCAAGGGCCGCATCTTCGAGATGGCGGCCCAGACCGCGGTGGACTGGAGTGAGGCCACCGAACGCGGCGGCCCCGGCCTGTTGCTGCGCGCCAAGCACGCCTTGTTCGACAAGCTGGTGTACCACAAGCTGCGTACCGCGCTGGGGGGCAACTGCCGCGCCTCGGTCTCCGGCGGAGCACCGCTGGGCGAACGGCTGGGCCACTTCTACCGCGGCGTCGGACTGTCTATCTACGAGGGCTACGGGCTGACCGAGACCACTGCCGCCATCACCGTCAACCCGGTCGGCGGCATGAAGGTCGGGACCGTCGGAAAGCTCGTGCCCGGCAACAGCATGCGCATCGCCGAGGACGGTGAACTGCTGGTGCGCGGCGGCGTGGTCTTCAGCGGCTACTGGCAGAACGAGCAGGCCACCGCCGACGCGTTCACCGACGGCTGGTTCCGCACCGGCGACCTGGCCGCCATCGACGACGAGGGCTACCTGAAGATCACCGGCCGCAAGAAGGAGATCATCGTGACCGCGGGCGGCAAAAACGTCGCCCCCGCGGTGCTCGAGGACCAGCTGCGGTCGCACCCGCTGATCAGCCAGGCGATGGTCGTCGGCGACGCCAAGCCGTTCATCGGCGCACTGATCACCATCGACCCCGAGGCTATCGAGGGCTGGAAGCAGCGCAACAGCAAGGCCAGCACCGCGACCCCAGCGGACCTGGCGACCGACCCGGATCTGATCGCCGAGGTGGACGCGGCCGTCAAGCATGCCAATCTGGCTGTCTCGCACGCCGAGTCGATCCGCAAGTTCCAGATCCTGCCGGTCGACTTCACCGAAGCCACCGGCGAGCTGACCCCCACGATGAAGGTCAAGCGCAACGTGGTCGCGGAGAAGTTCGCCGACGCCATCGAAGCGATCTACGCCAAGGGCTGAGCTAGCTGCGCCGAGTGTGCGGAATCGTCGGCCGAACGGCCTTGCCCATCAAAACGCACACTCGCGGCACCTCAGGCTTGCAGCAGGTCGGCCATGCGTCCGGCCAGGGTGTCCCAGCGCCAGTGGCCGGTCGCCCAATCGCGTCCAGCCGCACCCATCGCGGCGGCCCGATCGGGGTCGGCGAGCAATCCGGCGACGGCGTCAGCAATCTGCCGTACAGCCCGGCCGTCGACCACCAGGCCAGTCCGGTTGTGCAGGACGGTTTCGGGTGCGCCGCCCGAGTCGCCGGCAACCACCGGGACCCCGGCCGCCGACGCCTCCAGGAACACGATACCCAGTCCCTCCACGTCAAGCCCGGCACCGCGGGTGCGGCACGGCATCGCGAACACATCGCCGAGCAGGTAGTGGGCCGGCAGTTCGGCGGCTGGTACACCACCGGTGAAGGTCACCGCATCGGCGACCCCGCACTCGCCGGCCAGCTTGTGCAACGTCTCGGCGTAGGGTCCACCGCCGACGATCACCAGCGCAGCCCCGTCCACGCGTTGCCGAATCGCCGGCAGCGCCCGAATCAGCATGTCCTGGCCCTTGCGGGGCACCAGCCGCGATACGCAGACCACGGTCGGACGCTCACCCAGCCCGTGCCGGGCCCGCAATTCGGCGCGGGCACTCGGGTCCGGGCGGAACCGGTCGGTGTCCACTCCGGGAGGCAGGTGCTCCAGCGCGGCGTCGGGGCCGAACGCCGAGGCGAACCGGCCGCAGGTGTAGTGGCTGACGAAGGTGACGGTGTCGCAGGAGTCGCCGATCCGGCGCAACACCGAGCGGGCACCGGGCAACATCGACCAGCCCACCTCGTGGCCGTGCGTGCTGGCCACCACCCGGGTGGCACCGGCAGAGCGCGCCCGCTGCGCCTCCAACGCCAGCGGGGCGGCCGCACCGAACCAGACGGTCTGGGCCCCCTGGTCGGCGATGAGCCGGCGCATCCGGGAGTCGACGCCCGGCCCCGGCACCATCAGCGTGCCGGGATGGCGCACCACCTGGTAGCCGACCGATTTCGCAGCGTCATCGAAAGCGTCCGCGCCCTTCCACCGGGGCGCGTACACCGTCACGTCGTGGCGCCCACTACCGGCGATACGGCGCACCAGCTCTTCCAGGTAGCACTGGATGCCGCCGGGACGCGGCGGAAAATCATTGGTTACCAGCAGGACCCGGCTCACCCGTGGGATGCTAGCGCGATGACGATGCGGGCCGCCCGCGGCCCGAAGAGAAATCGCGCCATCAGGCACAGCGCGATGACGATGCGGGCCGCCCGCGGCCCGAAGAGAAATCGCGCCATCAGGCACAGCGCGATGACGATGCGGGCCGCCCGCGGCCCGATAAGGAATCGCGCCATCTAGGCTAACGGCCGGCGGCGACGGGCACCGGAATCTGCGCCGGCGACAGAGGGAGGACGGCTGTGACCAGCCGCGTGGTCAATGCGCAAACCACCTCGCGATCGCAGGTGGCGGCCTGGGCGCTGTGGGACTGCGGCGCGACGGGTGTCAATGCAGTCGTGGGCACCTTCGTCTTCTCCGTGTACCTGACCGGACAGGTCGGCGCGGGGCTGCCCGGCGCCACGACGCCGGCAAGCTGGCTGGGCAAGGCGCTGACCGTCGCGGGGCTGCTCGTCGCGCTCTTGGCTCCCGTGATCGGGGTCTGGGTCAACGCCCCGCAACGTCGCCGCGCCGCACTCGCGGTGTTCACCGGCCTGGTGGTGGTGCTGACCGCGGCGATGAGCCTCATCGATGACGACTATCACTATCTTGGGTTCGGACTGGCGCTGCTAGCCTGCGCCGCGGTATGCAGCGACCTGGCAACGGTGCCCTACAACGCCGTGCTGGGCCAGCTGTCCACACCGCAGAATTCCGGCAGGATCTCAGGAATCGGCTCGGCCTCAGGCTTTTTCGGCAGTGTGCTGTTGCTGCTGGTCCTCTATGTCGGTTTCATCGCCGGCGATGGTGACACCCGCGGCCTGTTCGGTCTCTCCGTCGACCACGGCCAGTACATCCGGGTGGCGATGCTGGTGGCCGCAGGTTGGCTGATCGTGTTCGCCGCTCCCCTGCTCTTTCTGGTGCGTACTCCGCCGACCACCGAGCCGGCACCGGTGGCCGGGCTCGTCAGCGCCTACCGCACGCTGTGGCAGGAGATCAAGGCCGAGTGGCGTCGCGACCACAACGTCATCTACTACCTGCTGGCCAGCGCGGTGTTTCGTGATGGGCTCACCGGGATCTTCGCGTTCGGCGCGGTGCTCGGTGTCAGCGTGTACGGCGTATCGCAAGCCGACGTGCTGATCTTCGGCGTCTGCGTCAGCATCGTCGCCGCGGTGGGCGCGGTGGTGGGCGGCCGGCTCGCCGACCGCGCCGGTCCCAAGCCCGTCATCATCGGCTCGCTGGCCGCCATGGTCGCGGTCGGGCTGACCCTGCTGACCGCCTCCGGGCCAGTGGCGTTCTGGATCTGCGGGCTGTTGCTCTGCCTTTTCGTCGGTCCGATTCTGGCGTCCGCCAGGGCGCTGATGCTGCGCATGTCCGCACCGGGCAAGGAGGGAGTGGCCTTCGGCCTCTACACCACCGCCGGACGCGCCGCATCATTCCTGGCGCCCTGGATGTTCTTCACCTTTGTCGATCTGTTCGGCACCGACCGGGCCGGAATGGGTGGGCTGTGTGTGGTCCTGGTGGCAGGCCTGATCGCCATGGTCGCCGTTCGGGCACCCCGCGAGGCGTCCTAGTCCATGTGGCTGACGGTGCTGGTGATGGCATTTGCCGTGAGCCTCGAACCGTTCCGTATTGGTATGACGGTGTTGATGCTGAACCGGCCGCGGCCGGTGCTGCAACTGTCCGCGTTCCTGATCGGCGGCTTCGCAATGGGGATGACCGTGGGGCTGGTCGTCTTGTTCGTCCTACGCCGCCGTCTACTCGGCTCGACCTATGTCACCTTGCCCCATGTTCAGATCCTGATCGGGGCGCTGGCGCTGTTGGCCGCCGCCGCGGTGGCCACCAAGGACAGGTGGTCGCGCCGAGCCACGCCGACGAGGCCCGTCCAGCGCCTGTTGCGCAGCAGCTCGCCGTGGGTTGCGGCGGCGGCCGGCTTGGGGATCGCGTTGCCCTCGGTGGACTACCTGGCCGCTCTTGCCGTGATCTTGGCCTCCGGTGCCGCGGTCACCGCGCAGGTCGGGGCGTTGCTGATGTTCCACGTCGTCGCATTCGCACTGATCGAGATCCCGCTGCTGGCATATGTATTCGCGCCGAAGCAGACGCAGGCGGCGATCACCACGGTCAACGACTGGATTCGGTCACGTCGCCGCGTCGAGGTCGCCACCCTGCTCGCCGTCGTCGGCAGCCTGTTGCTCGCCGCCGG
Organism: Mycobacterium sp. SVM_VP21; assembly: GCA_024758765.1. Lineage (NCBI taxonomy): Bacteria > Bacillati > Actinomycetota > Actinomycetes > Mycobacteriales > Mycobacteriaceae > Mycobacterium > Mycobacterium cavoris. The sequence continues at coordinate 2,424,773 of CP101406.1, forward strand.
CATCATCAGTCGCTGACGGTGTCGGGGGCTGACCTGCCGGCGATTCGGCGTCCGGCAGCTGGGCGGCGAGGTACTCACCGAGGCCCCCGATCGTCGGATAATCGAAGACCGCAGTCGCGTTGATGGTGAACGCGCCACCGAACTGGCTGTGCAATCGGTTACGCAGTTCGACCGCCATCAGCGAATCCGTGCCCAGATCCAGGAACCGACTGGTTGCGGCCGGCGGCTGCGCCAAGCGCAGGAACCCCTGAACTTCGCGCTGCAAGAATTCGGTGATGAAATCGGCCCGCTGCGCCACGGGTATCTCCTGTAGTTGCCGCAGCAACTCGGCGTCGCCGGCGCTGTCCCCCGCGGTGCTCGGCAGCACCAGATCCAGAATCGGCGGACGGGAACTGCCCAACACCTTCGCCGCGCGCTGCCAGTTCGCCTTGAGGATGGTCGCCTGAGCGCATCCGCTGGCGACGACGGCGGCGAGCGCACCAAGAGCAGCCGAGGGCTCCAGCGGAACGAGCCCTTGCGCACCGATATTGGCGCGTGCTGCCTCCGACGAGGCCATCCCGCCCTGTCCCCAGGGCCCGAAGTTGACCCCGGTAGCCGGCAGGCCCCGCGCCTGGCGCTGCGCGACCAGCCCGTCGAGGAACGCATTGGCGGTCGAATAGTTGGCCTGCCCCGGCGATCCGAGCAAGCTGGACACCGACGAGGACACGATGAAGAAATCCAGGGCGTCGTCTCGAGTCAGGCGGTCCAAGTGCCCGGCACCGAAAGCCTTGGGCGCCAATACCGTCTGGAAGCGCTCCCAACTCTGCTGGGACAGCAGCGCATCGTCGAGCACACCCGCCAGATGCGCGACGCCGGCCAGCGGAGGCAACTCGGTGCGGATTCGCTCCAGCAGCCGTGCCACCTCGGATTCGTCGCCGACATCGGCCGTGACGGTGTGGACGCGGCACTTGTAGCGGTCGGTGATCTCGTCAATGGCCCGCTGCGCGTCGGCATCGGGTGTACGCCGACTGCTCAGCACGATGTCTCCGGCGCCGAGTTGAGCCAGATGCGCCGCCAGATGCAGGCCGATCGCGCCGAGGCCACCGGTGATCAGATAGGTCCGGTCACCGTGCGGCTGCAGCGGCGCGGGCATCTGCACCACGATTTTGCCGATGTGCCGCGCCTGCTGCATGCGACGGAACGCGGTCTTGGCTTCGGTCAGCGGATAGATCTCGGCGGGCAATGGCGTCCATTCACCCTTGGCCAAGCCGTCGGATACCTCACCGAGCAGGGAGCGGATGCGGTCGGGTTCGGTGAACATCACGGTATCCAACGCGACGATCTCGTAGGCGATGTCGGGGCGGGCCTCGGCCATCTGTTCCGGAGTCCAGATGTCTCGCTTGGCGATCTCGGCGAAACGCCCGCCCTGTGCCGTCGCCCGCAGGGTCGCCTCGATGAAGCCTTCGTTGGTCAGGCTGTTGAGCACCACATCCACGCCGGCGCCGTCGGTATCCGCAAGGATCTGGTCAGCGAAATCGGTTGTCCGCGAGTCATAGACATGCTTCACGCCGAGCTTGCGCAGCGTCTCCCGCTTGAAGGTGCTCGCCGTCGCGTACACCTCGGCACCATGCTGCTGGGCCATTTGGATAGCGGCCAGCCCGACACCACCGCTGGCGGCATGGATGAGCACCTTGTCGCCGGGATTCAGCTTCGCCCAGTCGAATGAAAGCCGAACCGTAAGCGCCGCAGCCGGAATCGTCGCGGCCTGCACCGCGCTCACCCCGTCGGGGATCGGCGCCACGAACTGGGCCGGTACGGCGAACCGGGTGGCGAAAGCGCCCTGCATGGAGCCGTAGACACGTTGGCCCACCTCGAGTCCGGTCACCCCGTCGCCAAGTGCGGTGACGACGCCGGCAAAGTCGCCACCGACGGGGCCCGGATCGCCCGGGTACAGGCCCAACACATTGAGCACGTCCCGGAAATTCAACCCGGCGGCCTCCACCCGGACCTGCACATAGCCGGCGTCGGGTGGCGCCACCTCGACCTCGGCCAGCCGCAGGTTGTCGATCGCGCCGCGCTCGGTGGGAGCTAGGGCATAGTCGGCGCCGCGCGGTACCGCGAGATGCCCGCTGCGCGACCACTGCAGAAGCCGGGGCGCCAAGTACTTTCCTTGCCGCAGCGCAATTTCCGATTCGGCCATCGGCGTCGCCAGCAGACCCGCCAAGGACACGACGGCCTCCGCGGATCCGTCGTGATCGAGCAATCTGCAGTGCAGGGCCGGCTCTTCGTTGACGATGGTGCGCCCAAGTCCCCACAACGCCGCCTGGACCGGATCCACCGGCTCGCCGGATTCGGTAGCGACCGCTCGCTCGGTGATGAGCCACAGGCCGCCGGGCAGCTTGACGGCCCCCTCCCCCTGTAGCGCGTGTACGGCGCCGAGCAGGTCATCGATCTCGCACTGTAGCCGTGCCGCGGCCTCGGCACCGGACTCATCGGCCGTCGGTCGGCTGGCACGCCAGACGATTCCGGCGAACGACAACCCGCGTTGGTGCGCCTGCATTACGAGCTGCCCCATAGGCTCCGGGTCGGTCTTGCGGTCCCAGGAGATGCAGCCTGGAAGTTGGGCCGCCAACTCGTCGAATCCCGCGATCAACCAGGTGCCGCCGGCCGTTGCGGCCTCCTCGACCGGCCGCGGCGCCGGCACCTCGTGCCAGCCGAGGCTGTACAGCAGCCGAGTGCTGTCACCGCCGAGCCCGCGCAACAGCGCTTCACGGGGCGCGCGTTTGACCGTGAATTCCCGGATCCCGCCGAGGCGGCGGTTGTCTCGGTCCACGAAGTCGAGATCGAAGACCTGGGTTTCACTGTCGAGAGCGCTGGCGTGCCATCGGGCGCGGCAATAGAACCGCCGCGGCATCTTCGCGGCCAACGTCACCTGCCCGTACCGCAGCGGCAGGAAAAGATCGTGCACCCCCTGCTCGGCTGCCAGCAGCGCGGGGAACGCCGGGAACGCCACCCCGGTGCACAGATCGAGCAGCACGGGATGCATGGGCTCTGTGCCCAAGTGTTCGGCGAGTTCGGCGCCGACGGTGATATCGCCGATCGCCTCGCCCTCGCCGAGCCACAGCGATTTCAGGCAACCCGACCAGCTGGGTCCCCACGCCAGTTCCATGTCGGCGAAAGTCTCGAACAGCTCCTGCGGCCGCATGCGTTCCAGGCGTTCGATGGCCACATCGACCGGATCCGCCAAGTCGGATTCCGGCTCGGCTTCGCTGCCGGCGATACCGGAGACCACCACGCCGTCGGCGTTCAACGCCCATTCGGCGTCCCGGACGCCGTAAGGACGGCTGTGCACCTGGAAGCTCCAGGACTCCCCGTTCTCCGCGCCCCCGTCACGCGGGTGCAGGGTCAGTTGGACTTCCCGAGAACTCTTCTCCGCCAGGATGATCGGTTCGTAGAAGAACACCTCCTGCACCCGGGCCGGCGGACCGACCGCCGCCAGAGCCATCGCCGCATACGTTGCGCCCGGGACGACGACGGTGCCATAGATGACGTGGTCGGCCAGCCAAGGCTGCGACTTGACCGACAGCCTGCTGGTGTACACCGAGTCACCGGATGCAAGATCCTTGGTGCTGCCGAGAATTCCCGAAACAACGGGGCCGTCGACCGTGACGCCCGACGACCGGGGCCAAAAACGCCGGCGCTGGAACGGATAAGTGGGCAGCTCCATCCGGTGGGAGGGCCGGTGCGCCAGTGCGTCGAAGTTCGGCCGATGACCACTGACATAGGCCGCGGCCAGCGCTTCGGCAATCTGACGCCGGTCGCCGACGCCCTTGCGCAACGACACGATCGCACGTGGCGCAGCCAGGTGCTCCGGCCAGACCTGCACCGCGTTGCCGGTCAGTACCGGTTGCGGCCCAATCTCCATCAGCACCGAACATCCCAGTCCAGCCACGGTCCGCACGCTTTCGGCGAACTGGACCGGCTGACGGGAATGCCGGCGCCAATACTGTGCGTCCAGCGGCGTTTCGGCCATGAGCACCGACCCGGTGCGGTTGCAGACCAGCGGCAACGTCGGCACAGCGAACTGCAACTGCTGCGCATACGATTCGAATTCGCCGAGCACCGGGTCCAACAGCTCTGAGTGGAAGGCGTGGCTGGTATGCAGCCAGCTGCAGCGGACTCCTTCCTCCCCGAACGCGGCGACGATCTTCTCCAGGTCCGCTCCCGGACCCGAGAGCACGGTATTGGGCCCGTTGTAGGCCGCAATCGACACTCGCGGAAACTCATTGACAACGACTTCGATGGGGTTGGCGTCGGCGAACACCGCGACCATCCGCCCGCCTTCCGGCAGGCTCCCGAACAGCCTGCCCCGCTCGGCCATCAGCCGTGCTCCGTCCTCGAGACTGAAGACGCCAGCCACACACGCCGCCGCGTACTGGCCCACACTGTGCCCCAGCACCACATCGGGCTCGATGCCCCACGACTTCCATAGCCGGGCCAGTCCCATCTCGACCGCGAAAAGTGCCGGTTGAGCAAATGACGTGTGCTGCAACAACTCCGCTGTGTCGCGGTCGGTCGCGAACAGCACGTCGAGCAATGGACGCGGCAGCATCCCTGCGACCGCATCGGCACACTGCGTCACGGTGTCGGCGAAAACCGGCTCAGCGTCGAACAGTTCGCGGGCCATTCCCGGATGCTGACTGCCCTGGCCGGTGAACAGCCACGCCGTCGTGGGCCGATCGCCGCACTCCCCGCGCACCACGCCGGGACGCAGCCGATTCTCGGCCAAGTCGGTCAAGCCGTCAGCGGCACTGCGGACCGACTCCACGACCAGGGCTGCTCGATGCTCGAAATGCGAGCGCCCGGTCCCGGCCGTCCGGCAGACATCGGCGATGTCGACATCTGGGTGGGTGTCCAACCAGGATCGATACCGTTGCACCAGCACCGCCAGCGCCTCGGGCGAGCGCGCCGACAGCGCCAGCACGTTGGCCGACTCCCCGGAGTCCTCCGGTCTCGGCGCGATCGCAGCGTGGTCGCCGGAGTGTTCCGGCGGGGACGGCGCCTCCTCGATCAGCACGTGCGCGTTGGTACCGGTGAATCCGAAAGAACTCACGCCCGCGCGGCGCGGTCTGCCATTGGTCTGCCATGGCATCGGCTTATCGACAACCCGAATCGGCAACGAGTCCCACGGGATATGCGGCGAAGGCTTGTCGAAGTGCAGGCTGGCCGGCAGCATTCCGTGCTGCAACGACAGCACGACCTTGATCAGACCGGCTGCCCCTGAAGCTGATTCGAGGTGACCGATGTTGGTCTTCACCGAACCCATCAACAGCGGCCGATCCGCGTCCCGACCGGCGCCGTAAACGGCTCCTGCTGCCTGCACCTCGATCGGGTCCCCCAGCGGGGTGCCCGTTCCGTGCGCCTCGAGGTAGTCGACATCGCCCCCGATCAGCCCGGCGCGGGCCAATGCCGTGCCGATCAATCGCTGCTGCGCACCACCGTTGGGAACCGTCAGACCACTGGAGGCGCCGTCCTGATTGGTCGCGCTACTCGGGATGACCGCGGCAACCCGGTCGCCGTCGCGCACCGCATCACCCAGGCGCTTGAGCACCAGAACGCCGCAGCCCTCACTGCGCACATATCCGTCGGCGGTCGCATCGAAGGTCTTGCATCGCCCGACCGGGGAAAGCATCCTGGCGCGCGAGGCGGCGATCACGGTGACCGGGCTGAGCAACACGTTCACGCCGCCGGCCACCGCCAGATCGCAGTCGCCGGAGCGCAACGCCAGGCAGGCCTGATGAACGGCCACCAACGACGAACTGCAGGCAGTGTCGAGCGCCACGGCCGGGCCTTCCAGCCCGAGCGCGAAGGCCACCCGACCGGAGATGGCATTGAGCGCGTTGCCGGTGATGAAGTAAGGCTCAATCTTGTCGACCGGCTCCGCCGACAGCAGGTGTGCGTATTCATTGGCGGCCACGCCGGTGAAGACACCGGTTCGGCTGCCGCGCAACGTTGCCGGTGCATAGCCTGCCCGTTCGAAACCCTCCCAGACGGTTTCCAGCATCAGCCGCTGTTGCGGCTCGATCCAGACCGCCTCGCGTGGGGAGATGCCGAAAAACTCCGGATCGAACTCGTCGATCCCGTCGATGAATCCGCCGAAGCGACTGTAGATCTTGCCCGGGGCTTCGGGGTCGGGGTCGTAGAACTCGTCGATGTCGAACCGGTCTTCCGGTACCTCCCGGATCGCATCGACGCCTCCGGACAGCAACTCCCAGAATGCTTCCGGATCGGGTGCACCGGGGAACCTACACGACACCGCGACGATCGCGATCGGCTCGTCGGTGGCGGTCGACTGTACCGAGGCCGGCTGGGTCCGTGCCTTGGACGAGGACTGTTCGCTGAGCTCGAGAACGTCGCCGAGCAGGTAGTCCACCACGTCGGACAGCCGCGGGTAGTCCATGGCCAGGGTGGCCGGTATCTCGCTGCCGACCCCCTGTTCGATGCGCTGCCGCAGTTCGACAGCCATCAGCGAGTCCATCCCGAGGTCAAAGAATCCTGCGTCCTCGCGGATCTCGGTCGGGTCGACACGCGTCACCTCGGCTACCGCACCGCGAAGGTAGTCCGACAGAAGCTTTCTGCGCTGCTGCACCGGGGCGGTTGTCAGCCGCTCGACCAGTTCGGTCTTCCCGGAGCGAGTCGCCGACGGTGCCGTCCCCGTGAGGTGACTGGGCACCTCACGTTCGAGTTCCGCCAGGAACGGGCGCCGGCCGGCCTGCTGGTAGAGCGGCAGGAACTTCGCCCAGTCGACCCGCGCCACGACGCCCTGTGCGGGCCCTGGCGCCGACCCCCGCCCCAACGACGCCGCGATCACATCGGCCATCCCGGTCAGGGCGTCGGCCGGGGACAGTGTCGCGATACCACGCTTGCCCAGCCGGACGCGCGACTCCTCGTCGGCCATGCCCACCGACCAGGGCCCGAAGTTCACACTGATCCCCGGTATGCCCCGCTCACGCAAGCGCCAGGCCAGCCCGTCTAAGAAGGCGTTGGCCGCACCGTAGGCACTCTGACCGAATCCGCCCCACACCGAGGCGATCGAGGACGTGCAGACGAAGAAGTCCAGCGCAAGATCCGCTGTGGCTTCACTCAGCTGCCATGCCCCCCAAACCTTTCCGGCGAAGACACGATCGATTTCGGCTTGATGCGATTCGGCGTCCAGCGCGCCCAGCGGGTTGGTGGCGATCTCTCCCGCAGCGTGGACGATGCCGGTCAACGGCGGGAGTTCGGCCTGCACGGTTGCCAACAGCCTCGCGACGTCGTGTGCGTCGGCAACGTCGGCCGCGATCGCCCGCACTGCGCACCCGTACTGTTCGCGCACCGCATCGATGCGCTGTTGGGTGGCGTCGCCGGGCGCGTGTCGACCGGTCAGCACCAGCTGCCGGGCACCGTGCGCCGCCAGGAATGCCGCGGTCTCCAGCCCGATCGAACCCAGCCCACCGGTCACCAGATACGTTGCGTCCTCGCGCAATGTCAGCGGTGCCGGGTTGGGCTCGCCTGCGCGGCGAATCAACCGGGGCGCATAGGCGGTGTCGTCACGCAGCGCGATCTGGTCTTCTCGGCGACCGCAGTCTGCCGGCCCCACGATCTGGTCGATCAACCTTGACCACTGGTCGGGGCCGGTCGAACTCAGATCCGCCAGCCCGCCCCACAGGTGCGGATGCTCCAGGGAGGCAGCCCGCCAAAAACCCCAGAGGCAGCTCTGCTCCGGTGCCACGACGTCGGTGTCGGTGACTCGCTGGCCATCGCGGGTAACCACCCAGATGGGGCAGCGCAGTTCGGCTGAGACCGCCGCGGCCACAAGCCTGCGGGTGCCCCCGAGCACCCGGTGCTGCATGCGCGCCAGCGAGCGCGCCCCCGACGCCGCGGAGTCCAGGGCAGCGACGTGCACGATTCGCAGGTCCGGTTGGTCAGCCGCTGCGACGCGCAGCACCGCCACGAGTTCTTCCTGGTCGCCGTCGGATCCCGGCAACCCGATCGCCTGATGCCGATACCCACGCGTGGTCAGCGCAGTGATAAGGGGCTCAAGCGCACCCGGATCATCGCCGACGACAAGCCAGGTGGATCCGTCGGATTCGTCGGTGCCCACCTCTGGCGTCGGGTACGCCTGCCACTGGATCTCATAGCGCGCATCCGAGATCGACCGGGTCTTGCGCTGCTGGTTGTGTTGCGCGGCAAGCTTTGTCAGTACCTTGCACGTCTGTTGATCGTCACCCGAATCGCCGAGTAAGGCCGCGAGCTCCTGAATCCGGCCGTCCTCGAGGAGGCGGACGGCTTCGGTGCTGGCAGCGAGGTGCTGTTGCTGGCTGGGCCGCTCCCGCTGGTCGCGGAACCAGTATTCACGGTGTTCGAACGGATAGGTCGGTAGGTCGACCTTGCGCGCGTGCGACGGTCGAACAGCGCCGAAGTCGGGCACGTGGCCCGCCGCGTAGGCCTCGGCGAGGGCTTCGGTGATCTGTCGCTGGTCGGCCGTGTTGCGGCGCAAGGATGCGATCGCCCGCGGCACCGTGGCCGGGTCGGGCCATGCGCGCAGCGCCGCGGCACTGAGCACGGGTTGCGGGCCGATCTCCAGCAGCACTTTGCAGCCGAGATCGGCGAGGGTTCGTACGGTCTTGGCGAACTCCACCGGTTGCCGCGCGTGACGTCGCCAATAGTTGCCGTCCAGCTTCACGCTGCGCCCGACCGCCGAACCGGTGCGGTTGCAGATCAGAATCCGTTCGGGAGGTCGGTAGTCGCACCGATCGGCGTAGGCCTCGAATTCGTCGAGGATCGGATCCAGCAATGCCGAGTGGAACGCATGACTGGTCTCCAGCCAGTCGCACCGGACGCTGTCGGCGGTCAGCTGGGCCACCGCCTGCTCCAGATCGCCAGCAGGACCGGACAACACGGTGTTAGCGCCGTTGTAGGCGGCAATGGATAGAGTCGGGAACTCGTCGGTCAGGCTCTCGGCACGCTCGGCCGCGGTGAACACCGCCACCATCCGGCCGCCCGCCGGCAGACTCCCGAACAATCGGCCGCGCTCGGCCATCAGCCGCGCCCCGTCCTCGAGGCTCACGACACCCGCGACGCAGGCTGCCGAATATTGGCCGACACTGTGGCCGGCAACCACATCAGGCTCGAACCCCCACGACTGCCAGAGCCGCGCCAAGCCCATCTCGACCGCGAACAGTGCCGGCTGAGCGTAGCTGGTCTGCCGCAGGGTTTCTTCGCCATGCAGACCGTCCACGTCGAAAATAACGTCTAACAAGGGCTTTTCGAGAATGTCAGACAACACTTCCGCGCAGCGGCTCAGGGTCTCGGCGAACACCGGCTCGGTGTCGAACAACTCACGCGCCATACCCGGGTACTGGCTGCCCTGACCGGTGAACAGCCATGCCGTTTTCGGGGTGTCGCCGGACACTCCGCGCACCAGACCGGGGGCCGGGCGGTCGTCTGCGAGTGCACCGAGCAACTCTGCGGCGGACTCCGTCGAGTCGACGACCAACGCGGCCCGGTGCTCGAGGTGTGCGCGCCCCACCCCGGCGGTCAAGCACACGTCCGCCAGAGCGGCCTGCGGGTGCGCGCTCAACCAGTTGCGGTAGTCCTCGGCGAGCTTCACCAGTGCGGTGGGCGTGCGGGCAGACAGCGGAAGAATGCGCAACGTGCGCTTGGTGTCGCGCGGACTCGGTGTCACCGCCGGTTCCGCGGGCGGCGCTGGGGCCTCCTCGATGATGACGTGCGCGTTTGTCCCGGCGAACCCGAACGAGCTAACTCCGGCAATGCGGGGTCGCCCGTTGCGTTCCCAGGAGGTGGCCTGCCCAACGACCTGCACGGCAAGCCGCTCCCAGGGGATGTGCGGCGACGGATTCTGGAAATGCAGATGCTGGGGTAGCAGCTCGTTCTCGAGCGCCAAGACGACCTTGAGGACACCTGCGATTCCCGCGGCCGCCTCGAGGTGTCCGATATTGGTCTTCGCCGATCCGATCAACAGCGGCCGGTTCGGGTCGCGACCTTCACCGAGCACTGCCCCGGCGGCCTGCGCCTCGATAGGGTCACCCAGCGATGTTCCGGTCCCGTGCGCTTCCAGGTAGTCGACATCGGCCGGTGCGAGACCGGCACGCCGCAATGCATCAGCGATAACCCGTTGCTGAGCAACGCCGTTCGGCACCGTCAGGCCGCCCGACGCGCCATCCTGGTTGATCGCGCTGCCCCGGATGACAGCACGAATCCGGTCTCCGTCGGAGAGGGCGTCCTCCAGCCGCTTGATGACGATGACGCCGCAGCCCTCACCGCGCACGTAGCCGTCGGCAGCCGCGTCGAATGTCTTGCACCGGCCGTCGGGCGCAAGCATGTGCGCATGCGAGAACGTGACCATGGTCGCCGGGGTGAGCAGAACATTTGCGCCGCCTGCTAGCGCCAGGTCGCATTCCCCCAGGCGCAGTGCCTGGCACGCCTGGTGGATCGCCACCAGTGACGAGCTGCACGCTGTGTCGACGGCGACCGACGGACCCTGCAATCCCAGCCGATAGCTGATCCGTCCAGCCGCGGCGGCGTTGGACGTCCCGATCGCCATGTACGCCTCGATCTCCGGGTAGGCGAGCTCCGCGGATGCCATACCGAGGTAATCGTGGGTCGCCAGACCGACGAACACGCCGGTGTTGCTATTCGCCAAAGCCGTTGGCGCAGTGCCCGAATGCTCCACCGCCCGCCATGCCGTCTCCAGCAGCAGCCGATGCTGCGGGTCGAGCAACCTGGCCTCACGTGTCGAGATGCCGAAGAACGGGGCGTCGAATCCCGTCACATCGTCGACGAAACCTGCCCGACGGGTCACTACCTTGCCCGGTGCACCGGGCTCCGTGTCGAAGAATTCGTCCGCGTCCCAACGGTCGGCGGGCACCTCCGACACCGCATCACGCCCTTGGCGCAACACCTGCCAGAACTCGTCTGCGCCCGCCGCACCCGGAAAACGGGCCGCGTAGCCGACTATCGCGAACCCTGGTGACGACCCTTTCAATTCCCCGACCGATGCCATACGCTGCCTTCCCCTGCCTCGCCGGCCACGATTCGTTCCCCCCCCGCGGCCGGTCCGAATTGCCCACCCAGACTCCCCCGCCATCGACCGGTAGTGCAAGAGCTGTGAGCGGATCCCTGGCAAACTCGGTGGACTTCGCCCAGGTGGGAGCGGCCGCTGCCCACAATCCGCGCTGGAGGCGTTCACCCGACACGTATCGGAGATCAGCCCGGCGCGTTATCCTGGCCTCGCCGCAGCATGGCCGGGGGGACCAAGCGAGGAGGGGCAGTTTGCGCATCGGCAAGATCACGGTCGGCTCGCTCGATGAATGGACCCTCAGCCCCGGCACGGTCATCTCTTGGCATCCCACCGCAGCGGCCACCGAAAAGGCCCGGCAGGCCGCGGTCAGCTCGGTTCCGGTCAGCTACATGCAGGCTCAGCATCTGCGAAATTACTGTGAGCGCACGGCAGCCGGTCTGAACTTTTCACGTCAGATCATCGCGAGCTGTGAAGTGCCAGGTCAGTGCGATGTTTCCGCGATGGATCATGCACTCAACGCCTACCTGCGCCGGCATGACACCTTCCGCAGCTGGTTCGAAGAGGCCGGTGACGGTGAGTTCATCAGGCATGAGATCACCGATCCGGCCGATATCGAATTTGCGCCCGTCGACCACGGAAAGATGACTGCGGACGAGATACGCGCGCACGTCGTCGCGATCCCCTCGCCGCTGGAATGGGGTTGTTTCACCTTCGGGATCATTCAGTCCGAAAGCCACTTCACGTTCTTTGCTGCCATGGACCATGTCCATGGCGACGCCACGCTGATCGGCACGACGATGCTGGAGGCCAACGGCATGTACTCCGCACTCAGTGGCGGCGGCAGCGCACTGACGCTTCCCGATGCCGGCAGCTACGGCGATTTCTGCATCCGGGAGCGGGAAAACACCGCGGCATTGACGGTGGATTCACCCGGAGTGCGTGCCTGGCTGGACTTCGCCGAGAACAATGGCGATGGCTTCCCCGAATTTCCGCTCCCGTTGGGCGACCCGACGGATTCGACCCGTAGTGACATGTCTTCTGAGCAGTTGATGGATGCCGGGCAGACCGATCGGTTCGAGACGGCCTGCGCTGCGGCGGGCGCGCGGTTCGTCGGTGGGTTGTTCGCCTGCCTGGCACTGGTGGAACATGAGTTCACCGGCGCGCTCACCTATTACGGACTGACGCCCAGGGATTCCCGAACGGCGGCCGACAATTTCATGACGCAAGGCTGGTTCACCGGATTGATCCCGATCACCGTTCCCATCGCGGCGGCCTCCTTCTCGGACGCGTCCTGGGCCGCCCAAACGTGCTTCGATTCCGGGCTGGATATGGCGAAGGTGCCGTATTACCGGGTGCTGGAATTGGCACCGTGGCTGAACTGGCCACAGCCGAACTTTCCGGTATCGAACTTTCTGCACGGCGGAGCTGCTCCGCTCAATGCCATTCTCGCCGCCGGCGATATGGGGCTTGCGAACAACATCGGCATCTACCCCGATGGCCGATATTCCTACCAACTGACCATCTACATCTTCCGGTACGGCGAGGGCACGGTCATGGCGATCATGCATCCCGACAACCCGATCGCCCAGAAATCGGCTACGCGCTACATGGAGGCGATGCGGTCCGTGTGCGTCCGGGTCGCAGGCAGCGGGCACTGGGGTCGCGTCGCTTAAACAGGGGGTCAGGGCAATATGCGGCGATTAGCCGAGCTGGTGGTGCGATGGCCTTTGGTGGTCATCGGGGTCTGGATCGCCGTCGCGGCCGCACTGCCCCTGACCTTCCCGTCCCTGAGCGAGATGGCCCAGAAGCATCCGCTCGCAATCCTGCCGAGCGATGCACCCTCGCGCGTCACCGCGCAGAAGATGGCCGAATCGTTTGAGGAATCGGGATCTGAAGACCTCCTGCTGGTGGTCTTGACCGATGACAATGGGCTCAATCGCGCCGACGAGTCCGTATACCGCAATCTCGTCGATGCGCTACGTCGGGACACCGAAAACGTTGTGATGCTTCAGGATTTCATCACCACGCCACCGCTGCGTCCGATTGTCACCAGCGAGGACCACAAAGCGTGGGTCGTGCCGGTCGGCGTTGCCGGTGAACTGGGTACGCCGCAGTCATTTGCGGCGTTCAATCGGATCGGTGCGCTGGTCAAGCACGTCTTGGAACAGGCCCCGGAGGGGTCGGCCCTGACCGCTCATCTCACCGGCCCCGCGGCAACCGTCGCCGACCTGACCGTCGCCGGCGATCACGACCGGCTTCCCATCGAGTTGGCCATCGCGGTACTGGTGCTCCTTGTGCTGCTGGTGGTGTATCGAAGTCCGATCACCATGCTGCTGCCCCTGATATCCATCGGGATATCTCTGGTAATCGCCCAGGCACTGGTGGCCGGATACTCCCACCTGACGAATTCGGGAGTCTCGAATCAGTCCAATGTCTTTCTGAGCGCGATCATGGCCGGTGCCGGAACGGATTACGCGGTCTTCCTGATCAGCCGCTACCACGACCAGCTGCGGTCGGGGGCGAATTCAGATCAGGCGGTCAAGGGCGCGATGATGTCGATCGGCAAGGTGATCGCCGCGTCCGCCGCCACCGTCGGAATCACCTTTCTGGTTATCAGCTTCGCCCGCATGGGCGTCTTCAAGACGGTCGGGTCGTCGGCTGCGATCGGGATCGGGGTCGCGTTCCTTGCCGCACTGACGTTGCTGCCGGCGATTCTGGTGCTGGCCGGGGCACGAGGCTGGGTCAAACCTCGGCGCGAGTTGACCGCTCGATTGTGGCGCAAGTCGGGTATCCGCATCGTGCGCAGGCCTGCGGCCCACCTGCTGGCCAGTCTGCTCGTGTTGGCTGCCCTGGCCGGCTGCGCCGCCTTCGTGCGCTACAACTACGACGACCGCAAGGCGCTGCGGTCCTCGGCTCCGAGTTCGCTCGGGTACGCGGCGCTGGAGCAGCATTTTCCGGTGAATCAGTCGATTCCCGAATACATCCTGATCCAGTCACCGAACGACCTGCGCACTCCCGAGGCGCTTGCCGACCTGGAACAGATGGCACAACGCGTCAGCCAAGTCCCGGGCGTCGCCGCGGTCACCGGCATCACCCGGCCGACCGGGGCTGTGCCGGAAGAGTTTCGGGCCACCTATCAGGCCGGCGCCATCGGCGGCTTTCTCGCGGACGGGTCCGCCACGATCAGCGGCCGCTCCAGTGACCTCAACCGGTTGGCCGCCGGAGCCGAGACGCTGGCCACCAACCTGCGCGACGTACGCGGCCAGGTCAAACGCCTATCGGCCAGCGTCCAGGACGTGGTCAACTCCTTTTCGTCCATGAAGAGCCAGTACGGCGGCGACACCCTGGTCCAGTCGGTCGACACCGCAGCCCAACTCGTCGACCATGTCAACGCCATCAGCAATTCCATGGGCTGGAATTTCTCCGCCGGCAGGAACATGTTCGGCTGGATCGGCCCGGTGCTGACGGCGTTGCAGGGCAACCCGATCTGTGATCTGGATACCTCCTGCAGTGCCACCCGCGGGGCTTTCGAACAGCTGCTCGGTGGACGCAATCAAGAAGACCTCGACGCGATCAGCGATCTCGCACAGCAATTGCAGTCAATCCCGGACCAGCGGTCCCTGAACGCTTCGATCAACCGCGTGCGCACCGCGCTTGCCAACCTCACCAACGTGATGCAATCCATGGGAATGGACAAACCCGGTGGCCTGCAGACCAACCTGCGGTCCATGCAAGACGGAGCGGACCGCGTCGCCGGTGGAAGTCGGCAGATCGCTGACGGCGTTGCCGAACTGGTCAAGCAGGTCAAACAGATGGGCACCGAATTGGATGCCGCCGCGACGTTCCTGCTGACCCTCAAAAACGGTGCGGCGCAACCGGCTCAGGCCGGTTTCAACATCCCGGCCCAACTCTTGCAGTTGGACGAGTTCACCGAAGCCGCCAAGATATTCCTTTCGCCGGACGGGCACTCCGTGCGCTACCTGGTGCAAACCGAACTCAATCCGTTCAGCACCGAAGCGATGGACCAGATCGACGCCATCAGTGACGCCGCGCGCAGCGCCCAGCCCAACACCGCCTTGGCCGACGCCACCGTGTCGATGGCCGGCTACACCGCGGGTCTGCGAGACACCCGCGACTACTACCAGCACGACATCCGGTTCATCATCATCGCCACCCTGCTCGTCGTGCTGTTGACGTTGATTGCGCTGCTGCGTGCTGTCGTCGCACCGCTGTACCTGGTCGCCTCCGTGGTGGTCTCCTACCTGTCTGCGCTGGGTATCGGTGTGCTGGTGATCCAGTTCATCGGTGGCCAACAGCTGCATTGGACGGTGCCCCCACTGGCGTTCGTGGTGCTGGTCGCGGTCGGAGCCGACTACAACATGCTGCTGGTGTCGCGGATGCGCGACGAGTCGCCGCACAGCGTCCGCTACGGCGTGATCCGCACCCTGAGTTCGACCGGCGGAGTGATCACCGCAGCGGGCGTGATCTTCGCCGCCTCGATGTGCGGCCTGTTGTTCTCCAGCATCAGTACCGTGGTCCAGGGGGGTCTCGTCATCGGAGTCGGGATCTTGCTGGACACCTTCCTGGTCCGGACCATCACCGTTCCCGCCATCGCCGCGCTGGTCGGGCGCGCCAACTGGTGGCCGTCTCGGCTGGGATCGCGGCGACAACGGCGGGGGCGCGCTGCAGCGTAAGGGGGTTACTCGTGCAGGCGATCTGTGTGAAACTACAAGGCAAGCCGAGCCGTCGGGGGAGGCAGAGATGAAGAAGCTCGTAGCAGGATTCTCCGCGCTGGTGACTCTGAGCACGACCGGATGCTTCGGTACCGGAGTCAGCACAGCCGACGACACGCCCGGTTACGACACGCCCGGCGGAAGCGCGAATCCATCCGGCCGCAACGCGTACGCCCTCGGCGGCGCCCACGTGCTGGGCATCCCCTACGACGAGTACATCCGCCGCGAGGGGGAGGAATGGTTCCCGGGCCTGAGGCGGCAGATCGTGCGCTACCCCGCTGGGCAGGTCCAGGGGCACGTGCTGGAGCGCCTCTTCCCCGGCATCGGCAAGCTCGATGAAGCCTTCCCCGGGTTGGGGGCGGACGGGCCCAGCATCGGTGAGTCGGTCGACGAGGGCGAGGGCACTCTCGACGCGGCGATCCGCAACGGCGGCCCCGGCACCGCGATCGGACTGTCAGAGGGCTCGTTGGTGCTCGACGCCGTGCAGGCCCGGCTGGCGACCGATCCCACCGCTCCCCCGCCGGACAAGCTGAACTTCGCCACGTTCGGCGACCCCATCGCGCGGCACGCCTTCGGCCAGAGCTTCCTGACCGCGATGTTCCCGGTCGGATCGGTCGTTCCGGCGATGGACTATCGCATCCC